>NZ_FCOG02000025.1 GCF_001544975.2 Caballeronia arationis | reverse complement strand
GAGACTGTCGAGCACCTCGCTGATCGACCAGTGCCGGTACATTGCCAGTGCGATCACCAGCCACACCACCTGTTCAGCCGGTAGGCGACGGCGCCGGATACTCGCTGTGCCGGTCGCCTGGACCGCACGGTCGATCCACTCGTAGGGCAGATGTTCGGCCAACTGTCGCAGGTCGGCCGGCTGCTGCGCTTCGATCAGGTAGGTGAGGTGGCTGGCAAGCATCGCTCCGAAAAGTTAACAGCTCGGCGCAACGTTTACAACCACTTCCCGCACCAAAATTAAAATGCCGTCCAGTGCTTAACTGAACGGCATTAGGGGCAAGCCCCGGTTTCTTTACAGCACCGCTCGATCTTCAGACGCTTTTCAAGCCGACGCCCCGATCGGCGGATTTTCGCCGCTTCGATCCAGCGCGAACGCACGCCCCACTTCCTCGGCGGCCATACCGATCAGCGCGCGTGTCGCGCGCTCGGCGCCCTGGGCGTCCTTTGCCTCGATCGCCTCGACCACGCTGCGCTGCGCTGCGAGCGTGGCCTCCCGCACCGACTCGATGCCGTCGACGATCGGATTTACCGTCACCAGCGCACCGCGCACGATCGCGGTCATCTGGCGGAAGAACTGGTTGCCGCTCGCGCCGACAATGCGCGTGTGCAGCGCCTCGTCGGCGGCCTGGTATTCCGGTTCGCCGACCTGCAGGCGCCCGAGCGAGTCGAGCGCATCGCGGATGCCGGCGACCTCCTCGGGCGTCGCACGCACCGCAGCAAGCGCTGCCGCGCGCGGCTCGATCAGCATACGGAATTCGATTACATCGCGGAGAAACGTCTGATCCGGCTTTGCACGAAAGCGCCAGCTCACCACATCCTCGTCGATCAGCCGCCAGTCGCTCATCGGGCGGATGCGCGTGCCGGTCTTCGGCCTCACGTCGAGCATATGGCGGGCGAGCAGCATACTGAGCGCCTCGCGCATTACGGTGCGGCTGACGTCGAATTCCTTGGACAAAATGTCCTGTGGCGGCAGTATCGCGCCATATTTCTGCTCGACGATGCCGGAGACGAGCCCGTCCATCACCTTCGCCACCAGCGACCGCTCTTTGTTTTCATCCATCACGCTTCTCCCCTTGCGCATGACCGTAGCCGTATGCCTCTCGCGCATCGCCTTCGCGCTTCCCCAAGCTGCGAAAAGCTCGGCAACGGCCCCCAAGGGGCATTTGCCGTGCCTGATACGTTGCGTCTTCGCTCATTCGAAATCCAGTTGGGAAAGTCCTGACAGGGTATTCCCTCTCGATTCGTCCGCAACAGCGGTCGTCCGCACATATCGCCCCGCGCCCTTTGTGTATCCACCGCGACCTTCCCTCCCGCTCTCTGCCCGCTCACGTTGGAAGCGACGCTCGGAATCGTCAGCTTCATCGGCTTCAACAGCCTCGTTTGTCGCGCCTGCTTCGTCGGACGAATCACGGCGATCGTCCGCGCACACGCCGCCTTTCGTCAGTGAAACTGAAGAAAGGCGGCGAGGCATGTTCCGCTTGCGCGGCGAGTCTCGAATCGTTTCGGAAATCGAATCGGTCTCGCATTCATTTGACCAAGCATCCACTGGTCCTTCTGTGCGCACCCGAACGCTTTGGCTTGCAGAAGGGCGTATTGTCTGCTCACGTGCGCCCGGTAACTGTGCTGCATTGCCGCGCAAACGATTTCGTGCCGCCTGAATGCAAAACGGCGATCCGTAAGGATCGCCGCAAGATTCGATGTCCGGTCGCCGCCCGGATCCGGGCGGCACGGCGGTGGCATGTCGCGCGCGGGATTCCGGCTCATATCGCACCGTCCGGGGCACGCCGCGCGCCCTGCGCTGCACGCCGCTCGTCCATCGCCACGCGCTCGGCAAGCGTGCGCTGGTAGATCGCCATGTACTCGCGGGCGACGCGCTCGACCGACAGGCTCTCGAGATTGCGCTTCGCGCGCGCGCCGAGTTGCGCCCGCGCGTGCGTGTCCATCAGGAGCCAGCGCAACTTGGTGGCGAGCTGCTGCGGCTCGCCCGGATCGACGAGCACGCCGGCCGCGCCGCCTTCGAGCAGTTCCGGGATGCCGCCGGCGCGCGTGCCGACGATCGCGCAACCCGCCTCGCGCGCTTCGGCGATCGCGAGCGGACACGGATCGGAGTGCGAAGCCAGCGCGAAGACATCGGTCTGCGCGAGATACGGGCGCGGGTCCGCCACGAACCCGACGAAGTGCACGGCATCCGAGATGCCGAGTTCTGCCGCGAGCTCTTCCATCGACATGCGATCCGGACCGTCGCCGACCAGGTACAGGTGCGGGTCTTTCATGAACTCGGGCGCGTCGCGCGCCTCCGAGCAAACCTGAGCGAACGCGTGCAGCAGGTCCGCGATGCCTTTCCTGCGGAACATGCCCGCCACCGAGAGCACGTTGGGATGCTTCAGACGAACGGGCCGCGCGGCCGGACGGCAGATGAGGCGCGGCGCATCGACGGCGCCATTTCTCACCACGGAAAGCCGTTCGGGCAGCATGCCGTGCTCGACGAGCGACGCCGCGACGGCCTCGCTCACCGCGACCATGCGGTCGCCGCAGCGCACGATCGACGGGCTCTTCTGGAATTCGTGATGCACGGTCGTGACGAGCGCGAAGCGCCGCCGCATTCCTGCGAAGCGCGAGACGAGCGCGCCCGTCATCATGTGCGCGTGAACGATGTCGGGATCGAAACGATCGATGAGACGATTGAAGCCCGCGACCATCGATGGCACACGCCACGGTTGTCGCGACTGCTGCAGCAGCACGTGATTGATGCCATGGCGCCGCAAGAGCGGCTCGAAGCCTCCGCCCGACGACGCCACCACCACGTCATGGCCCGTGCGTGCCTGTACGCAGGCAAGGTCCACCATCATGTTGACGGTGCCGTTGCCGATCGTTTGCGCATGGTTGGCGAGGTGGACGATTTTCATGAGGTCCGGGTCGAGGGACGGGGATCGGCGTGAATCGTATGAGTGAATCGTGGCTCGGATCGCGTCGCGGCTCGCCTTGGGTTCCGGTGGGTTCTTCCTTGTGATGTTTCGGCGGCGGAGGTCAGAGCAGCTCGAACGTGTCGAACGCGCCTGCACGTACGCCCTGCGATTTTGCAGGTCCCGCGGTATCGCGCGACTGGCGGCTTTTTCTTGTCAGTCCAATGAACGGCATGCCGTGGTCGAGGAACGGACCTTCCGTCTTGCGAAAGCCGAACGCTTCGTAGAATTCACGCAGGCTCACCGGCGCCGAGATCCGCACGCGACGGCCCGGCCAGCGCTCCGCCGCCACCGCGAGCACGCGTTCGATGAGCACCTCCGCGGTCCCGTCGCCGCGCCGAAGCGGACTCGTCAGGATCTTGTCGACCACCACTTCGGGATCCTCGACATCGCCTTCGTGAATGCGCGCATACGCGAGCACGGGCATCGGCCGCGTCATGTCCTCGGTTGCGAACACATGCACGGCGCTTTCATCGCGGCCGTCGGCATCGAGATGCACGTGCGACTGTTCGACGACGAACACGGCACTACGCGCGCGCAGAATCAGATACAGCTCGCGGGCGGTGAGTTGTTCGAAGTCCAGTGTTTTCCAGTTCATTAATTTGGTCTCCATGCTGACGGCATCAGGCCGGCGTTGCGACGTCTACACGTTACGTCCCGGAGAGGCGTTAATCAGTGCGCCATCGCACCGACGCTCCAGCATGCGGATTCGTTAAATAAGCCCAACCACACATGACGTCGCGGGGAACGACGTCATGGCGACAGGCATCTCATGCATGCGGGCTTCTTGACGGGCCCGGCGCGGCTTTGCGCGCGTTTCACGTATGACATAAGCACTTGCCTGCCGCGCCTTCAAAAGCGCATCGGCTATTGCGTTTTGCCGCTCGCGCTACCCTCACCGACATGGGAAAATCCACATGAACACCGCCACCGATGTAGGCAGCGTCGCGCACTTGAACGTCGCGCGCTACTGCATCGCACGTATGACGGTTCGCCTCGAGGTAACAGCATGAGCGCGTTCCATGTCACCAATGCATCCGGCTCCGATCCGGGCCGTGCGCGCGTTGTCAGTCTCGATCCGCTGAAGGTGCGCGCGCGTCGCCATCAAACGCATGCGCTGCATCGCGGCGAGCGCATCTGGCACGACACCGACTCCCACGTCGATCTGTGGATCGAGTTGCTTCACGGTTACGGTTTCGAGCCGCGCTCCGCGCTCGCCTTCACCGTCACGCAGGACTTCGAGGACGACCAGTTCACGCTGCCGCGCCTGCCTCTCGACGACATCGACAAGCTCTTCGGCCTGCAGGTGCAGGAGTTGTCGATCTTCGATTCGCTCGAGGAACGCGTGCTCACGCAGACGCGTCGCGCGAACACCGTGCTCATCGAAGTGGACGCGTTCCACCTGCCCGACACGCGCTCGATCGCGTACCACCGTGCGCACGTGAAGACCACCATCGGCGTCGACGCCATCGATCCGGAAGCGCGGCGTCTCGGCTATTTCCACAACACGGGCTACTACGTGCTCGCTGGCGACGACTACGACCGCGTGCTGCATCGCGCGGACGTCGAGGGCGCGGCAGGCGAGCTCTTTCCGCATGTGGAATTCGTGAAGCATGCGCGGGAAGCGCTCACGGGCACCGCGCTCGCTGAAGTTTCCGCCGATACGCTTTGCGCGCATCTGCTGCGGCGTCCTTCAGGCAACCCGGTGAGCAGCTGGCGCGCGGCGTTTCCCGGCCACGTCGAAACGATGCTCGAGCGAGGCGAGCCCTACGTGCAGCAGTATTCGTCCAACGTGATGCGGCAACTGGGATCGAACTTCGAGTTCCTCGCGCATTACCTCGGCTGGATGCGCAAGCAGGGCTTCGACATCCCTCACGAAGCGCACGTGAGCGCGCAGAAGATCGCGAGCGAATCGATGGTGCTGCAATGCAAGCTCGCTCGCGCGCTTTCGCGGCAGCGGCGCGATCACTGCGAAGCATCTTTCGACGTGCTCGAACGCGCTTATGAGCGTACGGTCCCCGTGCTCGCGGCAATGGTGTGCTGAATGCTCCGCTGAGGCCTGATTCATCAATGCTGCAAAGCGAAATAGCAGGGACTCCGCAGAACGGTCGTACGCACTGTCGCCAAGTGAAACATTTCCGTGCGCGCCGAGTCGACGCACGCAAGCGAGCCGGTTCGCCCAGGCTAGGTGCAGCGCGCAAACGTTGCCTGTCGACCCAAAAGAGCGGACACGATTACCCGATCGGCCCGCTCATGCCCTATCAGCGTGCTTCGGCGGACGCTGCCAGGTTCGCGGCATTTCTTTGCTGCAACTCCCGGCCGCACCGTGCGGGTGCCCTCTGCGAAACATTTACGGCAAACCGTGCAATCCGGTGCAATGCGCCGCCCGGCGGGCCTTCGGCCCGGCCTGCAAGGCGCTGCGGGTGATTCAGGGCTGCTCCGGAACCGGCTGCGTTCGATAGGGCACGCAGCGGATGGAACACGAATGAATCATTTTTCAAACTCCCTACAAAAGGAGGGGGCGATTCGGAGGGGGTCAGGCACGAGAGGCTTGTCGGACGGAGGGACAAAAGCTGGAATGCCCGTCTGGCGGGCATTTGACAGACAAAACGGAGGCCAATCGGCCACGATTCCTAAGACCAGCGATGTTCAAGACTGAAACAAAAACGCTTCGCTGCGCTGCGTCAAGGATGGCCTTTTTTAAGTGGCCCCATGGTGGCATTGGCGTTGCCCCGATTGGCACGGTCCTCGCTAAATGAGTGGCGCAACCAGGCACGACGCAAAGAACAACACAATCAAGCGACGGCGGGGTTGCTACGGGGCTGGCGATGAAAAGTTTCAGAAGCAGTCGCACCGACACTTCTCGAACGATTTGCGCCAGTAAAAAAATAGTGAAGCGCAATGCGCGAAGTTACGAGAGAAAAAATCATGCTGACCCTCCAGTCCGACCTGCATGGAAACCATTTGCTGGGCGCGCTTCCGGCGCACGAATGGCAAGCACTTACGCCGCACCTCGAACTCGTTCAACTTCGCACCGAACAACTGCTGTGTGATTCGGGCCAGCGCATTCATCACGTTTATTTCCCCACCACCGCGATCATCTCGCTGCTGCATACGATGGAAGACGGCGGTTCCGTCGAGATCGCCGCAGTGGGCCGCGAAGGCATGACGGGCGTGCCGGTCCTCACGGGCGGCGAAACGATGCCAACGCGCGTGCAGGTGCAATGCCCCGGCTTCGCGTACCGGATGAGCGCGCAGGCACTGCGCGAGCAGTTCGGCCGCTCTGACTTCCTGCGCCGCCTGATGCTGCTCTACATGCAGGCGCTGCTCACGCAAGTCGCGCAAACGGCGGCATGCAACCGGCACCACTCGCTCAACAAGCAACTTTGCCGCTGGCTTCTGATCGAGATCGACCGCACCGCGTCGAACGAACTGCAAGTCACGCAGCAACTGATTGCGGACATGCTGGGCGTGCGCCGTGAAGGCGTGACCGAAGCGGCCGGCAAGCTGCACGATGCAGGCCTCATTCATCACAGCCGCGGCTGCATCAAGGTCGTCGATCGCGAAGGACTCGAAGCGCGTGCATGCGAATGCTACGGCCTCGTGAAGCGCGAATTCGACCGCCTGCTGCCGCGCCTGCGTGCGACCGAACCCTCGACCACGAACGCCTGACAACAAGAGCGTGCAATGAGTGGCCTGCGGGGAGCTAGACCATGATGTTCAACCGAACTGCCCGGTGTCTCGACGTCGCTTTGATTGTCGCGGGCGGGCTGATCGCCCATTCGATGCGCTTCTCGTCGTCGAGCGATTTCAGCGACGTCGAGAAGCTCCTGATCGCGTTCAACAGCGTGCTCGCGCTGCTGCTTTTTCCGAGCTTCGGCGTCTATGAGACCTGGCGCGGCAAGGCGCTGCCGGGGATGCTCGCACGCGTTGCGCTCGCGTGGATAGCGGTCGCCGCGACAAGCCTCCTGCTCGCATTCACATTGCATCGGATGGACGCGGTATCGCGCCTCTGGTTCGCCTATTCGACGATCATCTCGGGCGCCATGATCATTACGTCGAAGTGCGTCGTGTATCTCGGCCTGCGCGTGATGCGAAGCCGCGGGCTGAACCAGCGCACGGTGGCGATCGTCGGCGCGCAGGGCTTCGCGCGCACGCTGCTCGCCCATCTGAACCGCACGCCGGGCCAGGGCTTCACACCGGTGTGCCTGCTCGACACGAGCGGCAACGAAGCGCTGCATGCAAGCGGGATCAGCCGTGCCGGCGGCGCGGGCAACACGCGTGCGGGCCGACTGCCGGTGCTGAACGACTTCGACGAGTTCGTCGCGAAAGTACGCGCAGAAGGCATCAACGAAATCTGGCTCGCATTGCCGCTGTCGGAAGAGCACACGATCTATCGCTTCGTCCACGCGATGCGCCATGACTTCGTGAACCTGCGCCTCATTCCGGACACGCGCAGCATGTCGCTCTTCAATCATTCGATGACCGACGTCGCGGGCCTCCCCACCATCAACCTGACGACATCGCCCGTCGGCACGCTGCAGATGTGGCCGAAGCTGCTGTTCGACCGCTGTTTCGCCGCCGCCGCGCTCACCGCGCTCGCGCCGCTCTTGATCTGCATCGCGATTGCGATCAAGGCGACCTCGAAGGGCCCGGTGCTTTTCACGCAGTTTCGCAAGGGTGCGGATGGAAGGCCGTTTCGCATCTACAAGTTCCGCTCGATGGCAATGCACAAGGAACAGGCGGGCCACGTGACGCAGGCGATGCGCAACGATCCGCGCGTGACGAAGATCGGCGCATTCCTGCGGCGCACGAGTCTCGACGAACTGCCGCAGTTCCTGAACGTGCTGTTCGGGCAGATGTCGGTGGTGGGTCCCCGCCCGCATGCGATCGAACACGACGACCTCTACAAGGATCTCGTCTACGGCTACATGTTCCGCTACCGGATCAAGCCAGGCATCACCGGCTGGGCGCAGGTGAACGGATATCGCGGCGCGACGACCAAGGTCGAGAAGATGGAGAGCCGCGTGAAGTTCGACCTCTTCTATATCCACAACTGGTCGTTCTGGTTCGACATCAAGATCGTCGCGATCACGATGTTCAAGGGATTCGTGAGTCGCAACGCTTATTGAGGAGACTGGCGAGTCCGCAAGGGGTGGCAAGCGGACGAGCCGCCAGAAAAGGAAAGGCCCGGCAGCATGCTGCCGGGCCTTTCTCATTTGCATCGGTCCCGACGATCCTACCTCCCCGATTCGCTCCGCACGACCAGGCGGATTTCATAAAGCGCCGCAAGCATCGACAGATGCGCGCGCTCCACCGCTGCTTCGTCCTTCGACATCCCGCCGCAAGTCCGCCCGCCCATGATCATGCCGAGGCACAGCGCATAGCTGCTCGCGAAGTCGGCCGGTGACGGCTCCAGCTGTCTCAGCTGCTGGTAGGCCGTATCGAGTGCGTATCGGAGATCGGAATGCATCGAATGTTGGAATTCAGGATTGGCGGTTGTACGTCGACTTCGAGCGCCCGGTTCGAGCGCGGCCCGCATGATGGCCAGCGAAGCCGCGCGCCTCCGTGGGCGTCGCCCCAAATTTCCTTCTCGTTGCAGCAAGAACAGTACCGGAACCCTGCCGGCAAGAAGCGGATCGTCAGTGCGTCGCCGCGATCACGCCGCGCGTCGCGCACGAAGCCCAACGAAGCGAGACCTCAGCCGCAGATGCGCAGCCGTGCGATGAAACGCGTGCCCTCTTCCGCCGACGACGTGACGTCCAGCATGCCGCCATGCGCCTCGACGATTTGAGCGCAGATATAGAGCCCGAGCCCGAGGCCGCCGCCCGGCCTGCTGGTCGCGGGACGCCAGTAGGGCTCGAAAACCTTCTGCAGGTCGTCGGTGGCGATCGGTGTGCCGCCGTTCGCCACCGACACCACGACGCAGTCCCCATCGACCGCCGCCTCGACGATGACCGGTTCGTCGCGTGCGCCATGCGTGAGCGCGTTGCCGAGCAGATTCGACAGCAGTTGCTGCAAGCGTCCGCGGTCGCAGAACACGCGCTGGGCGATCGAAATGTTCTCGCGCACCGTGCGGCCCGGATTGGCGTCGCGTAGTTCGGACACGACGTCGCAGAGCGCAGTGCGCAGGTCGTCCTCGGGCTGAAGCGTCACACCGATGCCCGCTCCCAGCCGGCCGCGCGCGAAATCGAGCACGTCGTCGATCAGGCGCGACATGCGGCGCGCGGTCGCCTGCAGGCGACGGCCGATGGAAACCGATTCGGGCTCGCTGCTCTTGCGCACGAGCAGTTCCGCGCTCGCGGACACCGCCGCGAGCGGATTGCGAAGGTCGTGGCCCAGCACCGCAATGAACTGCTCGCGCAGCTCCGCGGTCGCGCGCTCGTCGAAGAGCGCGGATTCGGCCGCGCGATGGCGCCCTTCGCTGTCGAGTTGCAGCGCGATCAGCTCGGCGAAGAGCGTGAACATCGTGACCGTGCGCGGGTCGGAGACGACGCGCGGACGCGGATCGATTGCGCACAGGTTGCCGAAATACTCGCCGTTCGGCAGCACGATCGGCACCGAGATATAGCTTTCGATGTTGTAGATGCGCGGCGTGTGGTGACTGCTGTAGACGGGGTCGGTGCTCGCGTGATCGATCACGACCGGCATGCGTGCCGCGCGCGCTTCGATACAGAGCGTGGTGTTGACGTCGAGCTGGCCGCCGGGCTTCAGTCCGAACTGGATGTCGTCCTGCACCGCGCAGGCGGTCCAGTTGCCCTCGGTCACGCGCGCGACGGCGGCGAAACCGAGGCCCGTGTTCTTGCAGATGACACGCAGCATCGAAGGCACGGCGCCGATGCGGCTGATCGCCTCGACATCGCGTGCAATGGCTTCTTTGCTGTCGTTCATCGTGGGCTTGGGAGCAAGCGTTTTCGCGTGAGAGTTGTCCCGCAATGCTACCTCAGCCTGCTATTTTTTCGAGATTTTTTGGCGCGGCCCGTGCGCCCCGCAGAGCGCTGACGCACATTCGCTCGCGTGGACAAAAAGTGACGCGCGCGACGGCGATGAACCGATGCGCGCGCGATGGCAGTCGAAGCGATCCGTAGTGATCGCTTAACTCATTGGCTCACTGATGTTGCACGTAGTCGATCCGCTCGACGCCCGTGTCCATGCCAAGCAGGCACACGTTGGCGCCACGCGCGGCGAAAAGGCCCACCGTCACCACGCCCGGCCACGCGTTCAACTGCGCTTCGAGCGCGCGCGGATCGGTGATCTCGAGGCCCTTCACGTCGATGATCTCGTTGCCGTTGTCGGTGATGAAGGGCGAGCCGTCCTTCTGCACGCGCACGACGGGCACGGCGCCGAGCGCGGCCACGCGCCGGCCAATCGCGGTGCGCGCCATCGGCACGACTTCGATCGGCAGCGGGAACCGCCCCATGACCGACACGCGCTTCGTCGCATCCGCGATGCACACGAACACGTCCGACACCGACGCCACGATCTTCTCGCGCGTGAGCGCGCCGCCGCCGCCCTTTATCATCGCGCCGCTTTCGTCGATCTCGTCGGCGCCATCGACGTACACCGGCAGCGACTCGATCTCGTTCAGATCGAACACCTTGAAGCCGTGCGATTCGAGCCGCGCCGTGGTCGCAAGCGAGCTCGAAACCGCGCCGCGATAGCGGGCCTTCGACTTCGCGATTGCATCGATGAAACAATTTGCCGTCGAGCCGGTGCCGACGCCGATCACCGCGCCTTCGGGCACGTTCGCGTTCACGTAGTCGGCCGCGGCCTGTCCGACCAGTTGCTTGAGTTCGTCTTGAGTCATGGGAGTGGGGACTGCGAGAGGGGAAAGCGTGATTTTAACGGACCTGCGGCGCCGCGCCTCCGGCTAGAGCGCGCGAAGGAAACCGAGCGGATCGTGGGAGCGCGCGACCGACGCGATGAAGGCGAACGTCACGATCGCGAGCAGGCCGGTCACCGCGCGCACGGCCTTCGTGCGCCCACGCTTGAGCGCAAAGGTGCCGAGCACGATATAGACGACGAGCCCCGCGATCTTCGCCGAAAGCCAGGCCGCGTTCGCGCCGAAGCCGATGATCGTGACGAGCGCGAGCGCGCTCAAGAGCAGCGCGGTATCGATGACATGCGGCGCGATCTTCGTCGCGCGCTTGTGCAGGAGCGGCGAGTCGAGCAGCATCCACAGCCAGCGAACGAAAAAGCTCGCGATGCTCAGCGCCGCGCAGGTCATGTGTATCGCGCGCAGCGGAAGGAAGTAGTCGGACATGACGTGGCTCAGGGGAAATACTTGTCGAGCAGCGCGGCGGCGATCGCGTCGCTTTCGGCGTCCGCGTCGCCCGCATGGTCGCGCGGGCGGAAATGCATCTGGAACGCGCTGAGGACGTGACGCGTCTTCTCGTCGAGGACGCCGTCGGTGGCGACTGCGTAGCCGTAACGCCGCAGCTTGTCCTGCAGCGCCTTGACGTCCGCGGGCGCCTTCGGATCGCGGTCCGCGAGATGGCGCGCGACATCCGCATCGTCTGGCCACGCGCCGACGCCCGCCTCGTACAGCGTGTGCCAGGGAAAGAGCGGGCCGGGATCGATCTTGCGTTGCGGCGCGACGTCGCTATGGCCGACGACGCGCGTCGGCGGAATGCGATAACGCGTGACGATGTCCTTCGCGAGCCGCACGAGCGCATCGACCTGCGCGGGCGGATACGGCTGCCAGGTGCGGCCTTCGAGCGTATCGATCGGACCCAGATTCACGTTCTCGATGCCGATCGACGCCGCGTTCAGTTCCGTCGTCCCCTGCCATTCGCTGACGCCCGCATGCCACGCGCGCTCTTCCTCTTGCACGAGCTGGTAGATCACCGGTTCGCCCTTCTCGACGCTCGGCGCGTCCGGCACGACATAGTGCGCGCTGACGTTCGGGCCGGTCAGGACTTCGATCGATCCCGCCTCGCCGATCTCCGTGTAGTGCATCACGAGGAAACGCACGCGCGAGTCGGCGCTCGTCGCATGATGGCTCGTATCGGCGATGTAGGTGCCGCTGTCGATCCGGGTCACGGTGCAGGCGGAGAGAAGCGCACAGAGGAGCGCGACGGCGGCAAAACGGAACGTCATCGATGCGTTATTTCTTCACCGACCGCTGACGCACCGCTTCGAAGAGACACACGCCGCTCGCCACCGACACATTCAGACTCTCGACCGTTCCGGCCATCGGAATGTTCATGATCTCGTCGCAGGTTTCGCGGGTGAGGCGGCGCATGCCCTCGCCTTCCGCGCCGACGACAATCGCAATCGGACCATCGAGCTTCGTGTCGTAGAGGCTCGCGCTCGCCTCGCCCGCCGTGCCGACCACCCACACGCCCGCGTCCTTCAGTTCGCGCAGCGCCCGCGCCAGATTCGTCACGGTGATGTACGGCACGGTTTCGGCGGCGCCGCTCGCGACTTTCGCCGCCGTCGCGTTCAGGCCCGCCGATCGGTCGCGCGGCGCGATCACTGCATGCGCGCCGGCCGCGTCTGCGACGCGCAGGCACGCGCCGAGGTTGTGCGGATCGGTGACGCCATCGAGCACGAGAAGCAGCGGCGTGCCCGAGACACCGTCGAGCAGCTCGGCGAGATTCTGCGCGAGCGGCATGTCGTGCGCGCGCGCGACGACGCCCTGATGCCCGACGTTGCCCGCGAGGCCCCAGAGACGCGATTCATCGGCGGCGATCAGACGCACGCCGGCTTCCTTCGCGGAGCGCAGGAAATCCTGCATCCGGCGATCCTTGCGCGAGGGGTCGTACAACACTTCCTCGATCGTCGATGCATCTGCCCTGAGGCGCGCGGTGACCGCGTGAAAACCGTAGAGAACCTTCAGACGTGACATGACTCACCCAAACCTTCGATAAGAAAACAACCACAAAAACCAAACGCGGCCCGACGCGCTTTTCGCGCATCGGGCCGCGCATTCGACATGACGCGCACCGCCGGCAGACCGCCCGCCGTTCAGCGCTTCTTGCGCGCCGCCCGTCCCGGCGACGCCGGCTTCGGCGCCGCGCCGTGCTTGCGCGCCGCGCCTGCGTCCTTGGTCGTCGCGAGCGCAGCAGAGCCGCGCTTGCTGCCGCCGCGGCGCCGCGTGCTGGGCGTCTCGTCGTCGCCCGAAAACGGCCGCACGCGAGGTCCCGCCAATGCAGCGCTTCCCGCATGCTCGGGCGCGCCCGGTGCGATGCGTCCTGAAGGCGGCTTCACCGGCGTATCGCGCACGAGCCGGAAGTCGATCTTGCGCGAGTCCAGATCGACGCGGCTTACCTGCACGCGCACGCGGTCCGACATCCGGTAGCGGATGCCGGTGCGCTCGCCGCGCAGTTCGTTCTTGATCTCGTCGTACTGGAAGTAGTCCGAGCCGAGTTCGGTCACGTGCACGAGCCCTTCGATGAAGAGCGAATCGAGCTGCACGAAGATGCCGAACGACGTCACGCCGTTCACCATCCC
The DNA here is from genome assembly GCF_001544975.2 of Caballeronia arationis. Lineage (GTDB taxonomy): Bacteria > Pseudomonadota > Gammaproteobacteria > Burkholderiales > Burkholderiaceae > Caballeronia > Caballeronia arationis. Next base: position 82,007 of record NZ_FCOG02000025.1, on the reverse strand, counting down.
GCCGTATTCCTCGCCGAGCTTGTCGCGCATGAAATAGCACTTGAGCCACGCTTCGACGTCGCGCGAAGCTTCGTCGGCGCGCCGCTCGTTCGACGAGCAATGCAGGCCCAGTTCTTCCCAGATCGCGACGTTGTTGCGCGAACGGCCGCGCGAGTCGTCGTCGGCCTTCTGCATTTCGCGCGCGGCCTTCGTGAGGCCGGTGCTGAGCGAAATCTCATGGCCGATCGACGGCTGATACTTCTTGCCCTGCAGGATCGCGTAGATCGCGCGGTGCGTGAGCAGGTCGGGATAGCGGCGGATCGGGCTCGTGAAGTGCGCGTACGCCTCGTACGCGAGACCGAAGTGGCCGATGTTGTCCGGGCTGTAGACGGCCTGCTGCATCGAGCGCAGCACCATCGACTGCAGCATCTGCGCATCGGGCCGGTCGCGGATCTGCGCCATCAGCGCGGCGTAGTCGCTTGCGTGCGGCTTCTCGCTGCCCGTGAGCGTGAGGCCGACGCCGCGCAGGAACGCGCGCAGGTTCTCGAGCTTTTCCGGCGTCGGGCCGGCGTGCACGCGATAGAGCCCCGCATGCTTGTTGCGCTTCAGGAAATCGGCGGCGCAGACGTTCGCCGCGAGCATGCATTCCTCGATCAGCCGGTGCGCGTCATTGCGATGGCGTGGCACGATCTGCTCGATCTTGCCCTGCGCATTGACGACGATATACGTCTCGGTCGTGTCGAAGTCGATCGCGCCGCGCTTCTGGCGCGCCGCGTGCAGCGCCTTGTAGACGCCGTAGAGATTCTGCAGGTGCGGCAGCAGGTCGGCGCGGCGGGCCGCTTCCGGTCCCTTCGTGTTGGTCAGCACGGCCGCGACTTCGGTGTACGTGAGACGCGCCGCCGAATGCATCACGGCCGGATAGAACTGGTACGCCTTGATCTCGCCGCGCGCGGTGATGACCATGTCGCAGACGAGCACGCAGCGGTCGACCTGCGGATTCAACGAACACAACCCGTTCGAGAGCTTCTCCGGCAGCATCGGGATCACGCGGCGCGGGAAATACACCGACGTGCTGCGATCGAGCGCATCGACGTCAAGCGCCTCGTTCGGACGCACGTAATGCGAGACGTCCGCAATCGCCACCAGCAGGCGATAACCCGAGCCGCGGCCAACGGCCATCGGTTCGCAATAGACGGCGTCGTCGAAGTCGCGGGCGTCCTCGCCGTCGATCGTGACGAGCGGCACGTCGCGCAAATCCACGCGATGGCGGACATCCGCGGGACGCACTTCGTCGGGCAGTTTCGCGGCCAGCGCGAGCGCGGCGTCGCTGAATTCGTGCGGCACGCCGTACTTGCGCACCGCGATCTCGATTTCCATGCCCGGATCGTCGATATCGCCGATCACTTCGACCACGCGTCCGAGCGGCTGCGAATGGCGGCTCGGGAAATCGGTGAGCTCCACCGACACCACCTGCCCGACCTTCGCCTTCTTCGCGTTCTGCGTGATGAGGATATCGTGGCCGATGCGCTTGTCTTCCGGCACGAGGATGAGCGCGCCGTTCTCGTTGATGAGCCGGCCGATGATGCGTTTGTTCGCGCGGTCCGTCACCTCGACGATATGCCCTTCGGGCCGCCCGCGCCGGTCATAGCCGACGATGCGCGCGAGCACGCGGTCGTTGTGCATCACCTTCTGCATTTCGCCGTTGGGCAGGAACAGGTCGTCCTGGCCGTCGTCGCGAATCAGGAAGCCGAAGCCGTCGCGATGGCCCTGCACGCGGCCCGCCACGAAATTCGAGGGATGAGTGAGCTGATAGTGACCGCGCTTGTCGAGGCGGATTTGCCCGTCGCGCTCCATGGCGCCCAGTCGCTTGAAAAATCCTTCGCGCTCCTGGCGCTTGATCGACAGCGCTTCGGCGATGTCGTTCGCGGCGAGCGGCGTTTCGCTCGTGCGCAACACGCCGAGAATTTCTTCGCGGCTCGGGATCGGATACGGATATTTGCTCAAGGGCTTATCGATGATTTCTTCTCGTTGGACTGGTTCTGGCAGCGGGATGGCTAGCCGGGCCTTGCTGGCCCTGTCTGACTGACTGAATCGGCGCGCCATGTCTGCGAGTCATTCTAACACCCGTCATCGAGCCTTCATGGTGCGTGACAAGGCCACGCAGCAAGGCTCGCCGCCCCGGCGCAACGGCCGTTCGGGACCGCGCGGCCCGCGATCTCAAAAAGCTTGACAGCCTGATTGGACCCGATATAATTGCGTTCTTTGCTGCACACGCACCCTTGCCCAGGTGGCGGAATTGGTAGACGCACTAGGTTCAGGTCCTAGCGGTGGCAACACCGTGGAGGTTCGAGTCCTCTCTTGGGCACCAAGATGTTTGAAAGAGCCACCTTCGGGTGGCTCTTTCGTTTCATGAGTCGCTTCTTTATGAGTGGCTTCGATCGGCCGCCGCCGCGGCGACTTTTCGATTGACACGGTTTCACAACCCGCTAGAATAGCGGACTCGCTGTACCCCTTGGCCCAGGTGGCGGAATTGGTAGACGCACTAGGTTCAGGTCCTAGCGGTGGCAACACCGTGGAGGTTCGAGTCCTCTCCTGGGCACCAAGGTCCCTTCAGCTTCGCAGCAAAACGATCAACCCCACAGAACGACGGTTCGTGGGCTTTTTTGTTTTTCGGCGCGCGCCATCCTCTATACGGCCCATTAAAACTTTCATATTCATTCGTCGCGCGGAAAATCGCATTGAATATGAATGACGGCTGTATCGATTATTAAAGCCGCGATATTCGCCGAATCGAATCAATCAACCGGTCTCCAAGCAGTTTATTAAACAGCGGCGTACACTCGCTCGTGCCCGCAATGGCCGGGCACCCTGTGCGGCCGGTCCCCGCCGAATCACGGTTTCGCTTTTTCCGGCCGCATCGCTATCCAATCAAATCGATTTGAACCGGAGACCATGGCGATGAGCTGGACGCGAGAACAGAGAAACGTGACGATTGCCGCCTATCTCGGCTGGACACTCGACGCCTTCGATTTCTTCCTGATGGTTTTCGTATTGAAGGACATAGCGGCCGAATTCAATACGAAAATCCCCGAAGTGGCATTCGCGATCACCCTGACGCTCGCGATGCGCCCCATCGGCGCGCTGATCTTCGGGCGCCTCGCCGACAAGTTCGGCCGCCGCCCGACGCTGATGATCAACATCGCGTGCTATTCGCTGCTCGAACTGCTCTCGGGTTTGTCGCCGAACCTGCTGACGCTGCTCGTGCTGCGCTCGCTGTTCGGCATCGCGATGGGCGGCGAATGGGGCGTCGGCTCTGCGCTCACGATGGAGACCGTGCCGCCCAAATCGCGCGGATTCGTGTCGGGGCTCCTGCAGGCGGGCTATCCGAGCGGCTACCTGCTCGCATCGATCGTCTTTGGCGTGCTGTACCAGTACGTCGGCTGGCGAGGAATGTTCTTCATCGGCGTGGCGCCCGCGCTGCTCGTGCTCTACGTGCGCGCGCACGTACCCGAGTCGCCCGCGTTCAAGGCGATGGAAAAGCAGCCGCGCCCCGGGCTCGTCAAGACGCTCAAGCAGAACTGGGTGCTCTCCGTCTACGCGATCGTACTGATGACAGCGTTCAACTTCTTCTCGCACGGCACGCAGGATCTTTATCCGACGTTCCTGCGCGAGCAGCATCATTTCGATCCGCACACGGTCTCGCTGATCACGATCACGCTGAACATCGGTGCGATCGTCGGCGGGCTGTTTTTCGGGACGATGTCCGAGAAGATCGGGCGGCGCAAAGCGATCTTCATTGCTTCGCTGATCGCCTTGCCGGTGCTGCCACTGTGGGCGTTTTCAAGCGGGCCGGTGGCGCTCGCGGCGGGCGCATTCCTGATGCAGATTTCCGTGCAGGGCGCGTGGGGCGTGATTCCGGTGCATCTGAACGAGATCTCGCCGGACGAGATTCGCGCGACGTTTCCCGGCCTCGTGTATCAGTTGGGGAATCTGCTCGCGTCGGTGAACGCGACGATGCAGGCGTCGCTCGCGGTCAGCCACGGCAATAACTACGGGATGGCGATGGCGATCGTCGCGGGGACGGTCGCGGTGGTGATCGCGGCGCTCATTCTGTTCAGCCGCGAGCGCAGAGGAGTCGACATGACGCAGTCGGCGCGGGGCGTGGGGGCGGCGACCTAGTTTTGCTCCAGGCTGTACGCGACGACAGAAAGGCGCCTCCGGGCGCCTTTCTGCATTCTGGCGCCATCCGGACGTTCTAGAGGAAAGACTCGATTCGCCCTTTGCGACATCCTCAGGAATGCCCCCTGCTGCACGACCCCGCCTAATCTGTAGTAGAAACGACAAGACATCGCACAAGGGGGAACGTCATGGCAACAGGTTTCGTGGTTGCGTTCATCATCGTGAGTGGCGCGCTCGTGTACATGCAGGCGAGCGCCTTCGCATGGCTCGCCTGGATGATCGTATGGGTCGCGCTCGGCTGGTTCGCGGACATCACCGGTCCGATCGCGACCGCACTGCTCGGCGTGCTCTTCGTGGCTCCGGCACTCGTGCTCGCCATCAGGCCGCTGCGTCGCGCGCTCATCAGCCAGCGCGTGCTCGGCGTATTCCGCAAGATCCTGCCGGAGATGTCGCCGACCGAGCGCGACGCCATCGAAGCCGGCACGGTCTGGTGGGACGCAGAGCTCTTCTCCGGCCGCCCGCGCTGGGATTCGCTGCTCGCGCACGGCCGGGCGAAGCTCACGGCAGAAGAACAAGGCTTCATCGACAACGAATGCACGCGCCTCTGCGATCTCGCAAGCGACTGGGACACCACAGCCGTCTGGCAGGACCTCTCGCCCGAGACCTGGCGCTATATCAAGGAGAACGGTTTTCTCGGCATGATCATCCCGAAGCAGTACGGCGGACGGCAGTTCTCCGCCTACGCCCATTCGCAGGTGATCATGAAGCTCGCGACGCGCTGCTCGGCCGCCGCCGTCTCCGTGATGGTGCCGAATTCGCTCGGCCCCGCCGAACTGCTCATGCACTACGGCACCGAGGAGCAGAAGAATCACTACCTCCCGCGCCTCGCCCGCGGCGACGACATCCCCTGCTTCGCGCTGACGAGCCCCTACGCCGGCTCGGACGCCGCCGCGATTCCCGACGTCGGCATCGTCTGCCGGGGCATGCATGAAGGGCGCGAGACGCTCGGCTTCAGGCTCACCTGGGACAAGCGCTACATCACGCTCGGTCCGGTCGCGACCGTGCTCGGTCTCGCGTTCCGCGCGCTCGATCCCGACCGGCTGCTCGGCGACGGCGACGAACCCGGCATCACCTGCGCGCTGATCCCGACAAACCATCCGGGCGTGAACATCGGCCGACGCCACTGGCCGCTCAACGCCGTGTTCCAGAATGGTCCGAACTGGGGCCGCGACGTCTTCATCCCGATCGACTGGGTGATCGGCGGCCAGGCGCAGGTCGGCAACGGCTGGCGCATGCTGATGGAATGCCTCGCGGCGGGCCGCGCGATCTCGCTGCCGTCGTCGAATGTCGGGATGGCGAAGCTCGCCGTGCGCGGCACCGGCGCGTACGCGGCCGTGCGCCGGCAGTTCCGCACGCCCATCGGACAGTTCGAGGGCGTGCAGGAAGCGATGGGCCGCATGGGCGGCAATCTCTACGTGATGGACGCGGCGCGAAAACTCTCGGCGCAGGCGGTCGACCTCGGCGAAAAACCCTCCGTGATCTCCGCGATCGCGAAGTATCACATCACCGAGCGTGCCCGCAAGGTCATCAACGACGGGATGGATGTGGTCGCCGGCAAGGGCATCTGCATGGGACCGTCGAACTTTCTCGCGCGCGCCTATCAGCAGGTGCCGATCTCGATCACCGTCGAAGGGGCGAACATTCTGACGCGGTGTCTCATCATCTTCGGACAGGGCGCGATCCGCTGCCATCCGTACGTGCTGAAGGAGATGGCCGCGACCCGCGAGCCCGGCCACGCGAAGGCCGTGCGCGACTTCGATGACGCCTTCTTCGGCCACGCGAGCTTCGTCGCGTCGAATGCGATGCGCAGCCTCGTGTTCGCGTTCGGCGGCAGCGCGCTGATCCCGAAGCCCGTGCAGGCCGACACGCGCCTCATCCCCTACTATCGCGCGGCGACGCGTCTCTCGACTGCGTTCGCCCTGCTCGCGGACGTGTCGATGCTCGTGCTCGGCGGCGAACTGAAACGCCGCGAGCGGCTTTCGGCGCGCCTCGGCGACGTGCTCTCCCAACTCTATCTGATCTCGGCGACGCTCAAGCGCTTCCAGGACGACGGCCGTCCCGAAACCGATCTTCCGCTCGTGCGCTGGGGCGTCGAGGACGCGTTGCAGCAAGCGCAGGTCGCGCTCGAAGGCGTCCTCGACAACTTCCCGCATCGCGCGATGGCGCGTATCGTGCGCGCGCTCGTGTTTCCGTTCGGGCTGCCGTATCGCGTGCCGGGCGATGCGCTCGCGAGCGGCATCGCCGAGTTGATGCAGATACCGGGCGAAGCGCGCGAGCGTCTGATCGCCGATTCCTACGCGCCGCCCGCCGACATCGACCCGCTCGGCTACGGCGAACTGGTCTTCGCGCTCAGTCCGCGTTTCGACGCGATCGAGCGCAAGCTCCGGCCCGAAGTGAAGGCGGGGGTGCTCAGGCCGATGCCGCAAAGCCTGCCCGAAATCGACGCCTGGGCGGCAGAAGCCGAAGCGCTCGGCCTGATCGATGCCGGCCAGCGCCAGGTGCTCGTCGATTACGCGCGCTATGGCGCCGAACTCGTGAAGGTCGATGACTTTGCCGCCGATTTCGGTATGCTCGAAGCATTGCTGAGGCGCAAGGAAGCGCTCGAGCGGGAACCGGAAGAGGTGCTTGCCTGAGATCATGAAAGACCGCTATCTCGACTTCGTGAATTCTTCGTTCGGTGCGGGCTTTGCCCGTTCCATCGGCTTGCCGAAGCCGGAAGTGCTACGCCGTCACCGGCCGGACCGGCCGGAGTTCGGGGGCATCGTCGCGATCGGCGCGGGGCCGTCGCCCGCGCTCTTCGACCCGCTGATCGACGTATTGCAGTCGATCGGCATGACGAGCGTCGCGCACGGAAGCGCCGAGGGCTGGCTGCCGCGCGCGAACCGGCACGGCGCGATGAGCGGCCGCTTCGAGCCGCACCGGCGCGATTCGGTCGCGAGCGACCGCGTAGAGGCGCTGATCTTCGACGCGACCGGCATAGCCGACAGCAGCGAACTCGGCGCGATTTACGGCTTTTTTCACGACGCGCTGCGCTCGGTGGCAAGGAGCGGCCGCGTCGTCGTCCTCGGGCGGCCGCCGGAAACGCGCGCGGATCCGCGCGCGTGGACCGCGCAGCGCGCGCTCGAAGGCATGACGCGCTCGCTCGGCAAGGAGGCGCGTGGCGGCGTCTCGTCGAATCTGCTGCAGGTCGCCGAGGGCGCCGATATCGAAGGTGCGTTGCGCTTTTTTCTCTCGCCGCGCTCGGCGTATGTATCCGGACAGGTGATCCGCATCGAAGCCGCGTCCGTCACGCGCCCCGCCGACTGGTCGCGTCCGCTCGAAGGCCGGCGCGCGCTCGTGACGGGCGCGGCGCGCGGCATCGGCGCTTCGATTGCCGGCGTGCTGGCGGCGCTCGGTGCGCACGTGACCGGCGTCGACGTCCCACAGGCCAGCGACGCGCTCGACCAGACCATGCTCGCAATCGAAGACCAGTCGCCGTCGGGCGGCGCGCATGCGGCCCTCGTCGCCGACATCGCTGCGCCCGAGGCGCCCGCCGAGCTCGCGGCGGCACTGCTCGCGATGGGCGGCATCGACATCGTCGTGCACAACGCCGGCATCACGCGCGACAAGACCATCGCGAAGATGACCAAGGACGCGTGGGACAGCGTGATCGACATCAATCTCTCGGCGCAGGAACGCATCGACGATGCGCTCCTCGCGCAGAACGTGCTGCATGACGGCGGCAGGATCGTCGGTGTGTCGTCGATCAGCGGCATCGCGGGCAACCTCGGGCAGACCAACTACGCGACCTCCAAGGCAGGCGTGATCGGACGGGTCAGCAGCATGGCGGGCGTGCTGCGGGCGCGCGGCATGACGATCAACGCGGTCGCGCCGGGTTTCATCGAAACGCAGATGACCGCGAAGATCCCGTTCGCGATCCGCGAGGCCGGCCGCCGCATGAATTCGATGAGCCAGGGCGGCCAGCCGGTCGATGTCGCCGAGACGGTCGCGTGGCTCGCGAGCCCGGCGTCGGCGGGCATCAGCGGCCAGGTAGTGCGCGTGTGCGGCCAGAGCCTGATCGGAGCATGACGATGCATGCGCTTTCGGCAGCACGCCCCCGCACGGTCGTCGTCGATACGCTGCCGCCGCCCGCGAAGCTCTATGGGCGCGCGCTGCCCGGGCTCTTCAAGCGCCCGCATGCGTCGGCGGAAGTGCCGGCGCTCAGGCTCGTGCGGCCCGATGTCGCGCTCGATCCCGAGCAGATCGGCCGCTATGCACGCGTGTGCGGCTTCATCCCGGAACACGGCGTGCCGCTCTCGTTTCCGCACGTGCTCGCGTTTCCGCTGCATCTGATGCTGCTCACCGATCCGGCGTTTCCGTGGTCGGCCGTCGGGATCGTGCATCTGGCGAATTCGGTGCGGATGCGGCGAGCGCTGTCGGCGGGACAGAATCTGCGTATCGAGGTGGAAAGCGGACCGCTCGTCGCGCACGAGAAGGGCCAGGCGTTCACGCTGCATACGCGGATCTATCGGCGCGGCGAAGCGGTCTGGGAAGGCGACAGCGTCTATCTGAAGCGCGGCGCGCACGGTTCGAACGCTGCTTCGGCCGATGCCAGAGCGCTGCCGCCGACAACGACCGCGGTGGACACGACACCCGCGCCGCCACTCGTACGCGAGGCGCGCTGGCAACTGCCCGCGCAGCTCGGTCGCGACTACGCGAAGGCGTCCGGCGACTTCAACCCGATTCATCTGCACGCGCTGACGGCCAGGGCATTCGGTTTTCCGCGCGCGATCGCGCACGGCATGTGGACGCTCGGACGCACGCTCGCGGCGCTGCATCCGTCGAAGGCGCTGGCGGCGGCGAACGCCCACGGCGACTTCAAGCTGCCGATCTTCCTGCCCGGCGAAACCACGCTCTGGAGCGCGTCGCCCGCGGCGATGAAACGCGACTTCGAAGTGCGCGACCTGGCCGGTACCCGGCCGCATCTGCGTGGACAATTCGAATGGGAACTGCCATGAGCGCCCCCACCCTTTCCGCCGTGCGCCGTGTCGCGATCGTCGGTAGCAACCGGATACCGTTCGCGCGCTCGAACACGGCCTATGCGACGGCGTCGAACCAGGACATGCTGACCTTCGCGCTGCAAGGTCTCATCGACCGCTACAACCTGCACGGCCTGCGTCTCGGCGAAGTCGCGGCGGGCGCGGTCATCAAGCATTCGCGCGACTTCAACCTTACCCGCGAGTCGCTGCTGTCGACCACGCTCGCCAAGGAAACACCCGCCTACGACGTGCAGCAGGCCTGCGGCACCGGGCTCGAAGCAGTCGTCCTCGTCGCGAACAAGATCGCGCTCGGGCAGATCGACGCGGGAATCGCGGGCGGTGCCGATACGACCTCCGATGCGCCCATCGGCGTGAATGAGCGGATGCGCAAGATCCTGCTCGAAGCCAACCGCAGCCGCTCGGCGGGACAGCGCGCGGGGGCGCTCGCGAAACTGCGGCCCGGCATGCTGTTCAAGCCGCAGCTTCCGCGCAACGCGGAACCGCGCACTGGCCTCTCGATGGGCGAACACTGCGAGCTGATGGCCAAGCGCTGGAAGATCTCGCGCGAGGCGCAGGACGAGTTCGCGCTGGAAAGTCACCGCAAGCTCGCGGCTGCGTACGAGCGCGGCTTTCTCAACGACCTGATGACGCCATACAAGGGCCTCGCACGCGACAACACGCTGCGCCCCGACATCGGCATCGACAGGCTCACGGCGCTGAGACCGGTCTTCGACCGCGACGCCGGCACGCTGACCGCGGGCAACTCGACGCCGCTCACCGACGGCGCCTCCGCCGTGCTGCTCGCATCCGTTGACTGGGCGGCAGCGCGCAACCTGCCGGTGCTCGCGTACCTGAGCTTTTCGGAGACGGCGGCAGTCGATTACATCGACAAGAAGGAAGGCCTCCTGATGGCGCCCGCCTACGCGGTGCCACGCATGCTCGCGCGTGCGGGTCTCGCGCTCGACGACTTCGACTTCTACGAGATCCACGAGGCGTTCGCGGCGCAGGTGCTCTGCACGCTCGCCGCCTGGGAAGACGACGAATACTGCCGTACGCAACTGGGCCTCGGCGGGCCGCTCGGTTCGATCGACCGGGCGCGGCTCAACGTGAACGGCAGCTCGCTCGCGACCGGCCATCCGTTCGCCGCGACGGGCGGCCGGATCGTCGGCATGCTGGCGAAGATGCTCGCGAAGGCGCCACCGCGCGCCGACGACCGTCCGTTGCGCGGCCTGATCTCGATTTGCGCGGCGGGCGGCCAAGGCGTGGTCGCGATTCTGGAGCGGGCATCCTGAAAGAGTTGGGAAGGAGGCACGAGCCGGCCTGCGGAACGTTGCACGCACATTACAACTCGAAGGAATAACGCGGCGTCCATGGAGACCGCAGATGAACCCGCTTGACGTACCGCCCCGCGCGGACCCGTCCGACCCGCACGACACCGACGGCATCTGGTACGCGTCGTACCCGCCGGGCGTGCCGCATGAGGTGAACCTGTCGCGCTATCGCTCGCTCGTGCATTTCTTCGACGAATGCGTGGAGCGGTATCGCGAGCGGGTCGCGTACACGAGCGTCGGGTCGAGCCTCACGTACGAGTCGCTCGGCGCCAAGGCGCGCGCATTCGCCGCGTACCTCCAGAGCCTGGGGGTTGCGCCCGGCGACCGCGTCGCGCTGATGATGCCCAACACCTTCCAGTATCCGGTCACGCTGTTCGGCACGCTGCTCGCGGGCGCGATCGTCGTCAACGTCAATCCGCTCTACACGATGCGCGAACTCGCGCATCAACTGAAGGACAGCGGCGCGCGGACCGTCGTCGTGTTCGAAACCTTCGCGAAGACCTTGCAGGACGCGCTGCCGGGCACGCGCGTCGCGAACGTCATCGTCACTGCGCTCGGCGATCTGCTCTCCGACGGCATCAATCTGAAAGGCCACGCGCTGAATTTCCTCCTGCGCCACGTCAAGAAGATCGTGCCGCAATACCGCATCCCGCACGCGGTCGGCCTGCGCGCGGCGCTGGCTATTGGCAGGAAGCGCAAGCTGGAACCGGTGCGCGTCGGGCATGGCGACATCGCGTTCCTGCAATACACGGGCGGCACCACGGGCATCGCGAAAGGCGCGATGCTCACGCATCGCAACATCATCGCGAACCTGCTGCAGGCGAAGGCGTGGGCCGAAGAGCAACTGAAGGGCGAAGCCGAAACCGTGCTCACGCCGCTGCCGCTCTATCACATCTACTCGCTGACGGTGAATGCGCTGATTTTCATGGGCATCGGCGGGCGCAACATCCTGATCGCGAATCCCCGCGACATCAAACGCATGATGCAGGTGCTGCGCCACGAGACATTCACGAGCATCACGGCGCTCAACACGCTCTATAACGCGCTCCTCGAGAACGAGGAATTTCGGCGCCGCGACTTCTCGAAGCTCAAGCTCGCGATGGCGGGCGGCATGGCCACGCAAAAGGCCGTCGCGGAGCGTTTCCGCGAGCTGACCGGGCAGCCGATCGTGGAAGGCTACGGGCTTACGGAATGCTCGCCGATCGTCACGATGACGCCGGTCGACCTGACTCATCAGCGCGAATTCGACGGAACGGTCGGCGTGCCCGCGCCTTCGACGCTCGTGCGCATGCGGCGCGACGACGGCACCTGGGCCGGCATCGGCGAAGCGGGCGAGCTTTGCGTAAAGGGCCCGCAAGTGATGAAAGGCTACTGGAACCGCCCGGAAGAGACGGCCGAAGTCATCGACGCGAAAGGCTGGCTCGCGACCGGCGACATCGCCGTGATGGACGCGCAGGGCTACGTCCGCCTGATCGACCGCAAGAAGGACATGATCATCGTGTCGGGTTTCAACGTCTATCCGAACGAGATCGAGGACGTCCTCGCGATGCACCCGAAAGTGCGCACGGTCGCGGCCATCGGCATTCCCGACGCGGCCGCGGGCGAGCGCGTGAAGGTGTTCGTCGTGCCGCGCGACAAGTCGCTCACCACGGAAGAAGTGATCGCGTTCGCCCGTTTACAGTTGACTCGCTACAAGGTGCCGGTCGCCGTCGAATTCCGCGACTCGCTGCCGCAGACGACCATCGGCAAGATACTCCGTCGTGAATTGCGCGACGCCGAACTTTCCAAAGCGAAGGACTGAGCCACGGAGAAACACCCTATGACGCACGCGCGACACCGATCGTCGCTGGCGATTGCCCTGCTGCTTGCGTGCTGGTGTCTTCCGGAGGCGCGCGCCCAGACCCCGGACGCCGTGCTGCCCACGTCCGCCGCGACGGCGGCGGCCAGTCCTGACGCACACGCGCCCTCGCCGCCCGCCGAGCCGGCTTCCGACGCCGGCAAGCTCACACTCGATCAGCAGGTCCGCTGGCTATCGCGCGCCGCGCGCAGCGGCATGCTCGCGCAGATGCAGGACGCCGAACTCGTCGCGCTTTTCGAATCGCTTGATCCGCTCACGCTCCCGCGTTACCTGAAACAGGGGCCGAACGGCTACCCGTCATACGAGTTCACGCTCGTCAGGCGCGAGCGCATCCGCGGCGTGTGGCCCGACAAACCCGATCACATGCTCGTGCGCCTCTCGCGCGATCCGCTGCGCATCTATGCGAAGTGGCTGCCCGGCGGGGCGCACGCCGGCCAGGAACTGATCTACGACGACTCGAAGCGCCCCGACCAGGTCTACGGTCATCTCGGCGGCCTGCTCGGGGTCGTGCCGCTGTGGGCGTCGTTGAATGGCCCGCTCGCGCGCACGCAGTCGAATCATTCGGTGCGCGATCTCGGCGTCGAGTACATCACGCGCCAGTTCCTCGCCGAAGGACAGAAATTCGCCGATGCCGGCGTCACGCGTGCGAGCCGCATCGAAGTGAAGACGATCGAAGGTGCGCGGGTCGTCGCCTTCACCTATGAAACGCCGACCGGGCAGCCGGAGTTTTATGCGAAGAAGGAAATTCTCGGGCTCGATCTCAGGCGGCCCTATTTCCGCTCCGTCGAATCGTTCGACAACGACGGCAATATTTTCGAGAGCATCGTCTTTCAGACCATCCTGCCGAAAACCTTCGACGATCTGACATTCGACCCGCATAGCCCGGAATATCGGTTCTGATTCGGATCGCTTTCCTACCGTGACACATGGCGAAACATATGCCGGGACAATCTTAAGTTTCGCCTAAGAATCGGCCGATACATTGCCCGCACTCCATCGCAAATACCGTGGCCGCCCGCCACCTTCGCCATGTAAATTCAAGGAGTTCACCCATGAACCTCCGGCCAAAATCGGCTCCCGTACGAGCCATCAAGCGCCTTCTGAGCCATCACGAGATCGCCACCCTGCTGCTGCTCGCGCACGCACCCATCGACGCCCTCGCGGCCACGCCCGATGTCGCATCGTTGCAGGAATACGGCTATGTCGAGACGGTGGCGCAGGACGCCGGAGAGGCGAAAGTGCGACTGACCGAGGACGGCAACGCGGTCCTGCGCGGACTGGGCGTGAAATAACCCACGGAAGACCGGGGCCCCGCGTCCCCGCGCGATCTCTGCAATAATCGACCGGCCAACCCGATCGACCGCAACTGCATGCGACCGGAGCAACGCTGACTCTGACGGACAGCGCCACTCTGGTCGACAAAGGAGAGATTCGCGATGTCCGTAGGACCCATTGTTCAACGTGTGCTGCTCACCAACGACGACGGCATCGACGCGCCCGGCTTGGCCGTCCTCGAAGCCGTCGCGGCAGAACTCGCGCACGAAGTCTGGGTGATCGCACCCGAACACGACCAGAGCGGCACGTCGCACTCGATCAGCCTGCACTCGCCGCTGCGTGTGAGCCAGCAGGGCGAACGGCGCTTCGGCGTGCAAGGGACCCCAGGCGACTGTGTCGTGATGGCCGCGCGCCATCTGATGAAGGACGCGCCGCCAACGCTCGTGCTCTCCGGCATCAACCGTGGCGCGAATCTCGGCGTCGAGACGATGTTCTCCGGCACCGTCGGGGCAGCCATGACGGGCCTCCTGCTCGGCTTGCCGTCGATCGCGCTCTCCCAGACCTTCACCGACCGCGAAAATGTCCGCTGGGACACCGCGCGTGCGCTCGCGCCCGGCGTGATCCGCGAACTGCTCGCGATCTCGCACGACGCGCCGACCTGCCTCAACGTCAACTTCCCCTCCTGCGATGCCGCGGCCGCCGGCCCGCTCACGCCGACGCGGCAAGGCGTCGGTCTCGTCGAGGGCATCGACGTGCTGACCGAGACCGATCCGCGCGGGCTGCCCTATCACTGGCTGCGCTTTCAGCGCGGCGCGCGCGCCAATGCCCCGGACAGCGAGACGGTCGTAGTCGCCTCGGGACGCGTCTCGGTGACGCCCCTGCACTTCGATCGCACCGACGAGCGCACCTTCGCCACGCTCACCGCCCGCCTCGGACGCGGCGACTGAGGCGGCTCCCGGCATTTGCGCCATCGACGCGCCCTGCACCGGCATCGCTAGAGGACTTCCTACAAAACGATGCCGGCGCATTCACGTATGCTGGCCGGCCAGGACGCGCGAACGACCGCAAGCCACGACACCGCGCGCCGGAGACACGTTTCAATCCAAGGAGAAAGCATGATCCGTTTCACGGCAGGCGCGTTGTCGCGCGGCATGCTGGCCTGCGCGCTCTTCGCATCGGCGACGCTCGCGGCAGCTCAAACGAATTCGCCCGTGGGCGTGTGGCAAACCATCGATGACAACACCGGCCAGGCGAAGGCGGTAGTCCAGATCGTCGACGATGGCGGCGGGATGCTGTCGGGCAGGATCGTGCAGGGCCTCGGCGACAACGACAAGCCGGAGCGCCGCTGCACCGCGTGCACCGATGCGCGCAAGGATCAACTCATCAAGGGCATGACGATCATCACCGGCATGAAGCAGGACGGCGACGACTGGAAAGGCGGGCAGATCCTCGATCCGGAGAGCGGCAAGCTCTACAAGTGCAAGATGCATCTCGAGGACGGCGGGCAGAAACTCGTGGTGCGCGGATTTATCGGCGTGTCGCTGCTGGGGCGCTCGCAGACGTGGATTCGCCAGCAGTAGGTCTTGCGTCAGGGATCGCGCGTCGCATAAAAAAAGCCGGCCAAAGACTTTTGTCTTTGGCCGGCTTTTTTTGCGGCAAGGCTATCGAGATATTCGCGACACCTCAGGCCGCGCGCCGCACCACACCTGGGACAAAACGCGGCGGCAGAAGCTCGGGGATCGCCGGCGGGGTGTCGCGCAGGAGCGAACTCTCCGGCACGGCGCTCTCCATCGCATCGGGAACGCTGGCCGGCACGCGCATCCGCGACGTCATCAGCGAATACAGGCTCTCGCCCGCCGGGCCGAACAATTGCAGCATCACGCGCGCGAGAATGCCGGAGTCATGCCAAGCCTTGAAGCGGCGATGGCAGGTCTGATACGAGGGATACTTGCGCGGCAGCGTCGACCACGACGCGCCGCTGTACATCACCCACAGCACGCCGTTCAGCACGGCCCGCGTGTTGGCCAGCGGACGCCCACGCAACTCCGCGCGTGGCCGCAGTTCGGGAAGCAGCGGTGCGACCATTTGCCATTCTTCATCGGTCATGTCGCGATAGGGCTTCATGCTTTTCTCCATACACATTGAGGTGTGCACGGAAGATACCGGCCGCCCCAGAGCGTCGGTATCAGAGATGTCCGAATCTTGAAATTGCAGCCGAAGCCTTTAGCCAGTTGGCCTAGGCGGCATTATTGGTACAGTTCTCAAGTCAGCGACGTATCGACGATGCGTCGCGGCGTCTCCAGATATTCCTTCGACTGCATTTCGACGATGCGCGAAACCGTCCGCGCGAACTCGTTCGCCATCGGACCTTCGACATACAGTTGCTCCGCGGGCACCGCCGCCGACATCAGGAGCTTCACCTTGTGGTCGTAAAAGACGTCGATGAGCCAGGTGAAGCGGCGCGCCTCCGATGCCATCCGCGGCGACATCTGCGGCACATCCGACAGGATCACCGCATGGAAGCGGCTCGCGAGTTCGAGGTAGTCGTTCTGCGAGCGCGGGCCGCCGCAGAGCGTCGCGAAGTCGAACCAGACGACGCCGTCCGCTTTGCGCAATGCCTTCAGTTCGCGTTTCTCGATGTGAAGGATCGGGCTCTCGTCCGGGACTGCCGCGAGCTTCGCGAAGTCGGCGCGCAACGCCTTGTCGGCGGTCGCGCCAAGCGGCGTGTGATACGCCGTGACCTGCGATAGCGTGCGCTTGCGGTAGTCGGTGCCGGCATCGACGTTCAGCACATCCAGATTCGACTTGATCAGTTCGATCGCGGGCAGCAGCCGGTCGCGATGCAGGCCTTCGGGGTACAGCGCGTCAGGTTCGTAATTGGACGTCATCACGAACTGCACGCCGTTGTTGAAGAGCCGGTCGAGCAACCGATACAGGATCATCGCGTCAGCGATGTCGGAGACGTGGAATTCGTCGAAACAGATCAGCCGGTAGCGCTTGGCGATCCGGCGCGCGAGTTCGTCGAGCGGATCGGCCTGGCCTTTCAGCTCCTCCAGTTCGCGATGCACCTCGCGCATGAACTCGTGAAAATGCAGGCGCGTCTTGCGCGTCACGGGCACGACCGCGAAGAAGCTGTCCATCAGGAAGCTCTTGCCGCGCCCGACGCCGCCCCACATGTACACGCCACGCGGCAGTTCGGGACGCACGAGGAACTTCTTCAGCGCGTTCGAGCGGCGCGCCTTGTACGCGACCCATTCGTCGTAGCAGCGTTGCAGGCGCTTGACCGCCGCGCGCTGCGCTTCGTCCGACTGGTATCCCCGCGTCGCTAGTTCGTGTTCGTAGTATTCGTTGACGTTCATGATGCCGCGCATGTGGCCGACGATTCGGCCTTTGGATATGACGAAGGCGAGCGGGAAAACTCCCGCCCGCCTTCGTCGTGGTGCCGCCCGGGTACAACCGGAATTACATGTTGAGCGCGCGCTTGTCGACGGCGAGCGCCGCTTCACGCATCACTTCCGACAACGAAGGATGCGGATGGCAGATTCGGCCGATGTCTTCCGACGCCGCCTTGAACTCCATCGCCACCACGGCTTCGGCGATCAGGTCCGATGCGTCCGCAGCGATGATGTGCACGCCGAGAATCTCGTCGGTCTTCGCGTCGGCGATCATCTTGACGAAACCTTCCGCCTTGTTGATGCCGAGCGCGCGGCCGTTCGCCATCATCGGGAACTGGCCGGACTTGATCTCGCGGCCTTCGGCCTTCAGCTGCTGCTCCGTCTTGCCGACCCACGCGATTTCCGGTTCGGTGTAGATCACCCACGGAATGCAGTTGTAGTCGATGTGCGGCTTCTGGCCGTCGATGATCTCGGCCACCAGCACGCCCTCGTCTTCCGCCTTGTGCGCGAGCATCGGTCCGCGCACTACGTCGCCGATGGCGTACACGTTCGGCACGGCGGTCGCGCAATGGTCGTCGACGGAGATGAAGCCGCGCTCGTCCGCCTTCAGGCCGATCGCTTCGAGGCCGAGGTTGTCGGTGTTCGGCACGCGGCCGATCGACACGATCAGTCGGTCCGCTTCGAGCGTCTGCGCATTGCCGTCCTTGTCGGTGTAGGCGAGCGACACGCTGTTGTCGGTCGTCTTCACTTCGCCGATCTTCACGCCGAGGTGAATGTCGAGCCCCTGCTTCTTGAACTGCTTCGCGGCTTCCTTCGCGAGCGCGTCGTCGCATGCGCCGAGGAACGCCGGCAGCGCTTCGAGCACGGTCACGTCCGAACCGAGACGGCGCCACACCGAACCGAGTTCCAGGCCGATCACGCCCGCGCCGATCACGGCGAGCTTCTTCGGCACGGCGTCGAACGAGAGCGCACCTTCGTTGTCAGCGACGATCTTGTTGTCGACCGGAATGTTCGGCAGATGGCGCGCCTTCGAACCCGTCGCGATGATCACGTTCTTCGCAGTGACCGTTTCCGTTTCACCTTCGCCCGACACTTCGATCTGCACGCCGGCGTCGGTCTTGCCGGTGAACTTGCCGTGGCCCTTGAGCCACGTGATCTTGTTCTTGCGGAACAGAAACTCGATGCCCTTCGTCATCTTCTCGACGATGCCTTCCTTGCGGGCGAGCATCTTCGAGATATCGAGCTTCACGTCCGACACGCTGATGCCGTGATCGCCTAGATGCTTCGTTGCGTTTTCGAATTCCTCCGACGACGCGAGCAGCGCCTTCGACGGAATGCAGCCCACGTTCAGGCAGGTGCCGCCGAGCTTCAGCGCGCCGGCCGGGTTCTTCCACTTCTCGATGCACGCAACCGACTTGCCGAGCTGCGCTGCGCGAATCGCCGCGATATAGCCGCCGGGGCCGGCGCCGATCACGACGACGTCAAATTCCTTGGACATGACTTTCCTTCTCTTGTTGGCGTCGCGGCGCGCGTGAGCCCCTCCCGCGCGCCGTGCGTCCTTGAGTGTTTTTTTTACAGATCGAGCAGCAGGCGGGCCGGATCTTCCAGCGCGTCCTTCATGGCAACAAGCGACAGCACGGCTTCGCGGCCGTCGATGATCCGGTGGTCGTAGGACAGCGCCAGATAGTTCATCGGACGGATCACGATCTGGCCGTTTTCGACCACGGCGCGCTCCTTCGTCGCGTGCACGCCGAGAATCGCGGACTGCGGCGGGTTGATGATCGGCGTCGAGAGCATCGAGCCGAACACGCCGCCATTCGAGATCGAGAACGTGCCGCCCGTCATTTCCTCGATGGACAGCTTGCCGTCCTTCGCCTTCTGGCCGAATTCGGCGATCTTCTTCTCGATGTCGGCGAGGCTCATCTGGTCGGCGTTGCGCAGGATCGGCACCACCAGTCCGCGCGGCGAACCGACCGCGATACCGATGTCGAAGTAGCCGTGATAGACGATGTCGTTACCATCGATCGACGCGTTCACGAGCGGGAACTTCTTCAGCGCGTGAACGGCTGCCTTCACGAAGAACGACATGAAACCGAGCTTCACGCCATGTTCCTTCTCGAAGCGGTCCTTGTACTTGTTGCGCAGGTCCATGACCGGCGCCATGTTGACTTCGTTGAACGTCGTCAGGATGGCGTTGGTCTGCTGCGACTCCAGCAGACGCTCGGCGATACGCGCACGCAGACGCGACATCGGCACGCGTTGTTCCGGGCGGTCCTTGATCCACTGATCGGCGGAGGCCGGTGCCTTGACGTCCGGCAGGGACGGCTTGGCGGGGCGAGCGGCCGGTGCCGCCGCGGGCGCGGCCTTCGCAGCCGGTGCAGCTGCGGGTGCCGACGAAACGCCGGGTGCGCCCATCGGGGCGGCGAGCGCGTCACCCTTGGTCACGCGGCCGTCGCGGCCCGAGCCCGCGACCTGATCGGCCGACACACCCTTCTCCGCGAGGATCTTGTTCGCAGCCGGCGATGCCGTGCCGCTTGAACCCGTTGCCTGAGCCGCTTGTGCGGGCGCTGCGGCTTCCGCTGCCACGGGCGCCGGCTTCACTTCGGCGTCGCCCGCTGCGGCGACGGCGGCAGGCGCTTCGCCCGCTTTCGCTTCCGTGTCGATCTTGGCGATGAGTTCGTCGGCGGTCACGATGTCGCCGTCATGCTTGATCACTTGCGCGAGCACGCCGGCGGACGGCGCGGGCACTTCCAGCACGACCTTGTCGGTTTCGATTTCGATGAGGATTTCGTCTTGCGCGACGGCTTCACCGGGCTTCTTCTTCCACTGCAGCATCGTGGCTTCCGAAACCGATTCGGAAAGCTGGGGAACCTTGACTTCTACAATAGCCATTCTGAATTGTCCTAATACGTGTCTTGTGAGTACGAACCCGGCGGCCGGTGCGCGCATCGAACGGTTGCGAGCGCCGCGACACGGCCATACGGGAGAACCGGACCCGCCTGCTTCAGGCTTGCCCGGTTCTTTGCGCCTTTACTTCGCGATCGTCTGCGCGCCCTTCAGGCGGCCGAATGCACCTTCGACCAGCGCCTTCTGCTGCTCGTAGTGCTTCGCGTAGTAGCCGACAGCCGGCGATGCCGAAGCCGGACGTCCGCTGTATGCCAGCTTCTGACCTTCCTTCATGCCGTCGCGCAGGTGATGCTCGATGTAGAACCAGGCGCCCTGATTCTGCGGCTCGTCCTGCACCCAGACTACTTCGGTCGCGTTTTCGTACTTCTTGAGCTCCGCGTCGAACTGCTTGTGAGCGAACGGATAAAGCTGCTCGATACGCACGATGGCAACGTCGTTCGACTTCGCTTCGCGGCGATGCGCGACCAGGTCGTAGTACACGCGGCCCGAGCAGACCACGACGCGCTTGACCTTCTTCGGCTCGATGGCTTCGTCGACTTCGCCGATCACCGGCTGGAACGAACCCTTCGACAGATCCGACAGATCCGACACCGCTTCCTTGTGACGCAAGAGCGACTTCGGCGTCGCGATGATGAGCGGCTTCCTGAACAAGCGGATCATCTGGCGGCGTAGCAGGTGGAAGATCTGCGCCGGCGTGGTCGGCTGGACCACTTGCATGTTGTGATCCGCGCACAGTTGCAGGAAGCGCTCGATACGCGCCGACGAGTGCTCCGGACCCTGGCCTTCGTAGCCATGCGGCAAGAGCATCGTGAGACCCGAGACGCGGCCCCACTTCACTTCGCCCGACGAGATGAACTGGTCGATCACGACCTGCGCGCCGTTCACGAAGTCGCCGAACTGCGCTTCCCATGCGACGAACGTGTTCGGCTCAGCGGTCGAATAGCCGTACTCGAAGCCGAGCACCGCTTCTTCCGACAGCACCGAGTCGATCACCGAGAACTTCGCCTGACCTTCGGCGATGTTCTGCAGCGGGATATACGTGCCGTCGTTCCAGCGCTCGCGGTTCTGATCGTGCAGGACGGCGTGGCGGTGCGTGAACGTGCCGCGGCCCGAGTCCTGACCCGTCAGGCGCACGGCGTAGCCCGAAGCGACCAGCGACGCGAACGCCAGATGCTCGCCCATGCCCCAGTCGAGCTTCGATTCGCCACGGCCCATCGCGCGACGATCGTTGATCACGCGCTCGACGAGCGGATGCACCTTGAAGTTATCGGGGATCGTCGTGATACGTTCGGCGAGGCGCTTGAGTTCCGCGAGCGGCACGGCCGTATCGGCGGCGTCGGTCCACTTGCGGTTCAGGAACGGCACCCAGTCCACCGCGTACTTGCTCTTGTAGTTCGAGAGCACCGGATCGATGGTGTGATGGCCTTCGTCCATCGCCTGACGATACGCCTTGACGTAGTTGTCGGCGTCTTCAGCCGTGATCACGCCCTGCTGCACGAGCTTTTCCGCGTACAGCGCGCGGGTGCCAGGGTGCTTCGCGATCGTCTTGTACATCAGCGGCTGCGTGACGGCCGGCGTGTCCTGCTCGTTGTGGCCGAGCTTGCGGAAGCAGATGATGTCGATCACGACATCCTTGTGGAACTGCATCCGGAAGTCGATGGCGAGCTGCGTGGCGAGCACGACCGCTTCGGGATCGTCGCCGTTCACGTGCAGCACCGGCGCCTCGATCATCTTGACCACGTCCGAGCAATACAGCGTCGAGCGCGAGTCGCGCGGGTCCGACGTCGTGAAGCCGATCTGGTTGTTGATGACGATGTGGAGCGTGCCGTGCGTGCCGTAGCCGCGCGTCTGCGCGAGGTTCAGCGTTTCCATCACGACGCCCTGGCCCGCGAACGCCGCGTCGCCGTGGATCTGCACCGGCAGCACCTGCATGCCGTTTTCGTCGCCGCGACGGTCCATGCGCGCCTTCGCCGACCCTTCGACCACCGGGTTGACGATTTCGAGGTGCGACGGATTGAACGCGAGCGACAGGTGAACCGGGCCGCCGTCCGTCGACACGTCCGATGAGAAGCCCTTGTGGTATTTCACGTCGCCGGCCGGCAGGTCATCGACGTGCTTGCCTTCGAATTCGGCGAAAAGGTCCGCCGGCATCTTGCCGAGCGTGTTCACGAGCACGTTCAGGCGACCGCGGTGGGCCATGCCGATCACGATTTCCTGGACGCCGTTCTTGCCCGCGTGACGCACGACTTCGTCCATCGACGCGATGAAGCTTTCGCCGCCTTCCAGCGAGAAGCGCTTCTGGCCGACGTACTTGGTGTGCAGGAAGCGCTCGAGGCCTTCGGAGGCCGTCAGGCGGTTCAGGATATGCTTCTTCTTTTCGGGCGTGAAATTCGGCGTCGAACGGATCGATTCGAGCTTTTCCTTCCACCAGCGCTTCTGTTCCGGGTCGCTGATGTACATGAACTCGGCGCCGATCGTGCCGCAGTACGTGTCGCGCAGCGCCTTGACGATCTCGCGCAGCGACGCCTGCTCGAAGCCGAAGTACAGGTTCTGGGCATGGAACGTCTGGTCCATGTCGGCTTCGGTGAAGTCGTAGAACGCAGGTTCGAGCTCGGGGATATGCGGACGTTCACGGCGCTTGAGCGGATCGAGATTCGCCCATTGCGAGCCGAGGAACCGGTACGCGCCGATCAGGGATTGAACGTAGACTTGCTTGCGCGCGGTGGCCAGGTCGCCTGCAGCTTCACGCGGGATGAAGGCATTGGCCTTCGCGCGCTGTGCAAACGATTCGACGATCGGGCCATGGGCCACGTCGTTGTGAGCCGTGCCGTCGGAGGCGGGCACGTTCTGCAACGCGTCGAAATAATCACGCCAGGTATCCGGAACGGACGCGGGATTATCCAGATAAGCTTCGTACAACTCTTCGACGTACGGAGCATTGCCGCCGAACAGATAAGAGTTCGACTGGAATTGCTTCATCATTTTTACGCTCACCTTTCTTCGAGTTTCTCGAGAAATAGCGGGTTAAGAAACCTTCCGCAACACGGCCTGACCGTTTAGCGGATTGCGCGAATCAAGTCTGCTTGGAAGGACCTAAAAATCGGCAACACATCGGGCTAGCATAGCACAGAACACATAGTCGACATAGCCGATGGTCGCAGCCCGGCAGCTCGTCACAACGGGCATCTGGGGCCGTTCGGTGCATAAAGCAAGTGCCCTTTGCATCACGCGGAACAATGAGCGGAACCTCGGCCGCAACATCTGGCGGATAAAGAAAAAGCCGCCCGAAGGCGGCTTTCGCTGGAGATATACCAGGCGTCAGGCTCAGTCGACGGCGCCTTCGCGGCTCGCGCGGCGGCGCTCGTGTTCCTTCAGGTGGCGCTTGCGCAGGCGAATCGACTGCGGCGTCACTTCGACGAGTTCGTCCTCGTCGATGAATTCGACCGCGTATTCCAGCGACATCTGGATCGGCGGCACGAGGCGCACGGCTTCGTCGGTGCCCGACGAGCGCACGTTGGTCAGCTGCTTGCCCTTGATCGGGTTCACGACGAGGTCGTTGTCGCGGCTGTGGATGCCGATGATCATGCCTTCATACAGCGCATCGCCCGGCGACACGAACATGCGGCCGCGGTCCTGCAGCTTCCACAGCGCATAGGCGACGGCGGCGCCGTCGTCCTGCGAAATCAGCACGCCGTTCCGGCGCTCGCCGACCGCGCCTTCCTTGACGGGCGCGTACGAATCGAACGTGTGGCTCATCAGGCCCGTGCCGCGCGTGAGCGTCAGGAACTCGCTCTGGAAGCCGATCAGGCCACGCGCCGAAATGCGGTATTCGAGACGCGTGCGGCCGCGTCCGTCCGACGCCATGTCGAGCATTTCGCCCTTGCGGCGGCCGAGTTCTTCCATCACGCCGCCCTGGTGGCCGTCTTCCATGTCGACGGTCAGGTTTTCGTACGGCTCGTGCTTCACGCCGTCGATTTCCTGCATCACCACGCGCGGACGCGACACCGCGAGTTCATAGCCTTCGCGGCGCATGTTCTCGACGAGAATCGTCAGGTGCAACTCGCCCCGGCCCGCCACTTCGAACGTGGTTTCGTCGCCGGTTTCCTTCACGCGCAGCGCCACGTTGTGGTTCAGTTCCTTCATCAGACGGTCGCGAATCTGGCGGCTCGTCACGAACTTGCCTTCGCGGCCCGCGAGCGGCGACGAGTTCACGAGGAAGTTCATCGTGAGCGTCGGTTCGTCGACGGTGATCATCGGCAGCGCTTCCGGTGCTTCCGGCGCGCAAATGGTGACGCCGATGCCGATTTCATCGATGCCGTTGATCAGCACGATGTCGCCCGCCTGCGCTTCTTCCACCTGCACGCGTTCGAGGCCGCGGAACGACAGCACCTGGTTGATCTTGCGGTTGATGATCGCGCCATCCGGGCCCGAGCGCACGGCGACCGCCATGCCGGGCTTGATGCGGCCGCGTGCCACACGGCCCACGCCGATCCGGCCAACATACGTCGAATAGTCGAGCGACGTGATCTGAAGCTGCAGCGGCGCATCCGGGTCGGCCGGGCGGACCGGCACGTGTTCCAGAATGGCTTCGAAGAGGGGGCGCATGTTGCCGTCGCGCGTTTCCGGGTCGAGGCTGGCGTAGCCGTTCAGGCCCGACGCGTAGACGATCGGGAAGTCGAGTTGCTCTTCGGTTGCGCCCAGCTTGTCGAAGAGATCGAAGGTCTGGTTGATCACCCAGTCGATACGCGCGCCCGGACGGTCCACCTTGTTGATCACGACGATCGGCTTGAGGCCGAGCGCGAGCGCCTTCTTCGTGACGAAGCGCGTCTGCGGCATCGGGCCTTCGACGGCGTCGACGAGCAGGAGCACCGAGTCGACCATCGACAGCACGCGCTCCACTTCACCGCCGAAGTCCGCGTGTCCGGGCGTGTCGACGATGTTGATGTGCGTGCCTTCGTATTCGACCGCGCAGTTCTTCGCAAGAATCGTGATGCCACGTTCCTTTTCGATGTCGTTCGAGTCCATGACGCGCTCGGCGATCTGCTGGTTTTCTCGGAACGTGCCCGACTGGCGAAGCAGTTGGTCGACGAGCGTAGTCTTGCCGTGGTCGACGTGGGCAATGATGGCGATGTTGCGAAGGGCGCGAGTCATAGGATATCTGCAGTTGGGCGCCGTGGTGCGAGCCTGCTCAGCCCAAGCGATCTCTCTAACAGGGATCGGCTGAATGGCCCGGATCGGCAGCTCGAGGTCTGAATCGCTCGTCGTCTGAATCGATCATTGGCGCAATGGGAACCCAAAATTATAGCACGCGGATGTGTCTGCCTTCGAGCGCTTTTGACAATAGGACATAACCCGGAATCCGAGCCGCGCGGCAGTCTATCCGCACACCGGCCGAAATCTTACGAAAAGCTTGTCGGGCGGCCCGGAGCGCACTTTTAAGCGTTCTCATAAACTGCTTGCCGCGTCAAAGGACCACACCTATAATCCTGCCTAGTCAACTATTGCAACCGCATGAGAATCCATGAGCGACGCGCCCACTCTCCCGTCACCCATCGGTGAGTATCAGCTTGGCGAAAGCGTCGGCTATCTGGTCAGCCGCGTGCGATCGACCATGTGGAACATGGTCAACCAGCACACTTCCGCCGAACTCGGCATCACCAGCACGCAGGCGAGCATGGTGTTCATGCTCGCCGCCGGAAAAAGCCTGACGGCCGCCGATCTCGCCCGCGAATACGGCATCGATGCGAGCGCCGTCACGCGGCTCATCGACCGGCTGGAAAAGCGCGACCTCCTGTCGCGCGTGCGCAGCGACGAGGACCGCCGCGTCGTCCGGCTCGCGCTCACGCCCGAAGGCTACGCGCTCGCCGAGAAGATTCCCGCAATCTTCACGCGCGTGCTCGACAAGCTTTTGATGGGCTTCTCGCCCGAAGAAGTCGGCTTCCTGAAGAGCCTGCTGCGACGCATTCTCGCCAATTCCTGCGATCCGAGCTGCACCGCGCTCGCGAGCGCCGCGGCCGACAAAACCGCCGGCTCACCATTGCGCTGACAACAAACTTTCGTCATGAATCTGAAAGAAATTGATTGCAATGTCCACCATCCGTCAAACCGTATGAGCCGAGCGATGAAACGCATCTCCTCGTCCGCGCCCTGCGCTTCGCGTGGCGCGCTTGCCGTGGCGGTCGCGGCGCTCGCGCTCGCCGGCTGTGCAAATTACTCCGGTATCAGCAGCGACAAGCAGCTCACCGCGCCTGAATCGCTCGAAAGCACGCAAAGCCTGCCCGCGCAAGGCGGCCAGTGGCCGTCGTTCGACTGGGCGACGCAGTTCGGCGATCCGCAATTGCCGCAACTGATCGACGAGGCGCTCGCCGGCAGCCCCTCGATTGCCCAGGCGCAGGCGCGGATTGGAAAGGCGTCGTCGTATATCGAGAGTTCGCGTTCGAGTCTCTATCCGAAGGTGACCGGCCAGTATTCGTGGACCCGCGAGCTCTATTCGGCCAACGCCCTCTTCCCGCCGCCCTACGGCGGCACGTGGTACAGCGAGAACAACGCGCTCGTCAGCGCGACCTGGGAGCTCGACCTTTGGGGCAAGAACCGCGCGCGCCTGAACATGGCGGTGTCGCAGGAAAAATCCGCCGAGGCCGACATGCAGCAGGCGCGCGTGACGCTCGCCGCGTCGGTGGCGCGCACCTATAACCAGCTCGCGCTGCTCTACGCGCTGCGCGACGTCGCCCAGCGCGAGATCGCCAACCGCGACAACGTCGGACGCATCACGAACGGGCGCGTCACGGCGGGCCTCGACACCAACGTCGAACGCCGCACGGCCGAGGGCAATATCGCGACGAGCCAGTCGAACCTGACCGAACTCGACGGCCAGATCACGACCGTGCGCTACCAGCTGGGCGCGCTGCTCGGCAAGGGGCCGGATCGCGGACTGCAGATTGCCAAGCCGGTCGTGAATCCGCAGATCGTCATCTCGTTGCCGGACAACGTGCCCGCCGACCTCGTGTCGCGCCGCCCGGACATCGTCGCCGCGCGCTGGCAGGTCGAAGCCGCGACGCAAAACGTGAAGGAAGCGAAGGCCGAGTTCTTCCCGGACATCAATCTCGCGGCCGCGTTCGGCTTCGATGCGTTCGGCTGGAGCAAATTCCTGACCGCCAGCAGCCGTCAGATCCAGGCGGGCCCGGCCATCCACCTGCCGATTTTCGACGCCGGCTATCTGCGCTCGCAACTGAAGGGCCGCTACGCCGATTTCGACCTCGACATCGCGAACTACAACCAGACGCTCATCAACGCGCTGAACGACGTCGCGACGCAGGTGGCCGCGATCCGCTCGCTCGATCGCCAGATGGGCGACGCCGAACGCGCGCTCGATGCCGCGACGCATGCCTACGACCTCGCCGTGATCCGCTACAAGGCAGGCCTGTCGCCGCAGTTGCAGGTGCTCTCCGCCGACGAAAACCGTCTCGCGAACGAGCAGACCGTGACGAACCTGAAGATGAGGCGCCGCGACCTGCAAATCGGCCTCATCAAGGCGCTCGGCGGCGGCTTCGATGCGACGGGCACGAATTTCGCCATCGACGGCAGCGGCCAGACGCAGGCGGCGAACGCCGCGCCTGCCAAGTAAACCCGCGGCAGACCAAAGAACATCGCATCACCGAACAGCATAAAGAACGGAGCCATCCATGAGCGACCCTCAACAAACCGCCGCCGCACCGGCGCCGAAGACGAACAACACGAAGCGCCGCACGCTGATGACGCTGATCGTGCTCGTCATCATCATCGCGGCCGTCGCGTACGGGCTGTACTACTTCCTCGTCGCGCGCTTCCATGAAGCGACCGACGACGCCTACGTGAACGGCAACGTCGTGCAGATCACGCCGCAAGTGGTCGGCACGGTCGTCTCGGTGAACGCCGACGACACACAGACGGTCAAGATCGGCGACCCGCTCGTCGCACTCGATCCGGCCGACTCCAAGGTCGCGCTCGATCAGGCCGAGGCAAATCTCGCGCAGACGGTGCGCCAGGTCCGCACGCTGTTCGTCAACGACAACCAGTACGAAGCGCAAGTCGCGCTGCGCAAGTCGGACCTGTCGCGCGCGCAGGACGACCTGCGCCGCCGCATGACGGTCGCGCAGACGGGCGCCGTGTCGCAGGAAGAAATCTCGCACGCCCGCGACGCCGTGCGCGGCGCCCAGGCCGCGCTCGACTCCGCCCAGCAGGAACTGGCGTCGAACCGTTCGCTCACGTCGAACACGACGATCGCGAGCCACCCGAACGTGCTCGCCGCTGCCGCGAAAGTCCGCGATTCGTATATCAACTACGCGCGCAACACGCTGCCGGCGCCGGTCACGGGCTATGTCGCGAAGCGCTCGGTGCAGGTCGGCCAGCGCGTGTCGCCGGGCAATCCGCTGATGGCGATCGTGCCGCTCAACGCCGTCTGGGTCGATGCCAACTTCAAGGAAGTGCAGCTGAAGCACATGCGCATCGGCCAGCCGGTCGAACTGACCGCCGACCTCTACGGCTCGAGCGTCGTCTATCACGGCAAGGTGATCGGCTTCTCGGCCGGCACCGGCTCCGCGTTCTCGCTGCTGCCCGCGCAAAACGCCACCGGCAACTGGATCAAGGTCGTTCAACGCCTGCCGGTGCGGATCGCGCTCGATCCGAAGGAACTGGAACAGCATCCGCTGCGCATCGGCCTCTCGATGAATGCCGACGTGACCATCAAGAACGAGGGCGGCGGCCAGCTCGGCACCGCGCCGAACACCGTCTACCAGACGAATGTCTTCGACAAATACGGCGATCAGGCGGACGCGGAAATCGCCCGCATCATCCAGGAGAACGCCGGCTCGGGACACGGCGCGCCAGGCGCGGCGGCTTCGGCTGCTCGCCCGTCGAAGTCGGCTCAGGCTTCGAAGCTGATGTAAGCAACCCGCACAAGGCTCCGTTACATGTCTCAGCAAAACGTCGTTCATCCGCCGCTCGAAGGCGCGAAGCTCGTGATCGGCACGATCGCGGTTTCGCTCGCGGTGTTCATGAACGTCCTCGACACGTCGATTGCGAACGTCTCGATTCCGTCGATCTCGGGCGACCTCGGTGTGGCGTCCGACCAGGGAACGTGGGTCATCACGTCCTTCGCGGTCGCCAACGCCATCTCGGTACCGCTCACCGGCTGGCTCACGCAGCGCTTCGGACAAGTCCGGCTGTTCCTTTCGTCGATCGTGCTGTTCGTGATCGCGTCGTGGCTCTGCGGGCTCGCGCCGACGCTGCCGTTCCTGCTGGCCGCACGCGTGTTCCAGGGCGCCGTCGCGGGCCCGATGATCCCGCTTTCGCAAACCCTGCTGCTCGCGAGCTATCCACGCTCGAAGGCGCCGATCGCCTTGTCGATGTGGTCGATGACCACGCTGATCGCGCCTGTCGCCGGCCCGATTCTCGGCGGCTGGATCTCGGACAACATTTCCTGGCCGTGGATCTTCTACGTCAACATTCCGGTCGGCATCGCGGCCGCACTCGCGACGTTCGCGATCTTCCGCGACCGCGATTCGGCGATCCGCAAGGCGCCGATCGACACCGTGGGCCTCGCGCTGCTGGTGATCTGGGTCGGCTCGCTGCAGGTCATGCTCGACAAGGGCAAGGACCTCGACTGGTTCAATTCCACCACGATCGTCGTGCTGACGCTGATCGCCGTGATCGCGCTCGCTTTCTTCATCGTATGGGAGTTGACGGCGGAGCATCCGGTGGTCGATCTGTCGCTCTTCAAGCTGCGCAACTTCACCGGCGGGACGATCGCGCTGTCGATCGGCTATGGGCTCTACTTCGGCAACCTGGTGCTGTTGCCTCTGTGGCTGCAAACCGATATCGGCTATACGGCGACCGACGCCGGGCTCGTGATGGCGCCGGTCGGCGTGTTCGCGATTCTCCTGTCGCCGGTGACGGGCAAATTCCTGCCACGCACCGATCCGCGCAAGATCGCGACGGCCGCGTTCCTCGTGTTTGCGCTCTGCTTCTGGATGCGCTCGCGCTACACGACGGGCGTCGACACGTTCTCGCTGATGATGCCGACGCTGATTCAGGGCATCGGCATGGCCGGGTTCTTCATCCCGCTCGTGTCGATCACGCTGTCCGGGCTGCCGGGGCACCGGATTCCGGCAGCGTCGGGTCTGTCGAACTTCGTGCGGATCATGTGCGGCGGCATCGGCACGTCGATTTTTTCGACGGCGTGGGAGCATCGGTCGATCGTGCATCACGCGCAGCTCGTCGAGCAAGCGAACGCGTACAACCCGACGTTCGCCAGTTCGGTCGGGCAGATGATGGGCGCGGCCGGGCTCGACCAGTCGCAGGCCTATGGGCTCTACAACAGCATGGCGACGCAACAGGCCGCGCAACTCGGCGTCAACGACCTGTTCTATCTGTCGGCGGGGATTTTCGTCGCGCTGATCGCGCTGATCTGGATCACCAAGCCCGAGCGGGCCGGCGGCGGAGATTCGGCTGCGGCGGCTTCGGCGGCACATTGACCCGCTTCGCCTCGCGCGGATGTGAAAAAGCCCGGATTCGCTCCGGGCTTTTGCTTTACTGCGCTCGACTCAGTCCGACGTCGCGCTGACCACCAGCCGCTCGGGCGCCAGCACGCCCTCGCCCGCCTTCGCGACGCCGAGCAGCCTCGCGCCCTCGACCGT
The DNA here is from genome assembly GCF_001544975.2 of Caballeronia arationis. Taxonomy (GTDB): domain Bacteria; phylum Pseudomonadota; class Gammaproteobacteria; order Burkholderiales; family Burkholderiaceae; genus Caballeronia; species Caballeronia arationis. The sequence goes on along the minus strand of NZ_FCOG02000025.1, from coordinate 51,332 downwards.
GTAGACACGCACGCGGCCGTCTTCGAGCGGTTCCGCCGACACCTCTGACAGCCTCAACCGCTGGCCGTGCAGGAAGCGGCGCGCCGCATCGGCATCGAGATGGACAGACGGAAACGTCGAGAGCAGCGCATCGACCGGCTGCAACCAGCGATCGCGCTCCGCCTGCTCCGCATCCGACAACGCGTCGAGCGTCGCCGCGTGTTCGAGCGTCAGCGCGCCGACGCCGGTGCGCCGCAACGCCACGAGATGCGCGCCGCAACCGAGCGTCTCGCCGATATCCTCCGCGAGCGTGCGCACATACGTACCTTTGCTGCACGTCACGCGAAACGTCACCATCGGCAGCGCACAGGAGATCAGTTCCAGCGCGTGAATCGTCACCTGACGGCCCTCGCGTTCCACCGTCTGCCCGGCACGTGCGTATTCGTAAAGCGGCTTGCCGTCGCGTTTGAGCGCCGAATACATCGGCGGGACTTGCGTGATCTCACCGCGAAACTTTTCCATCGCCGCCAGGACCGCCGGTTCGTCGCACGTCACCTCGCGCGTTTCGAGCGCTTCGCCTTCCGCATCGCCCGTCGTCGTGCGGATGCCGAGGCGCATCGTCGCCTCGTACGTCTTGTCGGCTTCGAGCAGATCCTGCGAAAACTTCGTCGCCTCGCCGAAACAAAGCGGCAGAAGACCGGTCGCGAGCGGATCGAGCGTGCCTGTATGCCCCGCCTTCTTCGCCAGATAGAGACGCTTCGCGCGGATCAGCGCATCGTTGCTCGACAGGCCGAGCGGCTTGTCGAGCAGCAACACGCCGTCGAGCGCACGGCGCGGAATCTTCGGACGCGCCGGACCATTCGAACCCTTCATCGGTCAGGCACCTTCCTCGTCGTCCTTCGCGCGCGTGGCGTTGGCCTCGTCGATCAGCTTCGACATTTCGACCGCGCGCTCGATCGTCTGGTCATAGTGGAAATGCAGCGTCGGGACCGTGTGGATATGCAGGCGCTTGAAAAGAAGGTTGTGCAGGTGCCCGGCCGCGTGATTCAGGCCGTCCTGCGTCTGCTGCGGATCGCCCGTCAGCGTCGTGAAATAGACCTTCGCGTGCGCATAATCCGGCGTCAGTTCGACGCTCTGGATCGTCACCATTCCGACGCGCGGGTCCTTCACCTCGCGCATCAACTCGGACAGATCGCGCTGGATCTGATCCGCGATCTGCACGTTGCGATTCGGTGAGGTACGTTTCTTGGCCATGATGTTTCCCTTATTGTCGTGCCGTGTTGCCGTGCCGCGCCCATAAAAAAAACGGAGCGGACCTAGAGGCCCGCTCCGCCTTGATTTACGGCGGGCAATCTTACAGCGTACGAGCCACTTCGGTGACTTCGAACACTTCGAACTGGTCGCCTTCGACGATGTCGTTGAAGTTCTTGATCGACATGCCGCACTCGAAGCCCTGACGGACTTCCTTCACGTCATCCTTGAAGCGCTTGAGCGAATCGAGTTCGCCGGTATGGATCACGACGTTGTTGCGGATCACGCGCACCGACGAGCTGCGCTTGACGACGCCGTCCGTGACCATACAACCCGCGATCAGGCCGACCTTCGGCACGCGGATCACCTGGCGCACTTCGACCATGCCGGTCACGACTTCGCGCTTCTCCGGCGACAGCATGCCGGACATCGCTGCCTTCACCTCATCCACAGCGTCATAGATGATGTTGTAGTAGCGAATATCGATGCCGTTCGACTCGGCCACCTTGCGCGCCTGTGCATCCGCACGGGTGTTGAAGCCGATGATGACCGCCTTCGACGCCGTCGCGAGGTTGACGTCCGATTCGCTGATCGCGCCGACCGCGCTGTGCACGATCTGCACGCGCACTTCGTTGGTCGACAGCTTTTGCAGCGATTGCACCAGCGCTTCCTGCGAACCCTGCACGTCGGCCTTGACGATGAGCGGCAGATTCTGCACTTCGCCTTCGCCCATCTGCTCGAGCATGTTTTCGAGCTTCGCGGCCTGCTGCTTCGCGAGCTTGACGTCGCGGAACTTGCCTTGACGGAACAGCGCGATTTCGCGCGCCTTGCGCTCGTCCGGCAGCACGATGACTTCCTCGCCCGCACCCGGCACTTCCGACAGACCCTGGATCTCGACCGGAATCGACGGACCCGCCGACTTCGTCGGCTTGCCGGTTTCGTCGAGCATCGCGCGCACGCGACCGTAGGCGCTGCCTGCCAGCACGACGTCGCCGCGATTGAGCGTGCCCGACTGGACCAGGATCGTTGCAACCGGACCCTTGCCCTTGTCGAGCTTCGCTTCGATCACGAGGCCCTTCGCCGGCGCTTCGATCGGCGCCGTCAGTTCCAGCACTTCGGCCTGCAGCGAGACGTTTTCCAGCAGGTCGTCGATGCCCTGACCTGTCTTCGCCGACACTTCGACGAACGGCGAATCGCCACCGTACTCTTCCGGCACGACGCCTTCCGCGACGAGTTCCTGCTTCACGCGCTCGGAATGCGCATCCGGCTTGTCGATCTTGTTGATCGCGACGACGATCGGCACGCCGCCCGCTTTCGCGTGGGCGATCGCTTCCTTCGTCTGCGGCATCACGCCGTCGTCGGCTGCTACTACGAGAATCACGATGTCAGTTGCCTTCGCACCGCGCGCACGCATGGCCGTGAAGGCCTCGTGACCCGGCGTGTCGAGGAACGTGATGACTCCGCGCGGCGTTTCGACGTGGTATGCGCCGATATGCTGCGTGATCCCGCCCGCTTCGCCCGCCGCCACTTTCGCGCGACGGATGTAATCGAGCAGCGACGTCTTGCCGTGGTCGACGTGACCCATGACCGTGACGACCGGCGGGCGCGGCAGGCGTTCGCCTGCTTCTTCCGTCGTTTCGCCTTCGGTGAGCAGCGCTTCCGGATCGTCCAGCTTTGCCGCGACCGCACGGTGACCCAGTTCCTCGACGACGATCATCGCCGTTTCCTGGTCGAGCACCTGGTTGATCGTGACCATCTGGCCGAGCTTCATCATCACCTTGATGACTTCCGAAGCCTTCACCGACATCTTGTGCGCCAGATCGGCAACCGAAATGGTTTCCGGCACGTGCACTTCGCGCACGATCGGTTCGGTCGGCGCCTGGAACGTCGTCTGATCCTGATGCTTGCCGCGTCCCTTCGGACCGCCGCGCCAGCCGCGATCGACGCCGCCGCTGGTGTCGCCGCGGGTCTTGATGCCACGGCGCTTGGCTGCGTCGTCCTGCCAGCCGCCCTTGCCGCCGGCCTTCTTCTTGTCCGGCGACGACGGTGCGGTCGTGGCCGGCGCGCCTGCCGCCGGCTTCTTGGCCGCGGCCGGACGTGCAGACACTGAGCCTTCCGGCTTCGCCGGCTTGTGCAGCGTGCCCTTCGCCTCGACGGCCTTCGCCGCTTCGGCCGGCTTGGCGACAGGCGCCGGCTCGGCCGGCTTCGCCTGCTGCGCCTTGCGCGGCGTGTTCATCATTTCGCGGATCGCGCGCGCTTCGGCTTCGGCCGCGGCACGGCGCTTTGCGATTTGTTCCTGCTCGGCGCGCGCCTTTTCGGTCGCGGCGCGTGCGGCGTCCTCCGCCTTCTTGGCGGCTTCGCGCTGAGCGGCACGCTCGGCGGCGGCCTTCTCTTCGTTCTGCTGCGCGGCTGCGTCCGGCTTGGCGGGTTCCTCGGCTTGCTTCTCAGCCTGCTTGTCGGCCTTGGCTTCCGCGCGCACTTCCTGACGCGCGGCGGCCGCCGCCTTCGAGACTTCGGCCGCTTCCTTCATCGCGGCAGCGCGCTTCGCCGCTTCTTCCTCGGCACGGCGACGCTCGGCTTCGGCCGCTTCCTCATGCGCACGGCGCTCCGCCTCTTCGCGCTCGAGGCGCTCCTGGCGTTCTTTCAGCTCCTGCGCTTCCTTCTCGAGCAGCTCCGCCGCATGCCGCGCTTCTTCCTCGCGACGCTGCAATTCAGCTTCGTCGACTTCGTCCTCGACGTGATTCTGTGCCTCGACGACTTGCTCGGCGCCTTGTTCGTCGCGCTTCACGAAGACACGCTTCTTGCGCACCTCGACCTGAATGGTGCGAGCTTTACCCGTAGAGTCGGATTGCTTGATCTCCGACGTATGCCGGCGGGTCAGAGTGATCTTGCGCTTGTCGGCGTCGGCGGAACCGTGCGACTTGCGCAAATGATCGAGCAGACGCGCCTTGTCCATTTCGGACAGGTCGTCGTCAGCGCTCGCTTTCTGAACGCCAGCCGCCTGCAGTTGCTCCAGCAACACGCCTGCAGGCATTTTGAGTTCCGCGGCAAATTGGGCTACGTTGTTACTCGCCATTCATTCCTCTTGATGCAAGGACAGATTCCTTGCTGTTAGATCGGGGTCATGCGGCCGAACTGGCCGCGATATGTCAGTGCGCCATGGTCATTTCTCACTGGAACCAGTGTTCACGTGCTTTCATGATCAACGCCTTAGCGGCATCCTCTTCCATGCCGGTCATTTCGACCAGCTCATCCACAGCCAGCTCGGCGAGTTCGTCGCGCGTCTGGACCTGGTGTTCTGCAAGCTTCGAGAGCAGTTCATTGTCCATGCCCTCGAGGCTCTTCAAATCGAGTGCGGCACCTTCGACTTTCTCTTCGTTGGCGATCGCCATCGTGAGCAGCGCGTCACGCGAGCGGTTGCGCAGTTCATGCACCGTGTCTTCATCGAAGGCTTCGATTTCGAGCATTTCGTTGAGCGGCACATACGCGATCTCTTCGAGGCTCGTGAAGCCCTCGTCGATCAGGATGTCCGCCACTTCCTCGTCGACGTCGAGACGCGCCATGAACAGGTCGCGCAGCGTGCCGCGTTCCTCGTTCTGCTTCAGCGCGGATTCATCCGGCGTCATGATGTTGATCTGCCAGCCGGTGAGTTCGCTGGCGAGCCGGACGTTCTGGCCACTGCGGCCGATCGCGACCGCGAGTTCGTTCTCGTCGACGACGACGTCCATCGAATGCTTTTCTTCATCGACGACGATCGACTGTACGGCAGCCGGCGCAAGGGCGCCGATCACGAACTGGGCGGGGTCTTCCGACCATAGCACGATGTCGACGTTCTCGCCACCGAGCTCGTTTCGCACCGCCTGGACGCGCGAACCGCGAATGCCGACGCAGGTGCCGATCGGGTCGATGCGCTTGTCGTACGCGATCACCCCGATTTTCGCACGCACGCCAGGATCGCGCGCGGCCGCCTTGATTTCGAGCAGACCCTGCTCGATTTCCGGCACTTCCATTTCGAACAGCTTCATCAGGAACTCGGGCGCCGTGCGCGAGAGTTCGATCTGCGGGCCGCGCGCGGTGCGGTCGACCTTCGCGATATAGGCGCGGACGCGGTCGCCGACGCGCAGGTTTTCCTTCGGAATCAGCTGGTCGCGGCGCAGCAGCGCTTCGACACGGCCCGACTCGACGATGAAATTACCCTTGTCCAGACGCTTGACCGAGCCGGTCATGATCTTTTCGCCGCGCTCGAGGAAGTCGTTCAGGATCTGCTCGCGCTCCGCGTCCCGAACCTTCTGAAGAATGACCTGCTTTGCAGCCTGCGCACCGATACGGCCGAATTCGATCGACGGGATCGGCTGCTCGATATAGTCGTCCACTTCGGCGTCGGGCTTGTCTTCCTTCGCTTCGAACAGCAGGATTTCCTGGTCCGGCTCCTGCAGGCCCGCCTCGTCCGGCACGACGCGCCAGCGGCGGAAAGTTTCATGCTCGCCGCTCTCACGATCGATCGCGACGCGAATATCGACATCTTCCTCGAACAGCTTTTTCGTTGCCGAAGCCAGCGCGGCTTCCAGCGCTGCGTACACCACGTCCTTGTTGACGTTTTTTTCGCGCGCCAGCGCATCCGCCAGCATCAAAACTTCGCGACTCATTGTTTGCGGCTCCTAAAGTCAACCTTGGGGACGAGACGTGCTTTATCGAGGTCTGCGAGCGTGAAATCGAGCATCGCGGCGCCGTCCTTCCCTTCAAATTCCAAACCAATCGTTTCGCCGTTCGGCGCATGCACGATGCCCCGGTACGACTTGCGCCCGTCCAGCGGCTTTTTCAATGTGATGACCACCTCGCTGCCCGCGAAGCGTTCGAAGTCCGCCAGCTTCTTGAGCGGCCGATCGAGACCCGGCGAAGAGACTTCGAGCCGGTCGTAATCGATGTTTTCGACTTCGAGCAGATACTGAAGCTGACGCGTGACTTTCTCGCAGTCTTCGATGGCGATTCCGGCGGGCTGGTCGATGTACACGCGCAACATGCCGCCTCCCGAGCGCTCGAGATCGACAAGCTCGTAGCCCAGGCCCGAGACTGTGGTTTCAATCAATTCCGTCAGTTGCACAATGACTCCAAGGTGTTCACGCGCGCTCCACGCTGAGAACACCTGCGGGCCGCGCCTTAAGCCGGCGCGCACCCTCGTTGCCCCAAGATGCCGAACCGAATGGCCAAAAAAAAATGGGCGCAACGCCCAATTTCTTTTTAAACCGAGGTCGCATCCGGGCGGCTATTACTAGCTCCACGAAACTGCATGCCCAGCGACTTTGTGATTTTAGCCATTTTTCGGGATAAAGGCAACCAAACCCGGCGCGTTTGCGACGCATTCGCAGCCGATTCGGCGCCGTTTCAGCGCGATCTGCTGCTAAAACGCGCAAGGTTTCCCGATGTCCTTCCGGACGGCAGCTAATGCAAAGGGGCACGCTGGCGTGCCCCTTCGTGATTACGCCGATCGACAAAAACCTGAGCGTTCCAGATGCGGCCGGACGCGCCCCGCTTCCAGGTCGATCGAGCGCGCGTTGCTCAGCGACCGCGCGTGCGGTTGCGCGGCGTGGCCGGACGCGGACCGCGTCCCGCACCGCCCGAATTGCCCGGCTTGCCCTGTCCGCCGCCTTGCGGCCCCTGACGCCCGCCGGCACGCGGACCCGCCGATCCGGCGCGCTTGCCCGCGCCGCCGGCCGCCGGCCCTTGCGGACCGCCCTGCGTACGATTGCCTCGCGGACCGGCGCCGCTACGGCCGCCCGGCGTGCGATTGCCATTCGGCTCGCCGCCAGCGCGATTGCCGTTCGCTTCGCGACCGCCTCGGCCGCCGCCGACGCCACCGAACCCGCCAGTACCGCCGGTGCCGCCGAAACCGCCCGTCGAATTACCGAAGCCACCCGGCGCGCCGCGCCGACCGCCGCCGCCAGCGCCACCGCGCGTCGGCGTCTGTGCCATGCGCGAGTGCGAGCTGAGTACCGGCTCGCGTGTGATGAATCCCATCGACGTCTGCATCGGGTCCGGCTGCACGCGCGGTGCCGCGTTGCGTCCGCCCTTTTCCTCCAGCGGCGCCTTGAGCCCGACCGACTCCATGAGGCTGCGCACCTGGTTGTCTTCGAGTTCTTCCCAGCGGCCGCGCTTCAGTCCCTTCGGCAGCGCGATCGGGCCGTGACGCGTGCGGATCAGCCGGCTCACCATCAGGCCGGCCGCCTCGAACATGCGACGCACCTCGCGGTTGCGTCCTTCCGCCAGCGCGACGTGATACCAGTGATTCGTGCCTTCGCCGCCACCGTCGCGGATACGCAGGAAGTTGGCCGGACCGTCGTCGAGCTCAACGCCCTTCAGGAGCTTCTGGCGCATTCCCTCTGACAGCTCGCCGACCACCCGCACCGCATACTCGCGCTCGACGCTGTAGCGCGGATGCATGAAGCGGTTCGCCAGATCGCCCGAAGTCGTGAGAAGCAGCAGGCCTTCGGTATTGAAGTCGAGCCGGCCGACGGCGAGCCACTTGGCCGTCTTCATCGACGGCAGCTTGTCGAACACCGACGGACGGCCTTCCGGATCGGCGTGGCTCACGATCTCGCCGGTCGGCTTGTGATACAGCAGGATGCGCGGCGGCTTGTTCGCGAGCTTGCGCTTCACCGGCTTGCCGTTGATGCGGACCTGGTCAGTCGGCATGATTCGCTGGCCGATGTGCGCCGGCTCGCCGTTCACCGACACGCGGCCCGCAATGATCAGCTCTTCCATGTCGCGACGCGAACCCATGCCCGCTTCGGCGAGCACCTTGTGGAGCTTCGGCGCGTCGTCGTCGGGTTCCAGCACGCGCTTTTGCGGTGCATTGCGGCCGCGGCGCAGCATCGGCGCGCGCACGCCGCCCGCGCCGTTGTCGGCGTCGAACGCAGGCGACGTGACGTAGGCGAACACGTCGTCGACGGCTGCCGCCGCCGGGCTCTGCACCGGTGCGTCCGCGTCGTCGCGCTTGACGCGCTTCTTCTGCGCGCCCGGCTGCCTACGGCCCCCTTCGCGCTGCCCTTCTCTCGGTTCCTTACCCGCCGCTTCACGACCCGCGCCGCCTTCGCGCTTGGCCGCGTCCTTGCGCGGCGCGCGCGCGCCTGCATCCTTGCGCGGCATGCGAACCTGCGCGACGACGACGCCATCCGGCGGCGCTTCAGCCACCACGCCGGTCGCCGGGACGCCTTCCTCGGCGCCCTTCGTCTTCGCGACGGCGCGGCGCCGGGCGATCAGGCTGCGCGGTCCGCGACGCAAGCCACGACGCGGGCGGTCGTCGCCCTCGGCGGAATCGTCGGCGCGCGCGCGGTCGTCGCGGTCGTCGTTCGAGGACGGGCCTTGTGCGTCCGTGGCACGAACGGGGCGCTCGGATTCGGGCGAATCGCTGTCGTGGGAGTGTGTCAAAACAACCTCAAATGTGTCGAGTCGCGCGCCCGTCGCGGGCGCGTCAAAAAAATCCGCTGATCGTTCGGCTGATCGTGTGAACTGATCTTTATGGACAGCCGGATCAGGGTCCGTGCAATTGCATCAGGCGCGGCGTGCTTCCCGTTCGTCGGTATCGTCGTCGGTGAGCGGGTTGTCGTCCGGCGTGGCGGCGTCGCGTTCTTCTGGTTCGCTCTCGCTTGCCTGCACCGGTTCCGCTCCGGTCGCGCTCACGATGGTGTCGTGCTGCGCCGGGTCGGTCGGGGGTACTGCGTGTTGCTGTTCGTCGGCTTGCGTGGGCGCGGCTTGCTGCGCCGGTTCGCGCGGCACGTCGGCTTCGACGGCCGTATCAGCAGCAGCGGGCGTGCCCGCTTCGGCGAGCGCTTCGTCGGCGGGCATGCCTTCCTGCGATGCCCCTTCCTCGTGGACTGCCCGCTGCGCGCCGTGTTCCCCTGCCGCGTCAAAATGGACCGCATCCTGCGGCGAAATCGGCTCTCCGGCATCGGTGGCCGCCGTGTCGACCTCTGGGAAGTCGATCGAATGCTGTGCCATCAGCGCCGCCTCGAACTGCGCGGACGGATTGTCCAGTGCGGGCAGTTCGTCGAGCGCGGTGAGTCCGAGGTCGTCGAGAAACTGTTTGGTCGTCGCATAGAGCGCCGGGCGTCCCGGCACGTCGCGATGACCGATCACCTCGATCCAGCTGCGGTCCTCGAGCTGCTTCACGACCTGCGTGTTCACGGTCACGCCGCGAATTTCCTCGATGTCGCCCCGCGTCACCGGCTGCCGATAGGCGATGATCGCGAGCGTTTCGAGAACGGCTCGCGAGTACTTGGGCGGCTTTTCCGGGTGCAGCCGATCGAGATAACCCCGCATTGCGGGCTTGCTTTGAAAGCGCCATCCGGACGCCAGCGCCACCAGTTCCACGCCGCGGCCGGACCAGTCTTCTTTCAGGCCTTCGAGCAGCGTGCGGACGGTGTCAGCCGAAATATCGTCGGCGAAGAGCTTGCGCAACTCTCCGAGTTTCAGCGGTTCCTGCGCGCAAATCAAAGCAGTCTCGAGGACGATCTTCGCCTCTTGGGTATTCATGCAGCTAGGTCAGACCCTGTGTGGTCAATGAACCGGATCAAACGGATTCGAGCGGGCCAGTGCGTCCGGGCCGATGCTGCGGACGATGAAACTGGACACGGAATTTCTAGACGCGCTCGCCCGATTTTGGTCGGTCATATTGATTGGGAGCACGCACCGGGGGGAGCCGGACCGGGCGACCGGCCAGTGCGAATCAGAAAATTCGCGGACCAACTGGCGGGTCACCGAGCCATCCCAGCCGGACGGAGTAGCGCATTGACTGGCGCCAAGCGCGTGACTGAGCGCCATATTACGCAAAAAGAACCAGTGCGTAAAGGTGAAACATTTCGCCTCGCAAACACTCACGTCGGATGTCAAATTACGCGCGAAAAGCGCCTTTCGAGCCCGACAACGGGTCAGGAACCCGTTCTGGACGCGAGAAACTCGCGCAGACGCGCGACGCCCCGATCGAGCCGCGCAGGGTCGCACGCGTAGCACCAGCGCACGAATCCCTCGCCCTCTGCGCCGAACGCGCTGCCGGGCGCAAGTCCCAGATGCGCCTCGCGCACGAGCGCCTTGCACAGTTCGAAACTGCGTCCGGCGCCGGGCAGCGAGAAAAACAGGTACATCGCGCCGAGCGGCGCACGCACGTCGACGCCCGGGATCGTCTGCAGCGCGCCGACGAGATGATCCCGGCTCGCGCGCAAGTCGGCGACGAGCGACTCGGTGAACCGTTCGCCCTCCTGCACCGCGACGACGCCCGCCTGCTGAACGAACGACGGCGCGCACGAAGTGTTGTATTCGACGAGCTTGCCGAGATCGTCCATCAGCGCAGCGGGGGCGACCAGCCAGCCGAGGCGCCAGCCGGTCATGAGCCACGCCTTCGAAAACGAATTCACCGCGATCACGCGTTCGTCGCGCGTCGCGAGATCGAGGAACGACGGCGCGACGCGCCCTTCCGCACCGTAATAGAGCCGCTCGTAGACTTCATCTGCGACGATCCAGATGCCGTGCCGCCGGCAATGGTCGAGCACCGTGCGCTGCTCGTCGCGCGTCATCGTCCAGCCGGTCGGATTGTTCGGCGAGTTGATCATCAGCATCCGCGTGCCGGGCGTGAGCGCGGCCAGCAGGCGTTCGAGATCGAGCGTCCAGCCGTCGGCCCCGTAGGTCAGCGACACCGTCTCGACGTGCGCGCCCAGAATCTTCGGAATTTCGACCAGATTCGGCCACAGGGGCGTGACCGCGACGACCCGGTCGCCCGCGCCCGCCACGAGCTGCGCGGCCAGCATCAGCGCATTTACGCCCGCGCTCGTGACGGCGACGTGGCCTAGCGTCGTCGTGCCGTGCAGCGCGCTCACGTAGCCGGCGAGCGCGTCGCGCAGCGGCGCGATGCCGAGATTGTGCGTGTAGAAGGTGGCGCCGTCTGCGAGCGCGCGGCTCGCGGCGTCGCGGATGAACTGCGGCGTCACGCGATCCGATTCGCCGAACCAGAACGGCAGCACGTCCGGCACGCCGAAACCAGCGTTTGCGACCTCGCGGATCTGCGACGGACGCAAATCGCGCACGGCATCGCGTGCGTTCGGCGCGTGGCCACCATGCTCGCCGCTCAACGCGCCCAGTTCCGCCGATACCGCTCCCGCCGATTCGCTCATCTTCCCGCCCCGTCGATTGAAAATGAAAGTCTACCGCGCCGGCGTCGGTCGATTGACGCCGGCCGCGCTCAACCGAGTTCGTCCGCACGCCCCGGCGACGCCGCGATCAGCGCCCAGACCGACTCCGCCGCCGGCGAAAGCGACCGGTCGCGCCTCCTCACGAGTTCGACGGTGCGTTCGGCACGCGGCACGAGCGGCAGCGCTACGAGTGACGACTGCGCCGGCAGCGGTAGCGCGAGCCGCGGCAGCACGCTGATGCCGACGCCCGCCTCGACGAGCCCGAACACCGTCGCCGGGTGGCCGAGCTCCTGCACCACTTCGGCGCTCACGCCGTGCTCGCGCATCGCGGCATCGATGATCGGGCGGCTGCCCGACGCGTAATCGAGCATCACAAGCCGCTCGCCCGCGAGCGCCTTCCACGCGACTTCGCGCTCGCGGCCGAGCGGATGATCGCACCGCACGACCACGCAGAACGAATCGGTCATGACCATCTGACCGCAGAGGTCGTCGGACGCGAACGGACCGATGACGACACCGAAATCCGCTTCGCCCGACTTCACCTGGCGCAGAACGTCGCTTTGTACGTCGTCGCGCAGGCTGAGCGCGATCAGCGGATAGCGCACGGAACACGCCGCGATCACTTGAGGCATCAGGCGGCACGCCACCGTCGGGCTTGCGGCGACGATCACCCGCCCGCGCCGCTGTTCGCCCAGATCGCGAATTTCGCGCAGCGCTGCGTCGAGGTCGGTCAGAAGACGCGACACGCTGCCGACCAGATTCGCGCCGACGTCGGTGAGTTGCACTTCGCGCGTGGTCCGGTCGACCAGTTTCAGGCCGATTTCGCCCTCCAGTTCGCGCACGCACCGGCTGACCGCCGACTGCGTCAGGCCGACTTCGTTGCCCGCGCGGCTGAAACTGCGCAGGCGCGCCACTGCGATGAACACGCGCAACTGTCGCAGCGTCACGTTGAGCGTCGGGCTCATTCCTATTCCTCATCAATCACGCTGATCAATGAGCATTATAGAGGGAACGATCGTTAGAAATGAGGTTCGCTGCGGTGCAACAAAACGACGCAAACGCACGCAGTAAGGGCCTGTTGCACTGGATTGGTGATTGTCCCGATTTCGCGAACACCCCGTTTCGGGTCTCATAGCGGCCATGCTGGCATCGCGCCAGCCTACTGCCATGTGGGTTTCCCGGTATTTGCTGCTCACATGGCACGGTTCTCGCATTTCATTGCGCACAGGGTCGGCGTCGTCAGCGGTCATAAGCAAATCGTCCGCCGCAGCCGGTTTCCGACCTGCCTGGGTATTCGTTCTTCGAATTCCGACCAGAGTGCGCGGCGCGGGGCAGCGCACCGGGGTTAGCTTCGCTGAGGTGAAACATGACGCTGTTCGACGATTTGAGAGATAACGAGTGGGCGCTGGTCGAGGCGCTATTCTGTTCGGAACCTGCACGCAGTGAGCGCCGCGGCCGTCCGCGCGTCGAAGCGCGCGCGGTGGTCAACGCGGTGCTATGGGTGCTTTCGACCGGTGAAGGCTGGTCGAAGCTGCCGGGGCGCTATCCGTCGCCGCCGACCTGCCGTCGCCGGTTCGACGAATGGCAGGCCGATGGCACCCTCGCCGAAATTGTGAAGCGACTCGGCAACAACGGCCGGGAAGTATCGCTGCGCGGCCGCATCGGTTCGACTGCTGCCAAGCCGCCCGCACCGCCGAGCCGCGATCGTCTGCGCGGCGCGTTCTGGACCAATCCGGAATCGTGGCGCGCGCCGGCCAAAATGGCCTGAGCGATCGACTGACTGCATCTTCGCATGAACAAAAAGCGTCAAAATCTTTTTGCGCTTTTCCCTCGCGAGGTTTCGCCTTCTTCCAGGCGAAACCTCGATCGACTCCCTTCCGCGTGAGATCGCGCTCGGCGAGCGCAGCTTTGACGCGCCCGCCTTCCGGCCATTTCCAGCGCCGAAACAACTCTTTACCATTTTTTACAGTGCCGGAGCGCGCGCTGGCATAAGTTGGTGTGCTATCGAACGGGCTTTCGTAGTGGCCTGAAGGGGGCTCACCATGAAACCAATGTCACGGCTCGCGTGCGGCATTGTAGTTTCAGTTTTATATGGAGTGGCGATCGCGCAGGCGCAGTTGCAACCCGAAGATCTCAGCGTCCAGGCAAGCGCACGAGCGGCGGTGCCGGGTCAGCAGGATGTCGCGCGTGCCAGGGACTTCAGTCCGCCCGCGCCGAGAGGCGATCTGCGCGGCGATATTGCGAGCAATGTCCGGGTGCGTCCGGACGACGAGCATGAAGAACGTCCACGTCGGCATTGACGCGACGCATCGGCAGAACGACGTTTGGGATGATGTCGAAGCGATCCGGATTCGTTCCGATGCATCGTCGGGGAACCACTGACGGCTCGATGAGTCCCATCCAATGCCATGAGCACAGCGTGGCAGCAGTAAGATCCGGTACGCCCGTATCCTCGCGATACGGGCTTTTTTTTGGCCTGCCCTTGTGGCCGGCCTCAAGCCGCCGCAGCGACTGGCGCGCCGACACTTCGCCCCGGCGCTTCCCCGCCCTGATCTCATTCGCTCGAATCGTCGCGTGTCCTGCGTCCCGCTTTCGAGCCGTGCTGTCCTAGACCCGGGCCTCGAGAACCGGTTCGTGCGTGGCGAGCGTGTAGCGCTCGGCGCGATGCAGATCCCAGTCCATCGAACGCTCGTCGCGTGCGAGGCGGTTGAATTCGAGCTTGCCCCGCTCGGTCACTACGGCGATATCGACGGGCGCGTGAAATCCGGGTGCCGGCGCCACCGTACGTTGACGCACGAGCTCCAGCAAACCGAGCGCACGCAATTGATCGAACACGGGAGGGCGTTTCGCCCACGGGACCTGGCGATACTGAGCTCGCCGGAGCGCTTCGAGTACTGCTTCGTTAGAATACGTGGTCATTTCGTTCTTTCTTCCTGTGCAGCCATGACGGCACCGCGTGCGAGCAGTCAAACGACCCCCGCGGTACCGACTAAAGGCGGCATGCCCTATCCGCTCCGTACGCCGCTTCGCGGCCCAGGACCGGAATCGCAGCCGCCGCTTGCGCTAGGTGCTGCTTGTTATTTCAAGCCCCCGTTCCAGGCGTGCTGATCGCACGCTTCACCCGCCAATCGTCGGCATATTCCGTAGAATGCGACGGCGCAGCGGATTGTCTCGAAAACCATACGTTACCCCAATCAAATTGGTTCTATTCACTTTATTGCTGCTTTTTTTTGCGCTATTTGCGCTTTGGCGACGAAAGCGCGCCGTAATTGCAATCACCTGCTGCATCGTCTTCTGGGCGTTCGGTGCGGGCTGGCTCTCGCGCCCGGCGCTCGACTACGTTCAGCGCGGCTATGAACGTGCGCTTGCACCTGAATTCGCGCCGCGCACGACAATCATCCTGCTCGGCGGCGGCACCGATCGGCACGGCGATTCCCGCCTCGTACCCAAGCGCGATTCGATCCTGCGCATCCGCGTAACGGCCGAGCTGTATCGCGAATGCAGGGACCATGGCGCCGCGTGCCGGGTCATCGTGAGCGGCGGCGATCCGCAGCGACACGGCGAGGCCGAAGCCGACAACTACGCGCCCTACCTGCTCGCGCGCGGCGTGAACGGCACCGACCTCACGCGCGAGAACCAGAGCCTCAACACATACCAGAATGCGCGCAACGTCGCCGCCATTCTGCGGCCCGAACATGACGAAACGCTGATCGTCGTCACTTCTTCGTATCACATGCAGCGCGCGATGCTCGCTTTCGAGGCTTTCGGTCTGACGCCGCAGCCTGTCGTGTCGAACGTGCGGTTCGCGCGCGCGACCTTCTTTCCGACCATCGAAGGATTCGTCACGGCCGAGATCGCATGGCACGAACTCATCGGAATCGCGCGCTTTCATGTGTATCGCGAGCTGCATCTCTACTGATCCGCTTTCGATCCGCTCCATCGCAACGCGATTGCCACATTCGACGCGCACAATCATCTCGAATTAATAAGGACTAGAAAACGCCGTGGGCCGACGGTATCATCGCCGCGCTCAGTCTTCGACTGGCTGGAGCCGGGCATCCGATATCGATACCGCCGAGTTTCCTCATTCGCTCATGATCCGACTGCCTGACTATGCGCTTTCAATTCTGTCGGGCGATTGGATGCAACATCGACTCGCATTGTTGCGCGAGCGCCCGCAGGAGCGGTTTTTGCTCAGACGTAAGGCGATGTCCAAGCATCGGACAGGCGATTCCCGGGTTCAACTACTACTAGGAGGTAACAATGAAGAAAGTGTCCCTGGCTGTTCTGTTGTCCCTTGGCGCGGTCGCATCGAGTGCGTATGCGCAGGGTGATCAAGGCGTGACGATGAGCACCGATCCCGCCAAGATTTCCGATATCGAAATGCGTGCGCAGAATTTGCAAGCGAGCCAGGATAGTATGCAAAACATGCCCGCCCAGGCGCCGGCCCACAAGGGCCACCACAAGAAATCCGGGTCGAAGAAAATGGCACCGGACGCCGGGCAGTAAGCCGGCTGCTTCCGCGGGAAACATAAAGCCGGAAACCGCGCTTCGCGCGCGGTTTCCGGCTTTATTCATTGGTCGCGAGGGATCGCGAGCCATCGATTTCCGACGGCGTGCACGGGTCAATCGCGTGGGCGGTATGCTACATTGCGCATCGACATTTTTTGCCCCTTTTCCCGTTGAACCCGCTAACGCACGCAGGTGCGGAGGACAGCATGAGCAATATCCAGCTCGATATCGAATGGACCGAAGCCGCGTCTCGCAAGATTGAAAAACTGATGCCGCGCAGCGCCAACAAGGACGCCTATCTCGCGCTTCCGCCGGTGGAATGCCTGCCGATGGAAGGCGATGTCCTGTTTCTCGGCCCGGACGGCAAGCAGCAGCCGTTCATCGTCGCCGAGCGCCAATATCATCACGACGGCGACGCCGACTGGACCATCATCCTCATCCTCGACGTCCCGCACGAAACGCATTGAACGTGCGATGCGGCGCGCTCGCGGCGAGCGTCAGAGCTTCGCCACGACGTGAATCTCGCCATGCTCGACGAGAGCCGGCGCATTGAGCCGATGTGCCTGGATATGCGGCGAGCGGCCGTGTTCCTCGAGCGCGGCTTCGCTTGTCCAGCGCTCGAAGAACACGAAGCGCCGCGGCTCCTTCAGATCGCGATGCAAGTCGTATTGCAGGGCGCCGCGCTCCTTGAGTGTCGGCTCGACGAGTCCCTGCAACGCTTCCTTCAGCTTCTCTTCCTGCCCGGGTTTCGCAACGAACGTAGCAACAACGGCAATTTCCGACATGGGCGGTTTCCTCGAATGAAAGAAGCACAAGGATAACTGCGCGGCGGATTGTTCGCCCGCTCGCCGGCGCCGGCTTTCGCGGTATGGACGAAAAAAGAAAAACCCGCGTCTCATCGAAACGCGGGTAAAAACCGTCGCCCTACGAGGATAGGCGACGGGGCCACCGGCGGCCGCGCGCACGCGCGAGGCCTGTATTCGGACAAAAGAAGCAATGCGGCGCCCGTCGTCGGACGCGTCGTCTGGCCCGCACCGCAGACGCGTAAAAATCCGCGGTTGGATCGCATGCCGTGTGTGCACTGTACCCGGCAGGCGATTGATTCTTATAAGCTTTCCCGCACATAACCTTACCGAAAGATTGCACGCTGCCGTCGACGCGAAAGCGAGCCTGATCCGGGGCGCGTCCGCCCGTGCATGCATAAAAAAACCGCCTCGATATCGAGGCGGTTTTGCGTTCGGCGAAACGGCTGGATGCCGCAATCAGCTGATCTGATCCGCGAGCAATGCCATGATCTGGCGAGCCTGCGGTGAGGAATCCACTTGGCCCTTGTCGTCGACGATCGACACGCGGGTTTGCTGTTCCGTGATCGCCCGCACGTTGACTTCGTATTGCTTCGCGACTTTCTCCTTTCTGCCGTGGAACACCTGGCTCCAGAAGCCCTGCTCCGCCGACGTCATGTCTTTCGGATCGACATAGCGAACGAAGTAGACGCCCTTCCCGCGGTCACGGTCGTCGACCGTGAAGTTGCTGCGGTCCAGCGCGATGCCGACGCGCAACCACGCACGGTCGTAGGGCTCAGGCAGCATCAGTTCCGCGGACGACGCCTCGGGCACCGTGTCGTTGCGCACCGCCGTCTGGCTGGAGAGCTGGACGTTCTGCGCCGCGGTCGCCGTCGCGGCCGAATTGCCGCCCTTCGCAGCGGCTCCGGTCGTTGCCGAGGTGCCGAGCGTCGACGCATCCGATCCGCCCGCCATGCGCGAGTCCGTCATCGCGAGCGTCGCCATCAAACGCTTCAGATATTCGTTTTCGAGCGCCGGATCGTTCGGACGAGCCTGCCACTGGCTCGAATCGTTGTTGACGCCCGTCAGCGCCTCGCGCATGCCCTTCTGGCTCACGAACACGTAGGTTCCGCCATTGGGCGCCACTTCGAGACGCGTGCGGTATTTGTTCCGCTCGGCGGTCACATAGGAATTGCCGGTCGCCTTCGACAGCGTATTGCGAATCAAACCGTCGGAAATTTGCGGATGGGTTTCGTTCCAGTCAGTTTCCATCACGCCCTTGTCGCGGGCATCGACAACGAGCAAAAAGCCCTGCTCCTGCCAGAAACGTCGAACTTGCGGCCAGACCTGGTCCGGCGATTTGTTGTCGATGACGAGCCAGCGCTCCGTGCCATCGCGCTGGATACGCATGCCCGATACGGGCGGAACCACGGTCGGAGCAGTCGGGGCGGTCTTCTGGACTTGCTGCAGGTCGGACAGCGTCGCCTGGCCGCCTTGAGGCGGCAACGAACGCTGGTCGGACGCTTCATCGAGCAAATTCGGCGGAACTGCGAGCGACGCCTGCTTCGAGCGTTGATCGCTCTTGTAGTTGATCGCGGTGGGGGACGACGTACCACATCCGGCCACGAACCCAGCCGCCATCAAGAGTGCTGCCAACCGCTTGGTCACACGAAAATCTGTCATGTTTGGGAAGTCCTTCCGCTACGCCACGGGGTTTTCCGTGGATCAACCCAGTATTTTACCGGTGCCGCGCGTCGCCGTGCAAAAACAGCATTGCTGCGGCGCCATTTTTCGGCGTGTGCTGACTTCGGGCGCTCGAAAAGTGGTGGCGGGGTATGCGGCAAATGAGCCTGAGCGTGGTGATTGTCACGGACCGTAAGTTGGCTTCGTTGACTGCCAGTCCACTAGTCCTCGCCAGCCGCGCCCTTCATCTCGAAATCATTCGCCGGCACGGATCGTTTGACAAATATTGACATTCACCCATTGGATCCGACGCACCATCGAGAATCTCAACCTTTTGATTAATAAGCATTATTAACATTTTAACTTCGCATCTTAATAACCCTTCTCAGCGGCATCCTATCGCGTCGTGTTGTTGACGTCCCATCCTAAAATTTCATCTCAAAAATGAACTCCATTGGATCGGATATCGCAATGACGACCTCTCGCTTCAGAACTCCTTATTATTCAATCGTAGCCGCGATCGCCTGTTCAACGATGACCGGTGCGCCCGCCCACGCACAACTAGGATCGACGATTGACACGAATTCCGGTTCGTCGTCCGCCAGGGTCATGCAACACGCGAAGGGCGGCCAGTTGTCCTTCAACGAAACGACCGATTCGAACGGCATCACGGTGCGCCAGTACGTCGACTCCGCCGGCGCGGTCTATGCCGTCACCTGGCGCGGCGCCGCGATGCCCGACCTCCAGACGCTGCTCGGCGGCCACTTCGCGAAATACCGGAGTGCGGCGGCGGCCGGCTCGCCGATCAACCATGGGCTGCATGCATCGCTTGTTTCGAAAGACGATCTCATGGTCGAGAGCGCCGTGCGCTTGCGTCAATTCGTCGGCCGTGCGTGGCTCGACAGCGCACGGCCGGCTGGCGTCACAGCCGCAGACATCGAATAGGAGTCGACGCAATGCCATCCAATCGATATGTACTGCTTGTGGCGACGTTCGTCGCAATCATTGCGACCGGCGCGCTTTACGGTTGCGGCGGCGGTGGCGGCGACAGTTCGTCCGCGGCAGGCGGTTCGACCCCTGCCAATCCCGCTGCCGCTCCCGCTTCCGATGCCGTGGCGCCGAATCCTGCAACGTCTACGTCCGCCAATGTCGTACCGCAGTCGACCACGCCGAACGTCCAGCCGATCAGCGTGTCGCGCGTCGACACCGGTACCCGCAACCTGCTGCAGACGAGTGTCACGATCTGCGTGCCCGGCACCGACAACTGTCAGACCATCGACAACATTCAGGTCGACACAGGCTCGCAGGGCCTGCGCATACTCGCCTCGGCGCTCTCCCCCTCGCTCGCATTGCCGGCCGTCGCGACCGGCACTGGCGCAAACGCCGCGCAATGCACCGTGTTCGGCTCCGGTTACACCTGGGGCGCAGTGCGGACCGCCGACATCCGCCTCGCTGGCCACGTTGCCGCCGCGACGTCGATTCAGGTGATCGCCGATCCATCCGTGCCCGCCGCCGCCGACGATTGCTCCAAGTCAGGCCTGCCGATGCTCACCGCCGCCCGCCTGCGCAGCAACGGCATCCTCGGTGTCGGGCCGTTCAGCGCGGATTGCGGCAGCGGTTGCGCGAACACGCCGCTGCCGCGCTGGTATTACGCGTGCACGCCGGGCTCCACCGGCACATGCACGGCAAGCACGTTCGCCGTCGCGCAGCAGGTGACGAACCCGGTCGCGCGCTTTCCGGCCGACAACAATGGCGTGATGATCGAGCTTCCGGCCGTGCCGAACGCCGGCGCGTCGTCGGTTGCGGGCACGATGACGTTCGGCATCGGCTCGCAGTCCAACAACCTGCTCGGCGATGCCACAGTCCTTCGTGGCAGCACGTTATCCGGTTTCGTCCTTACCGACTTCGGCGGCAGCACGTTCTCGACGAGCTTTATCGACAGCGGTTCGAACGGACTCTTTTCCCCCTCGAATACGCTGGCCGTATGCGGGCTCTGGTATTGCCCGCCGACGCCTCAGAGCCTCACGGCGACCGTTCGCTCGACGACCGGCGCGGCGCGCGACGTGAGCTTTTCCGTGGCGACATCGACGACGCTCTTCGCGAGCAGCAACAAGGCGTTCTCGAACCTGGCCGGTCCAGTTGGCAATTACTTCGACTGGGGCCTGCCGTTCTTCTTCGGGCGACGCGTCTTCACGGCGCTCGAAGGCCGTGCGACACCCACGGGCAATGGGCCGTACTACGCGTTCTAGCACGTCGAGCGCGACCTGCTATATCGCAGAAAATGCAGCCGGGCCGCCCCGGTCAGCTGGGGCGGCATTGTCACCGCTTTCGTATCGAACGGATTATTCGCCGAGCGAAAGCGTCTCGCCGCGACGCGCGAACCGCAACTCGACACGCCGGTCGCCGGCAAGGCAATCGACGAGCGCGCGGCGGTTGCTCATCGCGCACTGTGCACCCGGCGATGCGGGTCCATATCCATGAGCCTGAGTGGGCACCGTGACGCCCTGGCCCTGCAGATACTGCTGAACGCTCTTTGCGCGCCGTTGCGACAACGCACGGTTATAGGCCACGCTGCCGAGCCGGTCGGTATAGCCGGAAACCACGACCCCCGACACGTCGCCGGCACGCTTCACGTCGGCGATTACCGAATCGAGCTTCGACCTGCCGTTCGCCGTGATCGACTCGATGTCGCCGCGATCGAACGCGAAGAGCGCATCGGCCGATAGCGTGATTTTCGGCGGAAGCGGCGCAGCGGCAACCGGAGGCCGCGGCACCGCACAGCCGTCGAGATGTGCGCGCGCTTCCCTCATCACGCGCTCGACCGCATCGACTTTTTCCTGCGCGGCGTCGAAATTGCGCGCCCACGCGTCGTGCCCGGCGTGCATGAGCTTGACTTCCATGCACGCGACTTCCCGTTGCGCCTGCGGACAGTACGCAAAGCGGGAATCGCTGCGCATGACGCCGAGCGACGCGGCGAGGTCGAGCCGCAGCGGGGCGACGGTGCGTAGCGACGGATTGTCGAGCGAGGTGGCTCGGCCGGCCTCCAGTTCGGTCGTCAGGCGGGCAGATTCGCCCAATGCCTCCTCGACGAACCCCCAGCCGTTCTGCAACGCGATCTCTTCATTGGCGGCATCGAGCCAGCATTGATCCTTGTATCCGAAGTAGTTTTCTTTCCCTGAACCGAGCCCGTCGAGCCTCGATTGCAGCGACGCTCTCACTTCCCGCGGCGCCTTGATTTGTCCATAGACGTCGGTCCATTGGCGAACCGCGGCGCCCGCGCTTTCGCTTTGCTCGGTGGAGAAGCCCCTTTGCAGGACGGTCGGGTCCTGGATCGCGAGCTTGTCGCGAACGGCCGTCGAGCAGCCCGCAAGCCAGAGCGCGCAAGCTGGCGCAATGATGGTGTGTTTCATGTGTGTAGCCCGTGTCGGAACCACGACGCGCCTCGCGCCGTGGCTGTGATGTCGCACCGTCGAACGACGGAAATGTTGGTGATCAGCTGCCGAACACGTAGCCGATGCCCGCGCGAACGATGGTGCTGTTGCCGCCCGACGACGACACTCCCGCGTTGAAGTTCAGGTTGCCTTTCTCGTTCCAGCGCGACACACCGATGCCGAGCGCTGCCTGTCCGCGATAGGCTGCGACGCCTGCGTTGAGCGCGGTGCGGCCCGGCAGATACGGCGTCACCACGTTGAGCGCCGATGCCGCCGCGATGCCCTTGCGCGTGTTGCGGTCGAGATCGCGAATCTGCTGGTCGGCGTTGTTAAAGCGCTGGTCCGTGTAATTGTTCGCTTGGGCGAGCGAGTTGCCCGACGCGCGATTCAACTGGTCGAAGTTGACTGCATCCGTGGCCGACGTGCCCGCAGCGACATTCGTGATCTGCCGCTCCGCGCCCGCCGCCCCGACCGACACGCTGTTCTTGCGATCGGCAATAGAGTTCGCGCCGAGCGCGACCGAATTGTCGGCACTCGCGGTCGCGCCGGCGCCGGTGGACACGGCGTTCACGCCGCTCGCGAGCGCATTTGCGCCGAGTGCGAGGGAGTGCGTACCGCTCGACACCGCCGCTTCTGTCGCCCCGTTGCCATCCGCGCTGAAGAGCGCCATGGTCGTGGCCGTGAAGTTGCTGACCTTGCCGATCGCATCGTTCAACTGGCCGACGTTGACCCCGTCGGTGACGAGCGCGCCAGCCGCGACGTTGTGCAGCGTCGTACCGCCCGCCATGCTGTTGCCAAGCGTCACGTTCGCGTAGTCCGTGGCGCCGCTCGCCGTCCTGTCGTAGGTGAGCGCTGCGACGGTGTTGCCCTTGCTGTCGATCAGACCCGAGCTCTTCAGTTGCGAGACGTTCACGGCATCCGTGTCTGCGGTGCCCGCCTTGACGTTCGTGATCTGCCGCTCATGCCCGACGGCGCCGACTGAAACGGTGTCGGCGCGGTCGGCGACTGAATTCGAGCCCAGCGCGACGGCGTTCTTCCCGCTCGCCTGCGCATTGCCGCCGATCGCGAGCGCGTCCGCGCCGGAGGCCTGCGCGGCGACGAGGGACGAGTTCGTTGTGAAATATTTGAAAGAGCCGCCGTTCTGGAGGCTATCGACCATCTGCCTGGTCTGGAGCAGCTGGTCGCCGTTGACAGCGTCCGTGCTGCCGCCCACGACCCGGCCAGCCGCGACGTTGCGCAGCGCGACGGGCGCGGATGCCGACGCGCCGCCGAGCGTCACCTGGCCGCGATTGACGCTGCCATCCGGATTGGTATCGTAGACGACCGCTGCCAGCGTATTGCCGTCGGGATCGACGAGGCCCGAATGCTTCAACTGGGCGACGTTGACTGCGTCCTGATCGGCGACGCCGGCCTTCACGTTGGAGATGGTCGTACCGTCACTGCCGCCGAGCGTGATCCTGCCCTTACCGGCGTCGTCGTAGGCGACAAATGCATTCACTGCGTTACCGCTCGGATCGATGGTGAGACCCGCGTCCTTCAGTTGTTTCAGGTTGACGGCGTCGGTGTCTCCCGCGCCTTTTGCCACGTTCGACAGGACCGTGCCCGCCGTGCCGCCGAGCGTGATCCTGCCCTTGCCGGTGTCGTCGTAGGCGACGAACGCATTCACGGCGTTGCCGCTCGGATCGATGGTGAGGCCAGCGTCCTTCAGTTGTTTCACGTTGACGGCGTCAGTGTCTCCCGTGCCTTTTGCCACATTCGACAGGACCGTGCCCGCCGTGCCGCCGAGCGTGATTTTGCCCTTGCCGGTGTCGTCGTAGGCGACGAATGCGTTGACCACGTGACCGCTCTCGTCGACGGTCAGGCCCGCGTCCTTTAGCTGCTTCAGGTGACGGCGTCCATGTCGGCCGTGCCGGTCGCGACGTTCGACACGACCGTCCCGCCTTTGCCGCCGAGCGTTACCTTCGTTTTGGCAGAATCGCTATAGGCGACGAATGCGTTCGCCGCGTTGCCGTTCGAATCGATCGTGAGCCCTGCATCCTTCAACTGCTTCAGATTGACGGCGTCCGTGTCCTTGGTGCCCTTCGCCAGATTGGACACGACCGTCCCCGCTGCGCCCGCCAGCGTGACCCGGCCCTTGACCGTGTCGTCGTAGGTAACCAGCGCATTCGTGGGGCTGCCATCGGAGTCTGTCGCGAGGCCGGCTTTTTTGAGTTGCGACAAGTTCACGGCGTCCGTATCCGCCTTGCCGGCCAGCACGTTGTGAACCTGCACGCCAGCCTTGCCATCGCCGAGGCTGACTGATGTCCTGGCCGCGCTGTCATACCGGACCGCGTCCGTCGATGCACCGACACCCGCGCTCGCCGCCGCTTCGATCGCGCCGCCGACGTCCGCGTACGCCTTGCCGCCCACGGTGAACGATGGCGAACTGATCTTTCCGTCGGACCCGAGCGTCGCTCCGCCGCCAAGCGCCGCTGCCGTGCTCGACGCCACCCTGTGCAATTGCGATGCGTTGACGGCATCCGTGCTGGCCGCGCTCAGCAGGCCCGGCGCAACGTTCACGATGCGTCGTTCCGCGCCCTTCGCCCCAATCGATACGACGTTGCTTTGCGAACCGTCGCTACCACTGCCGAGAACCACGCTGTTGGTGCCCGACACGGAGACATCGTTTCCGAGCACCATCGAGTTCGTGGCGCTCACGGTCAGCTGGTTGCCGAGCGCAACGGAATTGGCACCGGAAACGACATTGTTCGACCGGACCGAGATAGACTTGTCGGTCATCGTATTGCCCGTATCGCCGACGATCGAGTTGTTGCCGATCGTGATGCTGTCGGTCGAGCCTGCCTGCGCGAAGTTGCCGATGGCGAGGGCACGTGCGCCGTTGGTGGCCTGAGCGTTGACCCCGATCGCCGTCGAGCCGACGCCGCTCGAGATCGCCGAATTGCCGATGGCGACTGCACCTTCGTTGCCCGAACTCGTGTTCGTGCCGATCGCGACCGCTTGCAGACCGTTGGCGTGCGTGTTCAGCCCGATAGCAATCGAATCCGAGCCAAGCGCTTCGATCTGCTGCTGTATGTCGGTCGGTCCGGACTTGATCAGTTGTTCCGGCGGCAGCGTCGGATCGGTCAGCAGGATCAACTCGCGCGACTGGATTGCGGCAAGCGCGGAGGGCGCTGACTGAGCGCCGATATTGCGCTGACTCGACGTCAGGGCCCCGAGCGCGCGGGTGACCTGCGTTGCATACATGACGCTTGTATCCGCTGATGCGGACGCAAGTTGTCCAGCCTCCGCGGCATGAGCCATGTGCGGCAGACCGAACAAGGTGAGCGTAGCCAGGGCGGCACGCCGCCTCGACCCGTTGGACGCAATCGCACGCGCGCGTGCAAGCGCACGCGAAAGCGCCTCAGAATCCGGATTCAAAGCCTGATTCGTCGATGCGACATCTTGATTCTTCTTCATTTTTATTCGATCACTCTCAGTATTAAAGACGCGTAGAACGCGCCCCGTAATTGTTGACTTTACACAGCTATCCTAAATATTTTGGATGCACCGATTTGAGCATGGGTCCAGGCGTTCGAGCACGCGTGCCGGTAATTAACCCGGTCCTTCTACAACACTGAATTGGATTACTTGCTTCGAATGCCTAATCAATATCGCGACACTTGGACGCAACATCGATATCCCTTACCCGCTAGAAAGCAACCAAACTCGCGCAAGATTCTGACAAACGAGTAAATTTTCAACCACACGAAAAATCCTAAAGACCCTCTAAATAGCTGAACGGACTACCTTTTCCATTGGCATCTCAGGCCGTTCGGCATAGCCCGATCAGTTGATTCGCGACAGATTGCCACCGAACGCGCGGACAAAACAAAAGGCCGCCCCGGCGCAAACCGGAACGGCCTTCTCATTCAGCTTCGGCAAACGACGCTTTACCCGCGCGCCGCTCCCGACCTGATCACCCCGGTGGCAACGCCTTGTCGTCCTCGTCGAAGATCTTCTGCGCCAGATGGAACGCCGAGTTCGCCGCGGGCACGCCGCAATAGATCGCGGTCTGCATCAGGATCTCCTTGATCTCGTCGCGCGACACGCCATTGTTCTTCGCCGCCCGCAAATGCAGCGCCAGTTCCTCGTTGCGGTTGAGCGCGACCATCATCGCGATGGTCACGAGGCTGCGCGTGTGGCGCGGCAAGCCCGGCCGCGTCCAGATCTCGCCCCATGCATAGCGCGTGATCAGGTTCTGAAACTCCGTCGTGAGATCGGTGCGATTGGCGAGCGACCGGTCCACATGCGCGTCGCCGAGCACCGCGCGGCGCACGCCGAGGCCCGCATCGTAACGTTCGTCTTCGGTCATTGTTGTTCTCCCAGGAACTCCAGCACGTGGCGGGTGTATTCCGCCGATTTTTCGATGTTCGACAGATGCGCCGCGTCGAGTTCGACGTAGCGCGCCCCTTCTATATAGCCGGCAAGTTCACGGCCCTGCTCGGCCGGCGTCGACATGTCGTGCGTGCCGGCGATCACCAGCACCGGTGCCTTGATGGTCTTCGCTTCGCCGCGCAGGTCGGCGTCGCGGATCGCTTCGCAATTCGACGCGTAGCCGTCGCCCGAGGTATGGCGGAACACGTCGCGGATCGGCGCGAGCACGAGCGGCTCGCGCTCGATGAAGCCCGCCGTGAACCAGCGCGGAATCACTGCATCGGTGAGACCGATCATGCCACCGACCTCGCGCGCCTTCGCCGCGCGCGGCGTCCAGACGGCGTCCGAACCGATCAGCGCCGCCGTATTCGACAGCACCACGCGCTCGAAGCGCTCCGGGTGGCGCGCGGCGAGGCCGACGCCGGTCAGCCCGCCCATCGACAGGCCGCAGTAGTGCGCACGCTTGATGTGCAGCGTGTCCATCAGGCCGATCACGTCGCCGATCAGCTGGTCGATCGTGTAAGGGCCCTGCGGCGCGTCCGAGTGGCCGTGGCCGCGCGTGTCGTAGCGCAGCACGCGGAACTTCTTCGCGAACGCCTCGGCCTGCGGCGCCCACATCGACATGTCGCTGCCGAGCGAATTGGACAGCACGAGCCACGGGGCGGTCTCGCCCGCGTCGGCATCGATGCGATAGTAAAGCTGGATACCGTTGACGGCGACGTGAGGCATTTTGCGTTTGGCTCCTGGGTTTCGTTCCTGACGGATCACGCGTTGGCGTGATGAAGCTCGAGCGCAGCATCGATGAATGCCTGCGCCTCGCCGGCGTAATTCGCCGGGTCGAGCAACTGTTTCAACTGATCGGTCGAGAGATGCTGCATGACGGTGGCGTCCGCGCCGAGCACGTCGAAGAGCGTGCGGCCGCTCGCGACCGCCTCCTTCGACGCGCGCTCGACCAGCTTGTGCGCATCGAGCCGGCCGATCCGGTCGCCGAGCGCGAGCATCACCGCTTCGCCGAGCACGAGGCCGCGCGTCGCGGCTAGATTCGCCGCGAGCCGCTCGGTGTTCACTTCGATGTCCGCGACGATTGTCTTCATTTGCGCGAGCGCGCCCCCCGCGAGGCGAGCAAGTTCCGGCAGCGCTTCCCACTCGGCCTGCCAGCCGCCGAGCGCGCGCTCGTGCTCCTGCACCATTCCCGCGAAAATCGTCGCGACGAGACCCGGCGAGCGCGTCGCCGCGGTCAATACGGCAGCGCAACCGACCGGATTGCGCTTGTGCGGCATCGTCGACGAACCGCCCTTGCCCGCTGCAGCCGGTTCCGCAAGTTCGCCGACCTCGGTCTGCATCGACAGCGAAATATCGCGCGCCATCTTGCCGAGCGTGCCGATCAGCATGCCGAAGCACGAAGCGGTTTCCGCGATGCGGTCGCGCTCGGTATGCCACGGCAGCGCGGGCAGCGCGAGGCCGAGTTCGTCGGCGAGCGTCTGCGCGACCGGCTGCGCCTTGTCGCGCAGGCTCGCGAGCGTGCCCGCCGCGCCGCCGAACTGCAGTGCGAGCGCGCGTGAGCGCAGCGCTGAAAAGCGCTCGCGGTGACGCGTCAGCGCGTCGAGCCATTGCGCGAACTTGAGGCCGAGCGTGATCGGGAGCGCCTGTTGCAGCCAGGTGCGGCCGATCATCGGCGTCGTGCGGTATTTCCTTGCCTGGTCGGCAAGCGCAGCGCACAGGTCGCGCAGGTCGGCATCGACGATGTCGAGCGCCGCGCGCAACTGGAGCACCGTGCCGGTGTCGATAATGTCCTGACTCGTCGCGCCCCAGTGGACGTACTTGGCGGCTTCGGCGTCGGCGTCTTTCACGACGGCCGTCAGAAGCTTCACGAGCGGAATCGCCAGATTGCCGCCCGCCGCCGCGCCGGTCATGAGCGCGCGCGCGTCGATCGCGTCCGCGCGGCACGCGGCTTCGATCGCGCCGACCGCGCTCGACGGAATCACGCCATGCGCCGCCGAAGCACGCGCGAGCGCGGCTTCGACGTCGAGCATCGCCTGGACGGTCGCGTGCGGCGACCAGACCGCGTTCATCGCATCGGTGCCGCAGATGAGGTCGGTCAGCCGTCCGGTAGCCGCGAACATGGCGTCAGACACGTTCGATCGCAATCGCGATGCCCTGACCCACGCCGATGCACATCGTGCACAGTGCGAAGCGGCCGCCGGTGCGATGCAACTGGTAGCTCGCGGTCGTGACGAGGCGCGCGCCGCTCATGCCGAGCGGGTGGCCGAGCGCGATCGCGCCGCCGTTCGGGTTGACGCGGGGATCGTCGTCGGCGATGCCGAGCATGCGCAGCACGGCGAGGCCTTGCGACGCGAACGCTTCATTCAGTTCGATCACGTCGAACTGGTCGATGGTCATGTTCAGGCGCTTGAGCAGCTTTTGCGTCGCCGGAGCCGGGCCGATGCCCATCACGCGCGGCGCGACGCCCGCGGTCGCGAGGCCGAGAATGCGCGCGCGCGGCACGAGGCCGAAACGCTTCGCGCTGTCTTCGTCGGCGATGATGAGCGCAGCCGCGCCGTCGTTCACGCCCGACGCGTTGCCCGCCGTAACGCTGCCGTCCGGGCGCACGACGCCCTTCAGCTTTGCGAGCGCCTCGATGCTCGTCTCGCGCGGATGCTCGTCCTGCGACACGACAATCGGATCGCCCTTCTTCTGCGCGATCGTCACCGGGACGATTTCCTGCGCGAGCGTGCCGTCCTTCTGCGCGCGCGCCGCCTTTTGCTGGCTGCGCACGGCGAACGCGTCCTGGTCGGCGCGGCTCACCTTGTAGTCGTCGGCGACGTTTTCCGCCGTTTCCGGCATCGAATCGACGCCGTATTGCTTCTTCATCAGCGGATTGACGAAGCGCCAGCCAATCGTCGTATCGTAGATGTCGGCCTGACGCGAGAACGCCGAGGTCGCCTTGCCCTGCACGAACGGCGCGCGGCTCATGCTCTCGACGCCGCCCGCGATCAGGAAGCTCGCCTCGCCCGACTTGATCGCGCGCGCGGCGATGCCGATCGCGTCCATGCCCGAGCCGCACAAGCGGTTCACGGTCGTGCCCGCGATGCCTTCGGGGAGACCTGCCAGCAGCGTCGACATGCGCGCGACGTTACGATTGTCCTCGCCCGCCTGGTTCGCGCAGCCGTAGATCACTTCTTCGACGGCGTTCCAGTCCACGTCCTTGTTGCGCTCCATCAGCGCGCGCAGCGGCACCGCGCCGAGGTCGTCGGCACGCACCGACGAAAGCGCGCCGGCATAGCGGCCAATCGGGGTACGAATCGCGTCACACAAAAATGCTTCTTTCATCAATGTCTCCGGATTAATCGGTACAGGCAGCGTTACAGGCAGCGGTTCAGGCGGCTTCGGTCAGCGGCGCGTATTGCAGCGGCACCTTGGCGAGTTCCTGGAGCTCTTCGAACGACAAGCCATCGACGATTTCGCGCACGACGAAGCCTTCCGGCGTCACGTCGAACACGGCGAGATCGGTGTACACGCGATCGACGCAGTCCACACCCGTCACCGGGTACGAGCACTCCGCGACCAGCTTGCTTTCGCCCTGCTTCGTCAGCAATTCCATCATCACGTAGACCTGCTTCGCGCCGATCGCGAGGTCCATCGCGCCTCCGACCGCCGGAATCGCGTCGGGCGCGCCGGTATGCCAGTTCGCGAGATCGCCCTTCGCCGACACCTGGAACGCGCCGAGCACGCAGAAATCGAGGTGGCCGCCGCGCATCATCGCGAACGAATCGGCGTGGTGGAAATACGCGCCGCCCGTGAGCAGCGTCACGTGCTGCTTGCCGGCGTTGATGAGTTCGTCGTCTTCCTCGCCCTTGGCCGGCGCCGGTCCCATGCCGAGCAGGCCGTTTTCGCTGTGCAGGAAGATTTCGCGGTCCGCCGCGAGATGGTTGGCGACGAGCGTCGGCACGCCGATGCCGAGGTTCACGTAGGCGCCTTCGGGAATGTCGGCGGCGACGCGCTTCGCCATTTCGTCACGAGTCAGTTTTTTCATGGCTGTTCCTTTCTGCTTAGGCCGCGAGTTCGGCTTGGTGGACGGCTTGCGGCACTTCCACGACGCGCTGCACGAAAATGCCCGGCGTGATGATGTTTTCCGGATCGAGCGCGCCGAGTTCGACGACCTGCGACACCTGCACGATCGCGGTCTTCGCCGCGCTCGCCATGATCGGCCCGAAGTTGCGCGCAGTTTTACGATAGACCAGATTGCCCCAGCGGTCGCCCTTATATGCCTTCACGAGCGCGAAATCGGCGTGCAGCGGCGCTTCGAGCACGTAGTGCTTGCCGTCGATCAAGCGCGTTTCCTTGCCTTTCGCGAGCTTGGTGCCGAAGCCGGTCGGCGTGAAAAAGCCGCCGATGCCCGCGCCTGCTGCGCGGATGCGCTCCGCGAGATTGCCCTGCGGCACGAGTTCGAGTTCGATTTCGCCCGCGCGGTAGAGCGCGTCGAAGACCTGCGAGTCGGTCTGGCGCGGAAACGAGCAGATGATCTTGCGCACGCGCTTCGCCTTGAGGAGCGCGGCGAGGCCCGTCTCGCCGTTGCCGGCGTTGTTGTTGACGATCGTGAGCTCGCGCGCGCCCTGCTCGATTAGTGCGTCGATCAGTTCCGACGGCATGCCCGCCGTGCCGAAACCACCGATCATGATGGTCGCTCCGTCGTGCACATCCGCCACCGCCGACGCGA
This sequence comes from Caballeronia arationis, assembly GCF_001544975.2. Lineage (GTDB taxonomy): Bacteria > Pseudomonadota > Gammaproteobacteria > Burkholderiales > Burkholderiaceae > Caballeronia > Caballeronia arationis. The sequence continues at coordinate 20,386 of NZ_FCOG02000025.1, read as the reverse complement.
GCGAATCGAAAATCTTGTTGATCATGCCGTTCTTCTCCTGCGAGTGGCCCGGCGGCTTTGCGAAGCGCTCGACGCGAACACGATATGCCGGACCGGACTCGGGGTTAACCTGCTTGTTCAAAACACTTGATCCGAATTGTTCGACATGCGAACATCGATTCGATTAGCGAACATCGCGATGTTATTCCGGCGTTCGTTGTCGTGTCAACGAACTAGGGGTTTTTACCGACGGACGGCCCCGCTCTCACTTTCGCTCCATGAATAACGATCTGCAGCAAGCTCCCGCCGCCGACGAGCCGGAAGCATCCAGGCCCGGCGATTCGTATGTCCAGTCGTTCGCGCGCGGACTGGCCGTAATCCGCTCGTTCGATTCGAGCCGCCCCGCGCAGACGCTGACCGAAGTGGCCGCCGCCTCAGGCCTCACGCGCGCGGGCGCGCGCCGCATCCTGCTGACACTGCAGGCGCTCGGCTACGTCGAGGCCGACGGGCGCCGCTTCCAGCTTACGCCGAAGATCCTGGACCTGGGTTTCGCCTATCTCACGTCGATGCCGTTCTGGAATCTCGCCGAGCCGGTGATGGAGGAACTCGTCGAGCAGGTGCACGAAAGCTGCTCGGCCGCCGTGCTGAACGGCACGGACATCGTCTACGTGCTGCGCGTGCCGACCCACAAGATCATCACGCAGAACCTCTCGATCGGCAGCCGTCTGCCGGCGTTCTGCACGTCGATGGGCCGCGTGCTCCTCGCCGCGCTCGACGACGCGCAACTCGATGCCGTGCTCGACGCGAGCGAACTCGTCGTCCGCACGCCGCGCACGCTCATCGACAAGGCCACGCTCGCAGTTGCGATCCGTGTCGTGCGCCGCCAGGGCTGGGCGATCGTCGATCAGGAACTGGAGGAAGGGCTGATTTCGATGTCCGCGCCGATCCGCGACCGGCAGGGCCGCGTGATCGCGGCGCTCAATATCAGCGGGAACGCGCAGCGAAAGAGCGCGAAGCAGATGGTGAAGGCGTTTCTCGAGCCGCTGCAGGACGCGGCACAGCGCGTCTCGGAGATGGTCGCGCGGCGCGGATAGGCACAAGCTCCACTATTCGAAAAGGCGAAAGAGAAGTTACCCTCTATCTCGCCAGCCGATAACCGCGTAGAAAACGCCGCCGCATGAACGACCTCGATCTGAACCTCATCCCGTATCTCGTCGCGATCGAGGAGACGCGCAACGTGAGCCGCGCCGCCGAGCGGCTCGGCGTGAGCCAGCCGCGCGTGAGCACGGCGCTCGGCCGGCTGCGCGAGTACTTCAACGATCCGCTGTTCGTGCGGACTTCGCGCGGGATGGAGCCGACACCGCGTGCGCTCTCGCTCGTGCCCGCCGCTCGCGAGGCGCTCGGGCGCATAGAACGAGGCCTCCTCGACACCCAGCATTTCGATCCCGCCACCACGACCGACACGTTTTCGATCGCCCTGTCCGACGTCGGCGAGATCGTATTCCTGCCGCGCCTTCTGCAAGCGCTTGCCGTCGAGGCGCCGCATGCGAACCTGCGCTCCGTGTCGCTCGCGCACGGCGAAGTCGAACGCGGGCTGGAAGCCGGCGACATCGATCTCGCGGTCGGCTATTTCCCGGACCTTGGCGGCAACAACTTCTTTCAGCAGCGGCTCTTCTCGCATCGCTTCATCTGCCTGATGCGGCGCGATCATCCGTTCGCGCGCGGGCCTTTCACGCTCGAGCAGTTCATCGAATGTGGACACGCCGTCGTGCGCGCCGAAGGACGCAGCCAGGAAATCCTTGAGAATTTTCTCGACAAACAACGTATTCGCCGGCGCGCAGTGCTCGAAACGCCGCACTTCATGAGCCTGCCGTTCATTCTTTCGCGCACGGATCTGATCGCGACCGTTCCGCACGCGATCGGCTTCGCCTATGTCGCCGAACATGCGTCGATCACGCTCACCGAGCCGCCACTGCCCCTGCCGCGCTTTGATCTCCGGCAGCATTGGCATCGCAAGTTCCACAACGACGCGCGCACGATGTGGCTGCGCGGCGTCGTCGCGTCGTTGTTCAACGATGCGCTGGATGAATGGCCGAAGTGACGGCGCCCCACGATCACCCGGCTAGAATGGGAGTTTTGTTTCCTGCCGGGAAATGATCGATGGATGCGCTGACCAGCTTGCGGGTGTTTCGGGAAGTCGTCGAAGCGGGAAGTTTCGTGAAGGCCGCCGAGCGCCTCGACATCTCGACCGCGATGACGAGCAAGCATGTCGCGAATCTCGAACGCCAGCTCGGCGTGCGCCTGCTCAACCGCACGACGCGCCATCTGAGCCTGACCGAAGCCGGCAGCGTCTATTTCGAGCAGTGCAGCGAGGCGCTCGACATCCTGGAGGCCGCCGAAGCGGCCGTCGGCGCGCAGACGGCGCATCCGCAAGGCGTGTTGAAGGTGACGGCGCCCGGCTGGTTCGCGACGCGCAAGTTCGCCGACATCCTGGTGGCCTACTGCGAACGTTATCCCGAGGTACTGATCGACCTTCGCCTGGAGAACCGTTTCGTCGATCTCGTCGAGGAAGGCTACGACCTGGCGCTCCGTGCGACGTCAGAGCCGTCGCCTTCGCTGATCGTGCGGCCGCTGTGCAAGGTGCCGTTCATCCTCACGGGCGAGCCGGCGTATCTCGAACGCAAAGGCACGCCGCGCCGCCCTGACGATCTGGACCGGCATCGCGTGATCCTGCCGACCTACACCAACATCGAGACGGTCGAACTGAGCGGGCCGGACGGCACCTTCACCGTGAAGAATCAGGCGGTGTTCAAGACCAACGACACGTCGATGTCGCTTCAGCTCGTACGCGCCGGGCTCGGACTCGCGTACTTCCCGGAGTGGATCGTGGCGCCCGAACTCGCGGCGGGCCATCTCGTGCGCGTGCTGCCGGACTATGCCGCGTTCGCGCCTTCGGTGTACGCGGTCTATACGAGTCGCAAGTACATGACGACGAAGGTGCGTACGTTCATCGATTTCCTGTCCGAGTCGCTGGGCTGACTGGGGGGCGTTGCTGGCCCGGACGCTGACCGAAGGCCTTAGTCATTTAGGATAACTCGTATTCAAGCCCACCGGCCGCTGTGTGAAGATCCCGCCCGATTTTGGTCTCTCGCCCAGTTCCCTTCGAGCCGCGTGGCGAGCGACGAACGAGCCTTCCCACTCCTACTGCGATCGGATCCGCGATGAACTTCCCGTGGTTTCAACTGTTCCTCAACTTCATGCTGCTCGGAGCGGCCGTGTTCATCTGCAACACGATCAACGCGAGCCTGCGCGTGGCACGGTGGAAAGGCGCGTTGATCTTCGTCGGCTTCTGCCTGCTCGCCATGGCGCTCGACTTCGTGCTCATTCACGTGTTCGCTTCGGCAACGTCGGCAGAGCGGACAAGCTATGTGAACCTGGCGTCGATATCGGCCTGGACGGAACGTGTCGTCGCGTATGTGATTTGTGCCGTGGGTATCGTGCTCGCGCTTCGCTTCCGGCAGCGCTCACGCAGCCGGGGCCGGAGGCCGGTCATCATCCAGACGTCGGAGTATACGCAGTCGGAGTTGGCGGGTTGAGGTTGTCGCGATTGCACGCGCGCATAGTGAGTGGATTTGCGAAGCGTCGTCGGCAAAGGCTTTCCAAGGGTTCTCAATACGAAACCCGTCTGATATACTTTTCCTCTTTCGGGGCGTAGCGCAGCCTGGTAGCGTACCTGCATGGGGTGCAGGTGGTCGGAGGTTCAAATCCTCTCGCCCCGACCAAGGAAATCAAGGACTTAGCCTTCACCGGCTAGGTCCTTTTTCTTTTCTGCTTCAATGTCCTTCACAGACACGCGACACTCGCCGTTCATACCCGAGCAGTTCTGAAGAGCATGGCCGACTGGCCATTCGATGTGGATCGCATCCCGCTCGCCGGTAATCTCAGCGGATCTTGAGCTTGCTCCATCCGCCATCTGCCGCGAAGAGTGCGGTAGACTTCCGGCGACATTTTTCAGGATCGATATGAGAACCATTGCTTCGCGCGTGATGCTCGCCGGCCTCGCGTGTGTTCTTGCTGCATGCACAACGGGCTACCAAAACGGCCAGCAGTGCAAGCAGAAGATGATCGCCACCTACCCGACTGCCGACGTGCCGTTGGCCGTCGAGGCGACGAAAATCGCGCATCGCGGATCGCGCGTCGTGGTCGAGGGCAGCTACAAGAGTGTGTCGCGCACGCTCGTGACGACGCAGATCAAGGGCGGCCAGACCAGCACCGTCAAGGTGGCGACCGTCAATGTTCCCGCGGCGGTCGAATGCACGTTCCAGGAAGAAACGATGACAAGTTTCAGATGGCTCACCCCGCTGAAATTTGCGTGGGTCTACGAACCCGTCGTCGAAGCCGAGCACGAGTAGTATCTCGAGGCCCGCGCGCGTATTGGCCGATCATTCGCCAGGCACGCGGAGCGAACCGGCTCGTTGCTTGACCATCGTCCCTGCCGATCTGCGAGGCTTCAAAACGAAAACGCCGCGACTCTCGTCGCGGCGCTTCAATTCAACTCGATTCGAAAAGCTGGCTTACCCGCCAAGCAGATCGATCACCTGCAGGATTTCCTTCCTCAACTGCTCCACATCGACCGCAACCTGAGCCGCCGATTGCGCGCCGATCTCGGCTTCGTCGCCATCGTCGCCGTTCACGCGGCCATGCGAATCGAGCCGGTTCCGCGCCCCGTTGATCGTGAAGCCTTGTTCGTAAAGCAGTTCGCGGATACGCCGGATCAGCAGCACTTCATGATGCTGATAATACCGACGATTCCCGCGCCGCTTGACCGGCCTCAACTGCGTGAACTCCTGTTCCCAGTAGCGCAGCACATGCGGTTTCACGCCGCATAGTTCGCTGACTTCACCAATCGTGAAGTAGCGCTTGGCCGGGATCGGAGGCAAGACGACTTTTTCCATCGTCGATCAACCTTCGTGGGTGGATATCGCAGAGGCGCTGGCCAATATGCAAATTCAAACGCGAGGCAGCGCGGTTTCGTCCGTCAGCGGCCGAAGCTGGTTTCCGCGCCGGTCTCGACCAGCGCCTTCAGTTTCTGGCTCGCGTGAAACGTGACTACGCGACGCGCGGCGATCGGAATCGCTTCGCCCGTCTTCGGATTGCGTCCCGGCCGCTGCGGTTTGTCGCGCAACTGGAAATTGCCGAAGCCGGACAGCTTGACGCTGTCGCCGCTTTCGAGCGCATCGCGAATGACTTCGAAGAAGGCTTCGACCATGTCTTTCGCTTCGCGCTTGTTGAGTCCGACGTGGTCGAACAGCATCTCGGCCAGTTCGGCTTTCGTGAGCGTCGGCGTCTCGTTGGACGCCGCGCCGTTCGAAGTCGGGATATCTCGGATCATGGCGCTGCGTTGCGCCGAAAGAAGGGCTTCGAAATCACTCGAGTTCATTTGGTTCATATCATAAAAATGGCGTGACGATGAAGACGGAGGGGCCAACCAAAGGCTATCCGCGCAACCGCGCGCCATGTACTCGAGCCAAGCGATCCACCAGCGTTTTGATGGCCGTTTCGACCGTTTCGTCCTGAAGCGTCCCGCCAGTATCTTGCAACGTCACACGGAAGGCAAGGCTTTTCTCGTGCGCCCCCAACCCACCGGAAGTGCTTGATTTTGGACGAAATTCGTCGAACAGGGCAACCCTCGTGACGTGCTTGCACGCGGGTTCGGAACGGGCGTTTTCGAGCTCGTCAATGAGCGCCTGAACCTCAACTTTCTGGTCGACGACGATCGCAATATCGCGCTTCACCGGCGGGAATTTCGACACTTCCGACGGCACCGGCAGCGACCGTTCCATCAGCGCTTCCGCTTCGATTTCGAAAAGAATCGGCGCCAGCGGGAGGTCATACTTTTGCAGCCAGCGCGGATGCAGTTCGCCGATCCAGCCCACCTTCCGGCCATCGATTTCGATACGCGCGCTGCGTCCCGGATGCAGCGCCGGATGCTCGGCCGTAGCGAAGCACGGCACGACGGGCGCGAACAGCGCCTCGACGTCGCCCTTCACATCGAAGAAGTCGACGGTGCGCGACGGCGCGCCCCACTGCTCGTCCAGCGCCGGCCCGTACGCGAGGCCGCCGATCATCTTCGGTTGCGCGAAACCTTCGACGGCGAGTTCGCCAGCCTTGATCGATGGATCGTGCAGGAACACGCGGCCCGCCTCGAACACGCGGATGCGCTCCGCGCGACGGTTCAGGTTGTAGCGCAGCACATTGATCAGGCTGCCAAAGAGCGTCGTGCGCATGACCGAGAGCTGGCTCGCGATCGGATTGAGCAGCTTGACCGGATTGTCGTTGCCCGCGAAGTCCTGCTCCCACTCGGCATCGACGAAGCTGAAGTTCACCGTCTCGGCGTAGTCGCGCGCGGCGACCGCGTGGCGGATCACGTGGATCGAGCGCTTCGTCTCGTTGGTCGGACGCATTTCGCTCTTGGCGACGGGCGGCCGCGCCGGAATCTTCTCAAAGCCGTAAATGCGCGCAACTTCCTCGATCAGATCCTCTTCGATCTCGATGTCGAAGCGATACGGCGGCGGCGTCACCGAGAAGGTGTCGCCATCGCGCTCGAACGCGAGACCGAGCCGCGTGAAAATCTGAGCGATCTCTTCGCCGCCGATCTCGATGCCGATGATGCGGTGTGCACGCGCGACGCGCATCGTCACCGGCGCGCGCTTCGGCAGGTTGACGACCTGATCGTCGACCGGGCCGGCCGCGCCGCCGCAAATATCCAGGATGAGTTGCGTGATGCGCTCGATGTGCTCGACGGTCGTCGAGTAGTCGACACCGCGTTCAAAGCGATGGGCCGCGTCGGTCGAGAAGTTGTACTTGCGCGCGCGGCCGCGAATAGCGTCCGGCCACCAGAAAGCGGCTTCGAGATAGATGTTCGTCGTTTCGAGCGTCACCGCCGTGCTGTCGCCACCCATGATGCCCGCGAGGCTTTCTACCTGATGGTCGTCGGCGATCACGCCGACGGTCTCATCGAGTTCGACGGTGTTGCCGTTCAGGAGCTTGAGCGACTCGCCCTTCTTCGCCCAGCGCACTTCGATACCGCCGTGGATCTTGTCGAGATCGAACACGTGCGTCGGACGGCCGAGTTCGAGCATCACGTAATTCGAGATGTCGACGAGCGCCGAAATGCTGCGCTGGCCGGAGCGCTCCAGCCGTTCGACCATCCATTGCGGCGCCTTTGCATGCGCGTTCACGCCGCGAATCACGCGGCCGGAGAAACGGCCGCACAGGTCGGGCGCGAGGACCTTGACCGGCAGCTTTTCGTCGAGCGTCGCGTTGACCGGCGGCATGTCGAGCGTCGCGAGCGGCGCGCCGGTGATCGCGGCCGTCTCGCGCGCGACGCCGAACACCGACAGACAATCCGCCTTGTTCGGCGTCAGCTTGATTTCGAACACCGTGTCGTCGAGATTGAGCGTCTCGCGGATGTCCTGGCCGATGGGCGTATCGGCGGGAAGAATCAGCAAGCCGCTGTGATCTTCCGAGAGCTTGAGTTCCCGCGCCGAACACAGCATGCCCTGGCTCTCGACGCCGCGCAGTTTCGACAGCTTGATCGCGAACGGCGCGCCGCCTGCTTCGGCCGGCGGCAGTTCGGCGCCGACCAGCGCGACCGGCACCTTGATGCCGGGCGACACGTTCGGCGCACCGCACACGATGTTGAGCGTCTCGCCCGTGCCGGCATCGACCTGGCAGACGTTCAGCTTGTCCGCGTTCGGGTGCCTCGCCACTTCCAGCACCTGCCCGACGACGATCTTCGTGGTCGGCGGCGCGACCGGCTGCAAGCCTTCGACTTCGAGACCGGCCATCGTCAGCGCGTGCGACAGTTCGTCGGTGGTCAGTTTCGGATCGACAAAGCTTCTAAGCCAGGATTCAGGGAATTGCATGTGTGTCTACGTTCGAAATGAGTGGTGTCTGCGCCCGGTCTGACGTCGTCTCAAATTCATGACGCGCCGGGCATCGTGGGCGAGCGGCGCTTTACGCGAACTGCCGCAGGAAACGCAGATCGTTTTCGAAGAAAAGGCGCAGGTCCTGCACGCCATAGCGCAGCATCGTCAGGCGCTCCAGGCCGCTGCCGAACGCAAAGCCGATATAGCGCTCCGGGTCGAGGCCCATGTTGCGGATGACGGTCGGATGGACCTGACCGGAACCCGAAATCTCGAGCCATTTGCCGGCGTTCTTGCCGTGTTCGAACATCATGTCGATCTCGGCGGACGGTTCGGTGAACGGAAAGTACGACGGGCGAAAGCGCACGAGAATGTCGTCGCGTTCGAAGAATTTTTTCAGGAAGTCGGTATAGACGCCCTTCAGGTCCGCAAAGCTGATGTTCTCTTCGATCCACAGGCCTTCGACCTGGTTGAACATCGGCGAGTGCGTGGCGTCGCTGTCCACGCGATAGGTACGGCCCGGCACGATCACCTTGATCGGCGGCTTGTTCATGCGCGCGTAGCGCACCTGCATCGGGCTCGTGTGCGTGCGAAGGAGCAGCGGCCGGCCGTCGGCATCGTTGCCGTCGACATAGAACGTATCCTGCATCGAACGCGCCGGATGATTTTCCGGGCTGTTCAGCGCCGTGAAGTTGTACCAGTCGGTCTCGATTTCGGGGCCGTCGGCCACATCGAAACCGATCGTCGCGAAGATCTGTTCGACCCGCTCCCACGTGCGCATCACCGGATGCAGCGTGCCGGCGCCGAGACCGCGCCCGGGCAGCGTCACGTCGATGGCTTCCGCCGCGAGCCGCTGATTCAGGAGCGCGTCGGCGAGCGCCTGGCGCCGCGCGGTAAGCAGAGCTTCGACCTTCGCCTTGACGACGTTGATGCGCGCGCCTTCGGTCTTGCGCGATTCCGGATCGAGCTTGCCAAGGCCCTTCAGCAGCTCGGTGAGCGCACCCGACTTGCCGAGAAAGCGCGCCTTCTCGTTTTCGAGCGTGGCGGCATCGGAGGCGTTTTCAAAGGCGCTTTGCGCGTCGGCGACAATCTGGTCCAGGTCCATTGATCCCATCATTTCAACGTCGAAGTTCAACTGCTCAACCGAACGGGCAAGCCACATGTGCAATTCCGCTCGACCAACGAAAACGGGGCTCGAAAGCCCCGTTTTCTGTCGCTGCGGCACCGAAACTACCGGATCTTCGCGGCGACGAACCACGCAGTACTAATTTCGCAATTAGGCTGCAACGGCGGCTTTCACCTGCTTGACGATCGCAGCAAAAGCAGCCTTGTCGAACACAGCCATGTCAGCCAGAACCTTGCGGTCGAGTTCGATCTGAGCCTTCTTCAGGCCGTTGATGAACACGCTGTAGGTCATGTCGTGCTGACGCACCGCTGCATTGATACGCGTGATCCACAGTGCGCGGAACACACGCTTCTTGTTGCGGCGATCGCGATAGGCGTATTGCCCGGCGCGCATGACCGCCTGCTTGGCGATGCGATAGACGTTATTGCGACGGCCGCGGTAACCCTTGGCCAGCTTGATGACTTTCTTGTGACGGGCCCGTGCGGTAACCCCACGTTTTACTCGAGGCATGTTGCGCTCCTATGAGTTTCGGTTAAGGGTTAGGCGAACGGCAGCATTGCGCGCACGGAGTTCAGATCGGAATCATGAACAGCCGTGGAGCCACGCAGATGGCGTTTGTTCTTGGTGGTTTTCTTGGTAAGAATGTGGCGCTTGAAGGCCTGACCGCGCTTGACGGTACCGCCCGGACGCACCACGAAGCGCTTTGCAGCACTCTTCTTGGTCTTCATCTTCGGCATGAAACTACTCCAGTTTATTAGATGGACATGGGTGTGCGGTTGATCCATCGATCCTTTCCCGCCCTTCGAAACCCACGTGCCACTTGTGTGCAAGCGGTTGTGACAACCGCCGCATTTTCATGAGCGTCGCCGATTGCCCGGCGTCACCCTGAAACTTCCTTCGATGCCGCGCCAAAGCGGCGCGATCCATCGATTACTTCTTTTTCTTTGGCGCCAGCACCATGATCATCTGGCGGCCTTCCATCTTCGGCATCTGTTCGACTTGCGCGTGTTCGTCGAGATCCGCCTTCAGGCGTTCCAGCATGCGCATGCCGATTTCCTGGTGGGCCATTTCACGCCCACGGAAACGCAACGTGATTTTCGTCTTGTCGCCGTCTTCGAGGAAACGCGTGAGGTTGCGCAGTTTCACGTTGTAGTCACCGTCGTCGGTGCCCGGCCGGAACTTGACTTCCTTGACCTGAACGATCTTCTGCTTGAGTTTCGCCTCGTGCTGCTTCTTCGCTTCCGAGTACTTGAACTTGCCGTAATCCATCAAACGGCAGACAGGCGGCACGGCCTGCGGCGCGATTTCGACGAGATCCACGTCCAGCTGTTCCGACTGGCGGAAAGCTTCGGCGAGTTTCACGATTCCGAGCGGCTCGTTGTCCACTCCGACCAAGCGCACCTCAGGTGCAGTAATTTCACCGTTGATGCGATGTGACGACTTGTCAGTAGCGATGTTACGTTTCCTCTAAAAATTAAAAAACAAGCCGCGCTGCGGGTGACTTACTTGAACGTCTGCACGTCCTGCTGCAGGCGTTCGAGGAATGCGTCGACCGGCATGGAACCCAGATCGACACCGCCACGAGCACGCACGGCTACGGTTTTCGCCTCACGCTCCTTGTCGCCGACGACCAGCAAATACGGGACCTTCTGCAGCGTGTGCTCCCGTATTTTATAGCTAATCTTCTCATTGCGCAAATCGCTCTCAACTCTAAGCCCTTGTTTTTGCAACGATTGGGCCAGATCGCGAGCGTATTCCGCCTGATTTTCCGCGATATTCAGGACGACCGCCTGCACTGGCGCGAGCCAGGCGGGCATCGCACCAGCGTGGTGCTCGATCAGAATGCCGAGAAATCGCTCCATCGACCCGACGATCGCACGGTGCAGCATGACCGGCCGCTTGCGGCTGTTGTCATCCGTCACGTATTCCGCACCCAGGCGCTCCGGAAGCACCATGTCGAGCTGCAGCGTGCCGCATTGCCAGGAGCGGCCGAGCGCGTCCTTGATGTGGTATTCGATCTTCGGACCGTAAAACGCGCCCTCGCCCGGCAATTCTTCCCATTGCAGGTCACAGGCGGTCAGCGCGTCGCGCAGGCCTTGCTCGGCGCGATCCCAGATTTCGTCGGTGCCCGCGCGCTGGTCGGGACGAAGCGCGAGCTTGATGCCGATGTTGTCGAAGCCGAAGTCCTTGTAGACGCTCATGGCGAGCGTGTTGAACGCGATCGATTCCGAGATGAACTGGTCTTCCGTGCAGAAGATGTGCGCATCGTCCTGCACGAAACCGCGCACGCGCATAAGCCCATGCAGCGAACCCGACGGCTCGTTGCGATGGCACGAGCCGAACTCGGCGTAGCGCAGCGGCAGATCGCGATAAGAACGCAGGCCGTGATTGAACACCTGCACGTGGCCCGGGCAGTTCATCGGCTTGATGGCGTAGTCGCGCTTCTCCGATTCGGTCGTGAACATGTTTTCACGATAATTCTGCCAGTGGCCCGAGGCTTCCCAGAGCGAGCGGTCCATGACCATCGGCGTCTTGATCTCGAGATAGCCGGCATCGTTCACGCGACGGCGCATGTACTGCTCGACCTGCTGCCACAGCGACCAGCCCTTCGGATGCCAGAACACCATGCCGGGCGCCTCGTCCTGCAGATGGAAGAAGTCGAGCTGCTTGCCGAGCTTGCGGTGATCGCGCTTCTCGGCCTCTTCCAGCATGTGCAGGTACGCTTCCTGGTCTTCCCTCCTGGTCCACGCAGTGCCGTAGATGCGCTGAAGCATCTCGTTCTTCGAGTCGCCGCGCCAGTACGCGCCCGCGACCTTCATCAGCTTGAACACTTTCAGCTTGCCGGTGGACGGAACGTGCGGCCCACGGCACAGGTCGGTGAAACCGCCGTGCGAGTAGAGCTTGATTTCGTCGCTTGCCGGAATCGACTCGATGATCTCTGCCTTGTACTTCTCGCCGATGCTCTTGAAGTAATCGACGGCTTCATCGCGCGAGACGACGCGGCGCGACACCGGCTCGTCCTTCTTCGCGAGTTCCTGCATGCGCTTTTCGATCTTCTCGAGATCTTCGGGCGTGAAGGGACGGCTGTAGGCGAAGTCGTAGTAGAAACCGTTGTCGATGACCGGGCCGATCGTGACCTGCGCTTCCGGATACAGGTCCTTCACCGCGTAGGCGAGCAAGTGCGCGGCCGAGTGGCGAACGATGTTGAGACCGTCCGCGTCCTTCTCGGTAACGATGGCGAGCGAGGCGTCATGGTCGATCAGCGCCGACGTATCGACGAGTTCGCCATCCACCCGGCCGCCGAGCGCGGCCTTGGCGAGACCCGCGCCGATCGAGGCCGCGACTTCGGCGACCGTCACGGGGTGGTCGTACTGTCGGACGGAGCCGTCAGGCAAGCGTATCGAAACCATTTCGTTCTCCAAGACGCCGGCACACGGCGATCAAGTTCAAATCAGCAAGGCCCTGTTGACTTCAAGGGCAGCAGCAGGCAATTCAAACGGGCAAAAAAAATGCGGCCCCACATTCGAGGGGCCGCATTCACTTTCTCACACACCACAAGGGCGAAAGAGGTCCTCGACTAGCGTCGCTCCGAAGATGTTTCGGTCAACGTTCGCGGTGCCATCTTTTTCTTCGCCTTTAGCGCCGGAGCGCTTCCTGCGGTTTTGAAATCCCGGCGAACCGGGATTTCGTTTTCGTTGGTAGGCTCGATTGGACTCGAACCAACGACCCCCACCATGTCAAGGTGGTGCTCTAACCAGCTGAGCTACGAGCCTGAAGAAACGAAATTATATGGACCGTTTTGAATCTTGGCAAGTGTTTTTATGCAGTGACTGTGAAAATATTCGCCGATACGTTTAACTTCCTGCCAAATACGCTTCCAATTCAATACCTTAGATCAACACTCAGACGCGGCGTGAAGCACGAATCACGCCCTGCACTTCGCCGAGCAGCGTGCAGGCGCGCTGGATCTGCGCGGCATTCGACACCTCGACCGTGAACTGCATGTACGCGATATTGCGTCGGCTCTGGCTCTTCACGCCGATTACGTTGATCTTCTCCCGCGCGAACACTTCGGAGATATCGCGCAGCAAGCCCTGCCGGTCGCTCGATTCGACGGCCAGATCGACCGGATACACCGACTGCCCGCGCCCGCCCATCACGTCAGCCGACCAGGTCGTGTGCAGCACGCGCTCGAGCGAGCGCTCCGCCATCCGCTTGAACGTCGCGCAGTCGCTGCGATGGATCGACATGCCCTTGCCGCGCGTGACGAAACCCGCGATCGGGTCCGGCGGCGCCGGGCGGCAGCAACGCGCGAGCTGTGTGAGCAACGCATCGACACCGACGACCAGCACGCCCGCCGACGCCCCCGCCGCCACGCTCTGCCCGCTGCTGCGCTTTTCGAACTGCTCGGGCGCCTCCGGTTCGGGCTCGGGCGGCGGCGTGTCGGAGAGCGCCTGCTCGATATTGCGCAGGCTGAATTCTTCCTTCGCGACGAGCGCGTAGAGTTCCTCGGGCGTCTTGAAACCGAGCTTGCCGGCAAGCTGGTCCAGATTCACCGACGTCCGGCCTTCGCGCTGCAACGTCTTTTCGACGATCGCGCGGCCCGCCGCGATGTTCTCTTCTGCCTCGACCGCGTTGAACCACGCGCGCACCTTCTGCTTCGCGCGCGAGCTGTGCAGATAGCCAAGTTGCGGATTGAGCCAGTCTCGCGACGGCCCGCCCTCCTTCACGGCGACGATCTCCACCGTCTCGCCATTTTGCAGCGGTGTATTGAGCGGAACCATTGCGCCGTCGACGCGCGCGCCGCGGCACCGGTGCCCGAGTTCGCTATGCAGGTGATAGGCGAAATCGACGGCCGTCGCGCCCTGCGGCAGCGCGATCACGCGCGCCTGCGGCGTGAGCACGTAGATATGGTCGTCGTCGAGCGTGGCGTCGCGCAACTGCTGCCAGCCGGGCCCGGGCCGTTCAGCGTCGGACACGTCGTCCTTCCACGCGAGCAGCTGCCGCAGCCACGCGATTTTCTCGTCGTATTTCTCGCTCGCCGTCACCTGGCCCGCGTAACCGCGCGTGCCGGCTTCCTTGTAGCGCCAGTGCGCGGCCACGCCGTATTCAGCGAAGCGATGCATCTCGTGCGTGCGGATCTGCACTTCGAACGCGCGGCCGTCGTCGCCGATCACGACCGTGTGCAGCGACTTGTAGCCGTTCGGCTTCGGCCGCGAGATGTAGTCGTCGAATTCCTTCGGCACCGGCTGCCACAGGTTGTGCACGATGCCGAGCACCGTGTAGCAATCCTTGATGTCGTCGACGATCACGCGAAACGCGCGCACGTCGTTCAGTTCGGCAAAGTCGAGCTCCTTGCCGCGCATCTTCTTCCAGATGCTGTAGATATGCTTCGGCCGCCCGCTCACCTCGGCCTTGATGTGCGCAGTCGCAAGCTCGGTCTGCAGCCGCGCGATGGCGCTCGTCACATACGATTCGCGCTCGACCCGCCGCTCGTCGAGCAGCTTCGCGATGCGCTTGTAGGTGACGGGGTCCTCGAAGCGGAACGCGAGGTCTTCGAGTTCCCACTTCAGTTGCCAGATTCCGAGCCGGTTCGCGAGCGGCGCGTAGATTTCGAGCGTCTCGCGCGGCACGTCCGACGGCGGTTCGCTCTTGTGCGCCGCGTGGTAGCGCAGCGACTGCACGCGCGACGCGAGCCGGATCAGCACCACGCGGATGTCCTGCGCGAACGCGAGGAACATCTTGCGCAGCGCCTCGACCTGCGCCCGGCGCGCGGCCTGCGCATCGCGCCCGCTTTCGGGCAATACCGCCTGCGTCGCGCGCGAACTGACCGAGCCTAAGCGCGCGAGCTTGCGCACGTCCGAGACGAGCGCCTCCACTTCCGGTCCGAAGCGCTCGCCGATCGCATGCGACGGATCGTCGAGATGCGGCGCCAGCGTGAAGAGCGCCGCTGCCGCGACCGCGTGCGAGTCGATGTTGAGCGACTGCACGATGCGCGCCGTTCCCAGCGCGTGCTCGACGAGCGGCTCGCCGCTCACGAGCCGCGCGTCGCCTGCGTGCTCGCGCACGAACGCGAGCGCGTCGTCGAAGGACGGCTCGGGCAACAGTTCGGGGGAGACGACGGTATCGGTCATGCAATCAAAGCTACAGCGAAAGGCTTAACTACGCTGCGCCGCCACCACGACGACTTCGACGAGGCACGCCGGATTCGCGAGCTTGGCTTCGACCGTAGCGCGCGGCGGCGTGTTGCCGGCTGCGACCCACGTGTCCCACACGGCGTTCATCGCGGGGAAATTGGCCATGTCGGAGACATAGATCTGCACCGACAGCAGGTGCGACTTGTCGCTGTTCGCTTCTTCGAGCAGACGGTCGATGTGTCCGAGCACTTCGCGGGTCTGGCCGCTGATGTCCTGTTCCGTGTCTTCGGCGATCTGGCCTGCCAGGTAGACCGTGCCGTTGTGAATCGCGATTTCGGAAAGACGCGCGCCGACGTGATGACGAGTAACTGCCATGGGTGTCCCTTTTGTGTGCGCGCGCCCGGGATGAGCGCGCCGCCGAGCCCATTATTATGCCCCGTCCGCCCTTTTTTCGAGAAAGAAGCGCCGCGCGACCTCGATCTGGTCCGGCGCGAGAAACGCGGGCGCGTGCCCCGCGCCCACAATCTCGCAACTCTCGACTGCCCGGCCTCGCGCGACCATTTGCTCGACTGTTTCGCGCGACAGCAGGTCGGACGTTTCGCCGCGCACGACGAGCACCGGCGACTTTATCGAGACAAACGAGTGCCACAGGAACGCCTCGCCGGCGGCATTGGTTTCGTCCGTCGCGGCGGCGAACGGCAACGCGATGCCCGGGTCGTAGCGAAAGCCCCAGCGACCTTCGCGCTCGCGCAGGAGCGGCGTGTTGATCGCGGCCCATTCTTCGTCCGTCAACGACCCGAACGAAGCCGCGAGCGTGGCCGCGTGGACGATGCCTTCGTCGAGCGTCGCGAAATCGGCGGGCTTGCCGAGATACTGGCCGATGCGCTGCAGCGCCACCGGCTCGATGTGCGGTCCGACGTCGTTCAGGAGCATCTTGCGGATCGGCGTGTTCGGCAGGCCCGCGAGCGCCATGCCGATCAGCCCGCCCATCGACGTGCCGAACCAGTCCACCGTCTCGACGTTCAGCCGCGCGACGAGCGTGACCATGTCGGCGACGTATTGCGCCACGCCGTAGTACTTCGGATCGGCGAGCCAGTCCGACAGACCGCGCCCGGCGACGTCCGGGCACACCACGCGATACTCGCGGCAAAGCACGCGTGCGAGCGCGTCGAAGTCGCGGCCCGAGCGCGTGAGCCCGTGCACGCAGAGCAGCACCCGCGGATTCGCCGGATCGCCCCACTCCGTGTACGCAACGCGATGCAACCCCACCGGACTCGCGCATTGCACGTAGCGCTGGCGCGGCTCGGCTTCGGTGAACTTCGTTGACGTAGCGGCTTCGACGATGGGCGTGGACATGGGCTTTCCTCGATGAGAGTCGAATCGATTGTAAACAGTTTGGCCGCGGGGTTTGCGCGCCGCAGGCAACGCTGGCCAAACGGACAACAGCGGATACGGCCAGTGTGCACAAGCAAAAAAGCTGCCCAAAAAGAAAACGGGCGAAGCCTTACGCTTCGCCCGTTCTTTTACCTGCAGACCGCGTCGTTTATTTCACGCCGCTCACGTCCAGCGGCGCGCCGGTCTTCTGCTGAATCTCTTCGGCTGTGACGCCCGATGCCAGCTCGACCAGCTTCAGCCCGTTCTCGGTGACGTCGATCACGCCCAGATCCGTGATGATCCGGTTCACGACGCCCACGCCCGTCAGCGGAAGCGTGCATTCTTCGAGGATCTTGTGCTGGTCGCCCTTCGCCACATGCTCCATCAGCACGACCACGCGCTTGACGCCCGCGACGAGGTCCATCGCGCCGCCCATGCCCTTGATCATCTTGCCCGGGATCATCCAGTTGGCCAGGTCGCCCTTCTTGCTGATCTGCATCGCGCCGAGGATGGCGAGGTTGATGTGCCCGCCGCGAATCATCGCGAACGAATCCGCTGACGAAAAGATCGACGAACCCGGCAGCGTCGTCACCGTCTGCTTGCCGGCGTTGATGAGGTCGGCGTCGACTTCTTCTTCCGTCGGCGACGGCCCGATGCCGAGCAGCCCGTTTTCCGACTGCAGCCACACCTCGACGCCCGGCGGCACGTGGTTGGCGACGAGCGTCGGCAAGCCGATGCCGAGGTTCACGTAGAAGCCGTCCTGCAGTTCCTGCGCCGCGCGCGCGGCCATTTGATCACGAGTCCATGCCATGGTCATTCTCCTTTCGCGCGGACGATGCGTTGTTCGATTCGCTTTTCGGGATTCGCGTTCAGCACGATGCGCTGCACGAAGATGCCCGGCGTATGGATCGCGTCCGGATCGAGTTCGCCGGTTTCGACGATTTCTTCCACCTCCACGACCGTGATCTTGCCGGCCATCGCGCACATCGGGTTGAAGTTGCGCGCCGTGCGGCGGTAGATCAGGTTGCCGGACTTGTCCGCTTTCCACGCCTTGACGATCGCGACATCGGCGGTCAGGGAATGTTCAAGCACGTAGTGGTTTTCACCGAACTGGCGCGTTTCCTTGCCGTCCGCGATGATCGTGCCGAAGCCCGTGTTCGTGAAGAACGCCGGGATGCCCGAGCCGCCCGCACGCAGCTTTTCGGCGAGCGTGCCCTGCGGCGTGAATTCGAGTTCGAGTTCGCCGGCGAGATATTGCCGCTCGAATTCCTTGTTTTCGCCGACGTACGACGAAATCATCTTCTTGATCTGGCGCGTCTCCAGCAAAAGACCGAGACCGAAGCCATCGACACCCGCGTTGTTGCTGATGCAGGTGATGCCCTTCACGCCCGAATCGCGCAGCGCCGCGATGAGCGCCTCCGGGATGCCGCACAGCCCGAAGCCGCCGACGGCGAATGTCTGACCGTCCTTGACGATGCCATCGAGCGCCTCTTTCGCGCCGGGATAGACCTTGTTCATCTGTTTGTCCCTTCCATGTTGTGAACCAACTGAAAATCGGCTTATTGTGCCGCTGCGAGTCGCAATTTCACTGCGCTTTACGACTCTCGGCGGCGTTTTAGCGTGACGAAAGAGTACGACGGCAAGTCGATCCGGCACAATACGCAAAAATACATAAGCAGTCGCCGCACTGTTGCGCAGCGCGGCGCGCCCGACACCACTCGACATGCCCGAACTGGATTACCAAACCGCGTTTCATCTTGCACCCATCGGACTGGTTTTGTCCCGGGAAAGAATCATCGAGGATTGCAACGAGGCGCTGTGCGCGATCTTCGGCGCGCCGCGCACGGCGCTGATCGGACAGTCGTTCGAGGTGCTGTACCCGTCGCCGGACGAATTCGCGCGAATCGGCGAGCGGATCGCAGCGCTGATGGCGGCGCAAGGGAGCTACGCCGACGACCGCATCATGAAGCGCGCGAACGGGGAACTCTTCTGGTGCCACGTGACCGGTCGTTCGCTGGATCTGTCGGCGCCGCACGCGGCGGGCATCTGGACCTTCGAGGACCTGAGCGCGACGCGGCGCGTCGCGATCGAACTGACGCCGCGCGAGCGGGAGATCGCCGCGCAGCTCGTGATGGGGAAAACCAGCAAGCAGATCGGCCGCGTGCTCGAGATCAGCCCGCGCACGGTCGACATCTATCGCGCGCGGCTGATGCGAAAGTACGATACCGGCAACGCGACCGAGCTGCTGCAGCGGCTTCTCGGGACCTAAGGCGCGACGACCGGCACCGCTGTCTCGATGGTATGGCGCAGCAGGTCGGGAACCGGCACCGACTTGCCCGCCGCATAGTCGATCCAGACGCACTTCGCGGCGCCCTTCGCATAGAGGGTCGCGGGATCGTCGGCGCGATAGAGTTCGAAACGCGTGTCGAAACTGCTGCGTCCCGGCTTGCCGACCGACATCCGGCCGATCACGTCGCCAGGATAATGAAGCTGCTTGAGAAACTCCATCGACGCATTGACGATCACCGGGCCCTGCCCCTCGCCATTGCCGCCGGCGATGCCCAGGTGCTCGAACCAGGAAATGCGCACCTGCTCCATGTAGCGGAAATAGACGGTGTTGTTGACGTGCCCGAAGGCGTCCATGTCGCCCCAGCGGATCGGCATGGACATCTCAAAAACAGGGTGGAAGTCGCTTTCGATGCTCATTACTGCGTCCAGAAACGGGATTAAAGGTTGAAGCCGTCGTCGGCGGAGATGATCGAGCCGTTGATGAACTGCGATTCGTCCGCGGCGAGCAGCAGAAGCAGACCGTCGAGGTCCTCGGGCTTGCCGACGCGCCGGCGCGGCAGTATCGACATCAGTTTCTGGCCCTGTTCGGTCTTCCAGTGATGGTGGTTGATCTCAGTGTCGATGTAGCCCGGGCAGATCGCATTCACGTTGATGCCGTGGCGGCCCCATTCCTGGGCCATCGCGCGGGTCATCTGGACGACGGCAGCCTTGCTCATCGCGTAGAGGCCGATCTGCGGAAACGTGCGCAGCCCCGCCACCGACGCGATGTTGATGATCCGGTAACCCGGCTTCGACGCGCTGTTGCCGCGCATGATCATGCGTTTCGCCACTTCCTGCGCGACGAAGAAGGCGCCGCGCGTGTTGGTGTTGAAGACGAAATCGAAGTCGTCGGGTGTGACGTCCGTCAGCTTTTGCGTCGTGGAGACGCCCGAGTTGTTGACGAGGATATCGATGGTGCCAGCTTCCGTCTCTGCGTGCGCGACCGCCGACTTGATGCTCTGCGAATCGGTGACGTCCAGCGCGACGACATGCGCCGCGCCGCCCGACGCCTCGATCTCGGCGCGCAGTTCCTTCAGACGCTCGGTGCGCCGGCTCGCGAGGACGACCTTGGCGCCCGCCTGCGACAGCACCTGCGCGAAACGCTTGCCGAGTCCGCTGGAGGCGCCCGTGATCAGCGCGACCTTGCCTTCCAGATTGATCGAACGGCCCATTGTGGTTCCTTGTTGTTCGGTTGATCCAGCCGCGCCGGCATGGTCACGGCAACACGGCGATTCCTTGGTGCGTCGGTTTCGCGCCCGCGTCTGCCGCGTGCGCTCGTATTCGGATTCGGGTCACGTCGTTACGCTATCACATAAATAGTACGATCGTGCTAATTGATGTATGGTCGGTTGCACCCCACCAGACGTTTCGCTGACAATACGCGATCCCCGAAAAAAGCATTCTAACGGTACATAGGAGCATTGGATGACCCAGGAGAGTCTCATCGAGCAGTACGGCCCCCGCGAGTCGATGGAATATGACGTCGTGGTCGTCGGCGGCGGCCCCGCCGGACT
>NZ_FCOG02000496.1 GCF_001544975.2 Caballeronia arationis | reverse complement strand
CATGCAATTCCTCGACGATTCCCTGCACCCCGAGAACCAGGACAAAGTGGTCATCACGGTCGCGCCGTACGGCCCCGAATGGATGCCCGCCGACTTCCCGGAAGACATTCCGGTGACGATGGAAGAACAGGTCCAGAAGGCGGTCGACTGCTATAACGCGGGCGCCACTGTGCTGCACCTGCATGTGCGTGAACTGGATGGCAAGGGTTCCAAGCGCCTGTCGAAGTTCAACGAACTGATTGCGGGCGTGCGTGCGGCGGTGCCGGACATGATCATCCAGGTCGGCGGCTCGATCTCGTTCGCACCGGAAGACGACGGTCAGGCAGCGAAGTGGCTCTCCGACGACACCCGCCACATGCTCGCCGATCTCGATCCGAAACCCGACCAGGTGACGGTCGCGATCAACACCACGCAGATGAACATCATGGAGTTGCTGTATCCGGAGTATCTGGAAGGCACCTCGCTCGCGCATTCGGCGATTCATGCCGCGTATAGCGAAATGACCGTGCCGGCAGGGCCGGCGTGGGTGGAGGAGCACCTCAGGCGACTGCAGGCGTCGAATATCCAGCCCCACTTCCAGCTGACCGGCATCCATGCGCTGGAGACGCTCGAACGCCTCGTGCGCAAGGGCGTGTACACGGGTCCGCTGAACCTGACGTGGATCGGCATCGGCGGCGGCTTCGACGGCCCGAACCCGTTCAACTTCTTCAACTTCGTGCACCGTGCGCCGGACGGCTGCACGCTGACCGCGGAGTCGCTTTTGAAGAACGTGCTGCCGTTCAACATGATGGCGATGTCGATGGGCCTGCATCCGCGCTGCGGCATCGAGGACACGATCATCGACCAGCACGGCAACCGCATGACCTCGGTGCAGCAGATCGAGCAGTGCGTGCGCGTCGCCCGCGAACTGGGACGCGAGATTGCGAGCGGCAAGGAAGCGCGCGAGATCTACAAGATCGGCGTGCAGTACAAGGATGCCGACGAGACGCTCGCGCAGATGGGCATGGC
>NZ_FCOG02000054.1 GCF_001544975.2 Caballeronia arationis | reverse complement strand
CGCTGTTCTGTATATCCTGCCGAGTGGATTGCACCTGTTCCGCTGCGTCGCCGCTTCTGGGCGCCGCACCCCATGGGCGCTGGGACCTCATGCTGTTCAGGCCGTCACTGGCTTGCACTTCACCTTCTTTCGCGGTTTGCACGCGTCCGAATCCACGCCCTGGCAACAATTCTCGGTTAGAAACCCTACCAACTCGTTCATTTGCTCGATTTCGGGCGCGTAGTACACAAACCGGCCTTCCTGGCGTGAGGAGACCAGGCCCGCGTGCGTCAATTCCTTTAGGTGGAACGACAGCGTCGCGCTGGCAAGTTCGAGTTGTTCCTGAATGATGCCCACGCTAAGCCCGTCTGGGCCAGCCGTTACGAGCAGGCGAAAAATACCGAGACGCGTAGGCTGGGCCAACGCGGACAAGGCTTTGATGGCGTCTTTTTCCTTCATATCGCGCAGGTCGTCGAGATTAGCGACAATTCTAACGCTATTGAGATGACAACGGCACGACACAGTTTTTTTCCGGCTGTCATTTCTACGGCATCGTGTAATCTAAAGCCGGCGGCCGGCGGTTCGGCACACCGTTCCTCAACACTTTCGACGGCGGCGGTGGAACAAGACTCGACTCAGCAGCGTCGCGACGCCTCCAATTGCGGCGCAGTCAAGCGTCGCGTGTGACAGCCCCGTAAGGCACAGGCTGACCAATGCCGCCCCGGCGAATACCATCTGCAGAATCCCAAGCGCGAGTCGGAGCGGTCCCCAGAGAAATGAATACATGCCACTCGAGGAACTAGACGCACCGTCGACGCCTACGCCTCTTTTCTCAACAGGCGCGCGCTCTGACGCGGCGCCTTTGTGATGTTTTACCGCCTTCATAATTAGACGCCCACTTCTTGGCAACTTTCACGCAGTCTGTATGGCCTGCGCTAGGGGGACTCGCGAAAGCATGTATCCGCTCCCGCGCACCGTTTCGATGATGGCCTCATAGCCCACTGTCCGTAATGCCGACCGAAGCCTTTTGATGTGAACGTCGACCGTTCGCTCCTCGATGAAGACATGGTCGCCCCATACCTGGTCCAAAACGAACGAGCGAGTGTGAACCCGTTCCGGATGTGTCAGGAAAAAGTGCAAAAGCTTGAACTCAGTCGGGCCGAGATGTACGGGTTGCTCAACACCCACTACCTGCGCATGTACCCGCCGTGTTGATGGGTCGAGCGTCAAGCCGTTAATGTTGACGGCGTCGTTCGTAAGCTGAGGGAGCCGTCGGCGCAAGACTGCCTTAATGCGAGCGACCAGTTCCTTTGGCGAGAAAGGCTTCGCCATGTAGTCGTCAGCTCCGGCCTCAAGTCCGTCTACCAAGTCCCGTTCTTCCGTGCGCGCTGTCAGCATGATGACGGGTACTTCCTTCGTCCTTGTATCCGCCCGTAGCCGACGGAGAAAGGCTAGACCAGATTCGCCCGGGAGCATCCAGTCCAGCACGATGAGGTCGGGAAGCACCTCCGACACCAGTGAGTTGGCGCCGTCGACATCTCGAGCCTGCAGCGGGTAGTAGCCGGCGTGTTTTATGTTGACGGCCAGTAGTTCGGCAATCGCAGGCTCGTCTTCCACTATCAGAATGCTAGCGGGCATTGCGTCTCCTTCTATTCTTCACTGTCCAGGGCCGCGCGCTCAAGTTGCTCACGCGATAGATGACGGACATCGGTTCCTCTAACGACATAGACGATAAATTCGGCGATATTCGTCGCATGGTCGCCGATTCGCTCGATAGCCTTGGCGACGAACAGGTAGTCAAGCCCGACCGAGATGGTCCGTGGGTCTTCCATCATGTAGGTCACTAGCTTTCTCACAAATGCGCGAAACTGCTCATCGATGGCCTCGTCATCACGAATAATCTGCGCTGCGGAAACGGTGTCCAGCCGAGCGAATGCATCGAGTGCCCGGCGGAGGATATGCATAGCCATGTCTCCAGAGACCCTAAGCTCTGCAATATCGATGGCTCGCGCGGCACTGTCGGCGGAAATCCGGCGCGACCGCTTCGCAATTTTCCGCGCCTCGTCGCCGGCGCGCTCTAGGTTGGTTACGCACTTCGAGGTGGCCATCAGTAGCCGGAGGTCGCGGGCGGCGGGCTGTCGGCGAGCTATGACGTTATGCAGTTCCTCGTCGATAGCGATTTCCATGGCATTGAGACGATGTTCGTCCTCGACAACTTGCTGAACAAGTGCCAAATCGAACGTGCTGAGCGCCTGCATCGCATGCGCAATCTGAGATTCGACAAGTCCGCCCATCTCAAGCAGCTTCGATGAAAGAAGACTGAGGTCGGCATCAAACTGACTGGAGAGATGTTTGTCCGGCATCGCCACTCCCTAGCCGAAGCGGCCTGTGACGTAATCCTCGGTCGCCTTTTGTGTCGGCTTCGAAAAAATGCGTTCGGTGGAGCCAAACTCGACGAGTTTGCCCAAGTGCATGAAGGCTGTGTTCTCCGAGACGCGAGCCGCCTGCTGCATGTTGTGGGTGACGATGACCACCGTGTAATGCTGGCGCAACGTATCCAGTAGTTCCTCAATCTTGCCTGTAGCCACTGGGTCTAACGCAGAGGTCGGTTCGTCCAGCAACAATACCTCAGGGTCAATGGCCAGCGCGCGAGCAATGCACAGGCGCTGCTGCTGGCCGCCCGACAGCGCAAGCGCGCTCTGCTGCAGCTTGTCCTTGACTTCGTCCCAGAGCGCCGCCTGACGCAAGGCGAATTCGACCCGCTCGTCCAGTTCGCTCCGCGTGAGTGCCTCGTGATGTGTGATGGCCAGCGCAATGTTGTCGTAAATCGACATCGTGAACGGGGTCGGCTTCTGAAACACCATGCCAACTTTCTGTCGAAGTTGGTTCAGCTTGAAGTGCGGGTCCAGGATATTCTGGCCGTCGAGTTCGACGGTGCCGGTTGCGTTCTGGTCCGGGTATATCGAATACATCCGATTCATGACTCGCAGCAGCGTCGACTTTCCGCAGCCGGACGCCCCGATAATCGCAGTTACCTCGCGGTCCGGGAAATCGGCGTTGACGTCGTACAGAGCTTGCCGGCGGCCGTAATGAAAGTTGAGTCCGCGCACACTGATGCGCGCTTTGGTCGACCGAGCAGATGGCATCTTAACGGGAGGCATGAGCGCGCTTGAAGAAGGTGCGGGACAGGATTGCCAGGGCGAGCACAAAGACGGTCATCAGGAAAGCTCCTGCCCAAGCGAGCGAGTGCCACGCTTCATACGGGCTCATCGCAAACTGGAAAATGACGACGGGGATGTTTGCTAGCGGTCCGTTCGGGGTGCTCGACCAATACTGGTTGTTTAGCGCCGTGAAGAGAAGCGGTGCGGTTTCCCCACTGATACGCGCGATTGCAAGCAGGGCGCCTGTCACGATTCCGGCGCTACCGGCCTTCAGTAGAATGCGGAAATTGATTTTCCAGCGTGGTATGCCAAGCGAGAGGGCCGCTTCGCGCATGCTATCGGGGATGAGTTGAAGCATCTCGTCGGTGGTCCGGATGACGACCGGCAACATGATGATGGCCAGCGCCACAGCCCCGGCCCAGCCCGAGAAATGCCCCACCTGACGGACGATGAGTTCGTAGGTGAACAGTCCGATGACAATCGATGGTGCGCTCAGCAGAATGTCGTTGACGAAGCGGATGACCGAACCGAGCTTCGTGCTCCGCGCATACTCGGCGAGGTAGGTCCCCGCCAGAAGGCCAATCGGCACTCCAATGGCGCTGGCAATCCCCAGCATCAGGAAGCTGCCGTACAGCGCATTCAGCAGCCCGCCTTGCTGCCCCGGCGGCGGCGTCATCTGGGTGAACAGACTCGGGCCGAGCGCCGCAAAGCCGTTTATGACGGTCGTTATCAAAATCCAAATTAACCAGAACAAACCAAAGAGTGTTGCCAGCACCGACAGCACGAATACGATGTTGTTAGTAATTCGGCGACGGCGAAACTTCGCCATGTCGAAGCCTTCCATTACTTTGCTCCTTCCATGCGATTAAGTCTCAACAGCAGCAGTTTCGCGAGTGCAAGCACGATGAACGTCACGATGAAGAGCACGAAGCCCAGCGCAATGAGGGACGAGAGATACATTGGAGAATCTGCCTCGGTGAA
Organism: Caballeronia arationis; assembly: GCF_001544975.2. GTDB lineage: Bacteria > Pseudomonadota > Gammaproteobacteria > Burkholderiales > Burkholderiaceae > Caballeronia > Caballeronia arationis. Next base: position 38,108 of record NZ_FCOG02000054.1, on the reverse strand, counting down.
TTCGTTGGCGAGGGTTGCCGCGATGGAATTGCCGGGAGCAAGTAGGGAGACACTGAGCTCGTGCGCGTTACCGAGCACGAAGGTCACCGCCATCGTTTCTCCCAGTGCCCGTTCCAACCCGAGGAAGATGGCGCCGACAACGGCCGAGCGCGTGTACGGAAGTACTACTTTGCGGATGACCTCCCAACGTGTCGCGCCGAGCGCGAACGCCGACTCTTTCAGCATCTGCGGCGTTGCGTCAAACACATCGCGCATCACGGCGGTGATGAAGGGAATAATCATGATGCCGAGGATAAGGCCCGCCGGCAACATCCCAAGCCCAATAGGCGCACCGGAAAACAGTGGACCAATTAGCCACGCATTGCCGAGCTTATCGATGAGCCACGGTTCAACATAGTCGGCCAGTACTGGCGCGAACACGAACAAGCCCCACATCCCATAAATGATGCTTGGAATCGCGGCGAGCAATTCGATGGCCGTGCCGACGGGGACCTTCATCCAGCCAGGAGCAATCTCAGTGAGGAACATTGCAATGCCGAAACTTATCGGCACCGCGACGAGCAATGCGAGAAACGAACTGACCAACGTGCCGTAAATCGGAATAAGCGCGCCAAACTTATGCGCCACCGCATCCCAATCGGCGCTCGTGAAGAATTTCCAGCCGAACGTTTCGAATGCAAGGCGCCCGCCCCACAGCATGGAGAGCGCGGCGCCGGAAAGTATCACTAGCACGGCCACGGCCGCTGACGCTGCGGCAAGCCAGAACAACCGGTCAGCGAGTTCGTCCGGTAGTCTTCGCTTGCGTGCGCGAAACGTCAACTCCGTTCCAAGCATCATGCCCTTACGGCGTTCGCTCGGTGCGTTTTCCGCAAGTTCTTCCGCAGTGGGACGCATGAACTTTCCCTGAACTTGGCGACGCCGAGCGACTGGCTCGAGGTCGCCATGGTTGCGATAGTGTCAGAACTTGAAGTTCGTCGACCAGTACGACTCGACCTGCTTGACGAGGTGCTCCGGCAATGGGACGTAGTCGAGAGATTGCGCTTGCGGCTGGCCCTTTTCCAATGCCCACTTGAAGAAGTCCAACGTGGCCTTTGACTGCGCCGCGTTCTTGGGCTGCTTGTACATAATGATGAAGACCGTCGCGGTGATGGGATAAGCTTCCGCGCCACCGGCATCAGTCATCACCAAGTTGAAATCCTTGGCGTTTGCCCAGTCCGCTGTCGCCGCTGCGGCCTGGAATGATTTTGCACTGGGCTCGATGAAGTTCCCCGCCTTGTTCTGGACCGAGGCGTAGTTCATTTTGTTCTGGAGGACATAGGCGTACTCGACGTAACCAATAGAGTTTTTCAAGCGGTTGACGTAGGCGGCGACGCCCTCATTACCCTTTCCGCCGACGCCCGTCGGCCAAGCAACTGAAGTACCTTCACCCACCTTGCTCTTCCATTCCGGACTGACTTTCGAGAGATAGTTGACCCAGTTGAAGGTGGTCCCCGAGCCGTCCGACCGGTGAACGACCGTAATATTTGCCTCTGGAAGCTTCAGGCCAGGGTTAATTTTCGCGATGGCGGGGTCATTCCACTTCGTAACCTTGCCTTGATAAATTTCCGCTAGGAGCGGACCTGTAAATCGAAGCTTCCCCGGTGCAACTCCTTCGATATTCACAACCGGCACAACGCCACCAATAACCGACGGAAACTGCCCCAATTCCTTTGCCTTCAGGTCGTCGACGGACATTGGCATGTCGCTCGCGCCAAAATCTACGGTTGCGGCCTTGATTTGTGCGATGCCGCCACCCGACCCGATGGACTGATAGTTCACCTTGTTGCCGGTCGATTGGTTGTAGTCGGAAGACCATTTCGACAATATTGGATACACGAAAGTCGAGCCAGCCCCCGTAATTTCTGCAGCGTGAGCGGCGAAAGCAAAGGAGACCACGAACGCGGCGCCGGCCAAACAATGTACGAACGACTTCTTCATATCGGTATTCCTCAGTGGTTCCATATATCTCGATAAATCTAGATACGTTACGACTGTCGGGATTTTGAGTATAGTTCGTGACAGTGATGTGACAAGCCAGACGCGGATGAATTTTTCGTGACATCGCGCCGCGCGCCCGCGGGATAAGGCATCGTTGCTCCCGCGGCATTGCCAAGACACGTCATTTCCACTATATTGGAGATGTTGATATATCGCCGCTTGCGCGGCTTCATGCATCCTGGAAAATTCATGGCAGACAACGGAAAACACAACGTACTTTTTCTGTGCACCCATAACTCAGCCAGGTCAATCTTGGCTGAGGGCATCTTGAATGACTTGGCCGGCGACCGCTTTACGGCTTACAGCGCCGGTAGCTATCCGGGCACGCAGCCAAACCCGTTCGCAATTGATTTGCTTCGGTCTCGTGGCATCAATGTCGATGGGTTGCGAAGCAAAAGCTGGGATGAATTCGCTGTCGACGGGGCGCCCGAGATTGATTTCATCTTCACCGTTTGCGACAACGCGGCTGGTGAGGTGTGCCCGATTTGGCCCGGTCATCCGGCCAAGGCGCACTGGGGCGTTCCCGACCCGTCCGTTGTTCAGGGTGGAGATGAAGAAAAGCGCAAGGCGTTTCTTGCGACCTTCGTGCAGTTGCGCAAGCGCATCGAGCTGTTCGTAAATCTCCCTTTCGGGAAGCTCGACCGGCTCGGCGCACAGGAACAGATTCAAAGCATCGGCACTACGCTTAGCGCCAAAGGGGAGTGAGTATGGCTGATTTTCAATCAGCGGCCGCATGCGAGGCGAAACCAGCTCGCATCGGCTTCTTCGAGCGCTATCTGTCGATTTGGGTAGCGCTCTGTATCGTAGTCGGCATCCTTTTGGGTAAAGCGATGCCTAGCGCTGTCCAGTCGATAGCGGCGCTGGAATTCGCGCATGTGAACCTGCCTGTCGGCGTCCTCATCTGGGTGATGATTATCCCCATGCTGTTGCGCATTGACTTCGCGTCCCTCAGCAAAGTGGGCAGCCAGTGGAAAGGCATCGGGGTCACGCTCTTCATCAATTGGGCGGTGAAGCCGTTCACCATGGCGTTTCTCGCATGGGTATTTATCCGGCATGCGTTCGCCCCCTTGCTGCCCGCTGACCAGCTGGACAGTTACGTCGCTGGCCTGATTCTGCTCGCGGCCGCCCCGTGTACCGCCATGGTCTTCGTATGGAGCCAACTGACGAGAGGTGACCCGTACTTCACGCTGTCGCAGGTCGCGCTGAATGACCTGATTATGGTGTTCGCCTTCGCGCCGGTAGTCGGTCTCCTCCTCGGCATTTCTAACATCGCCGTGCCGTGGGATACGCTACTGACGTCCGTGGTCTTGTACATCGTCATCCCGGTCATCATTGCCCAGATACTTCGAAAGGTCCTGCTCCGCAACGGCGAGCAAGCGTTCCAGCGGGCGCTTGCGAAGATTGGACCGTTTTCGATTGCGGCCCTCCTGCTGACTCTCGTCTTACTCTTCGGGTTTCAAGGCGAACAGATTATTGCGCAGCCGATGATTATTTTGCTGCTTGCAGTGCCCATCCTAATTCAGGTGGTAGTGAACGCTTCGCTCGCGTATCTCGCGAATCGGCGGTTAGGCGTATCGCACGAGGTGGCGGCGCCGTCCTGCTTGATTGGGGCGTCCAACTTTTTCGAGTTGGCAGTCGCGACAGCAATTAGCCTTTTCGGTCTGAAATCCGGCGCAGCGTTGGCGACTGTCGTCGGTGTACTCATTGAAGTGCCGTTGATGCTCGCTGTCGTCAAGGTAGTCAACTCCTCGCGTCGCTGGTACGAACGTACGTCGTGACACTGGTTAGCTGGCGTCGCTCAAGGGTGCGAGCCATCGACGTCACTTTGTTTGTGCTTGCCTGAGCGCCAATGTCTAGGAAGCGATGACGGCCCGACCGCACTATTGGGCAGTTGCTCATCACAATGACGGGCCTCTCGGAGTACGGGAGGCCCGTTTGACGTTTCGCAGCGACACATACTGATCGACCGGCGCTTTCGTGACGCTGCGTAGCGAATGCCGCTCGTTTTTGTTAATTGATTCCCCCGGAATTTCAGAACTTGAAGTTGGATGACCAATAAGCCTCGATTTGTTTGACGAGCGAATCCGGCAACGGGACGTAGCCAAGCGACTGAGCCTGCTGTTGACCCTTTTCCAGTGCCCACTTGAAGAAATCGATGGTTGCCTTCGATTGCGCGGCGTTTTTTGGCTGCTTGTACATGACGACAAAGGTCGCGGCAGTTACCGGATAAGCTTCCGGCCCGGTTGCATCGGTCATGACGAGGTCAAAGTCTTGCGCCTTTTCCCAGTCAGCGGTCGCGGCGGCCGCCTGGAATGACTTTCCGCTCGGTGCAACGAAGTTGCCAGACTTGTTCTGTATGGAGCCGTACGTCATTTTATTCTGCAGGGCATACGCGTACTCGACAAAACCGATGGAATTCTTGACGTGGGTCACATAAGTGGCGACACCTTCATTGCCGCTTCCACCTACACCAACCGGCCATGCGACAGAGATGCCTTCGCCGACTTTGCCCTTCCATTCCGGGCTGACCTTCGAGAGGTAGTTAACCCAATTGAATGTCGTACCCGAACCATCCGAGCGATGCACCACCGTGATATCCGCGTTCGGTAGCTTCAAACCCGGATTGATTTTGCTGATGGCCGGGTCGCTCCACGTCCTGATTTTTCCCAGAAAGATGTCGGCAAGAAGCGGCCCAGTGAAACGAATATTGCCCGGCATAACTCCGTCGATATTAACGACTGGCACGACCCCGCCGATGACGGTGGGGAACTGCCCAAGTGCTTTGTCTTTCAGGTCTTTACTGGAAATTGGCTTGTCGGTCGCGCCGAAATCTACTTTGGCCGCCTTGATTTGCGCGATACCGGCGCCGGAACCAATGGACTCGTAGTTGACCTTGTTGCCCGACGCATGGTTGTAGTCCGCAGCCCATTTCCAGAGGATGGGATACACGAACGTAGAACCGGCCCCCGTGATATCCGCCGCGTAGGCAGTGGACGCAAAAGTTACAGCCACGACAGCACCCGCCAGGCATTGCTCGAGCTGATTGCTCATCGCGTCATCCTCACTAAAGAACCGTTACTTCGATAATACTAGATGTGTTGATGATATTGTTATAAAAGAATACGGTTCGAGAGGCTCCATCGATAGAATGCACACGACATCAGATAGCGCGGCTTTGCTCTCGCGCGGAGCGTTCTGCGTTTGCATCTCGCCACGGTTGAACATGCCGTCGCATATATCGCGATGTCGGAATGAACATTGGCGTCACCGGTGCCGTGCGCCTCCACCGACCCCATTAGGCTACGGACCCAGCGTGACGCCTAGTTCTCCGCGTAGCGTATGTGGGCCTCCCCGGCGCCTGTCACCCTGTTCTTCTAAGCGCACGAATGGCAAGGTCTCAAGTAACGCCTCCTTACCCTGAGACTTTATCTGTTGCGCGTCGACCAACTTCGAAGGAAATTCAATGCAGCGGTTCAGCCGCAATCGCATGCTTTCGCATCTTTTCCCACAAGCTCTTCCTGGAAATGCCTAACGCGTGCGCGGTCTCAGATATGTGTCCTTGGTGCTGCAGCAGTGCCGCGCGAATGAAGGCGCTCTCGCATGCGGCCATGTAGCCGTCGAGTGGCACGTCCACGTCCGGCTCTGCCGCAGCCTGAGAACCATCTTCTTCAAAAATGTCGGACGAGAAAAGCATATTGCGGGAGCACACGATGCATGCACGCTCAAGGCGATTTTGCAGTTCCCGGACGTTTCCGGGCCAGCCGTAGGTCGCGAGTCGCGCTTCGGCAGACGGATGAAACAGTTTCGTGGGTTCACCAAGCCGGCTGGCGATATCGCGTACGAAGCGGTGAGCAAGCCATAGGACATCGTCGGGCCTGTCGCGAAGTGCAGGCATCCGTAGCTGGAGGATGTTGATGCGATAAAAGAGGTCCTCCCGAAATTTCCGGACCCGGACCAGTTCCCCGAGGTCCCGATTCGTCGCGCAGACCAGCCAAAAGGTGGATTCGAACCCTCTCTCACCGCCGACTCTCGTGACGCGTCGCTCCTGCAGCGCCCGCAGCAACTTCACTTGCATCGACAGAGGCAAGTCGCCTATCTCATCGAGAAAGAGCGTGCCACCCTCGGCCTGCTCGAAGTACCCTTTCTTCTGCCGGTCCGCACCAGTGAAGGCTCCCCTCTCGTGGCCGAAAAATTCGGATTCGAGAAGCGTCTCCGGAACGGCACCACAGTTGACTGCCACAAACGGAAATGCGTCGCCAGGCGCATGTCGATGAATGAACCGCGCGAGCACTTCCTTGCCGACACCTGATTCGCCGGTAATCAGAATCGATTTGGCTCGGCCTGCGACTCTCGGCACAAGTTCGGCGAGGCGCCGCATCGCTTCGGACACACCTAGCTCGCTCTGCGCGGGCATGGCGCGGTCGGGTATGCCCGTCCCTGTGAGAAGTCTGACCTTGTCGACCAGCGCGCCAATGTCGAACGGCTTCGTGATGTAGTCTGCTGCGCCGCTTTTGAGGAGAGCAACTGCCGTATCGACCGATGCGTAGGCCGTGATGAAAACAAATGGCGGCACTGACGTGTGTGTGGCCATCGACCGTGAGAACAGGTCCTCGCCTGAAATGTCAGGCAGCCGGATATCGCTGATGACGGCCTGATACGGGCGATTCTGCAGAGCGCCCAACGCGGATTCGCCATCCGTATGCCAGTCCACGTCGAATCCCTCCAGACGGAAGCGGTCAGCCAGGGACTCTCCCATGATGGGGTCGTCTTCGACAACACAGATAAGCGTGGTCGACATGATGCTCTCCTGTTTCACGGAGAAGAAAGCGGCAACAGCACGGCGAAGTACGTCCGCCCCGGTGCGCTATCCACTGAAATTGTGCCACCAAGCTGCGTTACGATTTGATAACTCACCCACAATCCGAGGCCATACGACCGCCGCCCCTCAGCCATAGCAACCGACCCGAAGGGCTCAAACAGATGCTCCATCGCAACGCCCGATATGTGCTGACCGGTGTTCGATACCGTTATTTGCAGTCCAATTCCGTTGGCTGCAACCAGGCAGTCAACGCGTCCGCCAACTTCCACCGCCTTCGCGGCGTTCAGCAGCAGGTTGAGCACAAGCTGGCGCACGAGGTGTGCGGGTAGTGCTATCGCCTCGTCCAGCTCAATGTCCCAATGAAACGTCGCCTGCTTCGCCTGTATCTGAGGCGCTATCAACAGTTTCAAATCCTGCCAGTCCGACAGACTCATCGCCGGTGAATCCAGCCGCGCCTCAAACAGCAACGCGCCGACGGTCGCACGGATTTGGCCGAGGCCGCGTTCGAGCAACCCCAACGTCTTTTTTGTTTGAGCGTCAGGCTCACCGTGAGTGTTGAGCGTGTCGATTGCGTTCAGCATGCCGCCCAGTGGATTGTTGATTTCGTGCGCGATGCCGGCTGCGACCTGGCCTACGGCCGCAAGTCTCTCGGAGACGACAACTTCGCGCTCTAGGTCCTGTTTTTGCGCCAGTTCCGCGAGCATCGCCCGGAACTGCTGTTCCAGCTGACCTATTTCGTCGTTCCCCTGCGCAGTAATACCCGCACCAACTTTTTCAGGGTGCTCCTTTCCAATTCGTCCCATGGCGTCGGTAAGGCGAAGGAGCGGTTTTGCCATCCGGTCGCCCCACACCCAGCCTAACGGTATCAGTAGCAATAAAGCGGGCACCGTGGCTACGGCGAGCTTGAGCAGCGTCGACCGAACGCGGCCGTAGAAGGTATTGGCGTCATAGACCAGCACCACATAGCCAAGGCGGCTCCCGTCGTCGGAATTCACCGGCATGCCGGCGGTGACATCGCGGCTGGCGAGCAATCCCGGGAAGTCGAAAAAGAAGGGCTCGCCGGAGCCGGCCAAATGGGCGATGACCGTACCGAACTGGGCAGGAAGCTCGGCGACCGGCCGCTGGACGGGTTCCTTTCGGGGAGACGTTGACGCGTACACGCGAGCCCTGGCATCAAAGAGAACGATTTCCTTCAGCGGATTCGAGGGTTCCCTGACCGCCACCGGTGTCCGAATTACCTCGAAGGCACGCCATAGGTCGTCCTTGACCATCGGGTCGCGAACCGACAGGGTGAGAACGCGGCACAGATTCTGGGCGCTGCTTTCGAGGTCATTTCTGGCATCGGACACCGCAACGCTTACGAGCGCGAAGGTCACGAGTATCTCCGTCAGCAGGATAACTGCGCTCAGCGCGAGCGGAATCTTGTAGCGGTAGCTGAGATGGGACAGCATCTGCGCGGCCCTAAACTGGCCCGGAGTTCAGAATCGCGACCAGGCTGCGGATGCCGTCGAACACCTTGTCGTCGTTCGGCACGAAGCCGTCAAGGTTCAATCGCTGCAACACATCCCGACCTTCAGGACGGTCTTTCATCCCGAGCAACGCACTCTGGATACGAAGAAACGATTCGTCATCGAGCGAGCGGCGCGCCACAATCGGTGGAAAGCCATACTGGGGAGAACGCCACGCCACCCGGACGTCGCGGGTACGTTCCGGGTACTGCTTCCCGATAGTGTCGTAGACGTACCCATCAATCTCGCCCGCATCCGCAAGTCCGGTCGTCACTGCATCAACGACCTTTCTGTGCGCATACGTGAAGAAGGCCTTCTTGAAAAAGCGGGTCGGCCGGATACCCGCACGCATCAGCTCAGTGGTCGGGACCAAGAAGCCGGAATTTGATTGCGGGTCGCTGAATGCGAACACGCGATTTCGAAGCTGCGTGATATGGGTGGTCTGCGTATCGCTTCTCGGGACAAGCAGATATGAACGATAAAGCGGCTTGCCCTGATAGTCCGGTATCGCCATCAGGCGCATCGTTTGTGAGTTGGTGACGTATGGAAACCCGCATACCCAAGCCACATCGAGCCGGTTCTCAGCAAGCAGGTCATCAATCTCGCGATAGCTATTGCGCTGCACAAACCTCACATCAGCGCTGCATACCTCTCCGAGCTCGCGGCTCCAACGGTCGAGCAGGCTGATTTCGTTATCGAGGAAGACCGCGGTCGTGCCGAACGCAACGGTAGGTTTTTCGCCGGCGGCCGCAAGCTTGAAGGAAGAGAGCAGTGGAAGGCCTAGCGCGAAGCGTAGAACTTGCCGCCGCCGGATGTTACGAATTGGTGACATAACGGCTCACTCCCCATCACGAACCGTTACCGAACGGTAATGGCGTCCTTCAGGTCTGCTGAATTCAAATCCCGTTGGCGCAAGCCTTTCGGCGGACGTCGGACCGCATGGCATACCTCTTGCCCTTAGCTCGATGCTAACGATTACACGAGCAAGATTCAAGCGAGGAGGAGACCATGTCCGAACTCAAAATCCGGCGACGCACATTCCTGCAGCTGGGCGGTGGCTCAATTGCTGCAACCGCTGCTTCCGCCTTGGTACCGACCGTGGCCTCGGGCGCAAATCCCGTCGATACCAGCAAGACGAAGCTCCCTTACCCAAAAAAGGCCGTCGGACAGGTGGGACGCATGACGGTCAACACCCCTCTCACATTCTCCTATCCGGATGCTGCATCACCCTGCACAGCTCTCAAGCTTGGGAGCCGTGTTGCGGGTGGCGTCGGCCCCGATGGCGACATCGTCGCCTATAGCACCATGTGTACGCACATGGGCTGTCCCGTCATCTATGAGCCGACGACGAAGGTTTTCAAGTGCCCCTGCCACTTCAGCATGTTCGACGCAGAAAAGGCCGGGCAGATGATTGTCGGGCAGGCCACCGAAAATCTGCCTCGGGTGCGGCTTCAGTATGACGAGAAGACAGGCACCGTGTCAGCAGTCGGCGTGGAAGGTTTGATATACGGCCGCCAGGCCAACGTTCTTTGAGTTCGAGGAGCTGAAAATGCCTACCGATAAGGACCGCATTGCGCTACCGCCGGTCACGGCCCAGCGAACCAATATGACCTGCCATTTCTGCATCGTTGGATGCGGGTACCACGTGTACAAATGGCCGGAAGACCAGGAAGGTGGCCGCGCTTCCAACCAGAATGCGCTTGGTGTTGATTTTCGCAAACAGGTGCCGCCACTCTCCCTCATCATGACGCCTGCCATGGAAAACGTGGTCACCGACCGCGACGGCTCGCGCCACACCATCATGATTGTTCCGGACAAGAGCTGCGTCGTGAACAGTGGCTTGAGTTCGACACGCGGCGGCAAGATGGCGATGTACATGTACGCAGCGGACGGAATCACCCAGGAACGGCTGAGACAACCGCGCATCTATCTAAGCGACCAGTGGGTGGATACGACCTGGGACCAGGCGATGGCGCTCTACGCGGGCCTGATGAAGAAGGTGCTGGACAAGGACGGTCCGAGCGGTATTGTCTTTTCTGCCTTCGATCATGGTGGTGCGGGTGGCGGCTTTGAGAACACGTGGGGCTCCGGCAAGCTGATGTTTACGGCGCTGCAGACCCCGATGGTCCGCATCCACAACCGCCCCGCGTACAACTCGGAGTGCCACGCGACCCGCGAGATGGGTATTGGCGAGCTGAACAATTCGTACGAGGACGCCGAGCTGGCCGATGTCATCTGGTCCATCGGCGCGAACTCGTACGAAACACAGACGAACTACTTCCTCAACCACTGGGTGCCGAACCTGCAGGGCGGGACGCTCGACAAGAAAAAGCAACGCTTCCCAGGCGAGGCGTTCCCGAAGACAAAAGTTGTGTTCGTGGACCCGCGGCGCACGGCGACCGTCGCGGTCGCCGAGCAAGTAGCCGGAAAAGACAACGTGCTGCATCTGGACATTCAGCCGGGCACTGACATCGCATTGTTCAACGGGATTTTTACCTACGTGGTCCAGCAAGGATGGATTGACAAAGACTTCATTGCCGCCCATACGAATGGGTTTGACGCAGCTGTCCAGGCCAACAAGCTGTCACTCGACGAGTGCAGCAACATCACGGGCGTTCCTGTTGAGAAGATTCAGACCGCAGCGGAATGGTCATATAAGCCGAAGGGGCCGGGGCAGTTTCCGAGAACGATGCATACCTACGAAAAGGGCATCATCTGGGGCAACGACAACTATCTAATTCAGTCGTCGCTACTGGACGTTGCGCTGGCCACTCACAATGTCGGTCGTCGAGGCACGGGCTGCGTGCGAATGGGCGGGCACCAGGAGGGATACACGAGGCCGCCATATCCCGGTAACACAAAGATATACATCGACCAGGAACTCATTCATGGCAAGGGACGGATGATGACGTGGTGGGCGTGCAATAACTTCCAGACGAGCAACAACGCGCAGGGACTGCGCGAGGTAGTCTTGCGTCGCTCGCAAATCGTGAAAGATGCGATGCAAGGTGCACGTGGTGCGAGCACGGAGCAGTTGGTCGACGTCATTTACGACGCGACCAGCAAGGGCGGGCTGTTCGTGACAAACATCAACATCTATCCGACAAAGCTCCAGGAGGCCGCGCACCTCATGCTGCCCGCAACGCACCCGGGCGAGATGAATCTGACGTCGATGAACGGTGAGCGCCGCATGCGCCTCTCCGAGCGGTTCATGGACCCGCCCGGAACTGCGATGCCGGACTGCCTTATCGCCGCGCGCGTCGCCAACACGCTGCGTGACATGTATCGAAAGGATGGCAACACGAAGATGGCTTCTCGGTTTGATGGATTCGACTGGAAGACTGAGGAAGATGCATTCAATGATGGGTTCCGTCGCGCAGGACAACCGGGCGTGGAAAAAATAGACAGCCAAGGCGGCGATACCGGAAACCTGGTGACATACGAACGGCTGCGCATCATGGCCAATAACGGGGTGCAATTACCCGCCAAGGCGTGGGACGGGGGCAAGTTGGTTGGTACCGAAATGATGTACATGGACGGCAAATTCGACACCCCGGATGGCAAGGCCCAGTTCAAACCATCAGCGTGGCCTGGCTTGCCGAAGACGGTGGCCGACCAGAAGGCGAAATACCGGTTCTGGATTAACAACGGCCGCACGAATGAGGTGTGGCAAACGGTGTATCACGACCAGTACAACGAGTTCGTCCGTGCACGAGACCCAATGGCGTATATCGAACTCAACCCTGCCGATGCGCAAGAGCTCGGGGTCAGTGCGGGCGACATCGTTGAGGTCTATAACGACTTTGGGTCGACATACGCGATGGCGTACCCTGCAGCCGAACTAAAGCATAACCAGACCTTCATGGTGTTCGGCCACGTCAATGGTATCCAAGACAATGTCACGACCACATGGACGGACCGCAACGTGATTCCCTACTACAAGGGCACGTGGGCGAATCTTCGTCGCGTCGGGTCGATTGAAGATTACAAGCAAACGGTCAGCTTCAAGAGTCGCCGCTACACGTGAGCGAAGGGCGGTCGGCATTGTCGGCCGCTTTTGTTCGAGTCTCAGTTGCAGAACTCTATTCCGGCGTTTTCCATCACGCTCCGAATCTCGGCGCCGGTAAGAATCATTTTGACGCGGTTGGCTGCTTCAAGTGCTTGGTAATTTGCGCCGCCACCGCCCTCGCGGTGCGCATCACGCCAATAAGCGTCGCTGATGCAAATCCGCACCATTCGCCGTACCCAACCAACCAGAGTCTTTGCTCCTGGACGGCGCGGCCATCGACTACGTCGACCCGACCCGCATCGTTAAGGACATGCAGCGACCGTAGATGTTCGAGTGCCGGGCGGAAACCGGTACACCAGAGGACGGTATCGACGTGCGAATGAGAGCCGTCCTTCCATACGACGCCCTCCAGCGTGAAGTGTGAGAACGGACGCACCGACTTCAGTGCTCCGCGCTCGCGTGCCGCGCGTACAGGCGGGACCATTACGACATCGCCCAAACCACCAGTCGGGGAAGGGTCGGGGCGCCCCTCAGCGCGGGCCTTCCATCGTTCGGTTGCACGTTCGAAGAGCGCACGCCCGTCGACGTCATCCGGCAGGAACGTGGGTTCTTCCAACGTAACCCATGTTGTATTAGATACCTGCGACAGTTCGGCGACTATCTGCGCGCCTGAGTTCCCGCCGCCGACAATCAATACATCCGTTCCGCGAAACGAGTCGGGCCTGCGATAATGCGCTGAATGCAACTGGCCACCCTCGAAGCTGCTTTGTCCCGGGTAATCAGGCATGTAGGGACGACTCCAGGTGCCAGTGGCGCTGACGACGGCTTTCGCCAGCCAGTCGCCGCGGTCGGTCGACACAAGGAGCCCTGCGTCCCGATGCGATACCGACGTCACATCCACAGGCCGAAGGATAGGCACCCCGTAGCGTCTCTCATACTCTGCAAGATAGCGAACGACATGGTCTCGCGACGGGTATTGCTCCGGCGTGGCGGGCATCAACCAGCCGGGAAGCGAACTCCATTGGGCGGGCGAAAAGAGGTGAAGCGAGTCCCATGTGTACAGCCACGCTCCGCCGGGGGATGGCTGGTCATCGAGGACGATGTATTCCAAGCCGGCGCGACGCAGAAAGTACGCTGTCGCGAGCGCCGATTGGCCGCCACCAACTATGGCGACATCAATTGGAACAGGCGGCGAGGAATTGTGGTGCGGCATAGCGAGTCATATAAGTCACATTTTTGATAATACAAGATATGCGTCGCTTTTGAGACGGTGGTCCGACGGGTTGAAAGGCCCGGAGCCCGGCGCCCGCTGCGCGCCTCCAAATATTAATGAGGTACTCCTGCACAAATTGCGAAATGGCGGGAGTGAACACCCCTTTTTTGCGTTCCGCGAAGCAACGCTCGGCGCCAGTGAATCGATTACCTATGGCAGCGTCCTCCGACCTGGTGCCCAGCCGAAGAAAGCGGTCCAAGCACGATTCCTGTGCGGGTTAGTGGTTCAGTAGCGTACTAGACAAGCTCTCACTGCCGTCGATCTGCGTGAACTTGCCGACCGTAGGGCGGCGCCCCGTTCGCTCTCTCTCGGATGAACGACCGGTGTCGTGGGCAGTCCCGCCGGTTGAACGTCTCGATTGTCGCCAAGGTGAATGACCGGAACTGGCCGCGTGCAGCCGATGCAGTCGGCATCCGTCGGCCGCAATATTCCTCGAACACCATCGGCGCCCGCGTGCGTCGAAGTCCGCATCTTAAGGGCGAAGTGACGACTTTATTTCGCGTCCGGCAAACCCGTGATCAGTAAGGTTCGCCACGCTATCGGCGCTCCGAAGTCCCGAGTTGACGACTTTATCGTCGCAACGTTGACATCTTGCGTTCTACGACGCCTGCCAGCAATGCGCGGTGGCGCGCTCACATTCTTGCTGCAGATGGCAGCATCGAACAAACCATAACTAACTCGGCCCCAAGACGAACTTTCGAACGCTAGAGCGGTAGGGGCGAATGTCGCACAAGCAAGGTGTTAAGCGGCTCCTAAGGTTCGAGGAATGTGGTCTGGCTTTCGCCCTTGCGAACGAGCGTTTCCTGCAGAAATCGACCTGTGGTCATGTCTTTTAATCGCTGGCGCGCTGATCGCCGGTCGTCGTCGCGTGTGCCGACGCGATCGGATGGAGAGAGACCGTGATACCGCGTGCTGCCCGATGCGGTCGGCATACGTCGGGGTGCCCTTAAGAAACGGATCTTTTCGTAGGTTAAGCGGAATGTCGATGGCTTGCGGCGTTGGCATCGGCCCGGGCGTCTCTCACCATTTCGTAGCAGGTTTCTTCACCGCAGTGATAATCAGCGCCGCAGCCAGCCGAGGTCGATCGCCCGCGCCAAAAGTTTGCGGTACACGTCGATCGCCCATCCCGTCACAGCGCTGCCAGCGAGGTGCCAGAGCGGCGCGATCAGCGCGTAAGCCACGCAGGCCACCGCGGCAGCGCCGAGCATGTCCAGTGGGAAGTGAACGCCGAGAAAGACCCGCGCCCAAGCGACCGCGACTCCGGCCAGCAGCGTAAGTCCGCCCAGCCAGCGCTCGCCTCCCAGCAACAGCGTCAGGGCGATGCCTACGAATACAGTCGCATGGTCACTCGGAAAGGACGAGTCAGGGGTATGGGGCAGGAACGCATGGCCGAGACCGATCATGAACGGCCGCGGATGTTCCCACGCCAGACCGATCAGCTGATTCACACCGATGCCGAGCATCGCCACCAGACACGCGCGGATGGCCAGACTCCGTTGCGCTTCGTTGCCCCACAGCCACATGCAGGCCAGCAGCAAAGGAATCAGATAGATCACGTAGTCGGCGATCAGCATTGCGGCTGGTCTCCCACCCTAGTGTCGCGGTCGTGCCGTTGATCAGGAGGAAAAGCGCCTGATTGAATGCTTCGAGTGTATTCATCGCAGTGGAGTCGTTGATAAAAATCCATTAGGCCCGGGACGCCGCCTGGCGCGGCGCGTACCAGCACAGGAGGAGCGGCACCACAACGAGCGCCGCGCCGGTGAGAAAGGTCGTCGACGCGCCAAATCGATCCCATAGCCAGCCGGCGATGGCACTCGCGAGCAGCATGCACACGCCGCTTGCGAGGTTGAACACGCCAAACGCGGTGCCGCGCAGTGTCGAGGGGGCCGTTTCGGACACCATCGCGGCGAGGATGCCTTGCGTGAAACCCATATGCAGGCCCCACACGGCGACACCGACGAATACCGATACGACCGACGTTCCCATGCCGAGCAGCAGATCGGCCGCGATCAGCAGCACCATGCCGAGCGCCAGTAGCAGGCGGCGATCCAGCCGGTCCGAGAGCACCCCGACCGGATAAGCCGACAGCGAATAGGCCAGACTCATCACGACCATCACGCCGGGAATCCACGCGAGGTCCAGACCGGTCTGCTGCGCGCGCAGCACGAGGAATGCTTCGCTGAAGCGCGCCAGCGTGAAGGTGGCGCCGATGGTGACAATGAACCAGTAGCGCGCCGGGAATTCGCGCAGCGCGCGCCAGTGCAGGGGCGAACGGAAAGTACGCTGCGCCGGCGCATGGCCCGACTCGTCGATGCCGAACGCGATTAGGCCGATCGCGATGAAGGCCGGCACAACGGCAAACCACAACACCGTTCGGATATGGTCGGCGAATAAGA
The DNA here is from genome assembly GCF_001544975.2 of Caballeronia arationis. Classification (GTDB taxonomy): domain Bacteria; phylum Pseudomonadota; class Gammaproteobacteria; order Burkholderiales; family Burkholderiaceae; genus Caballeronia; species Caballeronia arationis. The sequence goes on along the minus strand of NZ_FCOG02000054.1, from coordinate 22,066 downwards.
GCATCAGAACGATCGCCAGCAATGGGCCGACGAAAGCGCCGATGGTGTCCATCGACTGACGCAGCCCAAAACACGCGCCGCGAATCTCCGGCGGAGCGACATCGGCCACTAGCGCATCGCGTGGCGCGCCGCGGATGCCCTTGCCGACACGGTCAAGCAGGCGGGCGGTTACGACCCAGGCGGGTGTGGTCGCGAGTGGAAACAGCGGCTTCGTGAGCGCAGCCAGCCCATAGCCTAGCAATAACAGCCCCTTGCGCCGCCCGAGATAGTCGCTGAGCGGTCCCGAGAACACCTTGACGATCATCGCGGTTGCTTCCGCCGCGCCTTCGAGGACACCAAGCGCGGTCACGCTCATGCCCATCGTGCTCACGAGGAAAATCGGGAGCAAGGCGTGCACGAGTTCGGACGACAGGTCCATGAACAGGCTCACGAAACCGAGCGCCCAGACCGTACGCGGAATGGCGATCTTGGTGACTGAAGGTGTGTCAGGGGTCATAGGTTGTCGTGAGTGGAGGAGTCAGATCGCGACACACTTGCGCCAGCCAGCCAGCGGAGAGTGCCTGCCGCCCTGTTGATATGAGTCCCCGTGTCAATAGGGATCGGTTTGCAGCTGGTTCATTGGTTCATTGTGGTCACGATTTCCTGAGGGCGGCGCAGCAGTAACTGTCGGCGGTGGGTCTGATATTCGCGGGTTGGTTGGCGATTACACAGGTCCGTCTCATCAGCCTGCCGCTTTCCTGCTCCGCAAGTCGCGCGCCGGCAGTCTTCAATGCTGTGCGGTGGTCGCAAGGGCAGCACTCGATCCCGAGTCAGCGACCTGCGCAGCTGTGACGGCAGCGCCTTCATCGAGGTTGCGATAGCTTTGGTACTGCAGCGGCGCCGTGGCCCGCCAGCGCCGGTCCATTCTTCTCTCGCTGGTCTTCATAAGTAGTTCTGCCGCCAGAGGCAGCGCCACGATGACGAAGCCCGATTCGGCGGTCGCGTACAGGACCACAGTCATGGGCGAGGACACGCCAGCGACTCTTTCGAGCACAGCAACAAAACACGCCGGTCCCACTTTGGGAGCGGACTGACATTGCGCGTGACCCACCGGGCATCCGGAAACTGTTGCGCGAGCGTCGACCCCGACGCGCTAAAATCGTCATCATCTGGCGGACCGGAAAACGGCAACGCGCGGGCGTCCGCTACGCGCTCACGCCTGACGCTGCCGACCCAGATCGGAACGCTACTGGGCGCACCGCCTGGCCGACCAATCACAAAACCGCTCGGCCACAATCGAATCACCAAGCGGGTTTCAGGAGAGACGAGCCGGACAAACACCATCTTCGCAGGCGATCCCTCATGAAACTTGAACCGCACCGGGTTCGCCACGGATGACGGCACACGTCCCAACCAATCGTCCAGTATCGCGAGCGGCGACCAGCCAGGCGCCGCCTTCCATCCGGCAGCGCGCAACGCGGCTTCGATCGGCGCGGTCGTCCCGACCCACTGTACGGTAAAGGGCTCGTCAATCTCGCCCGGAATAACCCTTCGGCCAACCGGCAACGCTTGCCATCCCGCTGATGCCCACTGGTCCCCCGTCATTTCGGTGACGCTCCGTGAAGGCGCGTAGAGCGCCAGGTCGTGGGCGTGCTGCCGCACGATGTGAAGTGATCCGCCTGTAGCCAACGTGGCGGCGAACATCAGCGCCAGCCGCTCCGGCTGAATGTTCTCATGCACGCGCAACACATACGCGATGGCCAGCACGGCAATCCAGGCAAGCCCGAAGCTAATGCCCGCGAGAACATCGGAGACCCAGTGCACGCCGAGATACAGCCGCGACAACGCGATGAGCGCGATGGCCAGTGCCGCGGTGAGCACGACCGCGGTCCTCACGCCGGGCCGTTCGGCACGGCATAGCAGGAAGGCGAGGAACCCGTAGGCGACGACGCTGAGCGTCGCGTGGCTGCTGGGAAACGAAAAGCTTTCCGCGCCGGAGGAGAATGGATTCGGCTGTGCCCGGTGAAGCGCCAGCATCAGCAGCTTCACGATGATCTCGGCGCCTCCAATGGCAGCTAGCCAATAGATCGCGGACTGCCAGAGTCGGCGCCAGATAAACCAAGCCAGGACAACCAGGACTACTGGCAGGATTACGGCGGCGTCGCCGAGCTCCGACGCCGCGACCAGCACGGAATCGAGCGAAGGCAGCCGCGCGTCTTGCAGATAACGGTAGACAATCAAGTCGATCTGGACGAGCGGGTCTTTCGCGAGCACGTCCTCCAGCACGCCGAGGAACAGCCAGCCGCTGGCCACGATGAAGAGCGCTGCCGACGTGAACAGCAGTACATGCCGGTGCCACAGTCTTAGCAGCGCATGGGGGATCGATCTGATGCGCCACCCGTGTTCGTCGTGCGACGGCGGATGGGCGGGGCCCGCCCGCGCGGTGATCCCGACCATACCCGAGCAGGCGAGTACCGCAACCACTGCGGCTCCCAGCCATATGCGCAGCGGCAACGTCTCCAGCACGAAGAAGCCACGCAACGGCGGCAACGCCGCGACGGCGGCGAACGTTGCCGCCATCGCGGCGACGAGCGTCACCCGCAAGAGGGTTAGCGGCCTCGCGAGAAGCGCGAGTATCCATAGCGTGACGCCGAACAGCACCGTCGCGGAGGCGCTGCGGGCTTGATCGAGGGTTCCGCCCAGATAGCTGAGCGTGATTGAATATGAGGCAAACGTCGAGATGGCGGCTAGCACGCCGGCCGGCACCGCAAAGCGCAACACCCGCTCGACGAACCCGCTGCGCGCCCGCTCGGCGCTTGCCTCCAGCGACAAGAAGAAAGCCGGGATACCGATTGTTAGCGAACCGACGAGCGTGAGGTGTCGCGGCAGAAATGGAAAAGCGAGGTCCGCTACGCCGACCGAGAACGCGAGCAGCATCGCATACACGGTCTTCGTCACAAACAGAGTGGCAAGCCGCTCGACGTTGCCGATCACGCGTCGGCCTTCACCGACAATCGCGGGCAGGCTGGCAAACCGGTTGTCCACCAGCACCGCCTGGGCAACCGCGCGAGCAGCGCTGCTGCCGCCTCCCATTGCAATGCTGATGTCGGCTTCCTTGAGCGCGAGCAGGTCGTTCACCCCATCGCCGATCATTGCCACCACGTGCCCGCCGGCGCGAAGCGCCGCCAGCATGGCCTTTTTCTGTTGCGGCGATACGCGACCGAATACCGATGCCTGTTCCATCATCGACTGGAGGCGAGCCGGGTCGTCAGGCAACTCGCGCGCGTCGACGCCCATGCGCACGTCCGGCATGCCGACCCGTCTCGCCACCTCGGCCACCGTGCCCGGATGGTCTCCTGAGATCACTTTCACGCTCACGCCTTGAGCCGCGAAGTAGGCGAGCGTCGCCGCTGCGTCGTCCCGGATGCGCTCGATGAGCAGGACAAGTGCGACCGGCTTGCAATCCGGGGGCAGCGCTTTGTCGGCCAGAGAGGTGCGCGCATGCGCGAGCAGCAGTACCCGGCGCCCCTGCTCCGCATAGCCGGACACCACTTGCCGCACGTCGCCTTCGTCCGCGATGCCTGCCAGGATCACGTCGGGCGCACCGAGGACCCAGGTCCCGAATTCGCCAAACGACGCGCCTGCCCATTTGCGGGCTGAAGAAAACGGTACCGCGCCGGAGGCGACCCATCCCAATGGCATTGAGTAGCGCGAAGCGATGGCCTGCAACGTCGCGTTCGGAGCAGGATCTCCCAGAGCCAGCGCGGCTAATGCGTCCAGCGCGTCGCGGTGCTCGACGAGCAGCTCCACCCGCTCCATCGTTGGCTCGCCTTCGGTGAGCGTTCCCGTCTTGTCGAGACAGATCACGTCGACACGCGCCAGCGTCTCGATAGCGGGCAACTCCTGCACCAGGGCGCCGCGTTGCGCGAGGCGCACGGCGCCCACCGCCAGCGCGAAGCTCGTCAGGAGCACCAGTCCTTCCGGCACCATGCCCACCACCCCGCCCGTCGAGAACAGCACCGCTTGCGCGAGGGGTGCCTGCCGCAGGAGCTGACTCATCAGGAGCAGCGCGGAAACCGGTGCAATCGCCCAGCCGACATAGCGCAGAATGCGATTGATGCCGGCGCCCAGTTCGGAATGCGGGGGGACGAAGTGCTGCGCCTGGGCCGCGAGCCGGTGCGCATACGCGTCCGGGCCGACGCTCGTTGCGCGATACATTCCGTGACCCGCGACGACAAAGCTGCCCGATAGCACCGGTTGCTCCGACGCTTTCGTCTGCGGATCCGATTCGCCTGTCAGCAACGATTCGTCGATCTCAAGCCCATCGGCGGCGACGACGACTCCGTCGACGACGACCTGATCGCCCGAATGGATCTCGATCAGGTCGTCGACCACGATATCGGCCATATCGATCTGGCTCGTTTGGCCTGATCGCCGCACGTGCACGCGTGGCTGTTGCAGCAGCGCGAGATGATCCAGCTTGCGTTTCGCGCGCAGTTCCTGAACGATGCCGATCAGCGAGTTGGCGACCAGCACTCCTCCGAACAGCGCGTCCCGCCAGGTGCCGACGGCCAGCACGACGACACACAGTGAACCCAGCAGCGCATTGAATCGCGTCAAGACGTTGGCCCGAACGATTTCGCCAAGACTGCGGCTGGTCCGCCGCGCCATGCGGTTGATCTGGCCTCGATGCACGCGCAGCTCGACGTCCGATGCGCTCAGGCCTTCAAATGGTGTCGCCACGATTGGCTCCCGCTTTGTTGCGGCTCACGATGTCCAAGAGATCACCCGTTACGAAAAAAGCGACTCGGCAGGGCACCGAGTTCGAAAAGAACGGTCATCTGTAGGAAACCTTATCATGAAACTCACCCTGTGCCAGTCACACCGAAAACGTCCGGATATCAAGCCGCCGATTGCAGCGGTGGCAGTCCGGCGAAATTGAGCCGCTCATCAGATCGCCGCTCCCGGTTCGGTCATCGTGTCGCGCTCGAAGCGGCCATAGCGCAGCGCGAGCGTCGGCAGAACAATCAGGTTCAGGATCGTGGAGGTGGCCAGTCCGCCGAGAATGACGATCGCCATCGGCCCCTCGATCTCGTTACCGGCCGCGCCGCTGGTCAGTGCGAGCGGCAGCAGTGCGAGGGCGGTCACGAGCGCCGTCATCAGGATCGGGATCAGCCGCTCGGACGCGCCGCGCACGGCCGCCTCCATGCCCCAGGGCATTTCGTCGACGTGCACCAGGTGCTCGTAGTGACTGATCAGCATGATTGAATTGCGCAACGAAATGCCGAACAGAGTGACGAAACCCACCATGCCGCCGAGTGACAGGTCGCCGCCCGTCAGCAGCACACTCAGCACACCGCCCACCAGCGCGAACGGCAGGTTCACCATCACCAGCATGACCCCGCGCCGGCTCTTCATGGCGAGAAATAGCAGCAGTGCGATGCCGACCGCGGACATCGCGCCGTACGCGAGCAGGTCGCGCTGTGACTGCGTGCGCGCCTCACTTTCTCCTGAGAACACCGCGTAGGTGCCCTTGGGCATCACAATGTCGCGATTCACGCGCGCCTGGGCTTCACTCACGAAGTCGCTCACCGCGCGGTTGCCAAGATTGACCGAGACTGTCTGCATCCGTCGGCCGCCGTCGTGCGTGATCTGATACCGGCCGGAAACTTGGCCGATGGTCGCCAGCTCGCGCAACGGCACGGCCAGCCCATCCGGATTGCGCAACATCAGAGCGCCGACGTCGCTCAGCTTCTTGCGCGCATCGGGCGCGAGAACGACGGTGACATCGTAGGTCCGGCTGCCTTCATAGGTTTGTGCAACCGTGCTTCCCAGATAGGCGCTCTGGATAGCATCGAGCACGTCGACCGGCCGGAAGCCCCAGCGGCTCAACTGGTCAGGCTTCAGTCTGACGTCGAGCTCCGGGATCCCCGGAGGCGACTCCACCCGCACGCTCGCCGCGCCGCGGATGGTACCCAGCAATCGCGCGATGTCCTGCGCCTTACGATCGATCACATCGAGGTTGTCGCCGAAGACGTTGACCGCAACGGGCGCCGTGACACCCGAAATCGTCTCGTCGATCCGTTCGACAAGGAACGTGTTGACCGACGTGGTGAGGCCGGGAAAGCGGGCGAGGGCTTCCTGGATGCGGTGCAAGATTGCAGTCTGCCGGGCCGCGCTCATCGGAGCGAGCTCGACCTCGAACTCGCTCAACTGCACGCCGACCGGATCGACGACGCCGTTGGCGCGGCCGGCGCGCTGAGCGACCAGCCGCACTCCCGACACATGCATCAGCGCCTGCGAAACCTGCGCACCAATGCGCATCGATTCGGCAAGCGATGTCCCGGGCGCGAGGCCCATGTGCACGATGTAGTGCCCCTCGCGCAGTTCAGGAATGAAGTTGCCGCGCAGGAACAGCAGCGCGGCGAGCGCCGCTACGCACATCACGGCGACCACCACCATGATCGTCCTCACACGCTGCTCGACCTTCAGCAGCAACGCGGTGTAGCGTGTCTTCAGCCACGTGAGCAGGCGCGGTTCATGATCTGGCAGCGGCCCGCGCGTAAGGAGCGCCAGCGCCATCGCCGGTGTGAGCGTAAGCGCGACACCGAGCGATGCCAGCACCGCGAGGATATAGGCGACGCCCAGTGGCGCGAACAGCTTGCCGGCTATCCCTGATAGCGTCAGCACCGGCAGGAAAATCAGCATCACGATGAAGGTCGCGAATACGACCGCACTTCGGACCTCGAGCGAGGCGCGCAGCACCACACGGAATGCCGCCAATGGCTCGCGCCGGTTGCGGTCTCCCGCAGCCGCCGGTAAATGTTCTCGACGTCGATGATCGCGTCGTCGACCACTTCGCCGAGTGCGATCGCAAGGCCGCCGAGTGTCATCGTGTTCAGGCTCACGCCGAACGAGCTCAGCACGATGATTGCGACCAGCAACGAGAGCGGAATCGCGACGGCTGAAATGACCGCGGTGCGAACATTGAGCAGGAACAGGAACAGCACCGCGATCACCAGCACCGCGCCGACCAGCAACGCCATGCGCAGATGGCCCACGGCCGCGTCGATGAAGTTGGCGGGTCTGAACACATCCATGTTCAACTCGACGCCTTGTTGGGTCAGTACGGGCTTGAGCGCGGCGAGCGTCTTCTCAATGTCCCTCGTCACGGCGAGCGTGTTGGTGCCGTACTGGCTTTCGAGGACCAGCATTACCCCGGGCGTACTCATGATCGATGCCGCCCCGACCGGAGGTGCGCTGCCCCAGCTGACGGTCGCGACATCGCCGAGCCGCACGGCTGCGCCATTACTCCAGCGCAACACCACGCCGGCCAGTGCATCGGGTGTTCTAATCTGGCCATCGGTATTGATGGCGATGCGCTGATTCGCGTTCTCGATGAAGCCCGCACCGCGCACACCGGTGGACGTCCGGGCCGCGGCGATCACGTCCTGGATCGACAGGCCGTAGCGCATCAGCTTGGCTGGATCGACCTGAATTTGCAGCTGCCGCGTGTCGCCGCCGAACACGATGGCGTCTGCGACGCCCGACACGCTCAACAGTTGAGGCTTGACCGTCCACTGCGCGATGTCGTACAGGTCCATCAGCGAGCGCGTCTTTGAGGTCAGGCCGATGGTGCGCACCACACTCGTCGTGGTCGTGAGCGATAGCAGCTTCGGCGGCTGCACGCCCGCGGGAAGGGTCGCGGCCAGCGCGTTGACGCGCTCGGATACCAGTTGGCGGACCTGCAACAGGTTTGCATGGCTGTCGAACACCACCGTGATCGCGGACAAACCCTGCAGCGACTTTGAACGCATCGACTGCAGGCCGACCATGCCGGCTAGCGCGTTTTCGACCGGCTGGGTTACGAGCGTCTCGACCTGCTCGCTGGACAGGCCCGGCGCCTCGGTCTGCACGATGCTCATCGGCGGGGCGAACTCGGGAAACACATCGAGTTTCGCGCGCGTGATTGTATAGAGGCCGTAGCCGGCCAGCAGCACCGCCAGCGCGTAAATGACACCGCGAAAGCGCAGCGAGAATCGGATGATGGCGTAGAGCATCGATTACCAGGAGTGTGCGGTGAGGGCGAAGTGGACAGACCCGAAGTGGGCAAACCGATCTACGGATCAGTCGTCACATTCGGGCGGATCCTTGCATGCCGTCGCGATGCCCTGCGGCCGTAGTTCCTGGGAGAGCAACAACTGCGGGCCGTGCATCACCACTTCGTCGCCGGCGTGAAAGCCGCTCGTCACGACGAAGCCCTGATCGCCGGAAGCGGATGCGGGCACGTAGCGTCGCGTGAAGCGATCGGGTGCAGTGCGCACGTAGACCCACGGCTGTCCGCCGTACCAGATCACGGCCGCTTCGGGAATCACGAGTGCGGACGCGCTCTGGTTCGACGCGGGCACGTGCGCGGTGGTGTGGGTTCCCACAGGCAGCGCGCGCCCGGTCGCGTAGAAATACGGGTTGCCCTGGACCGCCGGATCGCCTTGCGGTGAGGCCGAGAGTTTCTGCGCCGCAACCGGCTGGCCGTCCGGCGCGTCGACCGTGATGCGCGCGGGCGCGGTGCTGCTGTAGGTGGCGGGTAGCGTCACGCGCAACACCACTGCGCGTCCAGCGAGCAGCCGCTGGAACAGATCCGAGGCCGGCATCATCGTGGTGCTTGCGAGCACTTCCCCGAATTGCTGGCGCATCGTCGCATCCAGCCCGCTTTGCGCCGCGTTGGCCGACTGGAGCTTCGCCTGATCGGCCTGCATGACCGCTCGTGCATCCTGCAGGCTCTTCTGCGAGACGTTGCGGTCGTCTTCGAACAGCACACGGCTACGCTCGTACTGTGCGTGCGAGTTGCCGGCCTGTGCGCGTAGCGCCTCGTAGTCCGCCCGCGCGGCCGCGAGCCGATTACGCAGATCGAACAACGGCTGCAGGTCGACGACCGTCGCGTATGCCGTGTTCTCGGGTTGGATGGCGACGGCCGTGAGCGGCGCGACATCGATGTGGCTGGCGCGCTGCACATCGGCGGCAACGACAACCACCGTTTCGCCGTTCACCGTCTGCACGGACGGCTGAGCAGTGGCCTGCGCAGGCGCGCCCGGCCTCGGCGGACTGGCAACGAGTGTCTGGTAGATGAACCAGCCGGCGCCGGCCGCCAGCAGCACGGAGACAACAGACAGAATGACCAATGGGCGTTTCATCGCGATATCTCTGTTTGGGTCACGGTAGGATTGACGGTCTCCAGCGCGAGGGCGTGCTGCATCGCGTCCTCGAGCGTGCCGGCTGCCTGCTGCGCGGCGACCACAGCGTCCAGATGGGCGATCTCGCTCGCCTGGTAGTCCGCCCTGGCTTGCGTGAACATGAGACGGTCAGTGGTGCCGGCTGCGAAGCTCGCGAACTGGCTGTCCAGTTGCTTTCGCGCGGTGGCGAGATGTGCGACAGAGAGTTGCACGGCATCAAGGCTCGCCTGGTAGTGGGCGAGCGCGTGGTCAAGGTCGTTGAACATCGTGTCCTGCAAGGCCGCGGTGCGCGCGGCCGCCTCCTTGCGTTTCGCCTCGGCCTGTGCGATGCCGCCCTGGTTCTGGTCGAAAACCGGCAGCGTGATGCCCGCCAGCCCGAACCCGATCTTGTTCGTACCCGTGTCGTACGTGTAGCCGGGGCCGAAATGGATGTCCGGATATTGCTTCGCGACCTCAAGCTGCAACGCCGATTCGGCGGCCGCGTACTCGGCGAGCGACGCCAGCAGATCGGCGCGATGGAAAACCGCCTCGCGCCGCGCGTCAGAGGCGGGTGGTGCAGGTGGGGCGGTGCCGAATGCGTCGAGATCGAGCTGGACGACGTCGAGCGCGGCCACCGGCACGCCGATCGCCGTGGCCAATTGCGCGCGCGCGTCCTGTTGGGCATTGTGCGCGGCGGCAAGATCGGCCTGTGCCTGGGAGGACGCGAGCACTGCCGCGTCGACATCGGGTCCGGAGTTTTCGCCGACCGTGCGGCGCTTCGTCACCATTGCGACGACCTGTCGTCGGGCCTCGGCTTTGCGCGACAGGAATGCAGCGCGCTGTTGGGCGGCGTAGAGCAAAATTAGTGCGTCACGCACCTGTGTGCGTACCTTCCACGCCTCATTGCCGAGGGCGAGGCGCGCGGCTTCCGACAGGTGTGAGGCCTGGTCGATCCGATAGCCGCGCTTGTGCGCGGTCTCGATCGGAATGTCGAGCGCGGGGCCCGCGATCCATGGCGCACCCGGTCCCGGGTTCGGCGTCGCGTACTGGAAAGACAGTTGCAGCACCGGGTTCGGAATCGCGCCCGCGACATCGATGCCCGCTTTCGCGGTGCCCCACTGGGCTCGTGCGATATCAAGTGCCGGGCTGTAGTAATAAGCCGCGAGGGTGAGCATCTCTCGGTTCCAGTGTGGCAGAGGCCAAGAGTCGATATCGTGCCCGGACTGCCGCGCGAGGTACGCGTGCAGTTCGGCGCTCGCAAGCGTACGGTCCTCGAAGTGTCGGGCCAGTTGCGTCGGCGCGATGGGCCGCGGGTGATAGGCCGCGCATCCCGTCAACATGACGCAGGCGAGCAGCAACGGTCGGCGCATAGCACAGCATCCATGGGTTTGTTGGCCGCCTGTTGAGACGGCGACAGACGTGGATGCTACGCAAGGGGTTGTGAAGTTTTCGTCAAGAAGACGTCAATTCGTTGTGAACTCGGCGGAAATCCGGGTCGCGGCCATCAACCGGAGCGAGACCCGGGTGCCTTTGCCCGGCTCGCTGTCGAGCTGGATCGACCACCCGTACCGGTCGCAGATCTTCCTGACGATCGACAGGCCGATGCCGAAGCCCTGCGCGCCGGCGGGTGCAGCGTCGGCCTGGTAGAACCGCTCGAACACGCGCGGCAGCGCGTCGGGCGGAATGCCGCGTCCAGTGTCCTCGATTCGCAGCCAGCCGTCCGCATAGGTGCAGCTGACATAACCGCTGTCGGTGTACCGTGCAGCGTTGTCGATCAGATTCGACAGCACGAGCGCGAGCGCGGACCGGTTTGCTTCGACGTGCAGGCGGTCGTTGACGTCAATCCGGGTCTGGATCCCCTTGGCTTTCAGCGTGTCGGTAATCGGATCAAGCGCGTCCTCGATGGCGCTGACAAGACGCACTGAGCCGACATCGGCGTCCGACTCTTCACGCGCAAGCAGCAGCAGCGCGTTGACCAGATCTATCATGTTGTCGGCCGCGCGATCGATCTGCTGCAGACGCGCCCTCGACTTCGCGCTGATCGACGCGTCGTGGTCGAGAAGCTCGCAGCTGGTCTTGATCGCTGTGAGCGGGGTGCGCAACTCGTGACTGACGTTACCGGTGAATTCCGTTTCGCGCTCAATCATCTGCGCCATCCGCCGGTGATAGTCGTTGAACGCTTCGACTAGCTCCACGACCTCCGCTTCATCGTACCTGCCTGCATCGAGTACGGTCGATGCACCGAGTCTCAGTGCCTTGACCTGGCGGGCGAGACCGGCAACCTGCCGGACTAGCAGGCCGGAAAGCCCGAACGCGAGCCAGAAACCTAGTAGCCCAAATATACCGGTGCCGATCATCAGGGCGTCAATCACCTGTTTAAAACGCTGCTCATACGCACTGAAATCGTAGATTCGATAAACGCGTGCATCGCCGAACCGGGCGACCGCCACGTGGATTTCGCGGCCGTCCACGATGATTTCGTGGGTGCCGTCGCTCAAATCCCTGATCGACGCGGGCAGCGGTAAGCTTGCGCGACCGCCTGTCCATACGTGGGCGCCGAGTCGCGGATCGAACGGCGGCACAAGCGTTGGCTCCGATCGCCAGCTCTGAAGGAGGCTCGCCATGTCGTCGGCGATCAGCGCGCTGATGAGCCGTTCTTCCTGTGCTTCCGCGAGCGCCTTTACGCCGAGAGCCTGCCCCACGAGCAAGAGGAGAGTCAGCGCGGAAAAAACCAGCGCGACTTTGAGGCGCAGGCTAGAGCGGGTGCGCATCGTCCACCACGAGCCGGTAGCCGAGCCCGTGGACCGTTTCGATCAGATCGTCTTCGCCGTTGGCGGTCAGCGCGCGGCGCAACGTATAGATGTGCGCGCGCAGCGTATCGCTGTCTGGCAACTGCTCGCCCCAAATTTCGGTTTCCAGCTCGGCGCGGCCGAGGACGCGATTTGGCGCCTGCATCAGGATGCGCAACAGATGCAGGCATTTTGGCGGCAACTTGAGCGGCCGCCCGGCGCGCTCGACGGCGAGCGTCGCTGGATCGTAACGGATGTCGGCGCAAGACAGGGTCGCCTGCGTCACCTGCCCTTTGTAGCGCTTGATCAGGGCACCGAGTCGTGCGTCCACCTCTTTGAGTGAGAACGGCTTGATGAGGTAGTCGTCCGCGCCGCGCCCGAACCCCTGCAGCTTGTCATCGAGCGTATCACGTGCGGTCAGCATCAAAATCGGCGTATCGCGACGCGCCTCTTCGCGCAGCTTGCGGCAGATCGTCAGGCCATCCATGCCCGGTAACGACAGGTCGAGCAAGATCGCGTCCCAGTGCTGCGAGACAGCGAGATGCAGCCCCATCATGCCGTCTGATGCAAGGTCCACCTCATAGCCGCCGCTTTCCAGGTAGTCGTACAGGTTGGTCGCGATGGCTGTGTCGTCTTCGATAATCAATACCTTCATCGAGTGCCTTTCCAAGCGGGTGGGCAGTGTCGCAAGATAATCATCGCGGTGCGGAAACGACGACATGGTACCGCCAAGCTGTGATGCGGGGTCGAGAAGCGCGCCCGTACTTGCATACCTGACGACGGCCTCGCCAAAACTAATAGCGAGGCCGGATCGCCGAGTGGCAGATGCGGGGGCCCACACAGCTTTAAGGCATGACGAGCACAACCGCGCGACCGTCCGTCGAAAACGGGTCTCCGGCGGCGTTCTTGGCGTGCAGTGGTGGTGACACCATAATGATGCCCGCATGTGTCGCCCCAACCCTCGTGAGGTCTGCGACGATGAGGGTTCGCTCGTCATCGAGGGCTGGGTCAATGCGGTGGGTCACAAGGTATAGCCCCTGTACGAACTCTATTCCGACATCAAAACTGGCAGTCGCGACCCACATCGGACGACAGTCGGGCGCGAGGCAATGCGGGGTCTGCCAAAGCCGCGTGTGATGCCGTCGGCGAATGCTCGGGGAACCCGTTTCGGGTTTCTCAAACGTAAGGCTCTGTGGGCGGTCCATAAAGAAGGCAGGCGTCGCTGGAGCCGCCGGTTCGGGAAGATCACGTATTGCGTCGATACCCTCTTGCAAAACTCGAACGGGTGTTGGGAGGTCGGCTCGCGTCCAGCCCGCACGGGTGAAAACGTCCACGATCTCGTTGAGCGAACCAATAAGAACGAGTGAGATAGGTTCCATCCGGCCGCCGATAAGGTCCTCGGACCAGCGAGGCAGGTCATGAGGCAGCGATGCTCGCAGCGCTTCCATATCCAGCGCGTGTGTGGCCACCGGCGGCTCGACTTGGACTATCTTAGCCCGTCCGGAAAGCATAACAGCGAGTCCAACGGCCGCAATTAACGCGGTGGCCCCTGCAATACGCGTGGCACGAACGCTAAGCGGGAGTCTGAAGGAGTCAATCCAGCGAATCGGTCGGTTGTAGTACAGGAAGAAAAGCAGCGCTCCGAGAACGATAAGCGCCAGCGCGAGACTTCCCAACAGGTCAGATGGCCAGTGCACGCCAAGGTACAAGCGCGACAGGCCGATGCCGACCATGACCAGGAGCAGCAGCGTGGTGCCAAACGCGCGTACCCCGTCGCGTGCCTGGCTACCCAACAGGAGCGCGGCGAGCAAACCGTAAACAACCGTTCCTGAAAGCATATGCCCTGACGGAAAGCTCGCTTCGTGCGCGCTGATGATTGCATCAATCGGCCGTGCATTTCCGACAAGCGCCTTGAACATCGTCGAGATGAGACCGGTACCCGCTAGGGCGAGCACAAACGTGGCTGCGAGCCTCCGTCGTCCCCGCGCAAGCGCGAGCAGTGCAATGCCCAAGACCACAAGCGATAAAACCGTGGCGCCGCCCAGTTCCGTGAGCAACAACATGAACCGAGTCATCCCCGGCGTCCGGAAAAGCGGGACCGAGTTGTGGAGTCGAATATCAAGTATTACGAGCGGGTCTTTCGCCACGATGTCCTGCAGCACGCCGAGGAAAAACCATACACCCGCGAAGATGACAGCGCCGGCGAGTGTCGCTGGCAGTCCCCAAGAGTCGCGTGGGTCGAGGCGATGAGCCAAGAATCCAAGAATGCGCGGGAAACGCGCGCCGAAGCCAGTAACAGCAGAACTTCGTGCAAGCATCCGGCCAATCGGTCCGATCGCCGGTGTGATGCGTCGCCATAGCCGACGTTCGTGCTCCAGAAAAAGCAGAGCGACAAGAATCAAACCTGCCGGGACGACGACCAGCGCGAGGAACAAGAACGTATAAAAGACGAATGCGGGGAGCATAAATGCCCTAATGATGAATTTGGGCGCGACACCGGACCAGGTCGCGGCTCGCACCCGCGCCCCTGCGATGCCCTCCGAGCGGCGAGCCCAAGTTAATCCGAGGCGGCCTCCCTTCGCTAGAAGTGCCCTTACGGTCCTTTGTCGCCGAAACCAAGTACGCACGATGCGAACACGCAAAAGCTGCGCCCCTGTAAAACGTCGCCCGGTCCCGAAGTTCCCAACTACGACACTCTATATCAGCATTGCCGAGCCGCTCATCAAGTTAAAATACCCAGAGCCGTCCCCTTCAGAGAAGGACATCGATACCGTCCCGCTTGGCAGATTGAGTTCTATTTAACACGACGGCACATGCTCTTTGCTCTTCAACGCATCAGTCGCCGCTTTGCCGTCATGCACCCAGTCAACAGCATAAGCTGCATTCCACCAGTGCTTGAAAAACTGGCACTACCAATCATTTCGTCTGTTCCTAGAGTGTCGTGAGTTAGACGTTCGTTTGATCAATTCCCTGCTCTTTCCGGAATGACAAAGTGCTGATTGAAAAGTCGCTTGGACTCGCGCAGTCCTTCTTCAGTAAAGATCACGCACTTCGTCTTGTTGACAGGATCTTCGAGGAAGCCTCGTTCATGGAGTCGGTTCAGCACATCCCAGTCGAAGCCCTTTCATGCAGAGTATCGGTCATGCAGGGTCAGGTAGAGAAGCGCCGGGGAAACTTCATCAATTGCGTCGGTATTGATATTCATGATCCTCCTGCCGCAGCCTTGCGGACCCGCACACAAAACCGTTCGAGGCTGGCCAGAACGATAGGTCCACGCTGCTTCAATGAGTACCCGCCGGACGTGGCCGTTGCCGGTCTTAATGATGCCGCCGCGACGCTCGCGCTTGCTGCTGAAGTGTTCGCTAGGCACCAAGCCCGGATACGCCATCAGTTGCGGCGCGCCGGAAAACCGTGCGAGATCGCCGAGTTCCGCGACCACCTTACAGCCGCGAGCAGACCAATGCCGCGCAGCGCCATCAACGCCTCGATAAC
Organism: Caballeronia arationis; assembly: GCF_001544975.2. Lineage (GTDB taxonomy): Bacteria > Pseudomonadota > Gammaproteobacteria > Burkholderiales > Burkholderiaceae > Caballeronia > Caballeronia arationis. Next base: position 6,597 of record NZ_FCOG02000054.1, on the reverse strand, counting down.
CGGCCAAACTGCGCTCGCGTGCGCGGCCGTCTCGACTTCGCGGTCGAGGCTGGCCACGCGCCTGCCACAGGCCTGTCGTGGGCGAACCCGACGTTCGAACGTCCGCGCGACGGCGCATGCGAATGACGGTGGATGGCCGCGTGCAGCCCGATGCGGTTGGCATACGTCGGCGGCAATATTCCTTGAACACGGTCGGCGCGGTGCGTCGAAGTCCGCATCTCAAGGGGGAAGTTGACGACTTTATTTCGCTTCCGGCAAAGGCATGCTGAGTAAGGCTCGCCACGCTACCGGGCGCTCCGAAATCCCGAGTTGACGACTTTATAGTCGCAACGTTGACATCTTTAATGCGTTCTACGTCGCGGCGCGCAGGACTCCGGCTTATAGCGACAAGAAGCAAGCGGTCCAGCAGTGCACGGCCGTCCGCTTTCGGCGGTCGAGCTGCCTGCCAGATGTCTTGTCGCTGTTGTTCGCTCATGACCGTTTATGTTTAGGGTTGTAGGACGCCTGCCCTGATCCGCGCGCACGCGAATTCCCGCAGGAGCTGGCGGGCAGGCGTCCTACAAGCCCCAAGGGAGGAAACCGCGGAGTGTTCCGATGTGACCGGAACATTTCACCGCTATGGGGATTTATCAGGTTGTATCACGCACGCAGTGGATGGGAATGCGGGTGATGCCGAACCTGGATTGGCAGGATCGTGGCAGCGGCAGTTCGACGGATCGCTATGTGGTGGGTTTGGCGAGCACCAAACTGCCCGTTTGGAACGATGCGCGCAGGGGTCTCCCATGGGCTCTCGTTGCCGAAGAGCCGACAGTCGATCGATGGACCCTGACACGATGGTGGTCATGCGTAGGCTCGCTCAACCGGTGGCGCCCGGATCAGTCTGCTGCGTTGGAGTATGTCGATGATGATCATCGGCGAACCACAGTGTCGGCAAACAAAGGTTAGCGGCACTGCGGCGGTGGCTACGACAATGGCATCGGATTTGAAACGGGCAGGCACGACGCTCAGCAACTCGCGTAGCTTCGTGAGATTCGCGCGCCGCGACGGATTTGCCAGCAGACCGTAATGACGGATGCGGTGGAAGCCGCCAGGCAGCACGTGTAGTAGGAACCGGCGCACGAACTCATCCGCGGTGAGTGTCATGGTCTTGTTGCGTTCGCGTCCGTGCACGCGGTAGTCCTTCCAGCGGAAGGTGACGCCGTGTTCGTCGAACGCGACCAGACGTTGGTTGGAGATCGCGACCCGATGCGTGTACCGCGACAGATAGGCGAGCACGGCCTTGGGTCCCGCAAAGGGGCGCTTGGCATACACCACCCACTCACACGCTCGCATCGGTTCCAGCCACTCAGCGAAGGCGGTGGCGTCGTTGAGCCGGGCGTACTCGCCGAAGAAGCGCAACTGACCCCGGCGATGGGCTGCCACCAGTTCTTCGAGGAAGCGTCGGCGAAACAGCCGGGAGAGGACTCGCACGGGTAGAAAAAAGCCGGGCTTGCACGCCACCCATCGGGCGCGATCGAGCGACAGCCCACCACCGGGAACGATGCCATGCACATGAGGATGATGCGTCAGCGCGGAGCCCCAGGTATGCAGGACGAGCGTGGCACCAATCTGTGCCCCGAGATGCTTCGAATCGGCGGCGATGGTACGCAAGGTCTCGGCCGCGATATCGAACAGCAGCCCATAGATGACGGCCTTGTTGTAATACGCAATCGCGCTAATCGCAGCCGGCAGCGTGAAGACGACGTGGTAGTACTCGACGGGTAGGAGATCGGCCTCGCGTGCTTCAAGCCACCGGCGCGCAGCAGCAGCCTGGCACTTCGGGCAATGCCGGTTGCGGCAGGTAACGGAGTGCACTCCGTTACGTGCCTTATGGGAAGTGGTTCCCTATGGGGAGAAGATGTCTCGCAGCGAGCACGGAGCGGACTCCGCGCCCGTTTAACTCTCCATTAAAGCTTGGCCCTGAGCATGGCGATTACCTTATCGGACGGCCGAAACGAACCTCTGCGCAGATGCGGTGGGACGATCGCGTTGAGGGCTTCGAGCTTCTCAGTGGGATCAGCGCGAGTGTAGATTTCAGTGGTTGCCAGATCGCTATGCCCGAGCCATAAGGACACTTTCCGGATATCCTGTGTGCCTCGTAGTACTATCATTGCGCAGGTGTGCCTCAACACGTGTGGTGATACCTGCTTCTTCGATAGCGAAGGACACGCATGACGAGCGGTCTCAGCGTGGCATTTAAGGATGTACGCGAAACCCCAGCGACTCATTGCTTCACCGCGAGCATTGACGAACAATTCCGGTACTGCAACAGTTCCCCGTACCACTATCCAGGCACGCAATGCATTAGCGGTCGTTTTCCACAGGGGCAACGCGCGCTCCCGCCGACCCTTGCCGTGAACACGGATGCTCATTGACGGGAACACAACATCGGCGGCTTGCAAACCCGTCAGTTCCGATACACGCAGTCCAGCGCAGATGGCCAGATGCAGCATCGCCCGGTCCCGGATCCCCTCGCGCGTTGACGGATCAGGCGCATCGAGCAGAGCCCGAACCTCTTCCTCGCCCAGATACGGCACTAACCGTGAATCAGTTTTCTTGTAGGGAATGCCCAGGATTCGTCGCGCCTGTTCGAGGATCGCGGGCTCGCGATACTCAAGGAAGTGGAAGAATGACCTGATTGCAGCTAGCCGGACATTGCGAGTCCCAGGCGAGTTCTGGCGCGTATCTTCCAGATATTCCAGGAAGTCGCTGATCAGTCTCGCATCGAGTTGCTCCAGCGCTAGCGACGACGGCGTCATCCTGAGTCGACCGGCGGCGAACTCGAACAGGAGCTGAAAGGTGCAAGCATAGGAGTCGCAGGTGTGTTGGCTGGCGCCTCTCTCATGAGCAAGGTTTTGACGAAGAAATGCCACAATGTGCGGTGCGATCGGGATCATTTCTGTTCTCCAGTGAGAAACCCCTCTGCGGCGACAGCAATGTCATTCAGAAGCTCGGGAGTAGCCTCCAGATACCAATAGGTGGCGTTGATGTTGACGTGACCCATGTAGGTCGCAAGGGCCAACATGTGCCGCCCAACGCGGTCCCGGCCTTCCGGGCTCGCCTCCAGTGCCCTGACGGCGAACGTGTGCCTGAGCTCATGCAGGCGGGGACGGTGACCGTTGTGGGTGGTGCCGATGCCGGCGATCTTCAACAGCTTCTGGAACATCCAGTAAACGACCGTATATCTGAGCGGGCGACCATCGTCATCAACGAACACATGGTCGTCGCCCGGACGGGACTGCCGCCGCAGGGTCAAGTACCTCTGCAAACCCTCCGCCGCCGTCTCGTGCAGTGGAACCAGACGCGTCTTCTGGAATTTGCTCTTTCGAATGAGTAATCCTTCGGGAGTAATGTCGGCACGCCGCAGGTTCAGGGCCTCAGAGATCCGCATGCCCGTGGCTGACAGTAGGGCGATTAATGTCGCATACGTTTGTGGTTGCAACATGCCGCGAGGACCTGATTGCAAGGCTGCGTTGACCAGGCGCTCGATATCGGCGCGCGAGTAGATGAACGGGACACGGCGTGTCTTTCGATAGCCAAAGTATCGGGCGGGCGGCAACTCATGACTTTGATCTTCGGTACGCATATACTGGGCGAACCGACACACCGTCTTTAGCCTCGCGTCACGCTGGGCTACCGACCCAGCCTCAGCGGCCCAGTCGATTGCGGTTTGCGCGCGAACGTGCGTTTCACCGCGCTTGACGGCAAAGCACGCGAAGCTGTGCAACAGATAGTCTGCATTCAGTAGTTTGAAGCCGGCCGCACGCCGCGCGGCAAGATAGGACTCAACGGCCGGCATCATTTCGTCACCTCGGGCCATGGCTGCGCGACTTGCCTGAGCAACGCGCCGTCGACCTTGGCGTAATAGGCCGTGGTGTCGATGCCGCGATGCCTCAGGACCTGGCCTATCTGGTCGAGGGGAAGCCCATGACGTAACATCTCGGTCGCCGCTGTGTGTCGCAGCAGATGGGCGCCTTTGGCGGGCGAACTCACCCCGGCACGTTTCAGTGCACGCTTCACTACCGAGGATATGCAATCGCCTGAGATAAACGGCTTGAAGGGGGCGATGTTTCGAACAAAGACGTGGTCGCTGCAGGCAACTTGAGGTCGCGACTCGATGTACCGCAGAAGTGCCTCACCAGCATCCTGCGGCAGCGGCAGACGAACTTCATAGCGCCCCTTTCCCGAGACGCGCAGCGTCCCGGTTTCCCACTCGATATCGCTCATGCGAAGGTTCGCCAGGTCACCAGCGCGAACCCCGAGTCGCACCAGCAACAGGACAATCGCGCGATCGCGAAGGCGCCCGTGTAAATTGCCATCGCATGCGGCAATCAGACGGTCAACTTCGTCAGCGCTCAGACACCGTGGCAGTGTCGCCAGGCGCCAGTGCGCCAACGCCGGAACCGCTTGATCGAGTCCGGCTCGACATAAACCCTGAACACCGAGATAACGCAGGAAGGCTCGCGTGCTCGTGACCCGCTTCTCTGCGGTACCGATGCCACAGTTGCAGGCACTGTTCAACAGGAACGTGCGCACGTGCTTTGCGTCCCACTGGGTCGCGTCGCTACCAAGCACCTCCACCATCGCTGCGGCATCACGACAGTAGAGCCGAATGGTCGACATTTTTGCGCCTCGGTGCGTGTGCAACCATCGCCGGAAACCGCTCACGATTGCCGGCTCTCGATTCTCGGCAATCGAGGGCTTGTTGTCCTGGCAGACGCCGATCTCAATCAGGTATTCGCGAAAGCGCTTGGCACCGAAATACAGATGGTGGTTGGCTTTACCTCCTTTTGCTTCCGAACAGGTGCAGGTAAGCAGATGACGATAGAAGATTTCTGGAGTCTGTGGATCCGCATCGGCCAGGGTGCCGCCGTGCGCCTGCATGAAGCGGCCCAGATGGTCGGCGGCACGCAGATAACGTATCGCGCTGGCCGCGGAGTATCCGTCCCGTTCCAGCGCGTCAGCAAAGTCATCAATGAAGGCTCCGCTGGGCCCCGAGCGCAGGCGTTTCAGGGTTTTGGGTGCTACCAGGTATGTGTCTAGCATCACGTCCTCCTATGAGGGTTGCCGGGGAAGGCCAGACAACCATAGCAAAGGAGAATCGAGATTTTATGGGGAGTTGACCGGCGACCAACCAGGCACCAAACCGACGCGGCCAGTCGCATTCGTGTCGAATCTGATCTGCAACTCCCCGTTAGACAGAACTTCCCATAAGGCACGAGTTATAGGCGACTTGGATCTGCGCGCAACCTTCGCAGCGCAGCACATGCCCTCCCAGCGCCGCGCTGCGGCACTGTTCGATCGCGGACATGACCTTCAGTTGCCCGAGGCTCAGGTTGGCGGATTGACGCCACGTTGGGCCAAGAGAACGAAAGACGTCCGCCACCTCGAGCGCGCAATGCGCCACGACGGCTATCTACGCGGGATGCAGGCTCTCGAGAGGGCTGACCACCTCACGCAGGATGTCGGTGGCGACCTGGGCATAGAGCGCTGTGGTCTCGAGCTTCTTGTGCCCGAGCATGACCTGAATCACGCGGATATCGACCTTCTGTTCCAGCAAATGGGTGGCAAAGCTGTGGCGCAAGGTGTGCATGGACACGCGCTTGTCGATTCCGGCGGCCAGGGCGGCCGCATGGATCGCCCGGTTGAGTTGACGGGTGCTGAGCGACTCGATGGGGTTGAGTCCGGGAAAGAGCCAGCCGCCATCGAGCATCCTGCCTTGAGCCCGCGCGACTCGCCACCAGACCCGTAGCCGCTCAAGCAGGATCGGAGAGAGCATGGCGTATCGGTCCTTCTGACCTTTACCCTGTTCAACGCGCAGCGTCATACGCTGGCTGTCGATGTCACCGACCTTCAAGGCCACCACTTCACTGGCCCGTAACCCTGTGCCGTAGGCAACGGCGAGTGCCGTCTGATGCTTGAGGTGACTGGCTGCCGCGATCAGTCTGCCCACTTCATCGCGACTGAGTATGACGGGCAAGGTACGCGGAAGATAAATCGGACGCATCTTCGCCATCAACGCCTCCTGACCGAGGGTGATGGCGAAGAAGAACTTCAGCCCGGTGATCGCGGCGTTCAGGGAAACCGGCGACACGCCGCGATCAACGAGATGCAACTGGTAGCGCCGCAAGTCCTCGACGGTGGCCGTGTCAGGCGAGCGTTCGAGAAAGACGCTGAACTCTCGCACCACACGAAGATAGTTGGCTTGCGTGGTGGGCGCGAGGCGGCGCATGCGCATGTCGTCCATCATGCGCTGGCGTAGCGGGCTGATGCTTGGGCTGGGAGTGGTCATGGCTGGGCTCCGGTTGAGTGACGAGGCGGATCGCCTCATTACTCAACATAGGAAACCGGACGGGTTTCCTATGAAGAACCACCACGTTCAAACGAAGTGCATACCGCGCGAGCGGTTTAGTCCACTGGCCGAAGCCGGCCGCACGGCCGCCATTAAACTTGTGCGTCCGATATCTCCTTTTCATCAACTGTTTGACGCAGACGCGTAGCGGTGCGGTGGCTCGACAAGCCCATCAGGTTGCTTACCTGCTCGTTGGTCTTGCCTTC
>NZ_FCOG02000059.1 GCF_001544975.2 Caballeronia arationis | reverse complement strand
AGCTCGGCGCAACGTTTACAACCACTTCCCGCACCAAAATTAAAATGCCGTCCAGTGCTTAACTGAACGGCATTAGGCCGCCTGGCCGGGTTTTTTTATTCCTCAGCGAGCGCCGCGCCGCTGGCAGGATTCGCGAAAAATTCGCGCACGACGTCGATTTCGCGCGTGCGCTTGAACGGCGGCAAGCTTTGCCAGATGCGACGCCCGTACGGTTTATCGACGAGACGCGTATCGCAGATCATCAGCACGCCGCGATCGGTCTCCGCTCGAATCAGTCGGCCCGCGCCCTGCTTGAGCGTGATTACCGCCTGCGGCAACTGATGCACGGCGAACGGACTCAAACCCTTTTTTGTCAGCGCTTCGAGCCGCGCCGACAGCACGGGGTCGTCCGGCGGCGCGAACGGCAGCTTGTCGATGACGACGAGCGACAAGGCGTCGCCGCGCACGTCGACGCCCTCCCAGAAGCTCTGGCTCCCGACGAGGATCGCATTGCCGTACGCGCGGAATCGATCGAGCAATTCGGTACGGCTCGCGTCGCCCTGAACCAGCAGCGGCGTGTCCCAGCCGCGCCGCTCGATCGTGTCGCGCAGGCGGTTCGCGATGCGGTCGACCGCGCGCAGCGTCGTGCACAGCACGAATACACCGCCGCCCGCGGCCTCGATCGCCGGCAGCGCCGCTTCGAACACGGCATCGGTGAATTGCGGCGACGACGGCTGCGGCAGGTTGCGTGGCACGTAGAGCAGCCCTTGCGTCGGATAGTCGAAGGGGCTCGGCAGGGTCATCGAACGGCGCGCATTCAGCCCCATCTGTGCGGCGTAGTGCGTGAAGTCGCCGCGCACCGAAAGCGTCGCCGAGGTGAAGATCCACGCGCGCGGCACGCCCGCGCGCTGCTTGGCGAAGATCGGCGCGACGGAAAGCGGCGTCTCGTGCAACTGCACCGTATGTGAAAACACTTCGATCCAGCGCACCATCTCGTTCGGATCGGCCTTCGCGGCTTCCCGCGCCGTCTCCTCGTCCTCGACGACCGCGCGTTCAGTCGAAGTCGGCGGCGCGGTCCAGCCGGCGAGCAGCGTCTGCAATTCGCGCGCACGGCGCACGAGCGCCTGCAGCGGCTCCGCGCGCTCCGCGTGCGCACCGAGCGTGGCGGTCAGCGCATCGAGATGCGTTTCGAGCGTGTCGAGCGCTTCGAATAGCGGATGATCGTCGGCGAGCTGGCCGAGCGCCATGCGCACCGAATCCTCGCGAAACGCAAGCCGCACGTCACGCGCGGCGCGTTCGAGCGCCGCGCCGAGCTTGGTCCAGTCGGTGGCGTCGCGCGCGTGGCTCAGGCCTTCCGCGACCGTATCGCGCGCGAGTTCGAGGAACTGCGTCGTCGAGACGGTAACGCCAAAGAAGAGCGTCGCGGTCTCGGGCAGTTGATGCGCTTCGTCGAAGATGATGGTGTTCGCGGTCGGCAGCAATTCGGCCATGCCAGTGTCGCGCAGCATGACGTCGGCGAAGAACAGATGGTGATTCACCACGACGATGTCCGCCTGCTGCGCCTCGCGACGCGCCTGCATCACGAAGCATTCCTTGTAGTGCGGACACTCCTGGCCGAGGCAGTTGTCCCGTGTGGACGTGACCATCGGCCAGACCGGCGAATTCTCGGGCACGCTCGCGAGTTCGGCCTTGTCGCCGGTGCGCGTGATCTTCGCGAAACGGATGATGTCCTGCAGATGCGACGTGTCCTGGCGCGTCGGCAGGCGGCCGTTGTCCGCGGTGCGCTGCAGGTAGTAGTGACACAGGTAGTTCGCGCGGCCCTTGAGCATCGCGACCGACACCGGCACCGCGAGCGCGTCGCGCACGGTCGGGATGTCGCGCTGGAACAGCTGGTCCTGCAGGTGCTTCGTGCCCGTCGAGACGACGACCTTGCCGCCCCACAGCATCGCCGGCACGAGGTACGCATAGGTCTTGCCGGTGCCCGTGCCCGCCTCGACGATCAGCGTGTTCTCGCCGCCGTCGATCGCCGCCTTCGCGGTCGCGATGCCGACCTCGTCCGACTGCTCTTCGCCGCTCGACTTCGGCGCATCCGACGGTCCGAGCTTGCGCGCGGGGCGACGCTGCGCCTCGAACATCGCGGGCTCGGGCATCGCGCGGCCCGACGCTTCCATCGCGGCCGCGACGGCGCGCGCCATGTCGATCTGCGACGCGCGCGGACGATAGCCGTCGATGGCGCGCGCGAGCACGCCCACGGCAGAAAAGATGGAATCGAGTTCGGTACGGCGCTTGTCCGCGAGGACGAGCGGCGCGATGGCGTCGTCCGGATTCGCGTTCTGGTTCGCGTTCGTACGCGACTGGGATGCGGGTGAGTTCAAGGCAAGCGGTTCCTGCGAATGCCGGAGCGCGCGCGATGCACGGTCGATGCGCGGCTTCAGTGCGCGTCCGGCTCCAACTGCAATTGCAGCAGGATGATGGTGTCTTTCACCTTGAGCTTGCGCTTTTTCAGGCGCCGCAACTCGAGGTCGTTGATGCCGGGCACGGTCGCCATCTTGCCGATCAGCGTATCGAGATCGTGATGCTCGGTCTGCAATTGCGCGATGCGATCGCGGATCATGGCTGCATCCACGGTCACGGCTGGCGTGTTGGTCAAACGCTGTTGCATGCTCGCCTCCTCACATCACGGCGCGGCTCGCATGAAATACGGCATCGCCCGAGGTTGCTGTCCGGCCCGAAGGTGCTACTTGCTCTGCTGCTGTTGCTGCTGTTTCAGTTGTTGCTGGTGCTCTTGCTCCTGCTGGGCCTCGAGCGCCTTCTGCTGCTGCTTGGCCGCCGCCTCTTTCTGGCGCGCCTCGACTTCCGCCTTGTGAAGCTCCGCTTGCCGCTGCTTTTCGGCATAGCGATCCGCCTTCTGATCGCGATCGCGCGCGTCCTGCGCGCCGCGCGCGCGTGCTTCGTCGAGCTGCTTCTGGTAGTCCGCCTGCTTGCGCTGATACGCGGCCTCGTTCGCGGCGCGCTGCGGCGCCTCGGCGTTGCGCTGCGCCGCCGCCAGTTCGTTCTGGCGCTGCTTCTCGGCAAACGAGGTCTCGTTCGACTTCTCGGTCGCCGCGCGTTGCGGTGCATCGGCTTCGTATTGCGCGCGCTTGATCGCGGTCTGCCGGTCGCGTTCCTTCGCATGCTGCACGCGCTGCTCGTCGTCGAGCGCGAGTTGCTCCGTGCGGATCTTGCGCTGCTCGCCACGCATTTCGTCGCGCGCCTTGTCGAGGCAGTGATTCACGAAGAACGTGCTGTAACAGTCGTGCTGCGCGACGCCATAGCGGTAGTCGTTCTCTTCCGTGCGCTTGTTCAGAGCCTTCTGGCGGCTGGCGAAGCCGGCGTCGGGCGAGACCTCCGTGATCGAAACCGACGCATTGTCCGCCTTCGCCGATCCGTCGAGCGGCTTCGCGCTCACCGACGTGGTCGGATCGATCGGCTTCGGTTTCGAGGTCTGCGCCAGCGCGTTTTGCGCCGGCATCACCGCGGTCATGGCCAGCACGGCAAGCGACGACGCCAGCGCGACGACCCGCCGCACAGCCGGCGTGACCGCCCGCCACGGCAGGGCAAAGGACGAAGCGACGGCAGATTTCGATGCGCTCGCAAACGATACGCTCGGCGGGACGTGGATCAGGCGGGAGGTCGGCAACGTGATGGGCAAGCGGCTTGAACGATCCCGAAATTCTATCACCGCGCGCCGGGACGCCCCGGCATTTATGGCAAAATGCCCCGCTTCAGCAACCCGGCCGGCGTGCTCGTGCCCCAAAGCTCCCGCGAGCCTCGCGCGAGTCCTGCACGAAAGCGCCGACGCCCTTGATGAGCCAGCAGGCAGTGCAGAAACCCATGACGGAAACCGTAGCAGTCAAGATCGTACAGCGCATCGCCACGGAGTTGAGCGTCCAGCCGCGCCAGGTCGCCGCAGCCGTGCAACTCCTCGACGAAGGCTCGACCGTCCCGTTCATCGCCCGGTATCGTAAGGAAGTGACCGGCAATCTCGACGATACGCAACTGCGCAATCTCGAAGAACGGCTCCTGTATCTGCGCGAACTCGAAGACCGCCGCGCGTCGATCATCCACAGCATCGACGAGCAGGACAAGCTCACCGACGAACTGCGCGCCGCGATCGAAGGCGCGGACAGCAAGCAGGTCCTCGAAGACCTTTATCTGCCGTACAAGCCGAAGCGCCGCACGCGCGCGCAGATCGCCCGCGAAGCCGGTCTCCAGCCGCTCGCAGACGCGCTCCTCGCCGATCCGAAGCTCGATCCGCAAGCCGAAGCCGCGAAATTCGTCGACGCGGAGAAAGGCGTCGCGGATGTGAAGGCCGCGCTCGACGGCGCGCGCGACATCCTTTCCGAGCAATTCGGCGAGACGGCCGAGATTCTCGGCAGGCTGCGCGACTACCTGTACAACCAGGGCCGCGTGATGTCGACGGTGGTCGACGGCAAGCAGGGCGAGGAAGGCGAGAAATTCCGCGACTACTACGAGTACAGCGAGACGATCCGCACCGTGCCGTCGCACCGCGCGCTCGCGCTCTTTCGCGGACGCAACGCCGGCGTGCTGATGGTCAAGCTGGGTCTCGGCGAGGAACTCGATGCGCAAGTGCCGCATCCCGGCGAAGCGATGATCGCGCAGCATTTCGGCATCGCGAACCAGGGGCGCCCGGCCGACAAATGGCTTTCCGACGTGTGCCGCTGGTGCTGGCGCGTGAAAGTGCAGCCGAGCATCGAAAACGACCTGCTCACGCAGTTGCGCGAGGAAGCGGAAGCCGAAGCGATCCGCGTGTTCGCGCGCAACCTGAAGGACTTGCTGCTCGCCGCGCCCGCCGGCCCGAAGGCCGTGATCGGCCTCGATCCGGGCCTGCGCACCGGCGTGAAGGTCGCGGTGGTCGATCGCACCGGCAAGCTGCTCGCCACCGACACGATCTATCCGCACGAGCCGCGCCGCGACTGGGACGGCTCGCTCGCGAAGCTCGCGCGCATCGCGGCGCAGACGCAGGCCGAACTGATCAGCATCGGCAACGGCACGGCCTCGCGTGAAACCGACAAGCTCGCGAGCGAACTGATCGCGAAGCATCCGGAACTCAACCTGCAGAAGATCGTCGTGTCGGAAGCGGGCGCATCGGTGTATTCAGCGTCCGAACTCGCCGCGAAGGAGTTTCCGGATCTCGACGTGTCGCTGCGCGGCGCCGTGTCGATCGCGCGCCGCCTGCAGGACCCGCTCGCCGAACTCGTCAAGATCGAGCCGAAGGCGATCGGCGTCGGCCAGTACCAGCACGACGTGAACCAGCGCGAACTCGCGCGCTCGCTCGACGCGGTCGTCGAGGATTGCGTAAACGCGGTCGGCGTCGATGCAAATACCGCGTCGGTTGCCCTGCTCGCCCGCGTGTCGGGGCTCAACGCGACGCTTGCGCGCAATATCGTCGAATTCCGCGATGCCAACGGGCCGTTCCCGTCGCGCGAGCATCTAAAGAAGGTGCCGCGTCTCGGCGACAAGACCTTCGAGCAGGCCGCGGGCTTCCTGCGCATCAACAACGGTGCGAATCCGCTCGACCGGTCATCGGTACACCCCGAGGCGTATCCGGTCGTCGAGCGCATTCTCGCGAAGATCAACAAGCACGTCGCCGATGTGCTCGGCAAGCGCGAGGCGCTCTCGGGCCTGTCGCCGGCGGAATTCGTCGACGAGCGCTTCGGCCTGCCGACCGTGCGCGACATTCTCTCCGAACTGGAGAAGCCCGGCCGCGATCCGCGCCCGGAATTCAAGACGGCGACGTTCCGCGAAGGAGTCGAGAAGATCTCGGACCTCACGCCGGGCATGGTGCTGGAAGGCGTCGTGACGAACGTGGCGGCATTCGGCGCGTTTGTCGATATCGGCGTGCATCAGGACGGGCTCGTGCACGTCTCGGCGATGTCGACGAAGTTCATCAAGGACCCGCACGAAGTCGTGAAAGCCGGTCAGGTGGTGAAGGTCAAGGTGCTGGAAACCGACGTGAAGCGCCAGCGCATTTCGCTGACAATGCGTCTCGACGACGATTTCGCCCCGGCAGACACCGCGGCGGGTGCGGGCGCGGGTTCGCAGCGCGGCGCGCAGGACCGGCGCGGCGGTGGCGGCAGCGCGCGCGATGTGCGCGGCAACAACCGCCGCGAGGCGGAGCCGGCGGGCGCGATGGCGGCAGCGTTCGCGAAGCTCAAGCGCTGACGCTCGCCTCAAAGACAAAAAGGCCGTTCCGGCGCACGCCGGAACGGCCTTTTTGCTGCCCGCGCGCAGCGGACGTCACGGTTCTATCGCGAATCCTTCGACTGCCACTTCCTTCCTTCGATCGAGCCCGCCTTGCGCGTCTTCTCGACGCGCCGCTGACGCGCCATTTTCGGATCGACCTTCAGCGGCCGGTAAATCTCGACGCGATCGAAATCTACGAGCACGGCATCGAGCGGACGGAACTTGCCGAACACGCCGACCTTCTGCGTCGTCAGATCGACTTCGGGATGGCGCGCAAGCACGCCGCTCGCGTCGATGGCCTGTTGCACGGTGGCGCCTTCAGGCAAGTCCAGCGTCGCGAGGAAGCTTTGTTCCCCTGGCAAGCCATAGCAGACATCGATGCGCATGCTCATGCCTTGCCGTACTTCTGGTCGGCGCGTTTGACGAACGAATCGACGAACGTATTCGCGATGTGGCTGAACACCGGCCCGATGATCTTCTCCAGGATCACGTTCGAAAATTCGTAGTGCAGCGCGAACTCGATCTTGCACGCATCGGCCCGAAGCGGCGTGAAGCGCCAATATCCGGTGAACTTCTTGAAAGGGCCGTCCATGAACTCCATATCGATGCTGGTCGGCCGCTTCTGCGTGTTGCGCGTCGCGAAGTGCTGCTTGATCCCCTTGAAGTTGATGTCGATCTTCGCTTCCATCCCGGTTTCGTCCTGACGCCGGACTTCGACGCCGCCGCACCACGGCAGGAAATTGGGGTAGTCGGCGACGTCGGTGACGAGGTCGAACATCTGTTCCGCCGAGTGGCGGATCAATACGGTTTTCTGGACATCTGCCATAAAGGGCGCAACACAGTGGCAAGAGTGGGAAGCATCGCGGCCTGCTTCATCAGACGTTACAGGCGAGGGTTCGGCCTCGTCCGGCGCCGCGCTGCTAAAATCACGATTTTAAACGAGTTGGGCACTTTCCATTCATGAGCATCATCGACAACAGAAAAGCCTTCTTCGATTACTTCATCGAAGATCGCTACGAGGCCGGGCTCGTGCTTGAAGGGTGGGAAGTCAAGGCGATCCGCGCCGGCCGCACGCAGATCAAGGAAGGCTACGTCATCATTCGTGACGGCGAGCTGTATCTGATCGGCGCGCATATCAGCCCTTTGCCGGAAGCCTCCACCCACATTCATCCCGATCCCGTGCGCACGCGCAAGCTGCTCCTGCACAAGGAAGAGATTTCGAAGCTGATCGGCAAAGTCGAGCAGCGGGGCCACACGCTCGTGCCGCTCAATCTTCATTACAAAGGGGGCCGCGTCAAATGCGAGATCGGTCTCGCGAAAGGCAAGAAGATGCACGACAAGCGCGAAACCGAGAAGAAGCGCGACTGGGAACGCGAAAAGGCGCGCATCATGCGCACATCGACGCGCTGACGAAGTCGCGTCGCCGATAAAAAAGGGCGTCGACCGCGCAGGTCGACGCCCTTTGTCTTAGCTCTTGCGAATGACGGCGCTGCCGCCCTCGCCCTTCACGATCGACAAGGCGGAGGCAATCATCGAACTCATGTCCGCGAGATTGCCGGGCACGATCAGCGTGTTGCCCTGCTTCGCGATATTGCCGAACGCGCCGACATACTGCTCCGCGATCTTCAGGTTCACCGCCTCCATGCCGCCGCCCGACTGGATGGCCGCACCGACCTTTTCGATGGCTTGCGCGTTCGCCTCGGCGACCGCCAGAATCGCCGATGCCTGCCCCTGCGCCTGATTGATCGCCGCCTGCCGCTCGCCTTCGGACTTGTGGATCGCGGCCTCGCGCGCGCCCCACGCGAGATTGATCTGCTCCTGCTTGCGCCCTTCCGATGCCGCGATCACCGCGCGCTTTTCACGCTCGGCTGTGATCTGCGCCTGCATCGCGTGGAGGATTTCCTTCGGCGGCGTAAGGTCCTTGATCTCGTAGCGCAGCACCTTCACGCCCCAGTTCGACGCCGCTTCGTCGAGCGCGGTGACGATCGAATGGTTGATGTAATCGCGCTCCTCGAACGTCTTGTCGAGTTCCAGCTTGCCGATCACGGAGCGCAGTGTCGTCTGCGAGAGCTGCGTGATCGCGTACACGAAGTTGCTCGAACCGTAGGACGCCTTCATTGCATCCGTCACCTGGAAGTACAGCACGCCGTCCACCTGCAACTGCGTATTGTCGCGCGTGATGCAAACCTGGCTCGGCACTTCGAGCGGAATCTCCTTCAGCACATGCTTGTAGGCGACGCGATCGATGAAAGGCAACACGATCGTGAGACCGGGCGTGAGCGTCGCGTGATAGCGGCCGAGGCGTTCGAGCACCCACGCATGCTGCTGCGGCACGATCTTGATGGTTTGCCCGGCGATCACGACCACGATCACCAGCAGGATTGCCCCGACGATAGTTACGTCCATCACTCAGACTCCTTTGTTGTTAGCGCTTTGCCGCAACGACGAGGCGGTTGCCCTGCATCGCCGTGATCCGGTACCAGCCCGCGCCTTCGATTTCGCCCGGCGCGAGTTCGATATCCCATTGCGCGCCGCGATACATCGCGCGTGCGTGGCCTTCGTGCCATTCGTTCACCTGCAGCGTCTCGCCGATGTCGAGGTTCACGTTGACATCGCGCGAGGCGTCGCGTTTTTTCCAGTTACCGAAGCGCGAGCGGCGCAACACTATGACCGCGATGAGCGCCACGCCCGCTGCCGCCGCGAGTTCGACGGCGAGCGTCGCGCCGGCCCAGTGCGCGAGCCCGCCCGCGATGAAACCGAGCGCGACCATCAGCAGATAGAAGGTGCCCGTGAACAGTTCCATCACCACGAGCACGCCGGCTGCGATCCACCACAAAAGTCCGCCTGCGGCCATGCCAGTCTCCAAACGAAAACACCCCGGAATATCCGGGGTGTTTATAGCACGGCAGCCGTCTCGAAAAGGCTATCGCGAGGCCGCCATGTGATGCTTGCTTACTTGTTCAACGCCTTCGCGAGCGTCTGCCACGTATCGATGATCGTGTCCGGATTCAGCGACATCGACTTGATGCCTTCCTTCGCGAGCCATTCGGCGAGGTCCGGGTGATCCGAAGGACCCTGCCCGCAGATGCCGACGTACTTGTCGAGCCGCAGGCACGTCTCGATTGCGCGCTTCAGCATGAACTGCACGGCCGGATCGCGTTCGTCGAAGTCGATGGCGAGCAGTTCCATGCCGGAGTCGCGGTCGAGGCCGAGCGTGAGCTGCGTCAGATCGTTCGAGCCGATCGAGAAGCCGTCGAAGAACTGCAGGAACTCTTCGGCGAGAATCGCGTTCGACGGCACTTCGCACATCATGATGAGCTTGAGCCCGTTCACGCCGCGCTTCAGGCCGAACTTCTCGAGCAGCCCGACCACGCGCTCCGCCTGCTTCAGCGTACGCACGAACGGCACCATGATCTCGACGTTGTCGAGCCCCATCTCCTCGCGCACCTTCTTCAGCGCGATGCATTCCATGTGGAACGCTTCGGCAAAGTCGTCGGCGATGTAGCGCGACGCGCCCCGGAAGCCGAGCATCGGGTTTTCTTCGTCCGGCTCGTAGCGCGAGCCGCCGATCAGCTTCTTGTACTCGTTCGACTTGAAGTCCGACAGACGCACGATCACGGGCTTCGGATAGAACGCCGCCGCGATCGTGGCGATGCCTTCGGTCAGCTTGTCGACGTAGAACGCACGCGGCGATGCATGACCGCGCGCGACGCTCTCGACCGCCTTCTTCAGGTCGGCGTCGATGTTCGGGTACTCCAGAATCGCCTTCGGGTGCACGCCGATGTTGTTGTTGATGATGAATTCGAGGCGCGCGAGGCCGACGCCCGCATTCGGCAGTTGCGAGAAGTCGAACGCGAGCTGCGGGTTACCGACGTTCATCATGATCTTGACCGGAATCTCGGGCAGTTCGCCGCGCTGGACTTCGGTCACTTCGGTTTCGAGCAGGCCGTCGTAGATCTTGCCTTCGTCGCCTTCCGCGCACGATACCGTCACGAGCGAGCCTTCCTTCAGCACGTCGGTGGCGTCGCCGCAGCCGACCACTGCCGGCACGCCCAGTTCGCGCGCGATGATCGCCGCGTGACAGGTGCGCCCGCCGCGGTTCGTCACGATGGCCGCTGCGCGCTTCATCACCGGCTCCCAGTTCGGGTCCGTCATGTCGGCAACGAGCACGTCGCCCGGCTGCACGCGTTCCATCTCCGACGGATCGTGAATCACGCGCACGGGGCCCGCGCCGATCTTCTGGCCGATTGCGCGGCCCGTTGCGAGCACGTTCGACTGGCCTTTCAGCTTGAAACGCATCTCGGCCTTGCCGGCCGCCTGGCTCTTCACCGTTTCCGGACGCGCCTGCAGGATGAAGATCTTGCCGTCGCGCCCGTCCTTGCCCCACTCGATGTCCATCGGACGCTGATAGTGCTTCTCGATGATCACCGCGTATTTCGCGAGTTCGATCACGTCGTCGTCGGTGATGGAGAAGCGGTTGCGCTGCTCGTGCGTCACGTCGACGGTCTTCACGCGGCCTTCTTCGCCCGCCTTCGTGAATTCCATCTTGATCAGTTTCGAGCCGATCGAGCGGCGGATGATCGGATACTTGCCGGCTGCGAGCGTGGTCTTGTAGACGTAGAACTCGTCCGGGTTCACGGCGCCCTGCACGACCGTTTCGCCGAGGCCATAGCTCGACGTGATGAACACGGCGTCCTTGAAGCCCGATTCCGTATCGATGGTGAACATGACGCCCGCGGCGCCCACGTCCGAGCGGACCATGCGCTGCACGCCCGCCGACAGCGCGACTTCAGCGTGCGTGAAGCCCTTGTGGACGCGATAGGAGATGGCGCGGTCGTTGTAGAGCGACGCGAACACGTGCTTCATGCGGTCGAGCACGTCCTCGACGCCGACCACGTTCAGATAGCTTTCCTGCTGGCCCGCGAACGAGGCGTCCGGAAGGTCTTCCGCAGTCGCCGACGAACGCACCGCAAACGACAGCTCTTCGGGAGAGCTGCTTTGCAGCGTGTCGAATCCCGCGCGGATGTCCGCTTCGAGACGCGGCTGCATCGGTGCATCGATGATCCACTGGCGAATTTCCTTGCCGGCTTCGGCGAGCGCCTTCACGTCGTCGACGTCGAGCGTTTCGAGACGCTTCGCGATGCGGTCGGTCAGGTTGTTGTGATTGAGGAAATCGCGAAAGGCCAGTGCCGTCGTGGCGAAGCCGGTCGGCACGCGCACGCCGGCGTTCGCCAGCTGGCTGATCATTTCGCCAAGCGACGCGTTCTTGCCGCCGACGATTTCAACATCGGTCATTCGCAACTGCTCGAATGGAACTACATACGCCTGATCCTTTGCGACATCTTTCGCAACATTGACTGCGTTAGTCATACAAGCCCCTGAGGTGGATGAAATTCTCGATCATGCAAGCGGGCTCTCGTGCGGCCGCGCCCGTTGAAAGCGCGTGCCGTACCTTGCACAACCTGTTTGATGAGCTATCGCAAAAAAGTCCGGAGCGGTCAAAAAACACGATTCGGACATGCGTCGAGTCGATGATTATTTGCTCGAAACGACGCCGATCTGCAGGAAAATCGCGCGAATACCGGGTGGAAACGACGAGATTCGATATCAAATTGTTCGCAATTGCTTATCGAACAGGTTGCCGCTATTCTACCGTGCTGGCTCTCGAAATGTTCTGCCGAGCCGACAAATGCGCAGCTTAATCGACGTCAACGGTGCGCCGGCGCACATCGTCCCTGTTCAGTAGGCTTTTAGTTCGCTCAATGAAAAGCGTATCGATTTGAGCGCGTTCGCCCACTCTCGTTCCCTTTCACCGATGCCGCCATCCGTATTCATCGTCTCCGACGGTACCGGGATCACTGCCGAAACCTTCGCGCACTCGATCCTCTCCCAGTTCGACCAGAAATTCAGGCTCGTGCGCGTGCCGTTCGTCGATTCGAGCGACAAAGCGTTTGCCACCGTCGAGAAGATCAACGAGGCCGTGTCGCTCGACGGGCGCCGTCCTATCGTCTTCACGACGCTCGTCGACAGCGAATCGAACCGGATCGTGAAATCGTCGAATGCGCTCGTGCTCGACATGTTCCAGACCTTTATCGAGCCGCTTGAGCACGAACTGGAGATCAAGTCGACGCACGCAATGGGGCGCGTGCACCAGAACGCGGACACCGAGGAATACAAGAACCGCATCGAGGCGATCAACTTCTCGCTCGCCCACGACGACGGCCAGAGCAACCGCAACCTGACCGAGGCCGACGTGATCCTGGTGGGCGTCTCGCGCAGCGGCAAGACGCCGACGAGCCTCTACCTCGCGATGCAGTACGGCGTAAAAGCCGCCAATTACCCGCTGATCCCGGAAGATTTCGAGCGTGGCAAGCTGCCGACGCCGCTTCTGGAGCACCGCGACAAGATGTTCGGTCTGTCGATCGATCCTCAGCGGCTTTCGGAAATCCGCAACGAACGGCGGCCGGGCAGCAAGTACGCGGCGCTGGAGAACTGCCGCTATGAGATCAACGAAGCGGAAATGATGATGAAGCGCGAGGGGATCAAGTGGCTGTCCTCGACGCACAAGTCCATCGAGGAAATCGCGACGACCATCCTCCAGGAAATCAAGCTGGAGCGGCCGTCGTATTACTGAGGGCGATTGCTGAAGTTCAGATGCCGCGCTGCTGGCGACATTGCTCGAAAAGACACACGGCGGCTGCGGCCGCCACGTTCAGCGACTCCATGCCGCCCGGCTGCGGAATCGTCACGCGATGCGTCACCGCATCGCGCCATGCCTGCGACACGCCCGCTCCCTCGTTGCCGAACACCCAGGCGAGTTCGCCTGACAGATCGCAGTCGTAGATCGCTTTTGCGCCGTGCGAATCGGTGATCGTGACGGGCACGTCGAGCCGCGCGATCAGGCTGGCCGGCTCGGCATCCTCGAAAATATTCAGCAGGAAATGCGCGCCCATCGCCGAGCGCAGCACCTTCGACGACCACGCGTAAGCCGTCCCCGGCGCGCAAAACACGTTTTGTATGCCTGCCGCCGCCGCGCTTCGCAGGATCGATCCGACATTGCCCGCGTCCTGCACGCCGTCGAGCACGACGCAGGTCGAGGCGACGCGCTCAGGCAGCGGCGCGTCGATCTTCTCGACGAGCAGCAACATACCGACGCCATGCACGACGCTCGACAGCTGCCCAAACAGCGCATCGGGCAGCGTGTGGACGCGCTTTTCCTCGATACGCGCGACGATCGCGCGCGCTTCCTCGTGCTGCAGCGCGCCTTCGGTGACGATGCAGGTCTCCGGCTGGCCGGCGGCATCGAGATAGGCGGACGCGAGGTGCAGCCCTTCGAGCAGCGCGTGGCCGCTTCTGCGCTGCTGCGCGGTCGAACCGGCGAGCGCCTTCAGGCGCTTGTAGAGCGGATTGTCCCGCGAGGTGATGGATTTCACGTTGGAGAGGTCAGAAGGCGCGGGCGTCCGGGTCCTGATCGAGCGCGGCGGTGGCCGCGATCACTTCCGGCGCGAGTTCCGGCAGCACGATGCCAAGGCGCGCATGCGCCTCGCGCACCGGCGCGAACGACCGCCGGTGATGCTCGCACGGCCCGTGGTCGCGCAGCGCCGCGAGATGCTGCGGCGTGCCATAGCCGGCGTGCGCGTTGAAACCGTAGACGGGGTGCGTCTCGTGCAATTGCAGCAGCATGCGGTCGCGCGTGACTTTCGCGAGAATCGACGCTGCCGAGATCTGCGCTACGAGCGCGTCGCCGCCGATCACGGCTTCCGAACGGATCGCGAGAATCGGGCAGCGGTTGCCGTCGATCTTCACGAGCGTCGGCGCGACCGACAGGCCTTCCACCGCGCGCTTCATCGCGAGCATGGTGGCGTGGAGGATGTTGAGCGTGTCGATTTCCTCGACGCTCGCCGAGGCGACGCAGTAAGCAAGCGCGCGATCGACGATCTTTTCGTACAGTTCCTCGCGCTTCTTCGCGCTGAGCGCCTTCGAGTCGTCGAGACCGCGAATCTTGGGCTTGGCCGGGTCGAAAATCACCGCCGCCGCGACGACCGGACCGGCGAGCGGTCCGCGCCCCGCTTCGTCGACGCCGCAAATGACGTCGAGCGGCGAGTCGAAATTCAGGCCGCGCTGCTTCAATAGCGCCTTCGCTGGCTTTTTCGCTGCGCCCGCCATTATCGCGGCCTCCGGGATTCGAGCACGTTCGCGACAGCTTCCGCCGCCTTCTGCGCCGTGTTCTGGCGCAGCGCGTGGTGCATTTCCGTGAAAATTTCCGTCAGCGTACGGCGGTTCGCGTCGTCATTCAACTGTTTCAGCGTGGCGTCGGCGAGAGCTTCGGGCGTCGCGAAATGCTGCAGGATTTCCGGCACGACGAAACGCCCCGCGAGGATGTTCGGCAGGCCGACATACGGCAGATAGCCCTGGCGCTTCATGATCTGGCCCGTGAGCCACGGCACCTTGTACGAGATGACCATCGGCTTTTTCAGGAGCGCCGCTTCGAGCGTCACCGTGCCGCTTTTCACAAGAATCGCGTCGGCAGCAGTCATCGCGGTTTGCGCGCGGCCGTCGGTGATCGTGAGATTCAGGTGCGGATGCGCCTCGACCAGCGGCTGCAGCAGTTCGCGCAGCGCCGGATTCGCAGCCGGCATCAGGAAACGCACGCCGGGTTCGCGCAACTGCATCAGTTCCATCGCGTCGAAGAACGTCGGACCGATCAGCGCGATCTCCGAACGGCGGCTCCCCGGCAGCACGGCGATCACCGGACCGCCCTCGGCGATCCCGAGTTCGCGGCGTGCGCCAAGCGTATCCGGCTCGATGGGGATTTCGTCGGCGAGCGGATGGCCGACGTAAGTCGCCGCAACGCCCGCCTTCTCCAGCAGCGCGGTTTCGAACGGAAAGACGCACAGCATGTGATCGACGGCCTTCACGATCTTCTTGATGCGGCCGCCGCGCCACGCCCAGATCGACGGACAAACGAAATGCACGGTCGGAATGCCCGCGTCGCGCAGCGCGTGTTCGAGCCCGAAATTGAAATCGGGCGCGTCCACGCCGATGAACACCGACGGCGGCTCCGCCAGCAACTGCCGCTTCAGTTCATTGCGGATGCCGAGAATCTCGGGGATGTGCCTGAGCGCTTCGACATATCCGCGCACGGTCAGCTTGTCCATCGGCCAGTGGGCGTCGAAGCCGACGGACGTCATGCGCGGGCCGCCGATGCCGCTATAGTGCGTCGCGGCCGGCAGCCGCTCCTTGAGCCCGCCGAGCAGCGACGCCGCCAGCAGGTCGCCGGACGGCTCGCCCGCGACCATCGCGACGCGCAAGGGATTGGGTAACAGCGTCATCGAAGCGGCGTTCAGCGGATGATGCCGCGCTGCGACGCCGCGATGAAGTCGGAAAACGCCCCGACGGGCGCGTCGCCGTCGCCGCCGGCGGTCGCGAGTTCGCGCAGCTGCGCCTTCGCTTCTTCCAGCGACAGGCCGCTCTTGTAGACCACGCGATACGCCGCGCGCAGCGCCGAGATCGCCTCCGCCGAAAAGCCGCGCCGGCGCAGTCCTTCGACGTTGATGCCGTGCGGCTCCGCCTTGTTGCCCGCCGCGATCACAAATGGCGGCACGTCCTGCACGAGCGCCGACGCTCCGCCCAGCATCGAATGCGCGCCGATGCGCACGAACTGGTGCACGCCCGACATGCCGCCGACGATCGCGTGGTCGCCCACGGTCACATGGCCCGCGAGCTGCGCGTTGCTCGACATGATCACGTTGCTGCCGAGCCGGCAGTCGTGGCCGACGTGCACATACGCCATGATCCAGCAGTCGTCGCCGATCGAGGTCAGGCCCTGGTCCTGCACGGTGCCCGTGTGGATCGTCGTGAATTCGCGGATGGTGTTGCGATTGCCGATTTCGAGCCGCGTCGGTTCGTCCTTGTACTTCATGTCCTGCGGACGGCCGCCGACCGACGCGTAATGGCCGATGCGATTGTCTTCGCCGACCGTCGTGTGACCTTCGATCACGCTGTGCGAGCCGACGGTCGTGCGCGCGCCGATCACGACGTGCGCGCCGACGATCGCATACGGTCCGATCTCGACGGATTCATCGAGCTGAGCGCCCGGCTCGACGATCGCGGTAGGGTGAATCTTGCTCATGCGCCCTCGCCTAGTGTTCTGTTCTGTTCGCCACGTTGCGTGTGGTTCGGTGCCGATGTGCCCGGGGCCGTGCCGCGATCACGCGTCGGTGTTCTTCACGGTGCACATGAGTTCGGCTTCCGCGGCGACCGCGCCTTCGACTTCGGCGCGCGCCTTGAATTTCCAGATGCCGCGCATGTACCGCTCGAACGTGACGTTCAGGATCAGCTGATCGCCCGGCTCCACCACGCGCTTGAAGCGCGCGCCGTCGATGCCGACGAAGTAGTAGAGCGTCGTTTCCGGATCGTGCGGTTCTTCCGCGAACGTCAGCAGCGCGGCCGTCTGCGCCAGCGCTTCGAGAATCAGCACACCCGGCATCACCGGACGCGTCGGGAAGTGACCCTGAAAATACGGCTCGTTGATCGACACGTTCTTCAGCGCTTTGATGCTCTTGTGCGGCTCAAGTTCGAGCACGCGATCGACGAGCAGGATCGGATACCGATGCGGCAGCAACGTAAGAATCTTGTGGATGTCGAGATTGATTTTTTCTGTGCTCATGATCGTTCTGCTCGCGCGCCTTTTAAGCGCGGGTGTTGACTGCGGACCGCACGCGGCCCGCCTGGGATGCTGTCGTCTCTGCTGTTGTCGCTGCTTTTATCTTTGATCGTGCGGCTCGAACGGCCCGCTTGTCGAGGCTGCCGTGCTACTCGCCCTTGCGCTCGTCCAGAGCCGCTTCGAGCGCCTTGATGCGGTCGCGCAATTTGTCGAGGTTGCGCATGATGGCCGCGCTCTTGTTCCAGTCGGCGTGATTCACGGCGGGAAACGCGCTCGTGTACATGCCCGGCTTCGTGAGCGACTTCGACACGCCCGACTGCGCCGTGACGATCACGTGGTCCGCCAGCGTCACGTGGCCCGCAATGCCCACCGCACCGCCGATCATGCAATGCCGCCCGATGTTCGTGCTGCCCGCGATGCCCGCGCAGCCGGCGATCACGGTGTACGCGCCGATCCGGCAGTTGTGCCCGATCTGCACGAGATTGTCGATCTTCACGCATTCCTCGATGACGGTATCCGCCATCGCGCCTCGATCGATCGTGGTATTCGCGCCGATTTCGACGTCTTCCGCGATATCCACCGCCCCGACCTGCGGGATTTTCACCCAGCTGCCGGTGCGTGCGTCGCCTTCTCCGACGAAGTCCGGCGCGAAACCGAAGCCGTCCGCACCGATCACCGCGCCAGCATGCACGATCACGCGCGCGCCGAGCTTACAGCCATGATAGACCGTTACGTTCGGATAGAGATGAACGTCGTCGCCGAGCTTCACGCCCCGGCCGATCACGACGCCCGCGTCGAGCTTCGCGCGTTCGCCGATCACCGCGCCCGCTTCCACCGTCACGTGCGCGCCGATCACGGCGCTCGCCGCGACTTTGGCGCCCGGGTCGATCGACGCGCTCGGGTGCACGCCCGGTTTGGCGGCCGGCGTCGCGAGGTCGATGAACGCCTGCGCGACGCGCGCGAAATAAGCGTACGGATTTGGCGTGACGATGAAGTTAAGGCCGTCCCGCGCCGCTACTTTTTCCAGATCCGCAAGGGAAATCAGGACCGCGCCGGCCCGCGTCGTCTCAACTTGCGGCAGGTATTTCTGATTTGCGAGGAACGCGAGTTGCCCCGCGTCGGCCTTGTCGAGCGGGGCCAGGCTACCGACGCGCTGTTCCGCGTCGCCGACAATGTCGCCGCCGAAGCGCCTGGCCAGTTCAGCGAGCGTGATCGTCATTCCCGATGTCATGCCTGATGCCATCCGTCTGCGGCTCCTGATCAGTTCGCGCTGCTGGCGGCGAGGGCCTTCAGCACCTGATCGGTGATATCGATACGCGGGCTCACGTACACTGCTTCCTGCACGATGAGGTCGTAGTGTTGCTGCTCGGCGATCTGCTTGATGACCTTGTTTGCGCGTTCCAGCACCGCGGCGAGTTCTTCGTTGCGGCGCTGGTTCAGGTCTTCGCGAAATTCGCGCTGCTTGCGCTGGAAGTCCGCGTCGAGCTGCGAAAGATCGCGCTGACGCGCTGCGCGATCCGAAGGCGACATCGACGGACCATTCTTGTCCATGCCGTCCGACATTGTTTTCAGGCGCTGCGCCATTTCCTGCAGCGCCTTGTCGCGCTTCGAAAACTCCTGCTCGAGCTTCGATTGCGCCGCTTTCGCCGCCGCCGACTCGCGCAGGATGCGGTCGGAATTGACGGCCGCGATCCGTGCGGCACCCGTGTCCTGCGCGTATGCGCCAACGCCCGAGAAGCCGAGGATCATCGACAGCACAAGGGCCGACCCCAAATGTTTCGAAAGCTTACCGGTTCGCAAAGTCTTCCTCACGTCACTAAAGGGCAGAAACGAGTCACGCATCACGTCAGAACGCCGTGCCGATCTGGAACTGGAACTTCTGATACTGGTCGCCCGTGTGCTTCTGCAGCGGGAAACCGACGCTCAGCTTGAGCGGGCCGATCGGCGAGATCCACGCGAGACCGACACCGTAGCCGTAGCGCAGGCCGTTCGAGCCGCCTTCCGTACCGCCCTGACCCGGGTCGCCCCAGACGTTACCAGCGTCGAGGAACGTGAAGACGCGCAGCGTGCGGTCGTAACCCGTGCCCGGCAGCGGGAACGTCAGTTCGATATTGCCGACTGCCATGCGCGAGCCGCCGATCGGGTCGCCCGTCGAGGCGTCGCGCGGACCGAGCGAGCTCGGCTCATAGCCGCGCACCGAACCGATACCGCCCGCGTAGTAGTTCTTGAAGATCGGGTACGTCTGGCCTTGCAGGCCCTTGCCGTAGCCGCCCTGCAGGTTGAAACCAAGCACGAAGCCGCGCGCGAACGAGTAGTAATACTGGAACTGCGCGTCGAACTTGCCGTAGGTCGTGTTGCCGAGCGGCGTGCCGTATTCGGCGTTCGTCTGCAGGTAGTAGCCGCGGCTCGGCACGAGCGCGCTGTCACGATTGTCGCGCGACCAGCCGACCGTCAGCGGGATGTTGTTCACCACTCGGCCGAACTCGTTCACGTAGTTCTTGTACGCGGTCGGCGTGTTGGCGTCCACGTCCATCGTGTTCTGCTCGATGCCGGCGCCGAAATACACGGTGTCCTGCTCGGAGAACGGGATGCCGAACTTCGTGTCGGCGCCCATCGTGATGATCTTGAAGCTCGAATCGGTCGAGTAATAGAGCGGCTGGTACGTGCGGTAGTACGCGTCGGTGATGCGCTTGATGCCGTCGATCGTGAAGTACGGATCGACCTGCGTCACCGTCAGCGTGCGGTACGTCTTCGCGGTGTTCACGTTCACCGCGAGGCTCGTGCCGGAGCCGAACACGTTGTCCTGCGACACGCCCGCCGACAGCACCACCTTGTCCGTCGACGAGAAACCCGCGCCCAGCGTGATTGCGCCGGTCGGCTTTTCCGCGACCTTCACGTCCACGTCGACCTGGTCGTTCGTGCCTTCGACAGGAATTGTCGTCACGTCTACGTCGGTAAAGTAGCCGAGGCGGTTCACGCGGTCCTTCGACAGCGCGAGGCGGCTCGAATCGAACCACGAGCTTTCGAGCTGACGCATTTCGCGACGCACCACTTCGTCACGCGTCCGCGTATTGCCGACGATGTTCACGCGCCGCACATAGACGCGGCGGCTCGGATCAACTTGCAGCGTGAGGTCGACGGTATGGTTCGACTGGTCGATCTGCGGCTGCGCGTTGACCTGCGCGAACGCGTAGCCGTATTCGCCCAGCTTATCGACGATCGCCTTCGTGGTCGCCTGCAGCTTTTCGGCCGAGAAGCGCTCGCCCGGCTTGATCTTGATGAGCTTCGTGAGCTCAGCCTCGCGGTCGAGCAGATTGCCCGCGAGCTTGATGCTGTTGACCTTGTACGGCTCGCCTTCGTGCAGCGCGATCGTCAGGTACATGTCCTTCTTGTCGGGCGAGATCGAGACCTGCGTCGAGTCGATGCTGAATTCGAGGTAGCCGCGATTCAGATAATACGAGCGGACATTCTCGAGGTCGCCCGTGAGCTTTTCCTTCGCGTACAGATCGTTCTTCGTGTACCACGAGAACCAGTTCGGCGTGGAGAGCTGCATCTCGTCGCGCAGCGTGCTCGTGCTCACGGCCTTGTTGCCGATGAAGTTGATCTGGCGGATCTTCGCGCTCGGACCTTCGGCCACCGAGAACAGGATCGCCACGCGATTGCGGTCGACCGGCGTCACCGTCGTCGTGACTTCGGCGGCGTAATAGCCGCGCGTCAGATACTGGCGCTTCAGTTCCTGCTCGGCGCGATCGACGAGCGCCTTGTCGTACGAACGGCCCTGCGACAAACCGACCGAACGCAATGCCTTCGTCAGGTTGTCCTTGTCGAACTCATGGAGCCCGGCGAAATCGATTTGCGAGATGGCCGGACGTTCCTGCACCTGCACTACGACGATGTTGCCTTCAGTGGCAATCTGCACGTCGTTGAAGAAGCCCGTTGCATAGAGAGCGCGAATCGCTTCGGATGCCTTGTCGTCGGTAAACGTGTCGCCTTGCTTGATCGGCAGGTAGGCGAAGACTGAACCCGGTTCGATGCGCTGGAGACCGTCGATCCGGATATCCTGCACGACAAAAGGCGTGGTCGCGTGTGCCGCCATGCCGGTTGCGGCCAGTGCCGCGGCCACAGCCGTCTTAGGAACAAAGCGATGAGGTTTGAACAACGTGCTTCCCCAGTGTTATAGCTGCATCAGTTCCGGCGGTCCCTCATGAGACGCCGCCAGACCTGGTGAAAATGGATCAAAAACGGATTAGGCGAGCCAGATCGTTGAACAGTGCGATCATCGACAAAGCGACGATGCACAAGAGGCCCGCCCGTTGCAGAACCAGCTGCCAGCGATCGGATACCGCTTTGCCGGTAATGGCTTCAACCAAATAATATAACAGATGACCACCGTCCAATACCGGAATCGGTAACAAGTTCAACACTCCGAGACTGATGCTGACAAGCGCCAGAAACGATACAAACGCCGACAATCCGAGCCTCGCGCTCTTGCCCGCATAATCAGCGATGGTCACCGGTCCCGAGAGGTTCTTGAGCGAGGCCTCGCCGACGATCATCCGCCCGAACATGCGCAGCGAATACACGCTGATATCCCACGTGCGGTTCACGCCGAGGCGCAGGCTCTCGAGCGGTCCGTAACGCACGTCGACGCTCGGCAACTGGTTCGCGAGCGCCGCGCCGATGCGCCCTATGTCGTGGCCGGTCTGCTCGTCGCGCTTCGCATCCGGCACGACCGTCACGGTCATGAGACGGCCGTCGCGCTCGACCGTAAGTGTCACCGGCTTACCCGCGTGGGCGCGCACGTAGTCGATGAAACCCGTGGCGTTCTCGACCTTCCTGCCGTCGATCGCGCGCAGCTTGTCGCCCGCGCGCAGGCCGCTCTTCTGCGCCGCGCTGCCCGCTTCCAGGCCCGCCACCGAGAGCGTGCCGCCGCCCGGCGCGAAGCCGAGCTTGTCCATGAAGTCCTGATCGGCGTCCGGATCGCCGATGCCCGCGACATCGACGGGGAAGTCGAAGGTGCCTTCGGGTGTCTTCGCGGTGAGCACGATGCTGCGGTGATCGAACGACGCATCGAGCAGCTTCCAGCGCAGATCGGACCATGAGCGGATCGGATGCGCGTCGCCACCGGCCTGTGCATCGCGCATCGACACGATCGTTTCGCCGCCTTCGAAGCCTGCCTGCGCGGCTGCCGTGTCGGCCGCCGGCGTCGAGACGATTGCGGCCGGCTCGGTCACGCCGCCCGCGAATACGGCCGAGAACAGCACGATCGCGAGAATGAAGTTGGCGATGGGCCCCGCCGCGACGATCGCGATGCGCTTGCCGACGCTCTGCCGGTTGAATGCGCGCGGCAAATCCTCCGTTGCAATGTCGCTTTCGGCTTCGCGCTCGTCGAGCATCTTCACGTAGCCGCCGAGCGGCAGCGCGGAGATCGTCCATTCGACGCCCGTCTTCTGGCTGACCCAGCGCACGAGCGGCTTGCCGAAGCCAACCGAGAACCGCAGCACCTTCACGCCGCACAATCGCGCAACGCTGTAATGGCCGAATTCGTGGACGACGACGAGCACGCCTATCGCAACGACGAAGGCAACGATTTCGGTCAGGAAGTTCATGACGGCCTCAATGCGCGATGCGCTCGACGGGCAGATTGCTCGCTGGGCTGGATGTCAGCTTGTCGACGAATCCGTTCGCGAGGCGGCGCGCGTTCGCGTCGGCGGCGAGGACGTCGTCGAGCGTGGCGGCGCTCGTGTTTGGCAGCGCGTTCAGCACGCGCTCGACCACTTCGGCTATCGCCATGAAGCCGATGCGGCGGGCGAGAAACGCCTCGACGGCGATTTCGTTCGCCGCATTCAGCGCCGCACTGGCGATGCCGCCGGCTTCCAGCGCCTTGATCGCGAGCGCGAGGCACGGGAAGCGTTCGAAGTCCGGCTTTTCAAACGTGAGGGAAGCGATCTGCGCAAGATCCAGTTGCGCGACACCCGACTCCACGCGATCCGGAAACGCGAGCGCGTGCGCGATCGGCGTGCGCATGTCGGGGTTGCCGAGCTGCGCGAGCACGGAGCCGTCGGCGTACGACACCATCGAATGGATCACGCTCTGCGGATGGATCAGCACTTCGATACGCGAGCCCGGCAGGTCGAAGAGCCAGTGCGCTTCGATCACTTCGAGGCCCTTGTTCATCATCGTCGCGGAATCGACGGAGATCTTGCGGCCCATCGCCCAGTTCGGATGCTTGCACGCTTCGTCGGGAGTGACGTTCACGAGCGACGATGGCTCGCGCGTGCGGAACGGGCCGCCCGACGCGGTCAGGATGATCTTCGACACGCCGCCGTGCATCGCGGCTTCACGCGGCAGGCACTGGAACACGGCGTTGTGCTCGCTGTCGACGGGCAGGAGCACCGCGCCGTTGTCGCGCACGGCATCGATGAAAATCTGCCCCGACATCACGAGCGCTTCCTTGTTCGCGAGCAGGATGCGCTTGCCCGTGCGCGCGGCGGCGAGCGTGGGCGCAAGGCCCGCGGCGCCGACGATCGCGGCCACGACCGTGTCGCATTCCGCCGACGACGACGCGTCGACCAGCGCTTTCTCGCCGTGTTGCACATCCGTCTTGCAGCCGGCCGCGCGCAGTTGCGCCTCGACGCGCGCGGCGGTATCGGCGTCGCCGACGACCGCGACTGCGGGCTGAAAGCGCAGGCACTGGGCGACGAGTTTGTCGCCGTTGCGATGAGCGGTGAGCGCGTAGACCGAGAACCGGTCGGGATGTCGCGCCACGACGTCGAGCGTGCTTTCGCCGATCGAGCCCGTGGAGCCGAGCAAAGTCAGACGTTTTTGCATAAATCCTTCTTTAGCCGACGAGCAGCAGTGCGATCGGCAAAACAGGCAACAGCGCGTCGATGCGGTCGAGCACGCCGCCGTGGCCCGGCAGCAGACCGCTCGAGTCCTTGACGCCGGCCTGGCGCTTCAAGAGCGATTCGAACAGATCGCCGATCACGCTGAACGCGACCAGCACGGTGAGCGCGACAAGCGCCCGGGCCCAGCCGAGATGCTCGACGAAGGCCGTGAACAGGGTCGGCGCGAAAACGAGCGTCACTGCGGCGATCGAGCCGATCACGATCACCGCGACCCAGCCGCCGATGGCGCCTTCCCAAGTCTTGCCGGGGCTGATGGACGGCGCGAGCTTGTGGCGTCCGAGGGCTTTTCCGGCGAAGTATGCGCCTATGTCGGCAAGCCAGACGACTAGGAGAAGCGATAGCACGAACGCCACGCCGACCGTGCGGGCCGCAACCAGCGCGTGCCAGCAGGCCGCGAACACGACGACGCCCGCAAAAAGGAGAAACGGACGCCAGGCGCCCGAAGCAAGCGCCGGCTTGCGAAACAGCGCGAACGGCCCCGCGAGCACCCAGAAGATCGCGGCCATCTGCAGGAGACCCTTGGGCGCCACGCCCAGATAGGTGCTCAGGACGAGCGCGAGCGCGCAAACGAGCGCATAGACGACCGGACCGACGCCACCGAGCTTCAAAAGCCGCGCCCATTCCCAGGCCGCAAACACTACGACGAACGCGATCAGCGCACCGAACGCCCCGACCGGCGCGAACAGCGTGACCGGGACGAGT
This sequence comes from Caballeronia arationis, assembly GCF_001544975.2. Lineage (GTDB taxonomy): Bacteria > Pseudomonadota > Gammaproteobacteria > Burkholderiales > Burkholderiaceae > Caballeronia > Caballeronia arationis. The sequence goes on along the minus strand of NZ_FCOG02000059.1, from coordinate 15,987 downwards.
ACCGCCAGCAGAACGATTGCCGTGATGACACGGGTCTTTAGCATGAAAGGGTGTCGGCCTTCTGCGATTGCGACGCGAGCTGTGCGCTCGTGCGGCCGAAGCGCCGTTCGCGCTCGCCGTAAGATTCGATCGCGCGCGCAAGCGCTTCGGCGTCGAAATCCGGCCAGTAGGTATCGGTGAAATAAAACTCGGTGTACGCGAGCTGCCACAGCAGGAAGTTGCTGATGCGCTGCTCGCCGCCGGTGCGGATGAAGAGATCCGGCTCCGGCGCGTATGCCATCGCGAGGTGCTGCGCGAACGAATCCTCGTCTACCCGCACTGCCTCGCCCTCCGCCGCCGATTGCTCGGCAAGCTTACGAGTGGCTTGCATGATGTCCCAGCGACCGCCGTAGTTCGCGGCGATGGTCAGCGTGAGTCGTGTGTTGCGGGCGGTTTTGGTTTCGGCGCGCTGGATCAGCGCGCGGATGCGGTCGTCGAACATCGCAATGTCGCCGACGACGCGCAGACGGATGCCGTTCGCATGCAGCTTGCCGATTTCGCGCTCCAGCGCCGTGACGAACAGGCGCATCAGGAACGTGACTTCCTCGGTCGGACGGCGCCAGTTTTCGGAACTGAACGCGAACAGCGTCACGTACTCCACGCCGCGCCGTGCGCAGCTTTCGACGGTTGCGCGCACGGCATCGACGCCGCGCGTATGTCCGGCGACGCGCGGCAGGCGCCGCTCAGTCGCCCAACGGCCGTTGCCGTCCATGATGATCGCGATATGGCGCGGAACAGCCGCGACATCAGGCACGCGAACGGTAGAGCTGGTATAGGTCATGGCCGCTGAATCTTATTATCGACAGAATGAAGCCAGCACGACTGGCAGGACCGCAAGCGGTCTTTAGACCGTCATGATCTCGGCTTCCTTCGACTGAACCAGCTTGTCGATTTCCGCGACGAATTTGTCGGTGAGCTTCTGGACGTCGTCGCCTGCGCGGCGGTCGTCGTCTTCCGAAATCTCCTTGTCCTTCACGAGCTTCTTCAGTTGCTCGTTGGCGTCGCGACGCAGATTGCGCACTGCGATCTTCGCCGTTTCGCCTTCGCTCTTCACGACTTTCGTGAGTTCCTTGCGGCGCTCTTCGGTCAGCGCGGGCATCGGTACGCGGATCAGCTCGCCCTGGGTGGCCGGGTTCAGGCCCAGATCGGATTCGCGGATCGCCTTCTCGACGACCGGCACCATCTTCTTTTCCCACGGCTGGACGCCGATCGTGCGGGCATCGACGAGCGTCATGTTCGCCACTTGCGAGATGGGCACGTTCGAGCCGTAATAATCGACCTGGATATGGTCGAGCAAGCCGGTATGGGCGCGACCCGTGCGGATCTTGGCGAGGTCGGCCTTGAACGCCTCGATCGACCGCTGCATTTTCTGGTCGACGCCCTTTTTAATGTCAGCCACACTCATTTAAACCTCCAAACCTTGGTTACTGGCGATACAGGCGTAAACGGCGCCAGCCTTCGAGCCGCGCCGCGCCCGGATACGCAAGAGTTTACACGTGGACGAGCGTGCCTTCGTCGTCGCCCTGGACGATGCGCTTCAACGCGCCCGCCTTGGTGATGGAAAACACGCGGATCGGCAGCTTCTGGTCGCGGCACAGCGCGAAAGCCGTCGCGTCCATCACCTGCAGATTGCGGCCGATCGCCTCGTCGAAACTGATTGTGCTGTACCGCGTCGCGTCCGGATCCTTCTTCGGGTCGGCGGAGTATACGCCGTCCACCTTGGTCGCTTTCAACACGACTTCCGCGCCGATTTCCGCGCCGCGGAGCGCCGCAGCCGTATCGGTCGTGAAGAACGGGTTGCCCGTGCCGGCCGCGAAAATCACCACTTTGCCTTCTTCGAGCTGGCGAATGGCGCGCGGACGGATATACGGCTCGACCACCTGGTCCATGCGTAGCGCGGACTGCACGCGCGCTTCGATGCCGGCGTGGCGCATGGCGTCCTGCAGCGCGAGCGCGTTCATCATCGTGGCGAGCATGCCCATGTAGTCGGCTGTTGCACGGTCCATGCCGGCCGCGCCGCCCGCGACCCCGCGAAAAATGTTGCCGCCGCCGATCACGACCGCGAGCTGGGTGCCCATGCGCACCACTTCAGCCACATCCGCCACCATCCGTTCGATGGTTGCGCGATTGATGCCGAAAGCATCGTCGCCCATGAGGGCTTCGCCGGAGAGCTTGAGGAGTACGCGTTTGTAGGCTGTGGGCATATGAGGTTCCGATCGCGCCGAGGAGGGTTGCAACAACGTAGAACTGTAGGGGTGAAACGACATTTACGGCAAGCGCGCCAAATTCGGGCATCGGGCGGCCGACCACAAGGGTTAACCCTTATACAACGATCCGATGCCGAACTGGCCGCCTGACTGACTGCCTGGGAACTGGCGGAACGAATGTTCCACCGCGATCCTGCGTGATTCGGGTGCTGCCATGCTGCATTCGCGCGGCGGGCGACCCCGTCGCGCGAAGGGGCTTAGACCTGCTTTGCTGCTGCGACTTGCGCGGCCACTTCGGCTGCGAAGTCGTCCTGACGCTTCTCGATGCCTTCGCCGACCACGAACAGCGCGAACTTCTCAACCGACGCGCCCGCTGCCTTCAGCATCTGTTCGATCGTCTGCTTGTCGTTCTTCACGAACGGCTGGTTCAGCAGCGAGACTTCCTTCAGATATTTCTGCACGCTGCCGTCGACCATCTTCGCGACGATTTCAGCCGGCTTGCCCGATTCGGCGGCCTTCTGCTCGGCGATGCTGCGCTCCTTCGCGATCAGGTCGGCGGGGACTTCGTCCGACGACAGCGAGACCGGCTTCATGGCCGCGACGTGCATCGCGACGTCACGGCCGACCTGCTCGTCCGTGCCCGAGAACTCGACCAGCACGCCGATGCGCGTGCCGTGCAGGTACGAAGCCAGCTTGTTGCTGGTTTCGAAGCGCACGAAACGGCGGATCGACAGGTTTTCGCCGATCTTGCCGACGAGCGCGAGGCGCACGGCGTCAACCGTCGAGCTTTCCAGCGGCAGCGCCGACAGCGCGGCCACGTCGGCCGGGTTGTTCTTCGCCACGATCTCGGCGATGGTCTTGCCGAACGCGAGGAAGTCGTCGTTCTTTGCGACGAAGTCGGTTTCGCAGTTCAGTTCGACGAGCGCGCCCACGCCGCCTTCGACGTGCGCGGTCACGATGCCTTCTGCCGTCACGCGCGATGCCGCCTTGCTCGCCTTGTTGCCGAGCTTCACGCGCAGGAGCTCTTCGGCGCGCGCCATGTCACCGTCGGCTTCCGTCAGCGCCTTCTTGCATTCCATCATCGGCGCGTCGGTCTTCGCGCGCAGTTCTGCCACCATGCTTGCGGTAATTGCCGCCATCATTCGCTCCTTGAGTCTGTTTGATACGTGCCGCCGGCTCGGTGCCCGCGACAGGAATTGGGTCACAGCGAGGTTGCAGCAGCCGCGGCGCCCGCTCGCCGGCCGAAAAATCGGCTCAAAACGGCTTAAAAGAAAAGCGGCTTAAAAAAAAGGGGCCTTCAAGAAAGCCCCCTTTTGTGCCGGATACAGGGCTCGTTATGCCTCTGCGTTGACCTCGACGAACTCGTCGCCTTCGCCGCCGCGAGCGGCCTGGACCACTTCGTTCACCGCGTTCGCACGGCCTTCGAGGATCGCGTCGGCCACGCCTTGCGCGTACAGCGCGACGGCCTTGCTGGCGTCGTCGTTACCCGGGATCACGTAGTCGATGCCTTCCGGCGAGTGGTTCGTGTCGACCACGGCGATGACCGGGATGCCCAGCTTCTTCGCTTCGGTCACGGCAATCTTGTGATAGCCGACGTCGATCACGAAGATCGCGTCCGGAATGCCGCCCATGTCCTTCACGCCGCCGATCGACTTCTGCAGCTTGGCCATTTCGCGTTCGAACAGGAGCGCTTCCTTCTTGCTCATGCGCTCGGTTTCGCCCGATTCCAGCGCTGCTTCCATGTCTTTCAGGCGCTTGATCGAAATCTTCAGCGTCTTGAAGTTGGTCAGCATGCCGCCGAGCCAGCGCGCGTTGACGAACGGCATGCCGGAGCGTTGCGCTTCTTCAGCGACCGTGTCGCGCGACTGGCGCTTCGTGCCGACGAACAGGATCGTGCCGCGATTGGCTGCCAGCTGACGCACGTACTTCAGCGCGTCGTTATAAAGCGGCAGCGTCTTTTCGAGGTTGATGATGTGAATCTTGTTGCGATGACCGAAGATATAGGGGGCCATCTTCGGGTTCCAGAAGCGCGTTTGGTGACCGAAGTGGACACCGGCTTCCAGCATTTGACGCATGGTAACTGCCATGAAATTCTCCGCGAGGGTTGGGTCTTAAGCCGGCTGCCGCATCCTGCGCCCGTTTTTTCTTGCCGGACGCCGGACACCCTGGGTGCGCCGGCTTGCGAATCAAGTCGAAACCTTGGGCCCGCAAGCGTCTGATCGAGATTGATAAGACGAAGACAAGCTTGGTACCGACTTAGCCAAAGAGTATAGCACGCGATGATTACACCGCTCAAGGCGCCCGGATGAGGGAAAACCGGGCGGCGCCGGGCGGCCCGGACGTCGAACCTTGCATCGGCGCGGCCGGGCCCGAAAACCAGGACTGCGCGCGAATCGCTGCGAAAAAGGAAAAATCCGCTTTACGAGGCCGCCTCGCGCCTCGCGCCCCTCTGCGGCACGCCTCGCAAGGTGCGATAATGCCGCTTTCGCGCGAAAGCGCCGCCTACACGATTTTTCCTGACAAGTCATGTCCATTACGCTGAAAAACGACCACGACATCGCAGAAATGCGCGTCGCCTGCCGGCTCGCCAGCGAGGTGCTCGATTTCATCACGCCGCACATCGTGGCGGGCGTGACCACCGGCGAACTCGACCGCCTATGCCACGAATACATGGTGAAGGAACAGGGCACCGTGCCCGCGCCGCTGAACTACCAGCCGCCCGGCTACCCGCCCTATCCGAAGGCGACCTGCATTTCCGTAAACGACGTGATCTGCCACGGCATCCCTGGCGAGAAGGCGCTGAAGAACGGCGACGCCCTCAATATCGACGTTACGGTCATCAAGAACGGCTATTTCGGCGATACGAGCCGCATGTTCGTCGTGGGCGAAGGGTCCATTCTAGCGAAGCGTCTCGTGCAGACCACCTTCGACTGCATGTGGCTCGGCATCGATCAGGTGCGCCCCGGCGCGCGCCTGGGCGATATCGGGGCCGCGATCCAGAAGCACGCGGAGTCGCAGGGCTACAGCGTCGTGCGCGAATATTGCGGCCACGGCATCGGCCAGGTGTTCCACGAGGAGCCGCAGGTGCTGCACTACGGGCGCCCGGGCACGGGCATCGAACTGGAAGCCGGCATGATCTTCACCGTCGAGCCGATGATCAACGCCGGGCGCCGCGACATCCGCACGATGCCCGATCAGTGGACCGTGAAGACACGCGATCGCAGTCTGTCGGCGCAGTGGGAGCATACGGTGCTCGTCACGCCGACGGGTTACGAAGTGCTGACGGTCTCGGCGGGAACGCAGGCTCCGTCGCAACTGATCGCCGCGACGGCTTGACGCGGCGGCGCGGCCTGCCGCACGCGAAGTTCATCCGAATCCCGATTCCGCGCCCCTTTCGAGGCAACGCATGAAGAGTCAGACCAGCTTTCCGCCACATCCGGTGCAACCCGGCGCTCGCGCGGCCTAGTGCAGAGCGCAAGCACACTCCCGCCGGCAAGCGGACGTCGGACGCGATCGTCCGCTCCATTCAACCGCTCCCTCCCCATTTCCGCCCATGAGCGTTACAGCCGTCGCCCCGCCCTGTGAATCGCTGAAAGCCGCTTTCAAGTCGGAGAAGGCCGCGCTGCTGGAGCGCTTCCAGACCGCCTCGAACGTCGATTCGCTGATGCACGCCCTCGCCCGCGCCACCGACGACGCGCTGCGCGGCGCCTGGGACGCCTGCGGGATGCCGTCGTGGGCGGCGCTCGTCGCGGTCGGCGGCTACGGACGCGGCGAACTCGCGCCGTATTCCGACGTCGACATCCTCGTGCTGCTGCCGGACCACAAGCCGGCCGACTCCGGCGATGCCGAACTCACCGCGCGCATCGAGCGCTTCATCGGCATGGCGTGGGACATCGGGCTCGACATCGGCAGCAGCGTGCGCTCGGTCGCGCAATGCATCGACGAAGCGAGCAACGACGTGACCGTGCTCACGTCGCTCCTGGAAGCGCGGCGCGTCTGGGGCGACACGCCGCTGTTCCAGGTATTTCGCGAGCGCTACCAGCAGACGCTCGACCCGCGCGCGTTCTTCCAGGCGAAAGTGCTGGAAATGCGCCAGCGGCACGCCAAATTCCAGGACACGCCATACAGCCTTGAGCCGAACGTCAAGGAAAGCCCTGGCGGCCTGCGCGACCTGCAACTCATTTTGTGGATCTCGCGGGCGGCGGGCTTCGGCAGCAGCTGGCGCGAACTCGATCTGCGCGGCCTCATCACCGAACGCGAAGCGCGCGAACTGCGCCGCAATGAAGGCTTTCTGAAGGCGCTGCGTGCGCGCCTGCACGTGATCGCGAAGCGCCGGCAGGACATTCTCGTGTTCGACCTGCAGACGTCGCTCGCCGAGAGCTTCGGCTTCCAGGCGACCGCGACCAAGCGCGCGAGCGAGCAGTTGATGCGCCGTTACTACTGGGCGGCGAAAGCGGTGACGCAGCTCGCGACCATCCTGATCCAGAACGTCGAGGCGCAACTGTTCCCGTCGACGAGCGGCATTACGCGCGTGATCTCGGAGCGCTTCGTCGAGAAGCAGGGCATGCTGGAAATCGCCCGCGACGACGTGTTCGAACGCGAACCGCACGCGATTCTCGAAGCATTCCTGCTCTACGAACAGACGCGCGGCGTGAAGGGCTTTTCTGCGCGCACGCTGCGCGCCATCTACAACGCGCGCGACCTGATGGACCGCGACTGGCGGCGCGATCCCGAAAACCGCCGGCTCTTCATGGAGATCCTGAAGCAGCCGGAAGGCATCACGCACGCGTTTCGGCTCATGAACCAGACGAGCGTGCTCGGGCGCTATCTGCTGAATTTCCGGCGCATCGTCGGGCAGATGCAGCACGACCTGTATCACGTCTACACGGTCGACCAGCACATCCTGATGGTGCTGCGCAATCTCAGGCGCTTCGCGATCGCCGAGCATGCGCACGAGTATCCGTTCTGCAGCCAGATAATTGGCAATTTCGAGCGTCCGTGGGTGCTCTACGTGGCCTCGCTCTTTCACGACATCGCGAAGGGCCGTGGCGGCGATCACTCGACGCTCGGCATGGTCGACGCGCGGCGTTTCTGCCGTGAGCACGGCATCGGCACCGAGGACAGCGCGCTGATCGTCTGGCTCGTCGAGCAGCATCTGACGATGAGCCAGGTCGCGCAGAAGCAGGACACGAGCGATCCCGAAGTGATCAAGCAGTTTGCCGCGCTGGTAAAAAACGAACGGCGGCTGTCCGCGCTTTATCTTTTGACCGTCGCCGACATTCGCGGCACCAGCCCGAAGGTCTGGAACGCGTGGAAAGGCAAGCTGCTCGAAGATCTCTACCGCGCGACGCGGGCCGTGCTCGGCGGCGCCGAACCCGACGCGCATTCGGAACTGAAGTCGCGCCAGGAAGAGGCGCTCGCGCTCCTGCGCCTCGAAACCGTGCCCGAACACGCGCAGCGCCGGCTGTGGGACCAGCTCGACGTCGGCTATTTCCTGCGCCACGATGCCGCCGATATCGCGTGGCAGACGCGCGTGCTCTACAAGCACGTCGAAAGCATCAAGCCAATCGTGCGCGCGCGGCCGTCGCCGATCGGCGCAGGGTTGCAGGTGCTCGTGTACGTAAAGGATAGTCCGGATCTTTTCGCCGCGATCTGCGGCTATTTCGACAAGAACGGCCTGTCCGTGCTCGACGCGCGCGTGACGACGACGCGTCACGGCTACGCGCTCGACAACTTTCTGGTCGCGCATCCGGACCATGACGGGCATTATCGCGACATCGCGAATCTGGTCGAGGAGCAACTGAGCACCTTGCTCACGGCCGAACGCAACTTGCCGGAGCCGTCGAAGGGACGGCTGTCGCGGCTCGTACGCACCTTTCCGATCACACCGCGCGTGGACCTGCGTCCCGACGAGCGCGGCCAGTACTACATCCTGTCCGTGTCGGCGAACGACCGTCAGGGCCTCCTTTATTCGATCGCGCGGGTTCTGGCGCAACACCGGATCGGCGTGCAGGCCGCGCGGATCAACACGCTCGGCGAACGCGTCGAGGACGTTTTCCTGCTCGACGGCAAAGGCCTTTCCAGCAACCGGACCCAGATTCAGGTCGAAACCGAACTGCTGCGCGCGATCGCAGCCTGAGAAATTATGCGCGTCAAACTGACAGCCAAACATCCGCGCCCGGCGACGCCGGCGCGTTCCCCCGTTCGTTCCGGCAGCGCTGCCGGGCGCAAGCCCGTGAGGGCCGAAGCACCGGCCGGACCGCGGCCCGCGGGGCCAAAGGCCGGCGCAGCGCGTGGCGATCGCTCCGGAAGCACCGCCGAGCGCCGCCCGTTCAAGTCGCGTGGCGACGATTCGCGATCCGCTGGCGGTGAACGAGGTCCGCGTCCGTCGTTTGGCGACCGTGGCGCGCCGCGTGGCGATCGCTCCGGAAGTAGCGACGAACGTCGTCCGTTCAAATCGCGCGGCGACGATTCGCGGTCTGCCGGCGGTGAGCGCGGTCCGCGTCCGTCGTTTGGTGATCGCAGCGCGCCGCGTGGCGATCGCTCCGGAAGCACCGACGAGCGTCGTCCGTTCAAGTCGCGTGGCGACGATTCGCGATCCGCTAGCGGTGAACGCGGCCCGCGCCCGTCCTTTGGCGACCGTGGCGCGCCGCGTGGCGATCGCTCCGGAAGCACCGACGAGCGTCGTCCGTTCAAGTCGCGTGGCGACGATTCGCGCCCGCCGCGGCCGTCCTTGGACCGTCCGCGTCGTGACAACGACCGCCCGTCGGCAAAACCCACGCCGAAGCCCGCAGCAAAACCCGCCGACACGCCCCCCTCCCCCGCCCGCGTCGCGCGCGCCGGCGAGGAAGGCCTCGTGCGCCTGTCGAAGGTGATGTCCGAGCTCGGCCTGTGCTCGCGTCGCGAAGCCGACGAGTGGATCGAAAAAGGCTGGGTGCTCGTCGACGGCGTGGTGATCGACACGCTCGGCACGCGAATCCGCCCGGATCAGAACATCGAAATCCTGCCCGCGGCGCACGCGGTCCAATCGCAACTGGTCACGATCCTGATCCACAAGCCGGTCGGCTATGTCTCGGGCCAGGCCGAAGACGGCTATCAACCCGCAGTCACGCTGATCAATCCGTCGAATCATTGGGCCGAGGATCATTCCGGCATCCGGTTTTCGCCGAACCATCTGCGCACGCTGGCGCCGGCCGGGCGCCTCGACATCGATTCCACGGGGCTTCTCGTCCTCACGCAGGACGGCCGCGTCGCGAAGCAACTGATCGGCGGCCATTCGGAAGTCGACAAGGAATATCTCGTGCGCGTGAAATTCGGCGAGCACACGATCGATGTCGACAAGCATCTGCCGGACGAGAGCCTTGCGCTCCTGCGCCATGGACTGGAACTGGACGGCGTGCCGCTCAAGACGGCCCAGGTGAGCTGGCAGAACGGCGAACAACTGCGCTTCGTGCTGCGCGAAGGCAAGAAGCGCCAGATCCGCCGCATGTGCGAATTGGTCGGCCTCGAAGTCGTGGGTTTGAAACGCATCCGCATGGGACACGTCACGCTCGGCGAACTGCCCGCCGGACAATGGCGTTATCTGGGGGCGGATGAGACGTTCTGATTCGCGCAGCAACCGCTAAACGATCGCGAGCCGCCCGCCAAAAATGCGTCGCGAAAAAACGACGCAAATACTTAAATCGACGCGCATGCACCCCAATCGTGCGCGTCGATTTTTTTTTGAATTTTGTTTAAAGAAAATATGTCATCCATCCGATAGGCAGGTAACGCCCTTTTTACCGCCTGGAGGGCGCGTTTTCATGCTTCAGACGTCATTGGGGAGAACCGCCATGTCAGTTGAGATCATTGTTCGCGAAACGAAATCCGGCCTCGAAATAATCAGCGGCCGACGACGGCTCGACGCGCTGCTCGCCCTTCGCGACGAAGTCGTCGTGATGAGCCCTGGCATCGGCGAGGTCGTGATCGCGCGCCTTCCGGACGGGCGGCTCCAGGCCTCGGCAAACCCCGAGCACGTCAAGCTATTCCGCCAGCCGGACATCGGCAGCAAAAAGACGTTTGCATGAACGAAGGCCGCTCCCCGGAGCGGCCTTCTGCGTAATCGGCAAATCGCGGGTGGCCCGATGGCCGCGGCGACGCTCAGTCGTCCCGCGGCGCGTCGAGTCCCGGGAAGAGCACCTCGGTGAAGCCGAACTTCGAGAAGTCCGTGATGCGCATCGGATAAAGCTTGCCGATCAGGTGGTCGCACTCGTGCTGGACGACGCGCGCGTGAAAACCTTCGGCGAGCCGCTCGATCGCGCCGCCGAACTGGTCGAAGCCCTGGTAGCGGATCATCGAGTAACGCTGCACGGCGCCACGCAGGCCGGGCACCGAGAGGCAACCCTCCCAGCCCTCTTCCATGTCGTGCGAATTCGGCGTCACGATCGGATTGATCAGCACCGTCTCCGGCACGGATGGCGCGTCCGGGTAGCGCTCGTTGTAGCCGAAACCGAAGATCACGACCTGCAGGTCGACACCAATCTGCGGCGCGGCGAGCCCCGCGCCGTTCGCGTCACGCATCGTGTCGAACATGTCCTGCACGAGCGCGTGCAGTTCCGGCGTATCGAAATGTTCGACCGGCTGCGCGATGCGCAAGAGCCGCGGATCACCCATCTTCAGAATTTCGCGAATCATGGAGTCACTCCTTCCAAAAGCCTGCGCATACCGTCTTCGTCGAGCACGGGGATGCCGAGTTCCTCGGCTTTGACGAGCTTGCTGCCCGCCTCCGCCCCCGCCACCACGTAATCGGTCTTTTTGGACACCGAGCCGGCCACCTTCGCCCCGGCAGCCTCCAGCATTTCCTTCGCCTCCTCGCGCGAGAGCGCCGGCAGCGTGCCCGTCAGCACGACCGTCTTGCCCGCCAGCACGCCCTGCGGCGCCTTCGGTGCGGGCGGCCCTTCGGGCCACGACACCTTCGCGCGCAACTGCTCGATCACGTGCTGGTTGTGCTCTTCGGCGAAAAAGTTGTGGATCGATTCCGCGACGACCGGCCCGACGTCGTTCACTTCCAGCAATTCCTCGACCGAAGCCGCGATGATCGGATCGAGCGAGCCGAAGTGCTTCGCGAGATCCTTCGCGGTCGTTTCGCCCACATGGCGGATGCCGAGCGCGTAGATAAAGCGCGCGAGCGTCGTCTTCTGCGCCTTTTCGAGCGAATCGAGCAGGTTTTGCGCAGATTTGTCGGCGAAACGGTCGAGCGCGGAGAGCGTCGAAAAGCCGAGATGGAAGAGATCGGCGGGCGTGCGCACGAGATTCTGCTCGACCAGTTGGTCGATGATCTTTTCGCCGAGACCGTCGATGTCGAGCGCACGGCGTTGCGCGAAGTGCCACAGCGCCTGCTTCCTCTGCGCGGGACAAAAGAGGCCGCCCGTGCAGCGTGCGATCGCTTCGTCCGGCAGGCGCTCGATCTTCGAGCCGCACACCGGGCATTCGGTCGGCATCACGAACTCGCGGGCGTCGTCGGGACGGCGGTCCAGGATCGCGCCGACCACTTCCGGAATCACGTCGCCCGCGCGCCGCACGATCACCGTATCGCCGATGCGGATGTCCTTGCGACGAACCTCGTCCTCGTTGTGCAGTGTCGCGTTCGTGACCGTCGCGCCGCCGACGAAGATCGGTGCGAGCCGCGCCACCGGCGTGATCGCGCCCGTTCGGCCGACCTGCACGTCGATTGCGAGCAGCTGCGTGAGCGCTTCCTGCGCCGGAAACTTGTGCGCGAGCGCGAAGCGCGGCGCGCGCGAGACGAAACCGAGCTTGTCCTGCTCCTCGCGCCGGTTGACCTTGTAGACGACGCCGTCGATGTCGTACGGCAGGCCGTCGCGCTTCTCTCCCGTCTTGCCGAAGAAATCGAGCAGCCCTTCGGCGCCTTCGACGACGCCGCGCTCCGAATTCACCGGCAAACCCATCTCGCTGTACCAGTCGAGCAGCGCCGAGTGCGTCGGCGGCATGTCGGCGCCTTCCAGCACTCCGATCCCGTACGCGAAGAACGACAGCGGCCGCTGCGCCGTCATCTTCGGATCGAGCTGGCGAAGGCTGCCCGCCGCCGCATTGCGCGGATTCGCGAATTCGCGCTGCTCGGCCTCGCGCTGGCGCGCATTGAGCTTGTCGAAATCGCGCTTGAACATCAGCGCCTCGCCGCGCACGTCGAGCCGTTTCGGCACGTTCCTCCCCTTCAGCTTCAGCGGGATCGAGCGGATCGTGCGCACGTTGGCCGTGACGTCTTCGCCGGTCGCGCCGTCGCCGCGCGTGGCGGCCTGCACGAGATGGCCGTCGTCATAGCGCAGCGAAATGGCGAGGCCGTCGAACTTCAGCTCGCACGCGTACTGCACCGGCGCGTAACCGAGCGCCTCGGACACGCGCTTGTCGAACGCGACGATGTCTTCGTCGGCAAAGCCGTTGTTGAGCGACAGCATCGGCACGTCGTGGACGACCGGCTCGAAGCCCGCCGCCACCTGGCCGCCGACGCGCTGCGTGGGCGAATCCGGCGTGATCAGATCGGGCTGGTCGGCTTCGATCTGCTGCAGTTCCTTGAAGATCGTGTCGTATTCGGCGTCGGGCAGGTCCGGCTGGTCGAGCACGTAGTACGCGTAGTTCGCGCGCTCCAGTTCCGAACGCAGCCAGGCGGCGCGCTCCGCCGGCCGCTCGGCGCCCGGCACGGGGGCCACGGATTTCGATTTGACGGCGGATTCGGCTTTTGTTTTGGCGGACATGCGTGGCAAGACAGGGTGTGTGGCAAGGGAGAAGAAATCCGGTCGTTCGATTGTCTCAGAAGATCGGTAAATCGTGGCATCGGCCGGATGGCCAACCCGAGCGGGGCCGTGCGGACACGCACAAAAAATCGCGCCCCGATCCAGTTCGACTCGGGAGCGCGATTGCGTGGTTCAGGCGGCGCCCGGGACGCCTACTGACTGAAGAGCCGCCGCGTCGCGGGCGAACCCGCCGGGATGCCGGCCTGCTCCAGCTTCGCGTAGAGCGTCATCAACTGCTTTTCGATGGCGAGCAGCGCCGATTCCGGCAGCGGCCGGCGCTGGTCGTCAACGACGCGTGCACCGATGCGCTCGGACAGCGACTTCGCGTAATCGCACATCAGGCGGAACGGGAGGATGTCTTCATCGGCGACCGGCACGTCGAGCACCAGTGTGATCATCTGGCCGCCCTTGTACGTAAGGTCGTCGCGCAGGAAGTTGGTGTCGCCGAACTGGAGCATGAAGACCGGGTTCTGCTTCGCGTCGAGCTTGACGAAGCGCGTGCCGTCGCGCGAGAGCAGCAGGCCGTCCTGCGACGCCACTGCCTGCACGTAGTTAGCCGACCACGGCGCGCCGTCCGAAAGGATGTTGATCGACAACTGCGCGTCGCACTGAGCGGCGAACGCATCGAGTTCGCGCGCCATGCCGACCGTCTCCAGCATGTCGGGAAATTCGGGCGCGCCGTCGATGGCGTCGGCGAAACGCTGCACGCCCGTCACGAACTCGGAGAACTCCAGTTCGTTGAGCGGCCCGCTGCGGTTCGCGAGTTGCGCCGCCGCGCGCAGTTCGTCGTAACGCGCGCCGTTCTTGAGCAATTCCCACGTGGACTCGCCTTCGGGCTTGCCCTCGATGTTCACCGGCTTGGTCCCCGCGCGACGCAGGCGCTGCGCGAGCGGCACGAGCTTGTCGCCGGCGATCGGCGCGGTCAGCCGGATCGGCACGACACAGTCGATACGCCGGTCGACGAGTGCGGGCGGCGCCGAAGAGATCGTCGTCGCGGCGGGCACGATCGGTTCTTGCGACTCTTCGCTTTCGACAGGCGGCTCGCCATTGGTCGACGTCGCTTCGGCCTGGAGATCAACGGCAGTATCGGCCGGCGCAACACCGGGCATCGGCGCGCCGCCGAAGCTCGGCTCGACGCGCGCTTCGCTCTTTTCCTGGCCGGTGGACTCGCCCATAGCGGGCTCGCGGCGCGCGGGCCGCACCGGTTCGATGAACGGATGCTCCTCGTCCGCCTCCTGGCGGGCGAGCGAATCCGCTGCTTCGTCGGGCATCGGGCGAGGCATCCTGCGACGCACCTTCGCGCTCTGCCACGCGTTGTAGACCACGACGCCGCCCACCACCACGGCACCGGCGCCGATCAAACCGAGTGTCAACTCGTCCATGCACGCTCCATCATTCTTTCTGGTTGCGATGCGCCGCGCGATCTGTCGCGCACGCTGTCTTCAGCGTGCGCCGACTCCGCGCCTCGCGCGTAAGGCCGGAACGCTGTTCCGGCCTCCTCTGGGTTCAATGTCTTTCAGCCAGCATTCTGTGCGAATCCGGCCGCGGATTCCATGTCCACGGCAACGATCCGCGACACGCCTTGCTCCTGCATCGTCACGCCGATCAGCTGCTGCGCCATTTCCATCGCGATCTTGTTGTGCGAGATGAACAGGAACTGCGTCTTCGCCGCCATCGCGCGCACGAGATTCGTGAAGCGCTCGGTATTGGCGTCGTCGAGCGGCGCGTCCACTTCGTCAAGCAGACAGAACGGCGCCGGATTCAACTGGAACATCGCGAAGACGAGCGCGGTAGCCGTCAGCGCCTTCTCGCCGCCCGAAAGCAGGTGGATCGTCGAATTCTTCTTGCCGGGCGGTTGCGCCATCACCTGCACGCCGGCGTCGAGAATTTCGTCGCCGGTCATGATGAGCTTCGCCTGTCCGCCGCCGAAAAGACGCGGGAACAGGTCACCGAAATGGCGGTTCACCTCGTCGAAGGTGCCTTGCAGCAGCGCGCGCGTTTCCTGGTCGATCTTGTGGATCGCGTCTTCCAGCGTGCCGATCGCGTTGTTCAGGTCGGCCGACTGGGCGTCGAGGAAGTCCTTTCGCTGCGTGGCCGCCGCGAGCTCGTCGAGCGCGGCCATGTTGACGGGCCCGAGCGCCGCGATCGCGTTGTTCAGGCGCGTGACTTCGCCCTGCAGATAAGACGGCTTCAGGTCCGGCGTGAGCTTCGCCTTCAGGTCGGCTTCGTCGACACCCGCGGCCTGCAACTGTTCGACGAACTGCTCGCCGCTGATGCGCGCCGCCTGCTCCTTCAACTGCAATTCGTTGATGCGGTCGCGCAGCGGCTGCAGCGAACGCTCGACGCTCAGGCGCGCCTCGTCGGACTGACGCAGGCGCGCGGTCAGGTCGTCTAGTTCGATGCGCGCCGCGTGGAGCGACTCTTCCTTCGCCGCCCGAATGTCGAGCGCGTCCTGCAGGCCGGCTTGCGCGGTCTGCTCGTTGATCGTTTCGAGTTCGGCGCGCGCGTCTTCGAGCGCGCCCGCGACGCGTTCGCTCTGGTCGTGCGCGGTGTCGATATTGCGCTTGTATTCCTCGATCTTCGCCGCGAGGCCGCGCACCGCGAAGCTCGCGTCGCTCGCCGCGCGTTCCAGATCGCGTGCTTCCTGACGCGCGTTTGTAAGCGTCTCGTCGAGCGCTTCGAACGCGAGCTGGTTGTCTTCGAAGCGCGCCTGCAGTTCGGCGAGTTCGGCGTCGTGACGCTCGAAGTTCGCTTCGGATTCCGCCCGCAATGCACGCTGTTCGTCGATCTGCGCCTTGATTTCTTCGAGTTCCTCGCGGATCTGCGTGCTGCGCTGCGTGTAGCGCTCGTGCGCCTGCGTGAGCTTCAGCACGTCGAGTTGCAGCGCGTGGACGCGCTGCGTCGCGCGCTCCGCGGCCGAGCGCGCATCCGAGAGCGCCTGCGACGCCTGCGTA
>NZ_FCOG02000113.1 GCF_001544975.2 Caballeronia arationis | reverse complement strand
GCCGAGCGCTTGCTGCTCTGGTCGCTTGTGATGCTCGACAAGCCGCTCTCGTCACTCACCCACGAAGATTGTCTGCGCTACCAGCAATTCCTGGCCGATCCGCGACCCGCCGCGACCTGGGTCGCCGGCGGTGGTCGCAAGCACCCTCGCCACGATGCACGGTGGCGGCCGTTCTATGGGCCCCTGTCGCCCGCGAGTCAGCGCCAGGCGATCGTCATTCTCAACGCATTGTTTGCGTGGCTGGTGCAGGCGGGCTATTTGGCCGGCAACCCGCTTTCGCTCTCTCGGCAGCGCACCAAACACGCCGCTCCTCGCATCACCCGCTATCTCGAGCCGACCCTCTGGCAGGAAGTCAAGGACACCATCGCGACGCTGCCGCGCGACACCGATCGCGCGCGTGCGCATGCGTACCGGGTGCGGTGGCTTTTCACGCTGCTGTATCTGGGTGGTTTGCGTATTGCTGAAGTTGGCACGAACACCATGGGCCAGTTTTTCGTGCGGCGCGACGCCGACGGCGCCCTTCGCTGGTGGCTGACCGTTCACGGCAAAGGGCAAGGAGCGACTCGTCCCCGCGACTCGGGAGATGATGATGGAGCTTTCGCGCTATCGCCAGCAACTGGGCCTCAGCGCACTGCCCTCGCCCAATGAAGAGACGCCGTTGGTTTTGCCGATTGGCGCAACCGCAGCCAATGACCGGGCGCAGACATGCGCGCCGCTGACGCGCGCCGGACTGCACGCGATCGTCAAGGACGTCTTTGCGAAGGCGGCTGCGCGACTGCGCGAGCGAGATGGCGCTTCGGCGCGTGCAGACTTATTGGAGAAAGCTTCCGCCCACTGGCTACGTCACAGCGCCGGCTCTCACATGGCAGATCAAAAGGTTGATCTTCGGCTCGTTCGTGACAATCTGGGTCATGCTTCAATGACCACGACCAGCCTGTACCTGCATATCGACGATGACCGGCGGCATCGGGAAACGGAAGACAAGCACCGTATCGATTGGTAGCACCGGATCGGTCTCGCGTTCTATTCCGCGGGCCAGCGTTCGCGCTCTCGCCTAACTTAATTGATACAGTTTAATCATGGAAGCCGCAGCGACAGCACCCTGCATCCTCGCACATCGCCGCGGTGTTGCGTTCGACCTCGTACGAGCCAATGGCTCAGTCGAGTGCGTGGTCACCCTCGAGGCGCTCGAAGCGTATTTCTGGCTTGAACCGGGCGCAAGCGACGCTCGCACGCTCAAATGCTTCGGCGATGGCTACCAGCGAATCGCCGCGATTGCCGCACGCAAGGCGCTCGCCCATCCATCAGCGAACGTCGAGTTGACCCCGTCGGATTTCGCGCGACGTACGTGAGATGCCGAACGGTTTGCCGGTCAGCTCAGCGGCTGCAACGATGCCTGATCATGCGCCTAGGTCCAGTAGGCGCCGTCAAGGTTTGCTTCTCGGCTGGGTGCAGGACTGCCCGCACCCTCGTCGCCCGCGCCGAAGCCGCCTGTTGAACTTTGCTGTACCGCTCATCGCCGCGCGCCGTTTGAGATGCGCGCGGGGCATCACGCCGTTTGTTCAGCGCCCCCTGTGAAAGACTACCGGCCCTTCCGTGCCGGCCATCGTCGGCACGCGTTTAGGTCTATTAGACGGACCGCTCGTTCAGCTACTCGTGCTCACGTTGAAAGAGATCGACGGCCGTATCGATCTCGATGCAGCCCGGGCGGAGCTGATCAGCAAGACCAGCAAACGACGGCCCGACTACGCGCTCGAACTCATCACAAGGCATCTCGAACAGCGCTTTTAAGGTCGAGATGCTCGATAACGGCTGCGAGATCATGGGCATAGTGATCCATGTCGTGACCGTCGGTCGTCTGGGTCGACCGCCCGGACCCCGACGGTCATGCGCAATGACACGGAAGCCGTGGTTCAGGAAGAAGATCATCTGGGCGTCCCAATCGTCGGCGCTCAGTGGCTATCCGTGTGAGATAACAATGGGCTGTCCGCTTCCCAGTCCTTGAAGAAGATCTCAACGCCGTCTTTGGTCGTGACCGTGTTCATCGACCAATCTCCTTTCCGAGGCGACCATTAAAAGAAACATGAACTACGAGTAAGAACCCGCGATCCATGCGACATTGTGATGGGGTGAGCAGGCGCTCAGTAGTCCGTCAGTGCGTCATACCATGGAAGCCACAACTTCTTCGGTAGTCATTACGCCGTGCGCGAGAAACGCGTAGTTGATCATTGCCGCCTTGTATCCGTCGCCCCAAACGGGATGACGCGGCCCCGCTGTGGCATCACTGACAACAAAGACCTCGAATCCCTGTTCGAGCAGATCGCGCAGATGTGACTCCACGCACATGTTGGCAAGCATGCCCCCCAACACCACCCTTCTCGCTCCACGCTTGCGCAACTGAAGGACGAGATCATTGGTCTGCGGTCCGAACACCTTGTGCGGACTGACGACAACCGTCTCGCCGTCGTTGATGTAAGGCTTGAATTCGTCGAGCCAGTCAGCGCCTGAGCCTTCGAAGCCTTCCAGATTTAACGGACCACTACGCGCAAACGTACCGGTAGCGAATTCATCCGTCTCCAACGGGCCATTGAATTTCCAGGCTCGATCGGTAGGGAAAAAATAGTGTGGGGATATGAAGACCGGGTACTTTACGGACCTTGCCGCTTTGAAGATTCGCAGCATGTTTTCAACCGTCTTGTTCTCTGTCACGCTTGCTCCAACTGCACCCCAGTTCTTTCCCTTGTTACTTAACACGTCGACTTGCGGGTCAATGAAAACCACCGCTGTCTCAGTTCGATTAAAATTCATTGCGACCTCCAGTGGAGTGCATTGCGACTCGCCGACTACATTGGCCCGAGCCCCTCCGATCAGATTAGGAAAAGGAGGCCCTAAAAGCAACGACGGACCTGGAAGTTTCGATGGCGCATTCCAGGTCCTTGCGTGCGGCGCCGGGGAAAGCTTGACAATCACGTCCTCAAGGT
Organism: Caballeronia arationis; assembly: GCF_001544975.2. GTDB lineage: Bacteria > Pseudomonadota > Gammaproteobacteria > Burkholderiales > Burkholderiaceae > Caballeronia > Caballeronia arationis. The sequence goes on along the minus strand of NZ_FCOG02000113.1, from coordinate 15,924 downwards.
GGCTCCGCGCGCGAGCTTTGAACAAGCGAATGATTTACTGTAAAAATCAGCGGGTCCAGTGCGATCAGACTGCGGAATGCATCTCCGCGACCTGTGCATCGAGCGGAACATACACTGCAAACGGCGTTTTGATCTCCTCATAATAGCGTGGGTTCCTCACGGCGCAGGTCGTAGTCCGCGACCGGATCGTGTCCGAGCCAAACGACTCGAAGTTCAGGAAGTCCGTGCGGAAGGGACACAACTCCACAATTGTCACAAATAGCCGAACGGCGATACTTTCTTGGCCAGCGACTCCGAGAATTCTTCCAGCACGAACTTGCTCGCGCAGTAGAGCGTGGCCGTCCGACGACCACGCATTCCGCCCAGGGATAAGATATTGAAGATGCGATGGTTATGCGCGGCGCCCATCGCCCGAAAAGCAGCTCTCGTCAGGTTGAACACGCCGAACAGATTGGTCTCGAACCACGCGCGCGTCTTCAACGGTCAGCCCTTTGAAGAAGCCATCGTACCCACAGCCGGCGTTGTTCACCCTACATCGATTCCACCGAATCTCGACCAGGCACCATCGACCGCCGAGCATGCCTCGCCGACATCGTTGACGTCGAGTTCGACCGACTGTCGTCGATCGCTGTCCGGGTCCCCGGATGTCCTTCCCGGCGCTGCGCCCGCGACTTGCGGCAACGACCGGTCGCCCCGCGCCAAGCACGATACGGAACGATGGCACAAGCCCTTCACTCGCAATTCATAATCGAGCGCTTGCCTTCGTACGCTGAACAGGAATGGGCGCTGGGCACGTCTCGCGCGTTGCAGTCGTTCTCGCGATGACGGCTCAGATCCGGATCGCAGGCCGACTCCCTGCGCAGGAACTAGACTGAATCAATGTCGATTTCGTCGAGCGTTTCCATTGCCCGCGGAGCCGCGCATTGGCCGGGGATCCGCGCGCGCGGTATAGGCCCGCTGTTTGATGTGAAGAATGAAATCTGTGTGGAGTGGTGATCGGCTCGCTTGCGCGACGCTTCCAAAGCGAACGACAATCCTCGCCGCTCCGTATCCACGCTATGTCTCAGGCAGGCGGGCGCGGAAGTCAGATCCGGTTTCTCCACGCGAATATGTTGTTGAGGGGGCCTCAACAACAACGAAGCGCTGCTCGAAGAGGGCTTTGCCTACATCCCCCAGTCGATAAAAATCTGCATTCGCGTGGGGTTGCTTCAAGACGAAGTTGCAGCGCGTGGATTAATCGGTCTCACGTCCGTGTGCGCTACATGAATGCCCATCCGCTTTGTGTACAGGAGTTCCTCTCATGCGATCCTTTTTTCGCCTGCTCAAATGCTCGTCGATTGTACTCGCGGCCCTCGCGGCGATAGTGGGCACATCTGCTCTCACGTTCGCCGCTGGACCTGCCAGTACGAATGCCGAAGAGGCACCCTTCCTCGCAGAAAACGAAAGGGCGATGACGAAGATGATGGACGGGATGTCCATCAAGCCGACCGGCGACGTCGACTGGGACTTCGTGGCGATGATGGCGCCGCACCATCAAGGCGCAATCGACATGGCGCAGGCCGAGTTGCGCTATGGACACAACGAGCAACTGCGACGCATCGCTCAGGAAATCGTGGTCGAGCAGCAGCAGGAAATCGTCGCGATGCGGCTTGCGCTGGGTCAGACGCTGCCCGCGCCCGCCCCTATACCGGACCAAACGACGCCCGCGTCCGCCCCGGCGACGGCACATTCGATGTCCCGTGACAACACTCGCATGAACATGCAAAAGGAGCCAAGATGAAACCCACATCTGCCGCTGTCATCGCCCTCGCGGTCATCGGCCTCGCTGCTGCGCGGTCTGTTCCGGCTGGCCAGGCTCCCGGTTTGCTGTCCGATCCGGACATCCCGGTCAGCCACCATGATCGCGTGTATGCGGCCGAGCAGTTCTCCAACACAGTCTCCGTGATCGATCCCGCGGACAACCACCTGGTCGGTGTCATTCGCCTCGGTGACCCGGCGCCCGCCAACTTCAGCCCACTATATCGCGGCCAGGTGCTCGTGCACGGGATGGGCTTCTCGCCAGACCATCGCACGCTCGCAGTGGTGTCGATCGGCTCCAATTCCGTCACGATCATCGACACACAGACGAACGCGATCAAGCACGTCACCTACGTCGGGCGTTCGCCGCACGAGGCGTTCTTCACACCCGACGGCAAGGAAGTCTGGGTAACCGTGCGTGGCGAAAACTATGTCGATGTCCTTGACGGCAAGACTTTCGAAGAAAAGACGCGCATTACCGTTCCCGCCGGCCCCGGCATGCAGATCTTTTCTCCGGACGGCAACTATGGATACGTGTGTTCGTCGTTCAATCCAGAAATCGAGGTGATCTCTGTGGCCGACCACAAGATTGTTGGCAAGGTCGAGCAGGCAAGCCCGTTCTGTCCTGACCTCGCGGCGACGCCGGACGGCAAGCAGGTCTGGTTCACACTGAAGGATGTGGGCAAGACCCAGGTATTCGATGCGCGCCCACCCTTTGCGTTGCTGAAGACGATCGACACCGGTCCGATCACCAATCACGTCAACATCGTGCACAACGCAAATGGTATGTTTGCCTATGTGACCGTGGGCGGCCTGAATCAGGTGAAGGTATTCCGGACCGACGACTTTTCGCAGGTCGCAACGATTCCGGTCGGCAACCTGCCGCATGGCATCTGGCCGTCCGGCGACGGCAGCCGCGTTTATGTGGGCCTTGAGAACGCCGACGCGATGGCCGCGATCGATACGCTGACCAACACGGTCATCGCCAACGTGCCGATCGGGCAGGCGCCACAGGCAGTGGCTTACGTGCCGAACGCCGTGCCGGAGGGCGAGGGAACGCAGAATACGCAACCGCTCGGGCTGGCGGGGCAAAGCACCCATCTTGCGCTGATTTCCGTTGGCAGGGCCAAACCGGCGGGCGCCGCGAGCGCTCCTACCACCGTCACGCTTTTCGATCAGGGGCTGGTCCAGGTTCTCCAGGCTGCCGTCACCGGGCTACAGCCCAAGCAGCCCTATGTGCTGGGCTTCTCGGACAAATCCGATGGCAGCGGCGACGTGGAGCCGCTCGCCAACTTCAACACGAACCCCGCCGGCGCTGCGATTGTCAATGCGCTGGGCCAGATTCGCCAGGTTGTTGCACCGGGGGCAAGCACGGAGCGCGACCGGCGTCGCTATCTCGTAATCGCTCCGCAAGTGGCGGGTAAGCCGGGCGCGCCGGTCCAGGTGCAGGAGCTTTAAGGAGTAGGCACACCTTTCGGCCTTTGCTCTCACGTTCACGGGTGGCACGCGTTCATTTCAATTCTGTCGATATCGGTGGCCTCCAAGTGGATAACTTCTGACACGCGCAGGGGGCAAGGCTTCTGGACGCTCCGGAGACTTTGGATCATCGGACGAGCGAATTGCCTCGGCCACGGCGAGAGCACGCGCGAGCGGTTCGAGGATGACCTTACGAAGGTAAAAGGCCGGTTCTACCCCGAAGAGGTTCATTTGCTCGCCCAGCATTTCGCGCACGCCTGGCTTGCGCAACAGTGCTCCCTGCGACGCCGGCCAATGGGCAGCATCGTTTGCGTGACCATAGGCGATATGCCCCGAGCTCAGGAAACATCCCTTCGAAGAGCAGATAGCACATGCAATCGATAGCGCGCGTCCAGACTAACTGATAGAGCCGATCGGCACTGTGAGCGATGTCGGTATCCATCTGCTTGACGAATGAATTGAATAGTCTGTCGTACGCGACGTCCGGTTCCTTGGCAAGGCGACGCCGGCACCGGTATAGGACTTCTCTCGTCGCACTCTTCATCAAGTCCAGCACGCGCTTGCTCAGGTCCAGTACCTCGATGTCGGAGACGATCGTCATTCTCCCAAACTCCACCATCACCCTCAAAAATTCGAGTCATGGAAAATATCATCTTTCCCTGTTAAACGTATCCTTGCGACGAACGAACCGTCTCTTCTCCCTGCCAAGCCGCACGATTTCCCCACTCATTTTTTCCGGATTTCACCAATGCCCAAGGCGCCGCACCGTGGCGCCGAAGAGCGTTTGCGTCGTCTGGGAGCGGCGCCGCAAGGGCGTCGATGAGTTGCAAATGGAGCGCGAGCATCGTACGGTGATGGGAGGTTAAGCGCCTGCACAATGCCTCGCGGAGTTCACTCGTCTTCTTGCGCGCGTGACCCTTGCGCCATTGCCGCGAGCGGCACCGGATCGTCCTCAGACGAGATGATGGCCTTCAGGATCGCGCGCGCTGCCGCCAAGTACGTCAGAAAGGACACCGCCCAGTTTGAGATTGGCATCTTTCTTTCGCCTCGGAGCACTGCTTCTTGGGGCGTTTCTTTCATCGAGATTATCGCGTGCATTTTCAAGTTGTAGCGTCGTCGACAAAGAGCCGCAACGACAAAAGCGACCCAGACAATAGTATCCCTCATTGATTGGGATTGCGGTCGCTTAATGACAGGCCTACCTTGAGTATTGCGCGCTCCTTATTGCGCACTCGGACTCACAAAGTCCATCGGCAGAATTTGAGCGGATTCCTTTCCCTCAGCCTGTCAACGCGAGGTTTCTACTCGCGCGTTTAGCGGGAAGGTTATTACCACGTCGGCAGAGGGTGTCACGATGATGCATCCAACCGATCTTCGCCCGTTCTGAGCAAACGACCCGTTTGACGAGGGTCGGGCCGCCAGTCGGAAATCCCACAGTGAGCAGCCCGCAGAGCTATCTGATTGGCTGTTTGCGCATCAACTAGGAGCTGAAAGTGAAACTAGGAATCGTAGTCGCGACAATGGTCGTTGGCGTGTTCGCCGTGGCGGGCGCAGCACAGGCGCAACAGTCACAAGACGCCGCGGCACCGCAGGCCACTCCGACCATGCAGCAAAACGCGGATGCCACCCCGCCGTCGACCGTCGATAGCACCTCCTACGGCGGTATGCCCGGTGGGACCAGCATGGCCGCAGGCGCGCAAAAACCCATGGCTCCGAGGGCCCATGTTCAGGGCCAATGCAGTGCTGCTCCGAATTGCGATATTTTCTTCGGACAATAGAAGTCGCATGATGGTGGGCGCGTCAGCGGGAGCGGTACTGACGCGCATTGCGCCTGTACAAACTGGAGAAACTCCAAATTCGGACACGCCCTTAAGAAAGGGCTAAATCCACCGACCAACAGGACATGGTCCATGCGAACGGCTCGTGCGATGTCGTGCGCGCCGTAGCTAGACAGCGCTGGCCCTCTTAGTTCGGACAGTTTTCTCGATTGTTAAGTGGAACGCTGGGCGGTCACGCTGCCGATTCAATCGCGGTCAGCATCGCGAAGTGGGCTTCATGGAGCGGCCCAAATTGGCCGATGTCCGGCTTTCCGGCACAGAATTGACCGCTGTATTCGCCGACCACCATTTGCCTTCTTCGGGTCAGGTTGACCGTCGCCAGAATCACCTACCATTCCTTGCGGCCACGCGAATTCACGAAGTAAGGGCCGTTCGACGTTCTTTACTGCCTCACAATCTCGAAGCGACGAGCGCGATCATGTCAACAGTTCGTGCGCGGCTGGCTGTACTCGTTTGCCTTGCAAAATTCGTGGCTGCTTGCACGGGACCTGAAAATTCACAGTCGACGCGAAAGGTTGTGTCGCCTGCCGGAGTGGCCCCAGGAGCGACTTCATATTCGCCGGGCATACGCGTAGGCAACGTTATCTATGTATTGGGGGCAAGTTTCGGGCGACGCCGGACCCGACATTCGTCTTCAAACAGATATGGTTCTCAAGAAGGTCCAAGCCATCGTTGAGGCCGCTGGATCCTCAATGGAGAGCGTCGACAAGGGTACGGTTTTCCTCACCCGCCAGGCTGATTTCGCGGGCATCAACGAGGTTTGGCACAGCGCCTGCCGCGGTGCGACCTTCGACCAACGGCGACAATGCTGAGCTTTGCTGCCGTCAGACCCGCGAGTCGTTTGAACTGCAGCGTTTTCCCCGTTGGGACGACAGCAAGCGACCACGGATCGGCCCCTCGTCTTTCGCACTAGAACCGTCTGCCAGTGCAGCGCGGGAGGTCCGCCGAGTATTCGATGAGTCAGTTGAAACGCAAGCCCCTTGCGCTAGGAGTCGAACGCGACACGTTGGTCGCGAAGTCTCACGGGAACCCGTTCGACTTCGCGACCATCACACAGGACCAGCTTCGTGGTGGCCTCGCACGGGCGCGTCTAACACGGCCCGTCATTGAGGCCGTGGCCAGGTCAAACGACTCGCGCGCGTCATGCCGTTGCCCGTCTGTGTCTACCACCGCCTTCGTCGCCCCAACGGCGAGATAGTCTGCCCACGTTGCCTGCCTCTTCAAGAAAACCAGCGGCGCAGCAGCCCAGTACGCTCTGGCGCTTTCTACTGCGGGGAAGACGGATTCAAAAGCTTACTCAACGGCTTCAGCGGGCCTATTGGGAGGAACGAGAATGTCATCAAGTGCGCTTTCCCCAAGGGAAGTTCCTCAAGCATGTCATGCGCCTGACTGACGTCCGTAACGTTCAGGATGAATACCACCCCGGCCCGGTCTTGCAGTGAATACCACTGGTCGATCCTGCCCTCGAGGTAGAGCTGCGCCGTCTCGCTGACCTCGGTCGGAAGAATGTGTTGGACAAGTTGCATGTCCGTGCCCGGCGGAAAGGTTCCAATCGCCAATATCTTCGTGGTTGGCGTGGCGGGCATCGGCGTGGTGTGCGCCATGGAGACTCCAGCAGAAGCGACCAGCACAAAGGCTGTTATCAGATTAAGAAAAAGACGTTTCATGATGCTGCCTCGAGTACCGCAGTGAGAATGTCGAGTCGAAGCGGCTGATCCTCCAGCCAAACGTCCGTGAGTGCGATCTTTAGCCGCTCGGTCGGGCGGCTCGCGCGACACTGTTCGCGTGCGCCATCAAGAGCCTCGGTCATTGCAAAATTCCCACTACTTCGATCGACGGATCCTTCATTACGGCAATTCGTCGATGCAACCAGCCTCGCGTGAGGCCGCGGCAGATGCCGCATTTAGCGCCGCAGTTTCTGGCCCCGTCAGATAGCAATCGCGGAAGCGCTCATCGACGAGCTCCGACATCCGTTTCGAGAACAGCAACGCTGCGTTAAGCGGGCGATGATTAATGACCACGGAATCCGTCTCGCCCTGTTCGTTCAGATGCGCGACGACCACTGTTTCGATCGGAACGCCCTGGATCTGCGAGCGATAGGATTCCATGTACAAACCGTTGCAGACCTCGCCCTTGTAGCTGTGATGCTGGAATTCGTAGAGCGAGACCGCGTGTTTGATCAAGGAGAGAATATCGGCTCGTCCCTCGATCGGACGCTTCAGGACGGTAGCTTCGAGCGTCGCGTCCTCGGCGAGCCGCGCCAGCCAGAGCGGCGGACCGCCTGCGGGCGACAGCACGGGGGCCGTGTCATTGAATTTCATGATGCGCGCTCCAGTTGCGGTTTGCTCGTCATGCCTGCGCTAGCGGCATCGAGCGCTGCTTCGAGCGTAGTGCGCGCCTTTTCGAGGCGGCGTCGCGCGAGGCGTCCAACGCCCGCGCCGCGCTCAGACTCGCCTGCCAGCAGCTCATGGATATCGGGCAGCATCCAGCTCGTTCCGCGCGTCCCCCAGGCGCCATCCGGAATTTCGGTCGGGAAGACCCAGACGCGCGGCGCGACGTCATCGAACGGCCGGTTCTCCGCACGCGCCACCGCTTCCGTGACGCTTCTGACGAGCGAGCGACGCGATTCGTCGGTGTATTGCCCTTCGGGTGCAGACGGAATGATCCGGTAGCGTATCGTGTTCGTGCGTTCGCCAGCGATGTAGATCGCAGCAGGCCGATGAAGATGGAACACGGTGACACGCTGTGCGACCGGATTAGCGGGATCGTACCCTTCCGCCTTGCTAAGGATGTCGGTCAGTTCCTTGACGAGGCGCGCTTCGGCCTCGGGCCTCAAGGCGTCTTCGGGCCACAGTGCATCGATCATCGGCATGGTGCTGCTCCTGCTATCAGGTCATTGGATGTGGCCATGATCGGGGTTTACTCCTGCTGCCGGAAGGGGCAGTATCGCCATTATTCAGGGAATTTCAGACACGCAATGGCCATCGTCCGCATCTGGGTCTATGACGGAATCCTGGCGTCCGGCGTTGCGGGCCCTGTTGATGTCTTCAGCGCGGCCAATCAGTTCCATGCACGCAAGGCTGCACCGGGCACGATATCCGCGCCCGTGTTTGCATGGCGCGTTGAATCTCTCGACGGGCAACCCGTCACGGCTGCGTCGGGCCAGACCATTCACGTTGACGGCAAGATCGACCCGCGCAAACGGGCGGACGCCGTTCTGCTGACGGCGCCATTTTTCTCGAACATCGATGAGTTCATCGGGCGCCGCGAGCAGTTGAACGCGCTGTCTTCCGCGCTGAGGCGGCAACGCAAGGCAGGCGCCGTGCTGGCGGCTTACTGCACGGCCAATTACCTGCTCGCCGAGGCCGGCCTGCTGGATGGCCGCGCCGCCACGACCCACTGGGCGAGGGCGGCGGACTTCGCGCGCCGTTATCCGCGCGTTGAAGTTCGCGCTCAGGAACTGCTGATCGCGCAAGACGGCATCATCTCGGGCGGTTCCGTGACGTCATATCTGAATCTCGCGGTGCGGCTCGTCGAAACATTCGCCGGCGAAGAACTCGCCACGATGACCGCGAAGGCGCTGTTGATCGACATGAATCGGACTTCGCAGGCTTCCTTTGCAACGCTTCTCGACGAACATGGGCATACCGACACGCTCGTCGCACGCGCCCAGCAGCAGATGGAGGCTACGTTGCAGCAGGGATTCCGGCTGAGCGATCTGGCGGCGTCGCTTGCTGTCAGCGAACGCACGCTCAATCGCCGTTTCAAGGAAGCCGTCGGACTCGCACCGTTGACGTATCTGCAGAATCTGCGCATCGAGGTAGCGAAGCGTTTGCTGGAAACACGGCCCATTGGGCTTGAGGCGGTAAGTCAGCGTGTCGGTTATGGCGATATCAGCACATTTCGGCAATTGTTCAAGCGCAAGACCGGGTTGTCGCCGAGTGAATATCAAATGCGGTTCTCGCGTGCCGCGGCGGAGAATATAGAAGCCGAGTCAGGCCGTAACGGCGGCTGAGGTTCTCGCGAGATCGTCACGCCGCAGCCCTCGTCATTTCCCTCCCTCTTGCCCGCCCTGTACTTTTGTATCTCAACGTATCTACAACAGATAGGGATACGCACGCTTACACAAAACCGGCTTTCGGACACGAGCGAGATACGTTCATCCGCTCAAATACGCCCATCGCGAGCAAAACATCGCACCGCAAAAACTGGGCTTACCGAGGTAGTGCATATGCAACACGAGTCGAACAAAACCGTTGAACGGGACCGCACCGCGGATGAACCGCTGAGCAGCCAGATCGCGCGCAATTGCCTGATGACGCGCGCCCGACAAATCTCCCGTGTCCTGACCTCTGTTTATGACGATGCGTTGCGTCCGTTCGGCCTCGTGGCGCCGCAGTTCTCATTGCTCGTGCTGATCGCGGAGTTCGGGCCTATTAGCCGCTCAGATCTGGGCCGACGGAATCATCACGAGCGCTCGACGCTGACAAGGAATCTGCAGCCGCTGATCGCGCAGGGCTGGGTTGCCGAGGGCGTGCCGACAACCGATGGTCGAAGCCGCCCGCTCTCGCTCACGCACGAAGGCAAAGCACTACTCAAACACGCCGGGAGCGGGTGGTCGGCTGCACAGAGCCACGCGACGCACCTCCTCGGCGAAGGCAGCGCCTATGAGCTCATGAATATCGCGCGCAAATTGCCGGTGCGCATGGTTTGAAGTTTTTCGGTCGATGTTGCATATGCAAGATCGACCAACGCCTGGTACCCCTCCCCCTCGTCAAGGAGTTTGTCATGAAAGTCGTCAAAGCCGCCGCCGTCCAGTTCAGCCCGGTGCTCTATAGCCGTGAAGCAACCGTCGCCAAGGTCGTGCAGAAGATCCACCAACTCGGCCAGAAAGGCGTGCAGTTCGCCACCTTTCCCGAAACGGTCGTGCCTTATTACCCTTACTTTGCGGCCGTCCAGACGGGCATCGAACTTCTGTCGGGCACCGAACATCTGCGCCTGCTCGAACAGGCTGTGACTGTGCCGTCCGCTGCCACCGATGCGATCGGCGAAGCCGCGCGAAAGGCCGGCATGGTCGTGTCCATTGGGGTCAATGAACGCGATGGCGGCACGCTGTACAACACACAATTGCTCTTCGATGCTGACGGTACGCTGATCCAGCGCCGCCGCAAAATCACGCCGACGCATTTCGAACGCATGATCTGGGGCCAGGGAGATGGCTCGGGCCTGCGTGCAGTCGACAGCGCAGTCGGCCGCATCGGCCAGCTCGCATGCTTCGAGCACAACAACCCGCTCGCCCGCTACGCGATGATCGCCGACGGCGAGCAGATCCATTCGGCGATGTACCCGGGTTCCGCCTTTGGCGAGGGATTTACCCAGCGCATGGAAATCAACATCCGCCAGCATGCGCTCGAATCCGGCGCGTTCGTCGTCAATGCAACGGCGTGGCTGGACGCGGACCAGCAGGCGCAAATCATGAAAGATACCGGTTGTGGAATCGGTCCGATCTCGGGCGGCTGCTTCACCACGATCGTCGCTCCTGACGGCATGCTGATGGCCGAGCCGCTTCGCTCCGGTGAAGGCGAAGTGATCGTCGATCTCGACTTCACGCAAATCGACCGCCGCAAGATGCTGATGGACTCGGCCGGCCACTACAACCGCCCTGAACTGCTGAGTCTGATGATCGACCGTACGCCGACCGCGCATGTGCACGAACGCGCTTCGCACCCGACGATCGTCGACAACCAGGGTTCCAACGATCTGCGCACCCAGGCTGCGTGATCTCTGCGAACCACGAGTCGTTCCTCTATTGAAGGAGAGTTTGCCTTGAAAGCAATGATCAGGACCGGCTCCGCGAGTATCGTCGTCGCGGCGCTGATGGCGGCTGCTTCCCCTGGCCACACGCAGACGTCCGCAATGGATACGCCAGTCGCCACGCATGCGCGCAAGCCCGTGGGCGCAAAGACCGACGTCTCGGACGGTACGCTGGTGAAGTCGCTGCCCGGATTCAGAAATGGCTATGCAACCGTGAACGGCGTACACCTGCATTATGTGGTTGGCGGCAAGGGCGATCCGCTCGTGTTGCTGCCCGGTTGGCCCGAAACGTGGTGGACCTTCCACAAGATCATGCCGGCGCTCGCCGGGCACTACACCGTGATCGTGGTGGATCTGCGCGGCATGGGCGCATCGTCGAAACCCGCCGACGGCTATGATAAAAAAACGATGGCCGCCGATATCCATGAGCTGACCCAATCGCTGGGGTATGACAAGGTTACGATCGCGGGACACGACATCGGCTCGGCCGTGGCGTTCGCCTATGCGGAGAACTATCCGCAAGCCACCGACAAGCTGGTGATGATGGAGTTTCCGCATCCCGACGATAGCCTGCAGACGTTTCCCCTTCTACCTGCCCAAGGCGCATACGGTGACAAGCTGGGTTCGGCGCGCCCGAACCTGTGGTGGTTCGCGTTCAATCAGGTCAGAGGTTTGCCGGAAAAGCTGCTGGCAGGGCGCGTCCGGCTTGAACAGGATTGGCTCTTCCACTACTTTCTTGTGAATGAGCAAGCAGTCGATGCGCGCGACCGCGCCGTGTACGAGCACGCCTATGACAGCGCCGCCGCGATCCGCGCGGGTAACGCGTGGTATCAGGCGTTCCCTCAGGACGTCAGTGACAACAAGGATTATGAAGAGCTGAAAATGCCCGTTCTCGTGTTGGGTGGTCCCGCATACAAGTGGATGAAAATGGTCGTCGGAGAAAAGGCTGTCAATATGAGCGCCGTCGACATCGAGAACAGCGGGCACTTTATCCAGGAGGAGCAGCCCGAGTTGGTTACGAAGACAATCCTCGGCTTTCTGCAAGGCGCGCAGAATGATGCTCCGTCGTCGCGTTGATCAAGCAGGTTTGCAAACAATTTCGCAAATTTATGTGCATATGCACATATATAAATGAAGTGAAGCCGGATGCGTGACGCGGTCGGCGCGCTCAAGCGGTCTGGCTTCGACGTAACTGAACTCAATTCGAAAGGTAACTGGAATGACGACTCAACTTGCACACGATAGACCCATTCTCGTGACGGGGGCCGGAGGCGCGATTGGTGGAATCGGCCGAAGCGTCACCACGTCGTTGCTCGCGAAGGGCTACAAGGTACGGGCGCTGGTCCGCAAAGAGGACGAACGTGCAGACGAACTGCGCCGACTTGGCGCCGAAGTCGTGGCCGGCGATCTCACCGATCTCACCGCGATGCACCGCGCGATCGACGGCTGCTCGCGCGTCTACTTCGGCATGTCCGTCTCCCCGGCCTATCTCGAGGCAACCGTGAACTTCGCTGCCGTGGCACGTCATCATGGCGTCGAAGCCATCGTGAACATGTCGCAGATGACGGTCACGGAAATGAGCATCACGGAGACAACCGACAGTCCCCAGCACAAGCTGCACTGGCTGGCCGAACAGGTCATGCAGTGGTCGGGGCTGCCCGTCGTCACGGTACGGCCGACGGCGTTTCTCGAGAGCTTCTTCCTGACACTGGGCGCCGCCGGCGTGCGCGACAACGACGAACTCGCGCTTCCGCTCGGCAACAGCAGGACGTCGCCCATTTCAGGCGTTGACGTTGCGAATGCGGTATCGGTGATTCTCGAGAACCCGGGGCCACATATCGGCAAGATCTATAACCTGACGGGCCTGGAATCGACGGATCTCGAGCATGCCGCACGCGTCTTTTCAGAGGCGCTCGGCCGGCCCATCCGTTACCGGAATGTGCCTGTCGCACCGTGGTCGGGCAAATTACGCGAACTTGGCATTCCCGATCACGTCGTCGATCATCTGGCCGTGATGGCCGACCTGCACGCTAAGGGACGATACGACCGCATGACGAACGACCTGTTCGAACTCACGGGCCGCAAACCCATGAGCATGTACGACTTCGTGAGACTGCACATTGCAGACTTCACGCGCAACGCAACACGCTGATCCGAGGCAGGAGACCGATCCCATGTCAAAAGACACGCCCCAATCCTCATCGCGCCGGCACTTTGTCGGAATTGCCGCCGCGGCGCTCGCGGCAGGCTCGCTGAACCGGCTCGCCTTCGCGGAAACGAGCACGGCAATCGGCAAGATCACCGAACCCGCGAACGGCGACAAGACGGCGATCCGGCCGTTCCACGTTCACGTCCCCGACTCGCAACTCGTCGACATGCGGCGCCGCATCAAGACCACGCGCTGGCCGGATCGCGAGACGGTGCCCCACGAATCACAGGGCATTCAGCTCGCTACTATTCAGGGACTCGCGCAATATTGGGCAACCGGCTACGACTGGCGCAAATGCGAAGCGCGGCTGAATTCCTATCCGCAGTTCATCACTGAGATTGACGGACTCGATATCCATTTCATCCACGTGCGGTCGAAGCAAGAAAACGCGATGCCGTTGATCGTAACCCACGGCTGGCCCGGCTCGGTCATTGAACAGTTCAAGATCATCGACCCGCTCGTCAATCCGACTGCGTACGGCGCGCCGGCTTCGGATGCCTTTCATCTCGTGATTCCATCGTTGCCCGGTTACGGCTTTTCAGCGAGACCCACCACAACGGGCTGGGGACCGGAGCTCACCGCGCGGGCGTGGGTCACATTGATGAAACGCCTCGGCTATGAGCGCTTTGCTTCGCAAGGTGGCGATCTCGGCGGGATTGTCACCAACATCATGGCCAAACAGGCGCCGCCCGAGCTGATCGGCATTCATGTGAACTTCCCTGCCTCCGTTCCGGCGGAGATTCTGAAGTCGCTGGCCGCGGGCGACGCGATGCCTGCCGGATTATCGGACGAGGAAAAGCACGCGTATGAGCAGTTGAGTGCCAACTTCAAAAAGAAGCGCGGCTACGCTTTCGAAATGGGCACGCGCCCGCAGACGCTTTACGGACTCGCCGACTCGCCCGTCGCGCTGGCGTCCTGGCTACTCGACCACGGCGACGGCTACGGCCAGCCCGCGGCGGCGTTGAGTGCAGCCGTGCTTGGTCATCCCGTCAACGGTCATTCGGCAGGCGCGCTGACGCGAGACGACATACTCGACGACATCACGCTTTACTGGCTGACCAACACCGGCATCTCGGCGGCGCGCTTCTATTGGGAGTCGCACGCGAATTTCTTCCTCGCGGCCGACGTCAACGTGCCTGCGGCTGTGAGCGCTTTTCCCGGAGAAAACTACCAGGCGCCGAAGACCTGGACCGAAAAGGCCTATCACAACCTGATTTACTTCAACAAACCCGAAACGGGCGGACACTTCGCGGCATGGGAAGAACCGATGATCTTCGCGAACGAAGTGCGCACGGGGTTAAGGCCCTTGCGCGCCTGAAGCGCGAAGCGCTCCGACGCGCACGCGTCGGAGCGCTCGCCAGACAATGGTTCAATAAATCGAACAGGCCTCGACCGAAGCGCTTTTCAGGGACGCTACTTCCGGTCCGCGCAGACGTCGATTCAATCGTGTTAGTTGAGTTCACGAAACGTTGGCGCGTTGATCTGCCGTCTGGCTCAGCTCCCGCCCGCTAGCGAAACACGGGTTTTCGACCGTCGGACTGAGGAGGCATTCACGAAAGCGGCCCCGACCGTTTGACTCAGTTCGGCCATCTCCTGCGGTGCGGCAGCAAAGTGGTTTTCCGGCCAATTCGATCGGTTCCGTGCAGGTCACGGCACGCCGCAGTCGGACGCAGAATTACCCAGAAGCCTGGAATCAATGCTTTTCGGCCTTGAGGCGCCATTCGCCGGTCTTATCGCTCGGGCAGGATGTCTGATATTCCTCGAAGGATGTCAATATTGCCACTTCCGCCTATTTTGGAGAAGCCCGATGATCGCTGAAGCCAAACACATGAAGATCTTGTAACCCCATGATCATTACGCTTCGGCCGGACCACGAATTGACGCCTGAGGCGGAAGCAGCGCTGGTTCCACCCGACATTCACGCACTGCTGGCCGGTGAGGTCGAGCGGAGCGTCTGCGAGCGCCGAGTCGCGCGCAGATGGCGCGAAAAGGCACGCGTCACGCTGAAAGCCACTCGTGACATCGCTCGAGCTGAGTTTGCCAATTTCGACGCCTTTCCATTTCTGGAACCTCAAACATGACTGGAAACACTTTCTTCTCGACAAACCTGCTGCTTACCTATGCAGCGTACTTCGTTGGCACCGCGAGTCCCGGACCGAGCAACCTTGCGATTATGTCAATAGCGGCCAATCACGGCAGGAGAGCAGGGTTGATATTCGCACTTGGTGTCATCTCTGGATCGATGTTTTGGGCGATGGTGGCAACGCTAGGTGTGTCGGCTGCCCTGATCGCCTATTCTCAATTCATCATTGCAGTCAAGATTTTTGGTGGTCTATATCTCTTATGGCTGGCCTTTAAGTCCGGACGCAGAGCCCTTGAGACAGCAACTGCATCCGTAATGGAACTGGAACGAACGCAGACATCGAGGAGCGTCTACGTCCGCGGGGCGATGCTCCATCTCACCAACCCGAAAGCCATTCTCGTGTGGGTTTCAATTGTTGCACTATCGTCGAACAGCACGGGATCTGCCCACAGTGTTGTAGTTGCCGGCTGCGCGGCCATCGGATGTTTGGTGTTCGGCGGTTATGCCGTGCTGTTTTCGACGGGCTTGGCTCGTAGAATGTACGTGCGGGCTCGTCGCGCAATGGAAGGATGCCTGGCCGTTGTATTCGGGATTGCGGGAATCAGGCTCCTGGCGTCGCGTGCCTAGCTAGTCGGTCTTGCAGAATCGCGCGAAGCCAAGCGCAGCGTGCGGATAGGTGCAGATAAGCAGTTGCGAAACTCCCAGTT
>NZ_FCOG02000060.1 GCF_001544975.2 Caballeronia arationis | reverse complement strand
CGACCGAGTCGTCAAATCCCGCCCTAAACGCTACACCGTTCGATACCTCAAAAAGAACATTAACTGAACGGCATTAGCCCGCGAGGGCCGTTTTTCGTTAGATTTCCGCGAACCGCTCAGATCAGCGCTTCCGCCCTATGGCAGCCAGTCAATCGAGAAGGTAGTCGCTCGCGCGCGAAGGCGGCCTCGGCGCGCGCTCGAACGCGGGATCGGCGGCCATGTCGTGCAGGGCAATCTCCAGCGCCTCGCACATCGAATTCAGCGCGAGGTCGTTCTCTTCCAGCCCGAACGGGTCCTCGATCTGCGCGGCGATGGCTTCCAGCGCCATGAACGCGTAGGCAAGCAGGAGCGCGAATAGCGGCGTGAGCAGGCCCGCGCCGTCGACGAGTCCGAACGGCAACAGCGCGCAAAACAAATAGACCGTCCGGTGGATCATCACCGAATAGGAGAAGGGCAGCGGCGTGGTCGCGAGGCGCTCGCATCCGCCGATCACTTCCGACAACGCATTGAGATTGTGCTCGAACGCAAGCAGCGCGTAGCCGTCGATGGCGCCTTCGCGCATGCGTGCCGCGACCCATTCGCCGTGCCAGAGCAGGATCGTCGCGGGGCGGAACTGCGCGGCCATCACGCGCGCGTGGAGTTCGGGCGACAGGCGCGGCGCGAGGTCGTCGCGGGCCTCGGTGCCGCGCAGTTGATGGCGCAGCGCGTGGGCGAAGCCGCCGAGCGAGGCGATGAACTCGCGCGTGTACGCGGCGTTGCGCGGGCTCGGCAGCGTCAGCGCCTGACGCGTCAGCGAGCGCGCGGTGATCGCGAGCGTGCCCCAGAGCCTGCGGCCTTCCCACCAGCGCTCGTAACTGGCGCTGTTGCGAAAGCCGAGAAACACCGCGAGCGCGATGCCGACCAGCGCGAACGGCGGCGTGCCGAGGCCGACGGGATAATTGCGCATGTGATCATGCAGGAAGATCGCGACGATCGACAGCGCGAGAATCAGCATGAGCCGCGGCAGCAACTGCGGCAGGACGGAACCGCGCCAGACGAAGAGCAGACGGAACCAGTGGAGCTTGGGGCGGATGATCATCGTTTCTGGACCGGCAGGAAAACGTAGCCCTTCCGGCTACGTTCCAGACGCCGTTCGCTCCCCTCGTTGCTCACCCGAGCGCCGCCCGCGCCGCCTTCGCCGCCGCGCGAACCTGCTCCGGCGCCGTGCCGCCCGGATGATTGCGGCTCGCGACCGACCCTTCCAGCGTCAGGTACTCGAACACATCATCGCCGAGCAGTTGTGCGACCTTCGGCAATTCCGCGCGCATTTCATCGAGCGACAAATCCGCCAGATCGCACTCGCGATCCACGCAAATCCGCACCGCGTGCGCGACCGCCTCGTGCGCATCGCGGAACGGCAGGCCGCGCTTCACCAGATAATCCGCGAGATCGGTTGCCGTCGAGAAGCCCTGCAGCGCCGCCGCGCGCATCGCGTCCGGCTTCACCGTGATGCCCGCCGCCATTTCCGCGAAGATGCGCAGCGTATCGGCAACCGTATCGACCGTGTCGAAGAGCGGTTCCTTGTCTTCCTGATTGTCCTTGTTGTAGGCGAGCGGCTGGCCCTTCATCAGCGTGAGGAGCGCCATCAGGTGGCCGTTCACGCGGCCGGTCTTGCCGCGCGCGAGTTCGGGCACGTCCGGATTCTTCTTCTGCGGCATGATCGACGAGCCCGTGCAAAAACGGTCCGCCAGGTCGATGAAGCCGACGCGCGGGCTCATCCACAGCACGAGTTCTTCCGAGAAGCGCGAAACGTGCGTCATCACGAGCGCAGCCGCCGCCGTGAATTCGATAGCGAAGTCGCGATCCGACACCGCGTCGAGCGAATTGGCGCAGATGCCGTCAAAGCCAAGAGTCTTCGCCACCGCGTGACGGTCGATCGGATAGCTCGTGCCCGCAAGCGCCGCCGCACCGAGCGGCAGGCGGTTCACGCGCGCGCGGCAGTCGCGCATGCGTTCGCTGTCGCGGCCGAACATTTCGACGTAGGCGAGCAGGTGATGCCCGAACGTGACCGGCTGCGCCACCTGCAAGTGCGTGAACCCGGGCATGATCGTGCCGGCGTGCTGGTCGGCGAGGTCGATCAGCGCGAGGCGCAGGCCCTTGAGCAAATCGCCGATGCGGTCGATTTCGCCGCGCAGCCACAGGCGGATGTCGGTGGCGACCTGGTCGTTGCGCGAGCGGCCGGTGTGCAGGCGCTTACCGGCGTCGCCGATCAGCGCCGTCAGGCGCGCCTCGATGTTCAGATGGACGTCCTCGAGATCGAGCTTCCATTCGAACTCGCCGCGCTCGATTTCGCCACGGATCTGCGCCATGCCCCGCTGGATCGCTTCCAGGTCGTCCGCGCCGATGATCTTCTGCGCGGCCAGCATCGAGGCATGCGCGAGCGACCCTTCGATGTCGACGAGCGCGAGCCGCTTGTCGAAGAACACCGACGACGTATAGCGTTTGACGAGTTCCGACATCGGCTCGGAGAAGCGAGCCGACCAGGCTTCGCCTTTTTTGTGCAGTTGGGACGTCATGGTGATGTGAATTCGGGGAATGAGCGACAGCAGGCGGCGCGAAGCCGGGGAATCTGCGATTTTAACATCGGCGCCTTCCCGGATCGCGGCGTGCGCCGGCGCCATGCGGCCCCGGCGCAGCAGCAACGAACAGCATCACGCGGCCGGAATCACCTTGCCGGTGTAGATGACCGGTCCCGTCGGCGCGTTCGGGTTCGGCGATCCGCCCGGCGGCTCGACCGAAACCGCAAGCGCAGGGAACGTATTCACCGACGCCGCCTTGAAGCGCGCCGTTCCTCCCGGCGGCAGCACGCCGAGCGACACCGGATGGCCTTCCTTCGGCAGGCCCCAGAGCTGCATGGACTTGCCTGCGGGATCGGTGACGCCGCTCATGCGGCGCACGGTCATCTCGGACGTACGGTCGTCCCAGGTGACGAGCATCTTGGTGCGCGATTCCTTGTCGGCGAGAGTCACGACGTAGCCGACATGCGGCTCCTCTGCGACCTGTGGCGCGGGCACGGGCGCCGGAACCGGCGTCAGTTGCCGCAGCGCGACGACGAGCGCGATCGCCGCCACGGCGGTCGCCGCGATCGACCAGCCGCGCCAGAACGACAGGTTCTCGAACCAGCGCGGCGCGGGGCGCTGCGGCGGCGCGGCAGGCGCCGGGCGGCGCGCGCCGCCGAGATTCAGCCGCCGCTCGATCGCGTCCCACACGGCGGCCGAAGGCGTCTCGCGCGGCGCGAGTTCGCCGAGCGCCTGAACCCGCGCGCGCCAGGTTTCGATGGCGACGCGAATCGCCGGATCGCGTTGCGAAATGGATTCGAAGCGCCGCCGCGATGGGCCGCGCATCACTCCGAGCGCATATTCGGCGGCGAGCCGGTCGACGAGGTCGGGATGCCTGTTCAGATCCATCACAGACCTCCCAGGCAAGCCTTGAGCTTGTCGAGACCGCGCCGGATCCACGATTTCACCGTGCCGAGCGGGACCTGCATCACATTGGCCACTTCGCTGTGGCTCTGGTCACGCAGATAGGCGAGCGCCACCGCCTGGCGCTGGCTCGCTTCGAGCTGCTCCATGCAGATCCTGAGCCGCCGCGCTTCCTGGCTCAGGAGCGTTTCTTCCGACGGATCGGCCTCGTTGCCGGGCAGGATGTCGTCCAACGCTTCGCTCCACTGCGTCTCCGCGGCCGCGCCGCTCGCCTTCTGACGACGCAGAAAGTCGAGCGCGCGGTTTCGCACGATTGCCGCCATCCAGGTCATCGGCGCGGAGAGTCCCGCGCGGTAGTCGCCCGCATAGCGCCAGATGTTGACGAACGCGTCCTGCAGGACCTCTTCGGCCCACTCGCGCTTCACCAATATACGAAGCGCGAGCCCAAACAGTTTCGACGAAGTGAGGTCATAGAGCGCGCGCAGTGCGGCGGCGTCTTCGGTAGCAACGCGCTCGAGCAGTTCGACGAGCGTGTCGGGCGTCGGATCGCGGGGAAGGGCTGTCGGCATTGTGACGCTCGTGTGTCCGTTCGTAAAAGCGGCCCGGCCATCTTACAGAACGAACCCTTGCGCCCAGAACCGATTTTTTTGCGCTGTGTGTGCATCCGATCGGTTTTCCGCTGCGTAAGGCTTTTGTTATAGCGGGGAAGAAGAGCGGGAGACCGTCGGGGAAACAAGAAACGAGAGCGTCCTGCGACTCGAGCGCGGGCATGGCTCATTGTGTGTCCCCGTTCTCACCGGCGCATCCGGGGAGAACGGTTCGCCCGGTCGTTTCACGGCCGGGCATTTTTTTGAGGCGTCGCGTTTCGTCATTCGACGCGGCGCGGGCCGTCGCTCTCGCCTTTCACGCGCTGCCGACCAGGATCACGAGCTTCAGATCCTCGCGATGAGCCGGCTTGAACGTGATCTGGTCGTAGACGAGCCGTCCGTGCACCGGATGATTGAACGCGCGTTCGCCGCCTTCCCGCTCGCCGACGTCCTGCGATGCCCAGAAGCGCGCGAACGCGTCGCTCGCGGCGGTGAGGCCGTCGATCAGCGCGCGTGTTGGCGCGTCGTTCAGATGCCGGATCGAATCCGCGCGAAATTCCGCGACGAGCCGTCGCGCGCGCGTCTCCCAGTCGACCACCAGCTCCAGCGCCTGCGGCGTGGTGAACATATAGGTCAGCAAGTTGCGGCTGCCCGCGGCGCTCGTGCCATCGAGCCACCCGACGAACAAGTCGGACGCCTGCGGATTCCAGCGCAGCGCATTCCACTGGCGGTCGAGCACATAAGCGGGCGCGCCGATCAGCGACACCGTCTGCAGCAGCGCGGCGGGCGCGTCCTGCGCGGCGGGGTCGGGCTCGGCGGGATCGCGCTCGCCGGCGAGTTCGAACAGATACGCGCGCTCGGCGCGCGAGAGCTGCAGTGCGACGGCGATGCGCGCGAGCGCATCGGCGGAGGCGGAGACCGGGCGTCCCTGCTCGATCCACGTGTACCAGGTGGGACTCACGCCGCAGAGTTGCGCGACTTCCTCGCGGCGCAGGCCCGGCGTGCGGCGGCGCGGCCCGGGCGGCAGGCCGACCGCGAGCGGCGAGAGCCGTTCGCGATGCGCGCGGATGAAATCGCCGAGCGCCCGCGCGGGCGTGACGTCGAGGGGCTGGGCGGCAGCGTCGTTTTTTTCTGTGGACGGCGTGGTCATGAAACTTCGGGTGTTCGCTGAATCGGGGCGGGTAGTTTAGATACCAGAATAATCGCTTGACTTGTACTGGTACAGGGCGGGCTCTATTGTAGCGGCACGGACTCCTCCAAGAAACCAGACACCCCACACGGAGCAATCGATGAAACACCATGACCAGGTCGCCGACGCCTTCGGCAGCACCGCCGCCGCCTATTTGACGAGCGCCGTCCACGCGACGGGCGCCGATCTCCAGGAACTGGCGCGCGAAGTTTCCGCGACACCGCAGGCCGCCGTCCTCGATCTCGGCTGCGGCGCGGGGCACGTGAGCTTCGCGGTGGCGCCGCACGTGAAATCGGTGGTTGCCTACGACATCGCCGAGCAGATGCTCGCGACCGTCGCGGGCGCCGCGGCCGAGCGCGGGCTCGGCAACATCCGCACGCAGCAGGGACCAGCCGAAAAGCTGCCGTTCGCGGATGCGTCGTTTTGCTGGGTGCTCTCGCGGATGAGCGCGCATCACTGGCACGACGTGCCGGCGGCTCTTCGCGAAGTGCGGCGCGTGCTCAAGCCTAACGGCCGCGTGGTGTTCGTCGATATCGCGGGCGCCGATCATCCGCTTCTCGACACGCACATCCAGGCGATCGAATTGCTGCGCGACGCGTCGCATATCCGCGACTATCGCGCCGACGAATGGATTGCGCTGTTCGAAGCCGCCGGGTTTGCGGCGAACGTTACGAGCCGCTGGCGTCTGCCGCTCGAATTCGATGCATGGGTGAAGCGGATGCGCACGCCGGAGGAACGCGTCGTGGCGATCAAATCGATGTGGAACAACGCCCCGGACGAGGTGCGGAAGTATTTCGCCGTGCAGGAAGACGGCTCGTTCGAACTCGACGCGATGATGATCGAGGCGAGTTGAAAAAAGCGGCGGCCGCGCGAACGACGCGGCCGCCGCCACCGGTCAGCCGGTATTGCGCAGGCCCGCCGCGATGCCGTTGATCGTCAGGTGAATGCCGCGTCGCAGGCGCACGTTCTGGTCACCCGAGCGGTGGCGTTTGAGCAGTTCCACCTGAAGGTGATTCAGCGGATCGAGATAAGGGAAGCGATTCTTGATCGAACGCGCGAGAAGCGGGTTGTCGGCGAGACGCTCGCCCTTGCCCGTGATCTCCGCGAGCGCGTCCGACGTGCGCCCCCATTCCGCGACGATCCGTTCGAACACGTGCTTGCGCAGCTTCTTGTCCGCGACGAGTTGCGCGTAGCGCGACGCCACCGCGAGGTCCGTCTTCGCGAGCACCATGTCCATGTTCGACAGCAGGTTGGCGAAGAACGGCCAGGTCTTGTTCATCTTCTTGAGCGTGGCGAGGCGCTTCGCGCGCTCGGCGTCGCTGCCCGCGCCGTCGAGATACTCTGCGACCGCGCTGCCGAAGCCGTACCAGCCGGTCAGAAGCAGCCGGCATTGCCCCCACGAGAAGCCCCATGGAATCGCACGCAGGTCTTCGATCTTGCGCTGCTTCGGGTCCTGGAGCTTGCGCGAAGCGGGCCGGCTGCCGATGTTCAGTTCCGCGATCTCCGCGATAGGCGTCGACGAGAAGAAATAGTCGGTGAAGCCGGGCGTCTCGTAGACGAGTGCGCGATACGACGCCATCGCGGCGTCCGACAGCGTCTGCACCGTCGTTTCGAATAGCGGCAGTTGCGCGGGCGAGTTCTCGTGCGGCAGGAGCGTCGCTTCGAGCGTCGCCGCGACGACCGTCTCCAGATTGCGCCGCCCGATCTCCGGATTGCCGAACTTGCTAGCGATCACCTCGCCCTGTTCGGTGAGGCGGATCTGCCCGTCGACGGTGCCGGGCGGCTGCGACAGGATCGCCTGATAGGTCGGGCCGCCGCCGCGTCCGACCGTGCCCCCGCGGCCGTGGAAGAGCCTGAGCGTCGTGCCGCGTTCCTTGAACAGCGCGACAAGCGCCAGTTCCGCGCGATACAGCTCCCAGTTCGACGTGAGAAAACCGCCGTCCTTGTTGCTGTCCGAGTAGCCGAGCATCACTTCCTGCTCGCCGCCCTGATTCTCGACGAGCGCATCGACGCCCGGCAGCGCGAACAATTCGCCCATGATGACGGGCGCATTGCGCAAGTCGGCGATCGTCTCGAAAAGCGGAATCACCATCAGGCCGCTGTGCGCGGGGTCGTCGTCGCTGCCGAGACGCCCTTGCAGCACGCCCGTTTCCTTTTGCAGCAGCATCACTTCGAGCAGGTCGCTCACGGTTTCCGTGTGCGAAATGATGTAGTTGCGCACGGCGCGATCGCCGAACTTTTCGCGCGTCACGCGCGCCGCTTCCAGCACGCCGAGCTCGCTCTTCGCCAGATCGGAATAGTGCGCATAAGGCAGACGCAGCGGCCGCGGCTGCGCCAGTTCCTTCAGCAGGAGGCTTCGCTTGTCTTCTTCGGAAAGCGCGGCGTAATCCGCCTCGACGCCCGCGCGCGCGAACAGTTCCGCGATCACCGCCTCGTGGATGTCGGAGCTCTGCCGCAAGTCGATGCTGGCGAGATGAAAGCCGAACACTTCGGCGGCGCGCGCGAGCGGCGCTAGACACTGCGTCGCGAGCGACGCGCCGTGATGCTCCGCGAGCGAATCGATCAGCACGTGCAGGTCGCGCGCGAACTCGGCGGCATCCGCGTACGGAGTCGCGCGGACCGGCGCGGCGCCACGGCCCGCGCTGCGCACCGCGACGACGCCTTCGCCGAGCCGCACGCGCGCGCTCGCCGCGAGCCGCGTATAGATGCCGATCAGCGCGCGCCGGTACGGCTCGTCGGTGCGATGCGGCGACTGGTCGGGCGACGCGTCGGCGAGCTCCTTCAGTGCATCGCTCGAACCGGCGAGCAGGTTCGATACCGACAGTTCCGCGCCGAGCTTGTGCACCTGTTCCAGATAGTGTTCGAAGATGACCGTCGCCTGCCGCGTGATGGCGGTTTCCAGCGTCGGCCCGGTGACGTTCGGATTGCCGTCGCGGTCGCCGCCGATCCAGCTTCCCATCTGGAAGAACGGCGGCAGGCGCGCGGGCAGGCCGTGCTCGGCGAGTGCGGCTTCGATGTCGGCGTAGAGCGCGGGGATTTCCGCGAGGAAGGTCGCGCGGTAGTAGGAAAGCGCGTTCTCGATTTCATCGCCGACCGTCAGGCGCGAGTCGCGCAGCATGCGCGTCTGCCAGAGCGACGTCACGCGCGCGCGCAGGAGCGACTCGTTATGTGCGCGCTCGCGGGCGGTCAGTTCCTGGTCGCGCTCGGCGAGCAGGCGCGCGATGTCGTGCTGTGCATCGAGAATGCTCTTGCGCTGCACTTCGGTCGGGTGCGCGGTCAGGACGGGGACGATCAGCGCGCCGTCGAAGAATTTCTGCAACAGCGCCTTCGTTTCCGCGTCCTTCGACTTTGCCTGCATCTGCTCGATCGCATAGGCGATCGTGCCCGGCTGCGGCGCGGAGCCCGCGAGCGCGTGGATGCGGCGGCGGCGGTTGTGATGCCGGTCCTCGGCGATGTTCGCGAGATGCGAGAAATAGCTGAACGCGCGCACGACGCTCACGGTCTGCTCGGGCGTCAACTGGCGCAGTCGTTTTTCGAGCGTCTGCGACGCCTCGCGGTCGTCCTCGCGGCGGAATTTCACGGCCGTCTGACGAATCGCCTCGACGACGTCGTACACCGCGTCGCCTTCCTGCTCGCGCAGCACTTCGCCGAGCAGGCGACCGAGAAAGCGGATGTCTTCGAAGAGCGGGCGGTCCTTGTCGTCGCGGGCGCGGCTCGACGCGCGCTTCGCGGCGGGTTCCGCTTTTTCGACCGATGCGCCGTTGAGCTTGCGAGGCGCGGCGCTGGCAGCCGGCTTGCCCTTGACGGCGACGGCAGCTTTCGACGACTTGCTGGCGGTCGCGGCGCGCGTGACGACGGTGGATGACGACGACGGCGCCTCGGAGGGCGAGTCGGGATAAGCATTGCGGCGCGCGCGGCGCGCCGATCCGGAAGACGTCACGATGGGTTCCTCTTGGAAGCCAAGGCCCATGTACAGAGGGAGGCGAAGCCGCGGTGCAACGGCGCTTCTCGCTTCGTCGATCGTGCGTGAAAAGGAATTGGCGGGGCCCTGCTTGCCGGGACTCTGCGGTCCCTCGTCTCCTCCCACGACGCCCGCCGCAAGTGCCTGGCACAAGGCTCGAGCGGGTTGTCCGTCTGTAAATGGACCCTGGCGTGCGTGCTACCATTGTTTGTTATCCATCCCGTCATTTCATCGAGCATCAATGAATTCCGAGACGCATTCCACGACACCACCCAAAAGCCTTGTGATCGCTTCGAGGGAAAGCCGGCTCGCGATGTGGCAAGCGGAGCACGTGCGGTGTGCGCTGCACAAATTATATCCATCTTGCGACGTAAAAATTTTAGGAATGACGACGCGAGGCGACCAGATTCTCGATCGCACGCTGTCGAAGGTCGGCGGCAAGGGCTTGTTCGTCAAGGAACTGGAAGCTGCGCTCGCGGACGGCCGCGCCGATCTCGCCGTGCATTCGCTCAAAGACGTGCCGATGGAATTGCCCGAAGGCTTTGCGCTCTCGACCATCCTCGAACGCGAGGATCCGCGCGACGCGTTCGTCTCGTCGCAATACGGCTCGCTCGGCGAACTGCCGGAAGGCAGCATCGTCGGGACGTCCAGCCTGCGCCGTGAAGCGATGCTGCGCATGCGCTTTCCCCATCTCGACGTGCGTCCGCTGCGCGGCAATCTCGACACGCGGCTCGCCAAGCTCGATCGCGGCGACTACGCGGCGATCATTCTGGCGTCGGCCGGTCTGAAGCGCCTCGGGCTGGAATCACGCATCCGCGCGCTGCTGGACGTCGACGAGAGTCTGCCCGCGGCCGGTCAGGGCGCTCTCGGCATCGAGATTCGCGCGGATCGCGCCGATCTCGCCGCGTGGCTCGCGCCGCTGCATCATCCGGAGACTGCGGCCGCGGTGGAAGCGGAGCGCATGGTGTCGCGCTCGCTCGGCGGAAGCTGCGAAGTGCCGCTCGCTGCGTACGCAACGTGGCGCGACGGCGCGCTGCATCTGCGTGGCTGCGTCGCGACGCCCGACGGCACGCGCGTGCTGACAGCCGAAGACACGGCGAGCGCGCCGGACATCGCGGCCGCGCTGGAACTCGGCCGCCGCGTGTCCGCCGATCTCGAAGCGCAAGGCGCGATGGACATCGTGCGCGCGCTTTCCACGGCAAGCGGCGCGCGCGTGCCGCCCGCCGCGACGCCCGCCGCCTGATGACGAGCGCGCGTCGCGTCACCATCGTCGTCACCCGGCCGATCGGCCAGTCCGCCGCGCTTTTGGCGCTCCTGGCCGACGCGGGCTTCGACAGCCTCGAATTCCCCCTGATCGACATCGCCCCCGTCGCGGACGATGCCCCGCTGCGCGCGGCCCTCGACGAACTCTACGGGCCGGTGAAATACGCGCTGGTCGTGTTCGTGTCGCCGAATGCGGTCGACTACGCGTTCGGCAAGCTCGGCGCGCCCTGGCCGGCGGACGTGCCGGTGGCCGTCGTCGGGCCGGGCAGCGTCGCGGCGCTCGCGCGCCAGGGCGTCGCGGCGCCGGCGCATCGCGTGATCAGCCCGTCGGCGGAATCGGCCGATCCGCGTTTCGACTCCGAAGCGCTCTATGCCGCCATCGAGGCACAGTTCGGCGCAACCGGCCTCGAAGGCAAGCGCGTCTTGATCGTGCGCGGCGACGGCGGCCGCGAATGGCTTGCAGAGCGGCTCGCAGAAGCGGGCGCTACGGTCGAGAAAGTTGCGGCATACCGGCGCATCGTGCCCGAGCCGTCGATGCAGAAATGGGAGCGCGTCCACGCACTGCTCGCCGGCGAGCCGCACGCGTGGCTGCTGACGAGTTCCGAAGGCGTGCGCAATCTCGACGAGCTCGCGCGCGAGCACCTGAGCCCCGACGAAACCGCGCAACTGAAGCGCGCGCCGCTCGTGAGCCCGCATCCGCGCATCGCCGAAGCCGCGCGGCAGGCGGGTTTTGATAGGATTACGGTGTCCGGCGCCGGCGATGAGCGCATCGCCGAGTCGCTCAGGACGGCTTTCGCCGCGGAGTTGCAACGCGACGCCGGTGCGCGGTCCGCCGCCGAAACGTCGAAAGGCGCGACACAGAGCGCGACAAAAGTGGAGACGAAGACCTCCAATGCGGAATCCACGCCGACGGATTCCAAACCGGCCGCAGCGCCGGCCCACCAACCGGCTCAATCACGCATGACTGATTCGAACGATTCCAAGAAAGCTTCACCTCAGCCGACCGTGACGCAGCCCTTGCCGCCGAACACGCCGTTCACGCCCTACGAGGCGCAGCCAAAGAAGAGCAGCGCGGGCACTGCGCTCTTGTGGCTCGTCATCGTGATTCTCGCGGTGGCGGCGGGCGGCGGCGGCTTCCTGCTGAACCGCAAGTTCGACCGCACCGACCAGCAGATCGCCCAGCGCCTGCAGGCCAACGATGCAACGACCGCCGACCTGCGCGCGAAGGCCGATCAGGCCGCCAGTTCCGCCGGCGCGCTCAGCACGCAGATCATCCAGTTGCAGGGCAAGCTCAACGACGCCGAAGCGCACAGTCAGGCATTGCAGCAGCAATACCAGGATCTCGCGAGCAACCGCGACGACTGGACCATCGCCGAAGTCGAGCAGATCCTGTCGAGCGCAAGCCAGCAGTTGCAACTGACGGGCAACGTCCAGCTCGCGCTCTTCGCGTTGCAAAGCGCCGACACGCGCCTCGCCGCCGCGACCGGGCCGCAGATCGTCGCGATCCGCAAGGCGATCGCGCAGGACATCGACAAGCTCAACGCCACGCCCAGCACCGATCTCACCGGCCTCGCAATCAAGCTCGACACCGCGATCAGCCAGGTCGACAACCTGCCGCTCGCGGGCGAAGCGCCGATCGAGCGCGCGACCGCCAGGGCCGCCGCGCCCGGCAACAGCGCGTCGATTGCGGCCGCGACCGGCCAGCCGCGCTGGAAGGTGCTCTGGCAGCAGTTCGTGAGCGGCATCGGGCAGCAGTTGTCGAGCCTCGTGTCGGTGCGCCGCATCGACAACGCCGACGCGATGCTGACCTCGCCCGACCAGGGGTATTTCGTGCGCGAGAACGTGAAACTGCGCCTCTTGTCGGCACGCCTGTCGCTGCTTTCGCGCAGCGAATCGACGCTCAAGTCCGACCTGCACGCCGCCGACGCCGCGCTCGCCCGCTATTTCGATCCGTCGTCGAAGAAGGTCACGTCCGTGCGCGATCTCGTGAAACAGGTCGATCAGGCGTCGCTCGCGGTCGCCGTGCCGAACCTGAACGAAAGCCTGGCCGCGGTCCACCAGTTCAAGCGAGGCGGATGATGACGATTCGTGGACTCATCTGGCTGGCGCTGCTGTTCGCGGTCGCGGTCGTCGTCGCGACGGTCGGCGGATTCAATGGCGGGCAGGTGCTCATCGTGTTGCCGCCGTATCGCGTCGATATTTCGCTGAATCTCTTCGCGGTCGCGCTCGTCGTGCTGTTCATCGTGCTCTACGGGCTGATCCGCGCGGCCCGCACCGTCTGGAAGATGCCGCGGCGCGTCGCTGCCTATCGCGCGCGCAGCAAGCTCGCGAAGGCGAACGCCTCGCTGCGCGATGCGATCGGCCATCTGTACGCGGGCCGCTTCTCGAAGGCTGAGAAGGCGGCGCGCGACGCGCTCAGCGTCGACGACAACAAGGGCGCCGCCGGTCTCGTCGGTGCGAACGCGGCGCACCGGATGCACGAATACGCGCGCCGCGACGAGTGGCTCGGCCAGATCACGGGCGCAGAGTGGCAGGACGCGCGCCTGATGGCGACCGCCGACATGCGCGCCGACGGCCGCGACGCGGACGGCGCGCTCGTCGCGCTGACCGAAATGCAGGCGCAGGGCGGGCGGCGTCTGCATGCGCAGCAGATCGCGCTGCGCGCGCAGCAGCAGTTGAAGAACTGGGGCGAGGTATTGAAGCTCGTCAAGATGCTTGAGAAGCGCGAGGCGCTGCATCCGGCGGTGGCGGTGCGTCTGCGGCAGGTCGCGGCGGAAAACCTGCTGCGCGACCGGCGGCACAATCCGGATGCGCTGCTGGAGTTGTGGCAGTCGCTTTCGCCGGCGGAACGCCAGTCGCCGCGTCTCGCCGATCTTGCCGCCGAGTTGCTGATTGCGCTGGACAAGCGCAATGAGGCGCGCAAGATCGTGGAAGAGGCGCTCGCGCACAACTGGGACGCGCGGCTGTTGCGCCGTTATCCCGACTGCGTGTCGGGCGATGCGCTGCCGCTCATTCAGCGCGCGGAAGCGTGGCAGAAGGAGCGCACCGAAGACGCCGATCTGCTGTTCACGCTCGGCCGGCTGTGCCTGCATCAGCAGTTGTGGGGCAAGGCGCAGGCGTTCCTGGAATCGGCGCTCAAGCTCGCCGACAACGAGCCGCTCAAGATTCGCACGCATCGCGCGCTGGCTCGCCTGCATGAGCAACTCGGCGATACCGAGAAGGCGAGCATGCACTATCGCGAGAGTGCGCTGGCGATGAACGTGGTGTGATCGTCAGGACGAAAAAAAGCCGCATGCGTTTCAGGCGCATGCGGCTTTTTGCTTTTGAAGCCCGGAAAACCTAGTACGTCGGCACGCTCGGATCGACCTGACGCGACCACGCATCGATGCCGCCGTACAGGTTGAACACCTGCGTGAACCCGCGCGATTCGAGGAACATCCCGACCTGCGCACTGCGCGCGCCGTGATGGCAGATGCAGACGATCTGCGCTTCGTCGTCGAGTTCTTCGCTGCGCGCCGGGATGTCGCGCATCGGAATGGCGACGATATTCGCCAGCTTCGCCGTTTCCAGTTCCCACGGCTCGCGCACGTCGAGCAGGACGGGGGCCGGGCGCGAAGAGTCGGCGAGCCAGGCGGCGAGATCGGTGACGGAGAGATTCTGCATGATCAGAACTTGAAGCGCGGCGGCTGCACGGCGTTTTTCAGCGGCACCACGAGTGTTTCGAAGATGTCGGAGACGCGGAACTGCTTTTCGTCGACGCGTGTGATGATCTGCGCCTTCATGACCGGCGCGTCGCCGACGAAGGCCGCGATCCGTCCGCCGATCTTCAGTTGCTCCAGCAATTCCTGCGGCATGACGGGCAGGCCGCCCGACACGCAGATCACGTCGTAGGGCGCGCCGCCTTCCCAGCCGATCGCGCCGTCGCCGGTGACGACATGCGCGTTCGACACCGCGTTGGCGGCCAGATTCTGTTCCGCGAACGCCGCGAGTTCCGGCGAGATTTCGACGGTGGTGACGCTACGGCCGCGCGCGGCGAGCAGGGCGGCCATGTAGCCCGAGCCCGCGCCGATCTCGAGCACCGTTTCGTGCTTCGTGACGGCGAGTTCCTGCAGCACGCGCGCCTCAACCTTCGGCGACAGCATGCGCTCGCCGCCCGGCAGCGGAATTTCGAGGTCCGCGAACGCGATATTGCGATACGCGGCGGGCACGAAGTTCTCCCGCTTGACGATCGACAGCAGGTTCAGGACGTCCTGGTCCAGCACTTCCCAGGGACGAATCTGTTGCTCGATCATGTTGAAACGCGCTTGCTCGATATTCATGTTCAGTCTGCGGGAATCGGTAGGGGAACCGGCCAATTGTAGCAAATCGCGGCCCCGAAAGCCTTCGCGGGCGGCACGGCGCTAGTGCGGCAGCCGGATATCGAGCTTGAACGTGACGAGCCGCGCGACGAGGATGAACGCCGTCGACAGCAGCACGGCGTAGATCGTGTCGACCTCGATGCGCTCAAGCGCGAGATACAGCCAGCAACCCGCGAACGCGCACACGGCGTAGGGCCGCGAGTCGCGCAGGATCAGCGGAATCTCGTTGCACAGCACGTCGCGCATCACGCCGCCGAACACGCCCGTCACCACGCCCATCATGACGGCGGTGAACGCGGGCATCTGCGCGTCGAGCGCGACCGACGTGCCCGAAATGCTGAAGAGACCGAGGCCGATCGCATCGGCGACGAGCAGCATGCGTTCGTCGAAGAGGCGCGTCGTCATGCGGAGCAGCATCGGTGCGAAGATCGCCATCGCGAAGATGACGAGCACGTAGTCCTGATGCTCGACCCAGTAGAACGGACGGCGCGACAGCAACACGTCGCGCACCGTGCCGCCGCCGAAAGCAGTCGCGAGCGCGACGAGAAACGCGCCGACTGCGTCGAGCCGGCGCTTTCTCGCTTCGATCAACCCTGAAATCGCATAGGAGAGGAGCGCGAGCGCCTCCATCAGGGAGATGGCGAGCGTGAGCCTAGGATGCACTGTGCGGGTCCTTTCGGCTGACTGTCTCGTGCGGGTCCTGCGGATGGCCGTGATGACGCGGCGCGCCGCCCGGCTGGAGAAGAACGAGCACGGCGCCCGCGCCGCCGTCGTGCGGCCGCGCCTGACAGAATGCGATCACTTCCTGCTTCTGCACGAGCCACGCGCGGACCTTGCCCTTCAAAACCGGTTCCTTGCCGATGGAGCCGAGCCCCTTGCCGTGAATCACGCGCAGACAGCGCAGACCGCGCTTCACCGATTCGCGGATGAACGCCGCCAGCGCCTCGCGCGCTTCCTCGCGGCGCATGCCGTGCAAATCGAGTTGCGCCTGCACGATCCACGCGCCGCGCCGCAGCTTGCGCACGACTTCCTGACTCACGCCGGTGCGGCAGTACGAAAGCGTCTCGTCGATGTCGAGCAGGCTTTCGGGGTCGTATTCGTCGGAGAGCGCCTCCTGCAGCACCGCTTCTTCGTCGCGGCGCGTCTGCAACGGCACGGGCGGCGGCGGAATGCGGGTCACCGTCGTGCGCGGCGGTGTCTTCAGAGGCTCGACTTCGCCGATCGAACGCCGGAACACGTCGGCGTCGGCGATGGCTTCGCGTTGCGCGCGCGCCGCGGCCGCGCGCTCGAGTTCGCGCTTCGCGGCGTCGGCTTTCAGCGCGCTTTTCAGGCTCGCGAGGCCCCCGAGGCCGTCGCGCTTGAGCGATTCGGCCGCGCCCGCGAGCGTCGCGGCCGGCTCGTCGGCGCTCGCAGCCGGGCGCGCTGCGGGCGTGCGCCTCGGCTTAGGTTCGTTCGGATGGGGCAGATTCTTGGGCATCGCACTGGAAGGCGTTGATGAAGCGGTGCTTGCAGGATGCGGCGGATTCGTCCGGCGTCGCGCGGGGTGTCCCGCGCGAAAGCCAAGAAAAAAGGGCCGGCGGAGACGATCCGCGGCCCTTTCGTGCGCTTCAGGCGCAGGCGCCGGTTTTCGAACCGTCACCGTCGCCTTGTATCGGGGCGCGGTGACATTATTTTACCGGCCGCCCCGCGACGTGCGCGTTTCAGCGGTCTTTCTCGTGGCTCATCGAATGCGGCGTCGGCGTTTCGTCGATGCTTTCGAGGTAGCGCTGTGCATCGAGTGCGGCCATGCAGCCGGTGCCTGCGCTCGTGATGGCCTGGCGATAGATATGGTCCTGCACGTCGCCCGCGGCGAACACGCCGGGAATGCTCGTCGACGTGGCGTCGCCGCTCGCGCCGCCCTTCGTGATGATGTAGCCGTTCTTCATCTCGAGCTGGTTCGCGAAGAGATCGGTGTTCGGCTTGTGCCCGATCGCGACGAAGATGCCTTGCAGCGGGATGTCGGTGGTTTCGCCCGTCTGCGTGTGCTTGACGCGCAGCGAGGTGACGCCGGACGCGTCGCCCTGCACTTCGTCGAGCACGTGATTCCACTTGATTTCGACGGTGCCTTCCTTTTCCTTCGCGAGCAGGCGGTCGATCAGGATCGGCTCGGCGCGGAACTTGTCGCGGCGGTGCACGACCGTGACTTTCTTCGCGATGCCCGCAAGATAGAGCGCTTCCTCGACGGCCGTATTGCCGCCGCCGATCACGGCCACTTCGCCGTTCTTGTAGAAGAAGCCGTCGCAGGTCGCGCAGGCGGACACGCCCTTGCCCATGAAGAGTTCTTCCGACGGCACGCCGAGATACTGCGCCGACGCGCCCGTCGCGATGATCAGCGAATCGCAGGTGTACTCGCCCGAATCACCGATCAGCCGCAGCGGACGCTCGTTGAGCTTCGCCGTATGGATGTGGTCGAACACGATTTCCGTGTTGAAGCGCTCGGCGTGTTCCTGCAGGCGCTGCATGAGCTCGGGGCCCTGGACGCCCATCGGATCGCCGGGCCAGTTTTCGACATCGGTGGTGGTCATCAGCTGGCCGCCCTGCGCGAGACCGGTGACGAGCAGCGGCGACAGATTGGCCCGCGCCGCGTAGACGGCGGCGGAATAGCCAGCGGGACCGGAACCGAGAATCAGCACTTTGGCGTGTTTGGGCGAGGACATGAGAGCAATTCCGTTGTTGATGGTTGGATCGAAGGGATGCAACTTCGGTGCCGAGCGGCGGGAATGTCGCGCGTTGGCGCCGGCGCAAAACCGGTCGATGAACCCTAGTTGGGCGCAAAGACGCCATTATAAAGGTCCGCAAGAAGGCTCACCGAGTGAACCTTTCAATGGCGCCGATAGCGCGCGCGGGGCTTTCAGGCGTGTTACAGGATGAAACGTGGGGGCCTTTTTGACCGCTCGCCGCAATGCAGCGTTTACAATGGGCGACCGACACATTCGGCCCGCGCCTGTTGACGCGAGGCCGTGAAAAAAGCCTCACGGATCAATGGCAAAAGCTACCTATTCTGCGAGCGCGCAGGCATTGCCGCACCGCATGTCGCGCCTCTTCACCGAAATTCGCTGGATTCTCCAGGTCGCGCTCGGGCTGTTCCTGCTGATGGCGCTCGTGAGCTACAGCCGGCGCGATCCGAGCTGGACGCATGCCGCGACCGTCGATCACATCGGCAACTGGGCGGGCCGCGTCGGCGCGTGGACGTCCGACATCCTGCTGCTGCTCTTCGGCCTCTCGTCCTACTGGCTGATCGTGCTGCTCGCGCGGCGCATCATCGCGAACTACCGGCGCATCACGCAGCCCGAGGCGCACGCCGAAAACGACGGGAAAAAAGACCGCACCTGGCTCGCCGAAGCCTTCGCGTTCGTGCTCGTGCTGCTCGCGAGCGACGGCATCGAAGCGCTGCGGATGTGGTCGCTGAAAGTGCAGCTGCCGCGCGCGCCGGGCGGCGTGGTCGGCGAGGCGATCGCGGAAAACATGATGCACGCGTTCGGTTTCACCGGCGCGACGCTCTTCCTGCTGATCGCGCTGGCGATCGGTTTGTCGCTGTATTTCTGCTTCTCGTGGCTTTCGGTCTGCGAGAAGGTCGGCGACGGCATCATGTCAGCGATCACCGGCGCGCGCGTGCGCCGCGAGGAGGGCCGCGACCGCAAGCTCGGCGAGGAAGCGGCGTCGACGCGCGAAGGCAAGGTCGTGAAAAGCCGCGTGAAGATCGAGGATCACGAGCCGGTGATGATCGTGCCGCCGGTCGCGACGCCCGCGAAGTCGGAGCGCGTCGAGCGCGAAAAGCAGGTGCCGCTTTTCAAGGACCTGCCGGGCGATTCCACGTTGCCGCCCATCGCGCTGCTCGATGCCGCGCCCGAAGTGAAGGAAACCATTTCCTCGGATACGCTCGAATTCACCTCGCGCCTGATCGAAAAGAAGCTGAAGGACTTCGGCGTCGAGGTGAGCGTGGTCGCGGCGTATCCGGGGCCGGTCGTCACGCGCTATGAGATCGAGCCCGCGACGGGCGTGAAGGGCAGCCAGATCGTCGGCCTCGCGAAGGACCTGGCGCGCTCGCTGTCGCTGGTGTCGATTCGCGTCGTCGAGACGATTCCGGGCAAGAACTACATGGCGCTCGAATTGCCAAACCAGCGCCGTCAGACGGTCCGGCTCTCGGAAATCCTCGGTTCCGAGGTCTACGCCGATGCTGCGTCGCCGCTCACGATGGGCCTCGGCAAGGACATCGGCGGCAAGCCGGTCTGCGCCGATCTCGCGAAGATGCCGCACTTGCTCGTCGCCGGCACGACGGGTTCGGGCAAGTCGGTCGGCATCAACGCGATGATCCTCTCGCTGCTGTACAAGGCGAGCGCCGACCAGGTCCGCATGATCCTGATCGATCCGAAGATGCTCGAAATGAGCGTCTACGAAGGCATTCCTCACTTGCTGTGCCCGGTCGTCACCGACATGCGTCAGGCCGGCCACGCGCTCAACTGGGCGGTCGCCGAAATGGAGCGCCGCTACAAGCTGATGAGCAAGATGGGCGTGCGCAATCTGGCGGGCTTCAACAACAAGATCGACGATGCCGCGAAGCGCGACGAAAAGATCCCGAACCCGTTCAGCCTCACGCCCGACGAGCCGGAACCGCTCACGCGCCTGCCGAACATCGTCGTCGTGATCGACGAGCTCGCCGACCTGATGATGGTCGTCGGCAAGAAGGTGGAAGAACTGATCGCGCGGATCGCGCAGAAGGCGCGCGCGGCTGGCATCCACCTGATTCTCGCGACGCAGCGACCGTCCGTCGACGTCATCACAGGCCTCATCAAGGCGAATGTGCCGACGCGCATGGCGTTCCAGGTGTCGTCGAAGATCGATTCGCGCACGATTCTCGACCAGCAGGGCGCCGAGTCGCTGCTCGGCATGGGCGACATGCTCTATCTGCCGCCGGGTTCCGGGCTGCCCGTGCGCGTGCACGGCGCTTTCGTGTCGGACGAGGAAGTGCATCGCGTGGTCGACAAGCTCAAGGAGCAGGGTGAGCCGAATTACATCGAAGGCATCCTGGAAGGCGGCCTCGCGGGCGAGGGCGACGAAGGCGCGGCAGGCGCCGCGGGAACCGGCGGCGCCGAAGGCGAGTCCGACCCTCTATACGATCAGGCCGTCGAGGTCGTGATCAAGAACCGGCGCGCTTCCATTTCGCTCGTTCAGCGGCATCTGCGGATCGGCTACAACCGCGCGGCACGGCTGCTCGAACAGATGGAAAACTCGGGGCTGGTTTCGGCGATGTCGTCGAATGGCAACCGTGAAATCCTCACGCCGGCACGCGACGCCGAATGAGCGCGTCACCCTTGGAGAACGAATTGATGCAGCAGAAGTGGTTCAGGCAGACAGTCGGAGCGGTGCTTGCGGGCGCGTCGATGTTCATCGCGTCGCAGGCGTTTGCGAGCGGTACCGAGCAGTTGAAGGCGTTCGTGTCGCAAGTCCACGCGGCGCGCGGCACGTTCGTGCAGAAGGAAGTGAAGGCGCCCGCCAAAGCCGGCGCCGCGAGCCAGACGGCCGCGCCGAAGGGCGGCGGCACGTCGAGCGGCACGTTTATGTTTGCGCGTCCGGGCAAGTTCATCTGGTCGTATGAGAAGCCGTATTCGCAGGTGCTCCAGGCAGACGGCGACAAGCTTTACGTCTACGACAAGGACCTGAACCAGGTCACGGTGCGTCCGCTCGGCGGTTCGCTCGGCGCGAGTCCGGCGGCGATTCTCTTCGGCAGCAACGATCTGGAAAAGAACTTCACGCTGCGCGACGCGGGCGTGAAGGGCGGCATCGACTGGCTGGAACTGACGCCGAAAGCGAAAGACACGCAGTTCCAGACGGTTGGCATCGGCTTCAAGGACGGCAATCTCGAAGCGATGGAACTGCACGACGTCTTCGGCAACGTGACGCTGCTCACGTTTTCGAACATCCAGAAGAACCCGCCGCTCAAGTCCGATCAGTTCAAGTTCGCGGTGCCGAAGGGCGCGGACGTCATCAACGGCTGATTGGCTCGTCATCGACCGCGTGGCCGACGTTCATGTCCTCGATAAACGCCTCCACGATGTCGTTTCTCAGCTGCCGCGCGCGCGTGACCATCTGGAACGCCACGCGGTAACGCATCTGCGCCGGGTTCAGCGGTAGAAGCGCTCCCTCCTTTACATGCGGCGCCGCGAAGTGCTCGGGCAGATAGCCGAGATGATGGCCCGACAGCACGAGCATCGCGACGGCCTCCATATTGTCGGCGACCGCCGTGATATTGCGCGGCGACATCGCGTCGGCTTCCGGAAGCGGGTAGCTGCGCCACGCCCATTCGAAATCGGCGGCGCGTTCCGGGTCGATTTCGCCGGCTTCCTCAAATAGCGGATGACGCCGCGCGCAGTACGCGTACTGGTCTTCGGCAAAGATCTGCGTGTATTCCAGCGACGGCACGCGGTGCCAGAAATAGCCGATCGCCACCTGAATCCTGCCGGCAAGCAGCAATTCCTCCAGTTCGCCCGGCGAGCGCACCAGCACCGAGAACCGCACCGACTCGTCGCGCTCGCGAAACCGCGCGATCGCCTCGCTGATGCGCGCGCTCGCGGCGACCGGCGTATGGCCGATCATCCCGAGCGTGAGCGTTCCCACCAGTTTTTTGCCGACGTTGCGCGCGGTCATGTCGAAGGTGTCGATGGCGGCGAGCAGCGTGCGGCACGCCTCGACGAACTGCTCGCCGCGCGAAGTCAGCGCGAAGCCGCCGCGTCCGCGCTCGCACAGGCGATAGCCGAGCCGCGTTTCGAGCGTCGCGAGTTGCGTGCTGATGGTCGACTGGCCGACGTTGAGCGTCGCCTGCGCGGATGAAATCCCGCCCGCATCGACGATCGCGAGGAATACCCGGATGAGCCGCAAATCGAGGTCGGAGAGGTGCGTGAACATGGGGGCGCCCGATACATCGATGGAAATCGATGTGAAGTTAATTTCGTCGCCATTTTAACTTCCGCCGAGAAGGTCTATTAATTCAGGGTGAACCGATAAAACCTTCCACGGGAAATCATCGAACGCCATGAATACATCCTCACATTTCGCGCCCGCCGAGCACTTCGACTCCCATTTCACCGCGCCGGACCATCGCGACGAGCGGCCGCAGCCGCTGTCCGGCAACCAGATGCCGCGCTGCGGCGGTATCACGACGATGATGCGCCTGCCGCACGTCCACACGGCGGCGGGGCTCGACGCGTGTTTCGTCGGCGTGCCGTTCGATCTCGGCACCTCGAACCGCACGGGAGCGCGTTTCGGCCCGCGCCAAGTGCGCAGCGAATCCGTGCTGCTGCGCCCATACAACATGGCGACCCGCGCCGCGCCGTTCGATTCGCTGCGCGTGGCCGACATCGGCGACGTCGCGATCAATCCGTACAACCT
Organism: Caballeronia arationis; assembly: GCF_001544975.2. Taxonomy (GTDB): domain Bacteria; phylum Pseudomonadota; class Gammaproteobacteria; order Burkholderiales; family Burkholderiaceae; genus Caballeronia; species Caballeronia arationis. The sequence goes on along the minus strand of NZ_FCOG02000060.1, from coordinate 18,202 downwards.
GCTCGATTCGATCGACCGCATCGAGCGCGCCTACGACGAAATCCTCGCCCACGACTGCAAGCCGCTGACGCTCGGCGGCGACCACACGATCGCGCTGCCGATCCTGCGCGCGATCGCGAAGAAGCACGGCAAGGTCGGATTGATCCACATCGATGCTCACGCCGACGTCAACGACACCATGTTCGGCGAGAAGATCGCCCACGGCACGCCGTTTCGCCGCGCGGTGGAAGAGGGTTTGCTGGATTGCAAGCGCGTCGTGCAGATCGGCCTGCGCGGCACGGGCTACGAGGCCGGCGACTTCGACTGGTGCCGCGAGCAGGGCTTTCGCGTCGTGCAGACGGAGGAGTGCTGGAACAAGTCGCTCGCGCCGCTGATGGAGGAAGTGCGCGCGCAGATGGGCGACGGGCCGGTGTACATCACGTTCGACATCGACGGCATCGATCCGGCTTTCGCGCCGGGAACGGGGACGCCCGAGATCGCCGGGCTGACCGTGCCGCAGGCGCTCGAAATCATTCGCGGCGCGCACGGGCTGAACATCGTCGGCGCGGATCTGGTGGAGGTCGCGCCGCCTTACGATCCGTTCGGCACGACCGCGCTCCTCGGCGCCAACCTTGCGTTCGAATTGCTGTGCGTGCTGCCGGGCGTCGAGCGGCGGGCCTGAAGCAGCGCTGTTTTGTTGTAACGGGCGCCTCGCGCGCCCATCCTAGAAAGAGAAAGCGAGACGATTTTTCATGCGTAACGAAGAAGTCATCGGCCTGCCCCCACGCGGGGCCGGCCATCGAAGTCGAAAGCCATTCGATCGATTACATCCCGGAGAGCGAGCGCCACGCGCGGCTCTCCAGCCAGGGGCCGTTCTGGTTCCTCGGCAATTTCCACTTTTTCACGATCTCGATCGGCTTCGTCGGGCCGGGCATGGGCCTGTCGGCGGGGTGGACGACGCTCGCCGGCGCGCTCGGCATCATGTTCGGCACGATCTTCATGGCGTTCCACGGCTCTCAGGGGCCGGAAATGGGATTGCCGCAGATGATCCAGTCGCGTGCGCAGTTCGGCTATCGCGGCGTGATCCTCGCGCTTCTCGCGACGCTTTTCGTGTTCGTCGGGTTCAATGTCGTGAACGTGTCGCTGATCACCGATGGCCTCAAGCGCGTCTTCGGCCTCGATGCGACGCTCGTCGCCGTGGTCGCGATCGCGGCAGGCGCGCTGCTGTCGATCTACGGGCACGACCTCATGCACCGCGCGTTCAAGTGGGCGCTGATCGCGACGCTGCCGCTCTACGCGCTCGTGTCCATCGCGCTGCTGTTCGGCGCGGGCCACACGCCGTCGGCGGCCGTGGCGAGTGCGCCGCATCTCGGCTTCAGCTGGATTGCCTTCGCGACGCAGTTCGCCATCGGCGCGAGCTACAACATCTCATACGCGCCCTACGTCTCCGACTACTCGCGCTACCTGCCGAAGAACACGAGCCGCACCAGGCTGATCGCCGCGATCTTCATCGGCGCGGCGCTTTCCGGCACCTGGATGATCGGGCTCGGCGCGTGGCTCGCGCAGGAGTTGAAGGCGTCGGATGCGCTCGTCGCGCTGAACCAGGTCGGCTCGTCGGTGATGCCGGGGCTCGGCAGCCTGATTGTGTTCGTGTCGGTGGCGGGCTTTCTGCCGATCATCGCGCTCAACACCTACAGCGCGATGCTGACGCTCCTTACCGGCGTCGACTCGATCCGCAGGATCAAACCGACACGCGCGGCGCGCGCGGCATCGGTGATCGCGATCAGCGCGGTCGTGCTCGGCTGCGTGCTGGCGATCAAGGGCAATGGCATCGCGCTCCTGAACACGTTTCTCGTGCTGATGCTGTACTTCCTCGTGCCGTGGACGGCGGTCAATCTCGTCGATTACTTCTTCGTGCGCCGCGGCCGCTATGCGATCGCGCACTTCTTCACGCCGAAGGGCATCTATGGCGCGTGGCAGATGCGCGGCATCGTGGCTTACGTGGTGGGCTTCGTCGCGATGATTCCGTTCTTCTTCATCTACGACGCGGCCGCCGAGAAGGCCGTGTTCGAAGGCTATTTCGCGCGGCTGCTCGGCGGCGTGGATATCGCGTGGCTCGTGGGGCTGATCGTGTCGGGCGGGGTGTACTGGCTTCTCAGTCGCTCGCTCGATCTGGACGCCGAGGAGCGCGTGATTCGTGACCTGCACGACAGCGCCCTGATGCGCCGCGACGAGCATTGACAGCAAACGGGCGCCGGCGGCGCCCGTTGCTCTACGACATCAGGCCAGCGCCGCGCGCCGGCCCGACACCAGCAGCAGATAGCACACCGCGCCGAGCACGAGCGCGGGCAGCGTCGCGCCGAGGTTCGGCAGCCACTGGTTGATCGCGTGATAGGCCGCGATGCCGATCGCCCAAGCGACGAACGCGCTCACGTGCCAGCCGCCCGAAAAACCATAGCGGCCGTTGACGTCGGCGAGAAGCGGGGCGTCGATGCGGCGCCGTCTCACGACGAAGTGATCCGCCAGCACGACGCCGAAGAGCGGCGCGAACACCGAGCCGATTAAAAGCAGAAAGTTCTGATACTTGCCCATCTCGACGATGAGCGCGACCAGCGTGCAAAGCGTGCCGAACGCGGCGGAGAGCATCGGGACGCTCGCGCGCGCCCAGAACGTACCGGTCGAAACGGCGGCGGAATGGATGTCGGCGAAGGCGTTGTCGGTTTCGTCGATCAGGATCAGGAGCAGCGCGAGGCCGCCGCCCGCCTGCGCGAACGCGACGGTCAACAGCGCATCGCCGCCGCCCGCCGCCAGCCCGTAGATCGCGCCGAGCGCATAGAACCAGATGTTCGCGATGCCGTAGCCGAGCAGCGTTCCGCGGAACGTGCCGCCCGGGCTCTGCCCGAAGCGCGTGTAGTCGGCGATCAGCGGCAGCCAGGAGAGCGGCATCGCGACGACGAGATCGATGCCCGCGCCGAATGCCATCTCGCCCGTGCCGGGACGGTTCATCAGTGCGCCGAGGTCGAGTTTCGCGAGCACGTTCCACGTCAGCCAGCCCGCGCCGCCGAGCAGGAGCCAGATGCCCCAGGTGCGCAGAAAGCGCCGCACGAAGGAGAGCGGGCCGGAGATGGCGAGCAGCGTCGCCAGCACGCCGAAGACGAGCGTCCAGACGAGCGGCATCGAGAGGCCGAAAGATTGCTTCGCGAGCGCATCGGCGGAATCGCGCATCACGATGATCTCGAACGAGCCCCAGCCGACGAGCTGCACCGCGTTCAGCACCGCCGGCACCGAAGCGCCGCGCACGCCGAGCGTCGGCCGCAGCGACGACATCGCGGCCAGCCCCGTGTCCGTGCCGACCACGCCCGCAAGCGCGAGCAGGACGACGCCGATCGCCGTGCCGATCGCGATCGCCGCGAGCGCATGCGGCAGCGACAGTCCCGGCACGAGCAGCGCGCCCGCCTGCGCGACCAGAAGACCGATGCCGAGCGAGAACCAGAGCGCGAAGGCGTCGGAGGTGGCGAACGCGCGGCGCTCCGGCGGCACGGGCGTGAGGGGCGCGTAGGCGGAGCCGGCGGCGTCGTTAGGTGGTGTGCTTGCTTGTCCCATGGGTGTTCGTCCCTATCTGTTCTCTGTGTAACCTGTCTGCCGATGGCGCGGGCGGGGCCGTTTCGCCGTCGCTGTCATAATGACCCGATTCGGCGGTGCGCATGGCCGAACCGCCGGAGCGCATGGCGGAACCGCCGGTTCGTGCCACGGCGCTTCGCGGCCGCGCCCTTGTCCCGAAAAGCGAGAGATTATCGCCGCCTTTGTCCAACCTGCGTCACTCAAGCACATGTTCGAAGAAAATCGTGGCACCGTTCCGCTCGCCGAGCGCCTGCGTCCCCGCACCATCGACGACGTCATCGGCCAGAAGCACCTGCTCGGGCCCAGCAAGCCGCTGCGCGTCGCGTTCGAATCGGGCGAGGCGCATTCGATGATCCTCTGGGGCCCGCCGGGCGTCGGCAAGACGACGCTCGCGCGCCTGATGGCCGACGCCTTCGACGCGCAGTTCATCTCGCTTTCCGCGGTGCTGTCGGGCGTGAAGGACATCCGCGAGGCCGTCGAGACCGCGCAGATCCATCGCGCGAACGGGCACCAGACGCTCGTGTTCGTCGACGAGGTGCATCGCTTCAACAAGAGCCAGCAGGATGCTTTCCTGCCGCACGTCGAGTCGGGGTTGTTCGTGTTCGTCGGCGCGACGACCGAGAATCCGTCGTTCGAGGTGAATAGCGCATTGCTGTCGCGGGCGGCGGTGTACGTGCTGAAGAGTCTCGACACCGACGAACTGAAGGAATTGCTGGACCGCGCGCAGGCCGAACTCGGCGGGCTCACGTTCACCGACGAAGCCCGCGACGCGATCATCGGTTCCGCCGACGGCGACGGGCGCAAGCTGCTGAACAACCTGGAGATCGTCGCGCGCGCGGCGGCCCAGCAGAAGACGACGGATATCGACGGCACGCTGCTCGGCAGCGCGCTCGCGGAAAACCTGCGCCGCTTCGACAAGGGCGGCGACGCGTTCTACGACCAGATCAGCGCGCTGCACAAGTCGGTGCGCGGCAGCAATCCGGACGCGGCGCTCTACTGGTTCTGCCGCATGCTCGACGGCGGCGCGGACCCGCGCTATCTCGCGCGGCGCATCGTGCGCATGGCGTGGGAGGACATCGGTCTCGCCGATCCGCGCGCCGGGCGCATCGCGCTCGATGCCGCCGAAACCTATGAGCGGCTCGGCACGCCCGAGGGCGAACTGGCGCTCGGGCAGGCGATCATCTACCTCGCCGTCGCGCCGAAGTCGAATGCGGGCTACAAGGCTTATAACGAGGCGCGGCGGTTCGTCGGCCGTGACCAGTCGCGCGGCGTGCCGGTGCATCTGCGCAACGCGCCGACCAAGCTGATGAAGGAACTCGGCTACGGCCACGAGTATCGCTACGCGCACGACGAGCCCGACGCATACGCGGCGGGCGAAACGTACCTGCCGGACGGCATGCGCGATCCGCACTGGTACGAGCCGACACCGCGCGGTCTGGAAGGCAAGATCGGCGAGAAGATGGCGCGTCTCGCCGAACTGGATGCGCACTGGCGGCGCGAACACAAGGACGACAAGAAACGTTGACGAAACACGGCCGCCGCGCGCCGTGCGCTAAAATCGCGAGTTCCGATTACTCAAGAAGCAGCCCCCGCCATGCTCGACATCCAACTCCTGCGCAAAGACCTGGACGGCGTCGCGAAACGTCTCGCCGTTCGCGGCTACATCCTCGACGTCGCCGCGTTCTCGTCGCTCGAAGCCGAGCGCCGCGAAATCCAGACGCGCACCGAAGAACTCCAGGCGCGCCGCAACAGCCTGTCGAAGCAGATCGGCGCGATGAAAGGGCGCGGCGAGGACACGTCGGCGGTGATGGCGGAGGTCGGCGGCATCGGCGACACGATGAAGGCGTCGGCGGCGCAACTCGACGATATCCAGAAGCGTCTGCAAGACCTGATGCTCGGCGTGCCGAACCTGCCGCACGAGAGCGTGCCCGTCGGCGACGACGAAACGCAGAACGTCGAAGTGCGCCGCTTTGGCGCGCCGCGCGCATTCGACTTCGAAGTGAAGGATCACGTCGACGTAGGTGCGCCGCTCGGCCTCGATTTCGAAACCGGCGCGAAGCTGTCGGGCGCGCGCTTCACGCTCCTGCGCGGGCAGATCGCGCGGCTGCATCGCGCGCTCGCGCAGTTCATGATCGACACGCACACGGAACAGCACGGCTACACCGAGACATACACGCCGTACATCGTGAATCCGGAGATTCTGTACGGCACGGGCCAACTTCCGAAATTCGCCGACGACATGTTCCGTGTCGAAAAGGGTGGCGACGAGAACACGGTCACGCAGTACCTGATCTCGACGTCCGAGATTTCGCTGACGAACACGGTGCGCGACGGCATTCTCGAAGCGAACGCGCTGCCGGTGAAGCTGACCGCGCATTCGCCGTGCTTCCGCTCGGAGGCGGGGTCATACGGGCGCGACACGCGTGGACTGATCCGCCAGCACCAGTTCGACAAGGTCGAGATGGTGCAGATCGTGGCGCCGGAAAAATCGTATGAGACGCTCGACGAGATGGTCGGCCACGCAGAGGCGATCCTGCAGAAGCTGGAACTGCCGTATCGCGTGATCACGCTGTGCACGGGCGACATGGGCTTCTCGGCATCGAAGACATTCGACCTGGAAGTGTGGCTGCCGGCGCAGAACACGTATCGCGAAATCTCCAGCTGCTCGAACACCGAGTCGTTCCAGGCGCGGCGGATGCAGGCGCGTTTTCGTAATGCGCAGGGCAAGCCGGAGTTCGTGCATACGCTCAACGGCTCGGGGCTCGCGGTCGGGCGGACGCTCGTCGCGGTGCTGGAGAACTTCCAGAATGCAGATGGATCGGTGACCGTGCCGGCCGTGTTGCGTCCCTATATGGGTGGGCTCGAGCGGCTGGAGCCGTCGAAGGCCTGAATCTTCTGAGAAGATGCAAAATGGGGCTTGGAAAGCGAAATCGAGTCCGCTATAATCTTGCTCTTCGCTGAGCAACGACCCGCTCGGTGAAGGCCCGAAATCACGTGAAAGCGAGAGACTTCGGTAGACGGAAAGGTGGCAGAGTGGTCGAATGCGCTGGACTCGAAATCCAGTGTACAGTTTTGCTGTACCGTGGGTTCGAATCCCACCCTTTCCGCCAAGATACTGAAAGCCCCGCAAATCGAAAGACTTGCGGGGCTTTTGCTTTGTGCGCGGATTTGCGCCCCTTTTGTGCGAGGCGCCGGCGAATCAACTCAAGTCGTACATCGCGCGATATCGAACCTCAATTCCGGCTCCGGCAGCCCGCCGTATTCGCCATCGGACTTCTGCACCTTGACGATCGATCCATACCCCGAAGGCGTCAGCGTCACGAGCCACGCATTGGACCCGACGAGAAGTTCGGTCGATCCGGCGTTGCGTGTCGTCTGCACGGACGGCAGCATGCGTTCGAGGCAACTCGAAATATCCGACGCCGTTCGCGCCGACGAAACATGAATGACGGGCTTCGAAGCGCGCAATTCCGGCTCGCTGGTCGAGCTGCAGGCGGCGAGGGCGATCGTGGCGGCAGTTATGGCAAAAACGGCAGGGCGATGCAAGGACATGGATCTCCGTCGAGTGACGATAAAAGCGCCAAATAAACCGTAAACGCCCGCTCAAGGCAAGGCCGCCCGCTCCCCGGCGCGATAGCGCCGGCCAGACCCCGCGCGGGCAGGCGCCCGGCGGGCAATGCTATCATCGCCGACAATCCGCGCCTGACGCGCGCTTGCAGCATCCGCCGCGCGCGCCGACCGAACCCATCCCGCAAGACCCAATGGCCATCACTATCAAGTCTCCCGCCGACATCGAAAAGCTGCGCATCTCCGGCCGCATGGCCGCCGAAGTGCTCGCGATGATCGGCGAGCATGTCCGCCCCGGCGTCACCACCGATGAACTCGACGCGATCTGCAACCGTTTCATCGTCGACGAACTGAAGGCCATTCCGGCCAACGTCGGCTACATGGGTTTTCCGAAGACGATCTGCACCTCGGTGAACCATGTCGTGTGCCACGGCATTCCCGGTCCGCGCGAACTCAAGGACGGCGATATCGTCAACATCGACGTCGCGATCATCAAGGACGGCTACTTCGGCGACACGAGCCGCATGTACTACGCCGGTACGCCGAGCGCTGAAGCCCGCCGCCTGTGCGACACGACCTACGAGGCGATGCTCGCAGGCATCCGCGAAGTGCGCGCCGGCGCGACGCTCGGCGATGTTGGTTATGCGATCCAGTCGGTGGCGCATCGCGAGGGCTTTTCGATCGTGCGAGAGTATTGCGGACACGGCATCGGCCGCGTCTATCACGAGGATCCGCAAGTGCTGCACTACGGCCAGCGCGGCGCGGGACTGCGTCTCAAGCCGGGCCTCGTCTTCACGATCGAGCCGATGGTCAACGCAGGGCGCGCCGCCACGCAACAGTCGCGCGATGGCTGGACGGTGACGACCAAGGACCGCTCGCTCTCGGCGCAATGGGAGCACATGGTCGCCGTCACCGAAGACGGCTTCGAGCTGCTGACGCCGTGGCCCGACGGCACCGGCTCCTACGCGGCGCCGTGAGCGCATGACGCGACTTGCCCTCGTCCGCGCTCCACGCCTCGCCGTGCGCCTCACGCCCAGCGCAACATGCGCGCGCCGCGAGTCGCCGCGTGCAAATAAAAAATTGACTCGATCGCCCGTTCGGTTGAAGCTACCGGATAGTCAGAAAGAACCAGAGAGTCAATCGCCCGCATGAGTCCTTCACTGACCGTTCGCCGCATCGCCGCGCATCAGGGCGCTGTCCTGCGCGAGCTCCGTACGGCTTCGCTGCGCGAGGCGCCGTACGCCTTCGACGAGACACTCGAGGACGCGCTTCTCGCCGAGGCATCCAGTTTCGACGAAACAGCCGCACATCACGCGAGTTCGTTATCCACTGCCACGTTTCTGCTCTACACCGAAGGTCATCCGGCGGGGCTCGTCGGCGCGTTTATCGATGAAGCGGGCACGCGGCGCGCGTTCGTTCATTCGCTGTGGGTCGCGCCTGCGGTCCGGCATCTGCGCGGCGGGGAGCTGCTTGTGAACGCAGCGTCGGAATGGCTCGTGGACGAAGGCGCGAAGGAAATCTACGCATGGATCGCCGATGAAAACCGCACCGCGAAGCGTTTCTACGAGCGCCTCGGTTTCGGTCCGACAGGCGATCGCCGCATGATGCCCGCGCATGCCGAAGAATGGGAAACGCTGCTCGTGCGTCACGTGCACAACGAAGAGCAAGATGCGCCGGGCACGGCGTGAATCGTCGATACGTCTATCCTTTTTCGCTCCGCCGTCGCCTTGACGGGGCGCAGCCACTCCCGCCGCCCGATATCGCGCAAACCAGTCTCGAAAAATATGGCTGAGTGCGCGCGCGCCTGTAAAATACGCAAAATTTTTGGCCGTTCCTATGTCGCTCAACAAAACGCCCTTTTTTGAACTGCGCAGCGGCTCCGTCGACACGCTTCTCTTCGTCGTCAAGACCACCGACCTCGACGCGCTGCGCACAGAACTCACGCGGCGCTTCGAAGCGACTCCCGAGTTTTTCGCCAACGATGTCGTCGCGATCGACGTGCGCCGTCTCGCCGAGACCTCGGCGACCGAACGCATTGCGCTCGGCGAACTCGCGCAGTTGCTCGCGAGCGTGCGCATGCGGCCGATCGGCGTCGTGGCGCTGCCCGCGCAGGCGTGGGCGGCCGAATGGGCGTCTAGCGGCGGTCTGCCGCTCCTCGAAGCACGCGACCGGCGCGGCGCGCCGAAGCCTTCGGAAGGCGTGGCGAGTGCGAACACCGATGCCGCCGCGGTGATCGAAGCCGCCGTCGCGAAGACGCCGCCGCCTGCGACGCCGTCGCCGACCACGATCATCGACCGTCCGCTGCGTTCCGGCCAGCAGGTGTACGCGAAGGGCGATCTGGTCGTGTTGGGGCTCGTGTCCTACGGCGCGGAAGTGATCGCGGAAGGCAACATTCACATCTATGCGCCGTTGCGCGGGCGCGCGCTCGCGGGCGTGCACGGCAACAACGACGCGCGGATCTTCTGCACCTGTCTCGAACCGGAACTCATCTCGATCGCGGGAATCTACCGGACGACAGAGAACCCGTTGCCCGCCGACGTGCTCGGCAAGTCGGTGCAGATCTGGCTCGACGAAGAAAAACTGATGATCGAACCGCTGCGGCTCACCTGACTCATCCGAGACAAGCGTTCGAGCGCGACGCAAAGCGCGCGCTCGACGAACCGCCAGCCGGACTTATTTGACGAACACAAGGTACATGTATGGCAAAAATCATTGTGGTGACATCGGGGAAGGGCGGCGTCGGCAAGACGACCACCAGCGCGAGCTTCGCATCGGGGCTCGCATTGCGCGGCCACAAGACGGCCGTGATCGACTTCGACGTCGGTCTGCGCAACCTCGATCTCATCATGGGCTGCGAGCGTCGCGTGGTGTACGACCTGATCAACGTGATCCAGGGTGAGGCGAACCTGAACCAGGCGCTCATCAAGGACAAGAAATGCGAGAACCTTTTCGTCCTGCCGGCGTCCCAAACCCGTGACAAGGACGCGCTCACGATGGAGGGCGTGGAAAAGGTGATCAACGACCTGATCGCGATGGACTTCGAATTCATCGTGTGCGATTCGCCGGCTGGCATCGAATCGGGCGCGTTGCTCGCGATGCACTTCGCCGACGAAGCGTTGATCGTGACGAATCCGGAAGTGTCGTCGGTGCGGGACTCGGACCGCATTCTCGGCATTCTGTCGTCGAAGACGAAGCGTGCGATCGAGGGCAAGGAGCCCATCAAGGAACATCTGCTGATCACGCGCTACAACCCGAAGCGGGTGAGCGAAGGCGAAATGCTGTCGCTCAACGACATTCAGGAGATCCTGCGGATCGAGCTGATCGGCGTTATTCCGGAATCGGAAGCCGTGCTGCATGCGTCGAACCAGGGTCTGCCCGCGGTGCACCTCGATGGTACCGACGTCGCAGAGTCGTACAAGGACATCGTGTCGCGTTTCCTCGGCGAGGACAAGGCGCTGCGTTTCATCGACTATCAGAAGCCAGGTCTGCTGCAACGCATCTTCGGCACCAAGTAAGGGGACGCAATGTCGATTCTTTCGTTTTTGCTGGGCGAGAAAAAGAAGTCCGCTTCGGTGGCGAAGGAACGCCTGCAGTTGATCATTGCGCACGAACGCGCGGGTGGCAAAGCCGCCGCCGATTATCTGCCGGCGTTGCAACGGGAACTCGTTGCCGTGATTTCCAAGTACGTGAAGATTTCCAACGACGACATTCGCGTGAGTCTCGAACGTCAGGACGATCTCGAAGTGCTGGAAGTGAAGATCGAAATTCCGCAGGCCTAAGACGTTTCGTCGCGCAAGCGGCGCGTGCCCTCGCGCGCGCAATGCCGCTCACGCGCATCGGGAAAAGATGAGCCAGGATCGGGCGATCCTGGCTTTTTGCTTTTCTACGTCAACGTTTGCGCGGACATGTCCGCAATCGTCTGGTCTTTCGTCAATATTCCGTTGCACATTCGGCCGCCTCGTAACACGGCCGATGTCGGCCGATCGCGCGGCTCGCGCATTGAACCGGCATCGACACTTCATCGTTAGGCCATCATGAGAATTTCCCTTCGTCTTTTGCTCGCTCAGGGCGCGATCGTCGCTGCGGGCGCCGTCGCTGTCGCGAGCGCTTCGGCTCAGGTCGTGGTCGTCGCGCCGAGCGCGCCGCCCGCCATACGCTACGAACCGGTGCCGCCCGCGCGTGCGGGTTACGTGTGGGATCGCGGCCACTGGCGCTGGGCTCGCGGCCAGTACGTGTGGGCGCCCGGGCATTGGCAGCCAGTGCGCGTGGGCTATCGCTGGATGGAAGGGCACTGGGCAGCGCGAGGCGCGCAATGGCACTGGGTGCCGGGCCACTGGGCCTGAGACGGAGCATCGCGATGAAACGAATCATCCTGATCGCGATGCTCGCGACGATGCTGGCTGGGTGCATCGTCGTGCCGGCGCATCCTTACTACTATCGGCCGGCGGCGAGCGTCTACATCTACTGAACTTGCGCGCGAGGCGGCCCCGCGGGCGGCTTACTTCTGCGGCGCCTCGTCCTCGTCTTCTTCCTTCACGAGCGGCTCGGGCACTTCGGGCGAAGGCGCGGGCGCGGGCTGCGGCATGTGTCCCATGTAGCGCTCGGAAAGTGCCTCGTAGAGCGGTGGCGCGAATAACGCCGCCACGCGGCTCGAGATCAGCGCGGTCGCCATCAGCGAGATCACGAGCGCGTGTCCGTTGACCATCTCCATCACGATCACGAAGGCGGTGATCGGCGACTGCGTGACGGCCGCGAGATAGCCGACCATCGCGAGCGCGATCAGCATCTGCAACTGCATGTGGTCGAAGATCATGTGCAGCACGTTGCCGAAGCCCGCGCCGATCGACAGCGACGGCGCGAAGATGCCGCCCGGAATGCCCGGCAGATAGGAGCCGACCATCGAGACGAACTTGAGGAGCGGATAGAACATCGAAAGCTGCGTGTGCCCTTCGAGCAGGCCGCGCGCTTCGGAGTAGCCGCTGCCGAACGTCGTGCCGCCCGAAACGATGCCGACCACCGCGATCACCAGTCCGCAGAGCGCCGCGAATGCGACCGGCTGCGCTGTATGCAGCTTGCGCAGCGGCGCCGGAATCCACTTCGCGGTGTTGAGCAGCAGCCAGCCGAACACGCCGCCCGCGATTCCCGTGACGACCGCCGTCAGTACGACGGCCACCGCGAGCAGATCGGGGAAGTGCTGGCCGATGTCGATCGTGCCGAAGTACGTGTAGTTGCCGTTCAGGCCGAGCGCTACGATGCCGGCGAGGATGATGCCCGTGATCAGCACGCCGCTCGTGCGCACGGAAAAGCTGCGCGTGAGCTCCTCGATCGCGAAGACGATGCCCGCGAGCGGGGTGTTGAACGCCGCCGACAAGCCCGCCGCCGCGCCCGCGAGCACCAGTTGCCGCTCGATGACCGAACTGGAGCGCGGATAGAGGCGACGCAGGTTGAACATCAGCACGGCGCCGACCTGCACGGTCGGCCCTTCTCGGCCGATCGTGAAGCCGCCGAGAATCGCAAGAAACGAGACGAGGATCTTCCCGACGAGAATGCGGAAGGTGAGCAAACGCGCGCCCAATGCGGAGGTCGATCCGTTCAGCACGGCGATCACCTGCGGAATGCCGCTGCCTTCGGCGCCGCGGAAGAACTTGCGCGTGAGCCAGACGCAGAGCGCGGAGATGGCGGGCGTCACAATGAGCGGCAGCCACACATGTTCGCGCTGGGCTTGGAGAAACTGGCTATAACCCCAGTCGATCAGCCGCGCGTAGAGCACAGCGACGAGGCCGACCGCGATCGCGCCCAGCCAGAAAATGCCATAACGGCGCCAGATGCTGCGTGTGCGCCGGACTGTGGCGACCCGAAGGGAGCGAAGCGCGCGAATCATGCTGATGGCCGCCGGCAAAGCGTCGATTATAGCGAGGCATCTCGAAAATCAAGGGTGTTCGGTGCGCGGGCGGTGCGGAAAATCGCGGGGAAGCAGGCAAAAGAAAGGGCGCGGGGCTTGCGCCACGCGCCTTGAAAAACGCTCCCGTCGGGGAGGCGGGAGCGGAGAGGAGACGGTCCACGCCGCACTTTGCGCTTCTTGCGACGATCATCGAATCCCGCGCTTCAACCCAGCGCAGCGATTGAAAGCGACTTGAATTAATATTCGAACCTGGATTAACTCACGCCGTCAGAACTTCGAAAGCAACTACGGCGGCAATTGCGCCGAGATTCGCGATCAGTGCTTCGCAAAGTACGCCGCGCCAGCTTTTCGGTCGAAACCGGATGGCGAGCATCAGGGCCGTGAACAATGCGATGGCGATAATCGCGACGAGATGCGAGCTTTGCAGATGAATGCGCATTTCCCGGCTCCTTGACGAGCGTTCGCGGCAGTCCCGTATTATCCCGCCGATTAATTTCAGTATATGCGCGCGCCTGCCGGACGCAAATCCGACCAAAAAGCCATTTCCCCGCCATACTCGCGACCTTTGTTTCGGACCCAATCAAATAAATCTTGATTCGGGGAATCTTTTCCCCTAGCTTCGTACAAACCCGTACAAGTCCGGCGCTCCTCTCTGGGGCGCGGGCTGGCGGACGCGGAGCTTTCACCGATGACATCTTTGACCGGGCGCTCACTGGAAGTCGATTTCTTTCGAGGAATTGTCCTGCTCGTCATTGCTGTCGATCACATATCGGGAAGCGTGGTGTCCAATTTCACGCTGCATAAATACGCGTTCTGCGATTCCGCTGAGGTCTTCGTATTCCTCGGCGGTTATGCATCGGCGGCGGCCTATACCGCGCTCGAATCGCGGCGCAGCGGGTCGGCCGCGCGGCGGCGCTTTTTCTGGCGCAGTTTCGAGATATACCGCGCGTATCTCTTTACCGCCGCGTTGATGCTCCTGTCTGGCGCACTTCTGATGTGGCTTCGCATCGATTCACCGATGGTCGAATATACCGAGTGGCCCACGTTTCTCGAACGACCGCTCGGACTTGTTGCCGGTATTGCGATGCTGCGCAATCAGCCGTATTTGTCGGCGGTATTGCCGATGTACGCTTTTTTTGCGCTAGCCGTGCCGGCGGTCGTGCCGCTCGCGGCCAGAAAGCCTGTACTCGTGCTGTTCGGCAGCCTCGGCGTCTGGCTGTTCGCGACACAACTCGCGCAATTCCTGCCTTCCGCCTACGCCGACGGCTGGTCGTTCAACCCGTTCGCCTGGCAACTGATGTTCGTCGCGGGCATCCTCGGCCGAACCCAGCCGATCAGCGACGAATTCCACGCGAGCGCCACGGCGCGCTGGCTTACGCGCATTGCGATCGGCGTCGTGCTGGGATTCGCGTTCGCCAAGCTTTTCATCGAAAGCGCGCCGCCGCCGGGCTATATGAAACAGAACCTGGCGTCACTGCGCATCGTGAGCTTCGGCGCGTTCGCGTGGGTTGTCGCGCGGGCGGTGCATGCCGGCTGGATCGGCTCGCTTGCGCGCAGCCTGCCGAGCGTCGTGACGATCGGCACGCAGGGGCTCGTGTGCTTCATCGCGGGAACCGGCGTGTCGCTCGCGCTCGACACGGCCCTGCGCGTGATTCCTTCCGGCCACTTTGCGTGGCTCGCGGGGCTGGGTGCCGACGCTCTCGCCATCGGCAGTCTGATGTTGCTCGCCCGGTTCTGGCGCGATCGCAAGGATCTGCGCCGCGTGGCCGTTCCCAAGGCTACCCAGGGTCAGCCGGTGCCTGCGCATGTGACCAACCGGCGCGACGGCTGACGCCGCAGCGCCGGAAGCGTCTTCGCGCGCTCAGCTGAGACGAATGTCGCGTGTCTCGCTCATGCACAGCACGCCGACGAGACTTACCGCCGCCGCCACCGACACATATCCGCCGACCCACGCGAGCCCGCCGCGGTTCGCGAGCAGTTGCGCGATGTATGGCGCCACCGACGCGCCGAGAATTCCCCCGAGGTTATAGGCGACGCCCGCGCCGGTGTAGCGCACGCTCGTCGGGAAGAGTTCGGGCAGGAGCGCGCCCATCGGTGCGAACGTCACGCCCATCAGGAACAGTTCGAGCGTGAGGAAAAGCGCCACGGCGAACGTGTTGCCGCTGCCGAGGAGCGGCGCCATCGTGAAGCCCGACAGGATCGCCGCGATGCAGCCGACGATCAGCACCGGCCGGCGTCCGAAGCGGTCGCTGGCGCGCGCGGAGATCGGCGTCGCGATGGCCATGAAGATCACCGCGAAGCAGAGCAGGCCCAGAAACTTCTCGCGCGAAAAGTGCAGTGTCGATACGCCGTACGACAGCGAAAAGACCGTCGAGATATAGAAGAGCGTGTAGCAGACGACCATCGCGAGCGCGCCGAGGAGCGTCGGCGCGAGGTATTGGCCGAGCAGCGTGGCGATCGGCACGCGCACGCGCTCGTGACGCTCGACGGCCGCGCGAAACGCCGGCGTCTCCGCGATCTTCAGGCGCACGTAGAGCCCCAGCGCGACGAGCACCGCGCTCACGATGAACGGCACGCGCCAGCCCCAGCTGCGGAACTGCTCGTCGGAGAGCGAGAGCGCGAGGCCGAAGAACAGGCCGTTCGACGCGAGAAAGCCGATCGACGGCCCGAGTTGCGGGAACATGCCGAACCAGCCGCGCTTGCCGGGCGGCGCGTATTCGGTCGCGAGAAGCGCCGCGCCGCCCCATTCGCCGCCAAGGCCGATACCCTGCCCGAAGCGCAGGATGCAGAGCAGCACGGGCGCCGCGGCGCCGATGGAATCGTAGCCGGGGACGAAGCCGATCAGCGTCGTCGAGAGGCCCATCACCAGCAGCGAGGCGACGAGCGTCGATTTGCGGCCGATGCGGTCGCCGAAGTGGCCGAAGATGAACGAGCCGATGGGCCGCGCGATGAACGCGATGCCGAACGTCACGAACGCCGAGAGCGCCTGGGCCGCCGGATCGCCATGCGGAAAGAACACCGGGCCGATGACGAGCGCGGCGGCGGTGGCGTAGACGTAGAAGTCGTAAAACTCGATGGCGGTGCCGATGAAGCTCGCGAAAATCACGCGCGACGCGCTGTTTTTTCCGTCGTTGGGCTCGGCGGCGGAAAGCGATGCTGAGGACATGGAGTCTCCGTAGACGTTGTGCTGAGGTGTTGCCGCGGGGCTGCGGTCTTTTTTTGGGGTGCTTCGGTGCTTTGCCGATGCGCGGATGACGGGGAGGCGAGCAAACGAGCAACGCGCCTGCGTTCCGGGCGCCGCGACATGCGTAACGCGCGGGCCGTAGGTCGGCTTCGAACCGCATGCGGATGGGCATGCGGCGAAGGCCGTGCCGGACGGGTGTCCGGCGAAGGGTGTCGAAAATTATAACGACCGTGCGCGTGCCGGGGCAACCGGGTCGGCATGCGCGATTGCCTCAGTCGATGGTCGTTGCTTGCGGCGAGTGCGACGTCTGTAACTGGAATTGTCCGTTGTCGTTGAACATCCAGCCTTCGAACAGTTCCAGCGTGCCGTTGCCGTTGAGCAGACGCGGCGGGGGCGCGGGCAGCGGCGACGAGCGGCGCAGCGAGGCGAGCGCGGTGGCTTCGGCTTCGTCGTCGCCATTCGTGCGATAGACCGACGACTCCACGACACGCCCACCGCGATCGACTTTAAAGGTGACCACGACGAACGAGCGCAGCATCGCCTGCGGTGTGCCCTTGAGCACGAGCGACGGATTGCGCTCGAAGATGCGCTGGGCGACGCGCGCCTTGTACTGATCGAGCGTCCCGCTGGCGACGGCTTCCGGGGGGCGGCTCTCCACCGATTTCGGCGGCGGTGTGATCGTGCAGCCCGCGATGGCAACGATCAGGATTGCGCTGCCCGCCACGAGCACTTTATGCGCGTACGTCGCGCAGGTTTTCGTCAATGCAATCATGGCGGCTGTCCAACTGTTCGCGATACTTTCATGGTAGCCAAAAGCGACGATGGCCGCCAAGCGACGGGCGGGCCCGCCGCTTGCTGACGGTTCCGTAATCCATCGGAAGAGGAGGAGAAAATCATGACGAACGATACGAAGCAGGCCGGGGACGTGCAGCCCGCCGAACACAGCGACAACGAAAAGAGCAAGCTGCCCGAGCGGGACGACGACGCCAGGCAGCAAGGGCCGAACGACAAGCCCGGCAAAAAGCCGGGCGAGGGCGAACCGGACGTCGGCTGAAATTCGCGCGTGTTGACTTACGCGTTCGGTGCTAACTTGGTGGCGGGGAATGTCCCCAGCCATCGGGAGAACGTGATGCCCACAGCCTCGACTACCCAACCGGCCGGGCAGCCTGCCCGGCCGAATCAGCCGCCGCCGGCGGCGACGCCCAAAGCGTCACCCAACACGGAAGTCGACAAACCCGACGCCGACAAGGCGGAGCCCGATCCGCACGAGCGGCCGCCGGTGCGCTCCGACGATAATTAAGGTTGGCTTGAGGTTCATTTGCGCAGCGCGGACACTCGTTCGCGCTGTCTATTACTTTGCAGATGCGGTCGCACCGGGCTTGGTCAGTTCGTAGCACTCGACGGCGCCCGATGCGCGTTTCGCGCTTGCGTTGGCGTCGCGGGACTCGAAGCACTTGAAGACGCTGTTGGTCTTCTGGAGGAAGAACGTGTCTTCCGCCGATGCTCCATTGCGCGCCGTGCCGCTTGTGACCGCCACGATGTTGTAGTTGTTCTGGATCAGGTCGAACAACGTGGTTTCAGTGAAGCGCCATTGACTTGCCGGTTCGTCCGCGTGGGCGAGGGCAGTCAGGGCGAGCAGGCCGAGCGCGATGGCGGGTAGTTTCATGGGCGGTCTCCGGGTGCTGGGATTGAAGGCGTTTGAGTGGTATGCAGCAGCGGCGTTCACGGAGGGTGGGGTTTCGTAGAAATCGTAGTTTTTGCCTGCCTGCCGCAAACCGCGCCCAGTCGGCCAGGAAACTCGTGGTGACCACCGAGCGTATCAATGGAGAAGAACTTTCGCAAAACGGCGATCAATCCGATGAGGCAAAAAAAGGTTCGTCAGTAAAAACTGTGGGTCGACGGAGGCTCGGGTAGTTTTCCAAGTGCATGATAAAGCGCGATTTCTGTCG
>NZ_FCOG02000511.1 GCF_001544975.2 Caballeronia arationis | reverse complement strand
CGGTCGCCGGACTGGTCGAGATTCTGTTCGCGCTGCAGGATGCCCGAGACGTCGACGTCGATATGTTCGCTCATCGTGCGCACCGTACGCGGGTTCGCGCAAATCTTGATGACCGGCACGAGCGCATTGCCGATCACATTGCCCTGACCGGTCGGGAAGAAGTGCACCGCGAAGCCCGATGCCGCGCACAGCGTCACCATCTCGGCCGCCGCCGATGACGAGTCCATGAACCACAGGCCCGGGTGCGTCGGAGTTTCGGCCTTGTCGAGCACGCCATCGACCATGCACTTCTTGCCGATCTTCTGGATGTTGCCCAGCGCCTTCTCTTCAATCGTCGTCAGGCCGCCCGCGATGTTGCCCTTGGTCGGCTGCGATTCCGACAGGTCGTCGGTCTTCCAGCGGTTGATCATGTCCTGATAGCGGTCGAACATGAAGTTGAAGCGCTCCCGCACGGCGTCGTTCGCGCAGCGGGCCGCGACGATCTGTTCGCCGCCCGTAAGTTCCGAGGTCTCACCGAACACGAGCGTCGTGCCGTGTCCATACAGCTTGTCGAACGCATTGCCGACGGTCGGGTTCGCGCCGCAGCCGGAGGTCGTGTCCGACTCGCCGCATTTCGTCGAGACCCACAGGTCGCTCAGCGGACATTCTTCGCGGTCGAGCGAGGTCGCGTATTGCACCATCTCCTTGGCAGCTTTGGAGGCGCGCATGATCGTGTCGTGATCGCCGTGCAGTTCGATGCCGAAGCCCATCACCGGCTTGCCCGACTTCGCGATGCCGTCGACGACGCGCTTGGTCCAGCCTTCCTCGATGCCGATCACGACGACCGCAGCCACGTTCGGGTTGCTGCCCGCGCCGATCAGCGTGCGGAAGTGCAGGTCGAGGTCGGCGCCGAACTGCAGGCGGCCGTACGGATGCGGCAGCGCCAT
>NZ_FCOG02000093.1 GCF_001544975.2 Caballeronia arationis | reverse complement strand
CCCCCGGCACAACCTCAGTGACATTCGACTTCTTCAGCATGTTCAACTCCGTTTCCAGACACACTTTTACCCCAAATCTGTGTCCAAAAAAACCGGAGGCGCCGCACAAGACAGTATTTTTTAAGCGGCGGTGCGTAACGGCGCAAGAGAGATGAACGCGATGATCAGGGATCAGGGCACGATGAATGCCACGGGCTTCGAATCGGGAGAAGTTGAAACCGCGTAATAATAGTGGTGGTTCGGGTCGACGATCACTCAGCGTGAACGTCGATCGTATCTGCGTTCGAATAGCGATTTTCGCGAGGCGAACAAGGTCGTAGAATTTGTGCCATTTACTACTGCGCCGCCCAGTGTGCAGCACGCGAGCTACAGTCGAGCGGCCGCGCTCGGTCCTGTGCCGGTCGCGTTAGCGAGATGGGAACAGCCGAAAGGCTGACCTCTGTAACACCTCGATCGCCTTGTCAGCCGCCTCAAACCACAATTGCGAGTCGCCTGCGTCGAACGCCTCTAGCGCCACATCAATCGCTTCGAAGTCTGCCTGCGAGAGCAGGAAGACGGTGCTCGCCTTGATGCTGTCGACACGTTCGTAGGCGCGATCGACGCCGATCTTGATATCGTTCGCGATCGGCTCGCTGCTGTTCATGCCGCTGTGCACACTCAAATACGCGCGACGAAGACCTACCAGTGCGTCGATTGCGTCCCGGTATGCCTGTGCAGTTGCATCCGGTGCCGTCGGTCCCGAATGTCGTTTTGATAATGCGTAGACACTACCAAGATATGCGCCGAGTCCCGCTAATATCGCTACGGCCAGTTCCGTCATTAAACTTCTCCTTTGTTCAGTTGTTATTGTGCCGGTCGGCACCGTACGCGTCGGCTTGGTCGTCGGATCCTCGACCGTTCAAGCATACTGCATGCAAACCGTGAGGACAGCCGCAAACCAGCGTCTCGATCACGACGACTTAGATAGCATTGACAACCACCGCGTCCGGGATGCGACTGCTCCACTCCTGTCGTTGAGTCTTGCCATCGCGGCCGCCTGCCTCTCAGACTGGCGATTTGCGGTAGTGCGAGTGTCGGCGCGAGTCGACCTGATCGATTCCCGACGCGTTCATCACGTCCACATACTTCTTCGATTGCCTACGAAACCCGGGGTGGTAGGGAGTCTCAACTATAGGTCGTCTGGTCGCTTCTGCGCGACGACAATCGTGTCGGAACTAGGGCGCACAAGATCGCGCCTGGATCAGGTGGTGACTTTCGGAGTCGATCCGAGCGTCGCTACACTGCAACGTCGTCGTCGACCATGAGAACGATTGGCGCTACTTCGTTCGCGGAAGTCTTCGCATTGGAAGCGGCCACGAGTGCCGCTGCGTCAGCGCGCGTGAAAATGGTTAAGCAGCCGAGTACAAATGCGCGTCGCAATCTCCCAACGAATCCCTGGCGATGGACTACCATTAATACTGCGCACGAGACCAATGCAAAGGTCTCTTGTCGATCATCTTCCGGGAGGCACCCATGAAAATTCTTTTGATACTGATATGCGTGGGGTTGTCTTCAAATGCCATCGCGGATTGCAGGACAACGGCCACAGGCCGCACGGCTTGCAACAACGGTCAGGAAGCAGGTGGCTACAACGCCAACAGCGGCAGCGCCTGGAAATCCGATAAAAATTCGGCTGGTGTAAGCACAACGCAGACCAGCAAGGGTGGGGAGGCAAAGACCAAGAACGGCAAGGGCGTGTACAAAAGTTCAAGCGGCAAAACATGCGTTAAGACCGCCAACAATCAAGGATGTAATTAAAACATGCCGCTACTGCCTGATCACCGCGGATTTTCGAGCACGACAGCCTCGAATCGGCCCATTATGCGGCCCGCACTGCGGCGATCGCTTCTCAGCGCTGCAGCCGGCACTGAAGCATAGCCAGTGACTGAGCTATTTTGTGTCTGTTCACGAATGATGGTGGCTGGCGAGCGCGCGAATATCAGGGCCACGGCTCTTGGTGCTCACATCCTGCGGTCGTAGGCTTGCTATTGCGAGGCGTTCTTCAGGCTGAAGCTGCCCGTACGAAGTTTTGTCGGGCATTGCCACAGCTTATACGAGACAAGTGTTGCACCTCGCTTTCGAAGCCGCCCGGTGTTTCTTAGCTCCTTGAACGACTCGTGCTAAGTGCGATTTAGCATCTCCTGTAGGCGCAAATCGTCGGCAGCGGCGAGGTGAACTGCGCTCTATAACAAACGATGCGCGAGCCGTGCCGCGGCAAGAGCAGTGCGTCTGTCCTGATCGAAGGCGGGGTTGAGTTCGGCAAGATCAGCGGCACGCAGTTTTCCCGAGGCGCGCACGCGCCTCACCATCGCTTCCACCACGGACAGCGGCACGCCCAGCACGGCGGGCGCTGACACGCCGGGGGCCGCCGCGCCAGGAAGCACGTCCAGATCGATGGTCAGATAAACGTCGTCCACCGCGTCGATCATGCGCTCCAGTTCGTCCAGCCGTTTCGCGAGTTGAGATTCCTGCATATCCGCGTCGAGCACGTAACGCACGCCGAGTTCGCTCGCACGCTCGAAGAGCGCCGCCGTGTTCGCCAGGTCGCTGACGCCGAAACACACATAGTCGAACGGGATGCCGCGCGCGGCGCAATCGCAGGCGATCTGATCGAACGGCGTGCCCGAGCTCGCCGGGCGCGACTGGCGCAAATCGAAATGCGCATCGAAGTTCAGAATCATGAGGCGGCGCTCGTTCGTGGTGCCCAGGTGCTCGCGAAGTCCGCTGTAGGTTGCCCATGCCACTTCATGGCCGCCGCCGAACACGATCGGCCGTCCGCCGCACGCGAGGACGTCGCTTACGATGCGTCCCAAGGCGACTTGCGCCGCTTCGAGGTTTCCGTCTTCGCAGACCACGTCGCCCGCATCGAATACTGGCACCGATGCCTTCGCCGGGAAGCCCGCGAGCGCGGCTCGCAATTGCTTCGGGCCGTGCTCCGCACCGACCCGGCCCTGGTTGCGACGCACGCCCTCATCGGAACAGAAGCCGATGATGACGGGCGCTTCGTCGACTCGCGCGCCGTTCGCGAAAGGAAGAATCTGGTTGAACACTCGCCGGGTGTCGCCGGGCTCCCGGCTGTCGGACCGGCCGTGCCATACGTTCTGGTCAAATAGAACTCTCATGAACGCGACAATACCGCCTGCAGAAATGCGCGCGTGCGCGGTTGAGATGGCGCCGAGAAAATCATCGACGGCGGCCCGGCCTCGACGATCACGCCGCCATCCATGACGACGACTACATCGGCGACTTCCTTGGCAAAGCCCATTTCGTGCGTCACCACCACCATCGTCATGCCTTCGCTCGCAAGCAGCTTCATCACCTGAAGCACTTCGCCGACGAGTTCCGGGTCTAGTGCAGAGGTCGGTTCGTCGAACAGCATCACGCGCGGTTGCATCGCAAGCGCGCGGGCGATGGCAACACGCTGCTTCTGCCCGCCCGACAGGCTCGCCGGCATCACAGAAGCCTTGTGCGCGAGCCCCACCTTTTCCAGCAACGCAAGAGCCTGCGCTTCGGCCTCGGCCTTCGGCGTGCCTCGCAGCATGCGCGGACCGACGGTGATGTTATGCAGCACGGAAAGATGAGGGAACAGATTGAACGACTGGAACACCATGCCGACTTCCGTTCGCAGCGAGTTGAGCGGACGTTCCTTGAGCATCGCGCCGTGATCCACCAGGCGATGGCCGCAAATATCGATCGTGCCGCCTTCCGCTTGCTCCAGGCCGTTGCAGCAGCGCAGGAATGTGCTCTTGCCCGAGCCGCTCGGCCCGATCACGACGACGACCTGCTGCGGCTGAATGTCGAAGTCGATGCCGTTCAACACGACATGCGAGCCGAACGATTTGGTGAGTCCGCGAATCTGGACGATGGGTTGAGTCGTGTCGGTCATTGCACCATGCCTCCTGCACGCAGACGACGTTCGACGCGATGCAGCGCGTAATTCGTCGCCTGGGTCAATACGAGATACACCAGCGCAATCGCCAGGTACACCTCGAGCGACCGGTACGAGACGCTG
This sequence comes from Caballeronia arationis, assembly GCF_001544975.2. Taxonomy (GTDB): domain Bacteria; phylum Pseudomonadota; class Gammaproteobacteria; order Burkholderiales; family Burkholderiaceae; genus Caballeronia; species Caballeronia arationis. The sequence goes on along the minus strand of NZ_FCOG02000093.1, from coordinate 19,476 downwards.
ATGATCTTCTGTCCTTCGTGCATCAGGTCGTCGATCGTCAACAGCGAGACCAGCGCCGAATTCTTGATCAGCGCGATGAACTCGTTGCCGAGCGGCGGAATCATCCGCACGATCGCCTGCGGCAGGATCACGGCCCGCATGGCCTGTCCCGACGACATGCCGATCGAACGCGCGGCCTCCATCTGACCGCGATCGACAGACTGGATCGCACCGCGCACGATCTCGGAAACATATGCCGCCGAGTACAGTCCCAGCCCAAGCATGCCGCATACGAAGGCAGGCAGCAGAATGTTGAACTGCGGCAAGCCAAAGAACAGCAGAAACAACTGCACGAGCAACGGCGTGCCGCGGAAGAAGGTCAGATAGGCGGTGCAAAATCCGTAGACGATACGTCGCTGCGGCGTGAGCCTGCCGATGCCGATCAGCAAGCCGAGCACGCAACTCAGCGCGAGTGCAGCGGCGGTCACCTCCACCGTCACCACCGCGCCGTGAGCAATGTCTGTCCAGCCGGCCACGACCGGCGCGAAGTCAAGTTCCATTTTTCTGGCTGAGTCCGTTTATTGCGGGTTGGCGCCGAACCACTTGCGGACGATCGACGCATACGTGCCGTCCGCCTTGATCTTCACGAGCGCGGCGTTGAACGCGGCCTTCAGTTCGGGTTCGTCTTTGCGCACGGCAATCCCGTAGGCTTCGGTGGTCAGTTGTTTATCGAGCACGCGGAAGCCGGGACGCGTCTTCGCCAGTTGCAAGGCAGCGGGTTTGCCCGTGACCGCTGCATCGGCGCGGCCGATCCCGACGAGATCGAACATTTCCTGATTCTTTTCGACTTCGACGCGTGTGATCTGCGGGAAGTTGTCGCGCAGGAAGTTCACCGACTTCGTGCCGACCTGCACGGACACTTTCTTGCCGTTGAGATCGGTCACCGTCTTGATTGGCGAGCTGCTCTTGACGAGTGCGACGAGCCCTCCGGCAAAGTACGGCTCGGTGAAATCGACCACCTTGCTGCGCTCATCGGTGATGTAGATCCCGGAGATGGCAGCATCGAAGCGATGCGCGATCAGGCCCGGAATGAGCCCCTTGAAGTCGATGTCGGTCCATTCGACCCGCTTGCCCATCGCCTTGACGAGCGCATTCATCATGTCGACGTCAAAACCGGTGCGCGCGCCGTTTTCGGTGAACTCCATCGGCGGGAAAGTGGCATCGGTCGCGACCCGCACCACGTCCGGGGTTTGCGCACACACGCTACCGGGCAGCACCGCGAAGGTCGAGGCAAGCGCGATGCATGCGAGAGAAAACAGTCGTTGCAGTTTCATATCCAGTGTCCTTTCAGGAATAAACGGATCAGTCGGTTTGCATGCGCTCGGAAATCGCTCGTGCGGCGCGCGCGGTGGCGTCGATGAACTGGCTCTCGCGTCCGACGGCGCGAGTCGACGGTGCCATCAGCGTGATCGACGCGCCACTGCTCGACGCACGGCCCATGCGATGGAAAATCGGGGCGCTGACGCCCCACACCCCGGGATCGACTTCGCTGTCGCTCACGGCATAACCTTGCGCCCGGATCTGGCTCAACTCGGCGTCGATGGCTGCGCGGCCGGCGGGATCACCGTCGAACACACTGTTCAGGACCTCGGCGCGTGCCTTGTCGGTCATGAAGGCCAATAACGACTTCGCCGACGCCCCGGCCTTCAACGGCACGGCTCGTCCGCGTTCGAACGAGCAGCGCAGCGAATGCTCGCTGTCGAACATTTCGACGCACATCACTTGATTCTTGACCGCGACGACAAGCCCCACGCTCTCCTGAGAGACGCGCGCGAGCTTTTGCATTTCACTGCGGCTCGCTTCGACGAGCAGCGAATTGACATCGAACCCATGTGCGAGCTGAAGGCTGATGGGCCCCGGCGCGTAGTAGCCCGCATGCTCGGCGACGAAACCCCAGCGCTTGAGCAGCGCGATCTGCCTGTAAAGCGTGCTCTGCGCCAGTCCAGTAACGGCAAGCAGATCCTTCGCGGACATGGCTTGACCATGACTGGAAAGTGCAGCCAGTACGAGAAGGACTCGCTCTACGCCCGTTACGGATTGATCGTGGTTCAAGAAGAGACACCGAAGCCATTAGCATCCGAAAAGAATGCCAGAAGTTTCTCACTAATCAAAAACAGTTTTCCCATTCAGTGGGAATTGAGGCGCAGGGTTTTCCCGGAAAAGGGCCGATTGGGTACCAGCGGGAATCGAGGCAGGGAACGAGTCGACCTGAATGAGGCATCACTTTTCAAAAGCCACGACGTGGTGAAGTGCAATTGCTCGTTGGATTGCGATAAATAAATAATGTCGACACGAATATATTTTGGCGCTATCCTGAATTCAGTTCCCTAAGCGAAGCGCAGTAGCGTGTCAGTGGTTGAGCGGCGTGATCGATCGCCGCCCGGAGCAAGTTGTACGGCGCGATTCGCATCGGACGTTTAAATGCTTGGAGGAGCAAATGAGTATCCGGGAAAGGTCGTTGAGCGTCGTGGTTGGAAAGTGGCTTGGCCAGGATTTGATGGGTAGCGCCCGAGTCACGCGGTTCAGCCAATCACGGCAAAAGCCGTGGCGTTCCGTGTGCGTGGAGACCACTCCACCGGCTGGCGCGATTGCGATCATTTTCTTTCGACACGACGACGGTTCGTGGTGCGTCTTCCCACCTGATTCGAAGCGACCCACGATGAGTGTCCTGCCGAACCGATCACCAGCGACAAGTGCGGAACTTGCGACTGCGGCTTAACCAGCATGTCCCGCTGAATAGTCGCCGTCGTCGCGCCGTGTCTTGCTTTCGTCACGCGTCTCGAGGAATCGAGCACACGCGCTTCAAGGCGAAGCGTCTCACGACGTGTCGCCGCGATCGCCGTAGCGAGCGAGACGAGTGCGCAACGCGTCGATTTGGTCGAGCAGATCGAGCGCGAGCGCTACGCCCGGTGCGTTCAGTTCCAGATCAGTCGTGAGTCGTTGGGCGGTGATGGCTCGGCGCAGGCAAGTACCGCTGAATCGCCATTCCTCGACGCGCGCGCCCTGCGGTTCAAATGCGCCTTCTTCGACCCACCGGGCCAGATCATCGCTCGATGCACCCGTGATGCGGCACAGTTCTATCAGCGTGAACTCGACGTGTTCCTCGACGATATCGCCCTGGAGATAAACCGACTCGTTTTCGTTCATGATGGATCACCCATAAAAATGCCCGCGCGGATCGAAGTCGAACGCCTCGCGCATCGCGTTGTAGGCGGCTTTTTTTGCGTCGGTGTCAGCGGGTGGCAGCACGATCGCAAGCATGACGTAGAAATCACCGGGCGGGTTGCCGGGAATTCCCCGGCCCCTGAGCCTCAAGCGCCGGCCCGCTGCGGAACCGGCCGGGACGGTTACGGTTACTTGCCCCGAAGGAGTGGGCACGATGACTTCGGCGCCGAGCGCAGCTTCCCACGGCGCGAGGGGAAGGTCTGTCGTCACGTCGCGGCCCGCGACGCGGTAGCGCTTGTGTTCGTCGAGGGTGACCTCCAGATACAGGTCGCCGCGCGGAGCGTTGCCGATGCCGGCGCCTCCCTGGCCCGCGAGTCGCAACCGCTGACCATCGAGGATGCCCTTCGGTATCGATACATCGAGCGTGCGCGTCTCATAGCTCACGTGCCCCTGGTCGTCGATGACGGGCATTTGCAGCGTGAAGGTCCGCTGCGCGCCGGTGTACGTGTCCTCGAGGCTGACGGAAACCCTCGCGTGATGATCTTCGCCTGGCCATTCCGGCGCGCGCGGACGGGACGCGTGTCTCGCGCGGGCACCGAACAGGTCGCTGAAAAAATCGTCGACGTCCTGTGGGCCGCCGCTGCCGCGATATTCGAAACCGTCCCCGACATCCGGGCGTGGCCGGATTTCATCACCGTCTTTGAGGCCGGTGCCGAGCGCATCGAATGCGGCTCGTTTTTCCGGATCCTTGAGAACCTGATAGGCCTCGCCGACTTCCTTGAAGCGCGCTTCGGCGTCGGTGTGCTTGTTCAGGTCCGGATGGAACTTGCGCGCGAGCTTGCGATGAGCGGTCTTGATCTCCGCTCCGGTCGCCGTTCGCGGAACGCCCATGACGGCGTAATAGTCCTTGTATTTCATGGTTCCCGTATCGTCCGATGAATCGACCCAGGGTAGCGGCGCGGCCGGTGGTCTGGGCGCCGGGTTGTCTCACCAATATACAAGGATGTGGATGGGCGCGCGTTTATGGCGATAGGCGGGCCCCGCAGCTTTCGGACATTGAGACGACGCTTCCACTCATGTAGCGGACATTCGATTCACGATTGTGAACGTTGCGTTACCGGCCATAGCCGAAATTGGGGCGAGCTGGGTTTTACGTCGGAAATGTGGCGGATTGCTGGCAGAGGCGCGATCGAGCACCCTGCGGGCGGCTTCCTGCACCAGCGAACTCACACTCCCAACCCCTTACCCTCATCCACGCCCTTAGGCGCCGGAAAGCTGCCATCGAGGCGCTCGATCAGCGGTGCGGCGAGGACACTCCGCCCGCGATTTCGATGGTCACGGTGGTGACCAGGGACCGCTCTCGATGTCCTTGATCGTGCCGACGTACCGGTTGCGCGCGCTGGCCTTCATGGCAAGTCCTTGCCGGATAAGAGTTCGCCGTCTTACTACGCGAGGCCGCCGGGCCGGTCGCCTCGTCAACCTTCCGTTGCACTGGTCGAGCAGCGCGCGCAAGCGCTGCTTCCCCTTGCCTGCCGTCGATAGGCATGCAATACTGAACCAAATGGCTCAGTATTCTCAAAAGACTCGAATTGACGCCTCGTTCGCCGCGCTGTCGGACCCCACCCGACGCGGCGTGCTGGAGCAGTTGATGCGCGCCGACGCGTCCGTCACGGACCTCGCCGAGCGATTCCACATGACCCTGACCGGCATGAGGAAGCATATCGGCGTACTGGAGCAGGCGGAGCTCGTCACCACGGAGAAGGTGGGACGCGTGCGGACCTGCAAGCTTGGCTCGCGCCGTCTCGAGGAAGAGTTGGCCTGGATCGAGAACTACCGCCAGCTGTGGGCCGCGCGCTTCGACGCGCTGGACACGGTCATCGAGGAACTTAAACGCAAGGAGAAACTTGATGGTCGCAAGAAGAGAGAATGAGCCGGCCCGCAACAGCAACCGCACGACGTCGGAACGGAAGTCCGGGCGCGAGCTGGTCATCACGCGAACCTTCGACGCCCCGGCGCGGCTCGTGTTCGAAGCGTGGACCACGCCCGAGTTGTTCAAGCAGTGGTGGGTGCCGAAGTCGAGCGGCGCGACCCTGCTTTCATGCGAACAGGATGTCCGTGTCGGCGGCAGCTACCGCCTGGAGTTCGCTCACCCCAAGGCCGCGGCGCCCATGGCGTTCTTCGGCAGGTACCTCGAAGTAGTGCCGAATGCCCGCCTCGTCTGGACCAACGAGGAAAGCGAGGAAGGTGCCGTCACCACGGTGACGTTCGAAGAGAAGGATGGCAAGACGCTGCTAGTGATGCGCGAGCTCTATCCGTCGAAGGAAGCGCTCGACGTCGCCATCGAGGGAATGGACGAGGCGATGCCCGAGACGTTCGAGCAGCTAGACGAATTCCTGTTTGCCCGCGGCGCGGGCGCGGAACGGACCTGAACTCGTCGATCTCGCGGGACACTCCTAGCCGTTCGATGAGAGGCGGCGCGGCGCTGGCGACGCTCAGTCCAAGAGCGGCACTAGGTGCCGCATGTCAACAAGACCATGCCACTGTTCGGGCACTGTTTCGCCTGGCAACGGAAGATATGTCCAGGGATGAGAAGCAATCCAGAGTCTATATAAGGGCTTCTTTGAGGCATGTGCGCACGATCACAAACTTCAGGTCGTCGAAGCGCAACGCCACGACAGTATGTTGTACGAGGTGGTGACCTGGTCGGCGGCGGCCGACAAGGACGGCAAGCACCAGGACAGGAAGGCCGTGGGAATGAAGGTCATGGTTCTCGGTAAGGATGGCAAGTGGCACACCGCCGCGCAGGTCTGGAACGTCGCGCCATGAATGCGTGTGGATTGCCACGGCCGGTTCGCTCCCCGATGCACTCGTGTCAAGAGCTGCAGGAACTGCTAGCGTTGCCGGTAGAGGTGCTTATCGATGCTGCGATCGGCTTCAATGACGGCCTCAGTGCGACGCTTGCGTTGCGTCGAATCGCTAGACTTCCCAGCAGCGATTGATGTTCTTGGTTGTGAAAATAATGGCACTGCTCTTGATGAGCAACGAGGCGGATTGCCTCACCGCTTACGCGCTTTCTGATCGCACGCATCGGTTCCATTACCGCTCAGCAAATGCTGATGCTGGCGATCAGCTGGCATATGTACGACCTCACATCGAGCGTATGGGATCTCGGGCTTGTCGGACTTTTTCAGTTCGTCCCGGGTCTTGCTACAACGCTCATCGCGGGTCATTGCGCTGACCGGTTGCATCGCGGACGAATGGTGGCCGCGTGTCTCACACTGCAAGCTGTTGCTGCGACGCTGCTTCGATCTGCACTGCCACTCACAGCGTCACGCGAGACGCGCTGCTTGCGCTCTCTCTTGCGCTCGGCGCGATCAGGCCGTTCCAGATGGCCGGGCAGCAGGCTCTCTTGCCCATGCTCGTTTCGCCAAAGCTTCTAGCACGATCGATGGCGCTCAGCACAGTGGTTCAGCAAATATTCGTGATCGCCGGACCCGCGTTAGGGGGCATTTTGTTTACTGTCAGCGTGGTCACGGTGTATCTGACCAGCGCGGTGCTCTTCACTGTCAGCGCAGTGATGTACGCGTTCGTTCGCTACGACTATACGCCGCCGCCGCGTGAACCTGTCACCGCCGATACGATTCTCGCGGGCTTGCGCTTTATCTGGAGCAATCCTCTGCTGCTCGGCGCCATCTCGCTCGATCTCTTCGCCGTCCTGTTCGGAGGCGCAACCGCACTGTTGCCCGTCTATGCAAGACAAATTCTGCATGTCGGACCACAAGGACTGGGATTGCTTCGCTCCGCCCCGGCAGTGGGAGCGTTGTGCGTCGGGCTGCTCGCCCGACGGGCCACCGTCAGCGGTGTAGGCAGAAAGCTTTTGATCGCGGTGGCGATATATGGCCTGTCCATTGTCGGGTTGGGACTTTCTCGATGGTTTCCGGTGTCGCTGTTCTTGCTGGCGATATCGGGGGGCGCGGACACGATCAGCGTGATCGTACGGCAAACCCTGATTCAACTCGAAGCGCCCGATCGCATGCGGGGACGCGTGGCTGCGGTGAATACCCTGTTCATTGGTGCGAGCAACCAACTCGGGGAATTTGAGTCCGGCGTGAGCGCGACAGCGGTGGGTGTCATGGGCTCGGTCGTCGTTGGCGGCTTCGCGACGATCCTGGTCAGCGTCGCATGGAGTCGCCTTTTCAGATCGCTCGCAAGGCGCGATGCGCTGCATTGATGTTTAAGAAGGGTGGCAGTGTCGTTTCATTGATGTCTTGAACGAAATCCTTGGTTTTATGATTTTTGGCGGGGACTGCTCATGAGCAAGCGCACGACGTCGCTTCGGCTCCTCATGCATGACTGGCTGGGACAGGTTGACGACATCCACGTCAGCCGAGCCGCGCGTTCGCGGAAGACGCCGTGGTGCGTCGTTCGTATCGACGTCATGCGTTCCTCGACGAAATTTGCTATCGTGTTCTTCCGTCATGACGACGGCACATGGTGCGTCTATCCGCCAGTTCCTCCGTGCCTGCGACGCGTTTTTATCGGATGTAGGCTGCCCGCGTCGGATCGGATTTTCGCGGCCTGCCTCGCGATTTCTTTGATGTCCCCGAACCTCTCACACGCTACCGTGACGGCGCACAGCCTCGCGGCTTTCACGTTGGTGCGACCGCGTTGAAAACGTCTTGGTGCAGCGCGGGAAATGTACTTTTTGTTGATCCGCACCGGATTCCCTCCGATTCAAAATCGCGCCCGTTTGGGCGTCAACCCAGTACATCTGGAAAATCCGCTTTGCAACATCCAGACCGCATGTCGTAGGATTCATTTGGGTCCCCGTTCAAGTGGTTGTGTCGCAACTCCACTTTTGCACATCGACGCCGTTCGGTTCTGGGGGCACCTCTATCGTGCCCACTTGCCCGGAGGGAGGGCGGTGTCCATTCCATATCGACCGAAAGTACCTATCCGCCGAAGTCAGAGCCGGACGTTCACGACCGAGGAGGAGGTGATGACTATTGATCAACAGGTTGCGGCCGCCCGAACTCCGATGTGCGACCGTCCGCAAAGGCCGAACTGTACTCGGCGCTGATCGGGCGGGTCTCCGATGCACTCCAGTCATCCGAGTGACGGCTTCGCAGGATGAAGGCTCACAATCGTGCCGATTGCTGCCACTGGAGCATTCCCAACCGGCGTGACTCGACGGCTGGTCCATGCCGAAGCGCGCTGGTTGGGTAACCAGGGCGTCCCGGCCGGTGGCTTTCGTTAGAATCTGATTTCGATTCGTTTATTCGTCTATTACCGGAGGCGACCGTGCCAGGATTACTTCCCAATGTCGACCGCGAGGGACTCCTCGAATATTCAGTCGTATACACCGACCGATCAATCAATCATATGTCGCGGCTCTTTCAGGGAGTCTTGCGCGATATTTCCGCCGCCCTGAAAAAAGTCTACAACGCGAAGTCGGCCGTTGTCGTCCCAGGCAGTGGGACTTTCGGTATGGAAGCCGTTGCCCGGCAGTTCGCGACGAACAGGAAGTGTCTGGTCATCCGCAATGGCTGGTTCAGTTTCCGCTGGTCGCAGATTTTCGACATGGGCAGCATTCCGTCTGAATCGATAGTCTTGAAGGCGCGACCGGTCGAACAAGGAAGGCAGGCCGCATATGCACCGGCTCCGATCGAAGAAGTGGTCGCTGCGATCAAGGAAAACAAGCCGGATCTGGTCTTTGCGCCGCATGTCGAAACCGCATCAGGAATGATGCTGCCTGATGACTATTTGCGCGCGGTGTCTGACGCCGTTCATGCGGTCGGTGGCATGTTTGTACTGGATTGCATCGCCTCCGGTACGATCTGGGTGGATATGCAGGCCAGTGGCATCGATGTCCTGATCAGCGCACCGCAAAAGGGATGGAGCGCGTCACCCTGCTGCGCTCTGGTCATGCTGAGCCCTCTCGCCCGCGAAAGAATCGACTCAACAACTAGCACCAGTTTCGCCTGCGATCTTCGCAAATGGCTGCAGATCATGGAAGCCTACGAGAACGGCGGGTTCGCGTACCACGCCACGATGCCGACAGACAGTCTCGCGACGCTGCGTGACGTCATGAAGGAAACCGAGTCATACGGCTTCGACAAAGTGAGAGCGGAGCAGCTTGAACTCGGCAAGCGCATTCGCTCGCTCTTGATTGGCGCAGGCTTCAAAAGCGTGGCGGCTGAAGGTTTTCAGGCTCCGGGCGTCGTGGTCAGCTACACGGACGACGACGACATACGATCCGGGAAGAAATTCGCCAACGCCGGCTTGCAGATCGCGCCCGGCGTTCCCCTTCAATGCGACGAGCCTGAAGATTTCAAGACCTTCCGCATCGGATTATTCGGCCTGGACAAACTGCATGACGTCGAAGGCGCGGTTGCGAGGCTCGCCAAGGCGTTGGACAGTATTCGTTAGAGCGGTTTTCCGCAGCATGTGCGCATGGCTTGCCCTTGCAACCGCATCGGCAGGAAGACGCCGGAACCTGCCCAACAGGCCACGCGAACAATTCGCGGCCACAGCCGACGGTCGTTGGCCGGCGCTGAGACGGCCGTTCAACGAACTGGATCGGCCGGTCATACCGCGGTCGCGTCGGACGGTAGCCACCCTTGGCGATCGACGAGCGCATTCGACCCCTGAGCGGTCTAACCGGCCCGGGACAGCCAGTTCGAGCGGATCACAGGCGCGAATCACCCCTTCACGCAGCTTCACTGTCGTGCTGCGAGCGCTTTTTGCTGAAGGCGCGCACACGCCCGCGTCTCGAATAGCGGCGTGCCCGGCGCGAGCAGACAGAGATAGTTCGCCGCCAGCGCACGCTGACGTTGCCTGCCTTCGCCGAGAACGGCAAGGCAATGCTCCCGCGCGACAAGCCCGCCCATGAAGTAGCGCGTTGCCCGTCGAAAGCGTCCGCTGTTGTCATGCCACCACCGTTCGATGCGCTCCACATCCGGCCATGGAAGGCCGTCGTCACTGTCCATGGCGACATCGTCATCGCCGGGATCGTCGTTCGGACCCGACAAGAACTCCGCCGGACGCGCGCCTTCCAGCTTCGACTGGACGAGATCCACACCGGTCACGAGGCCGAACGCCTCGCCGGCGATGCGCGCGAACCGCGCATCCCGCATGTGGGCGATCATCCACGGCACGTTGTCCGGCAATCCGACGATGCCGCTCGCCTCGACGAGCGTGCGCTCATGCCGTGTATCAGCGGGCAGACGCTTCAGCGCATCGGTGCCGTGCTTCGGGCCCATCGCCTGCAACGCAAGCGTGAGTCCACGCGCCCTGCGCGAGTCCAGGACGAGCGCCGCGTCGAACAGCGCGTCCGTCTCCGCGCCGCGCGTGCCGAGCAGGACGGCCGACCACGCGGCCCAGAACCGGCATTCGGGATCGGCGGCGGATGCGGGACCCGGATTCGCCAGCGCAGCGCGTACATCGTCGAGGCGGCTGGTCTTGCCGAGCTGCCCCGCCACGCGCCAGGCCCGCGCGCGCACGGCCGCCGACGTCGCCGCGAGCCAGCCCGAGGCCAGCCCCGGGTCCCGGCCGTGCATCGCGCACGCGGCGAGGGCGACTTCCTGGCGCACCGCCGAGCGCGACATGAGCATTTCTGCGACCACCGAGCGAAGACAACACGGATCGACCCAGCCGAATGCCGACACGACGCTGCCGATCTCGTCCGGCGCCGCTTCCACGGTGGCCAGGACCGTTTCGAGCCACCGCGCGTCGCAGCCTTCGAGCGCGAGCACGGCCGCGACGAACGCCGCTCCATGCGTTCCGTTCGCAAGCTCTTCCATGCAGTGATGCCACGCGGCTGCGCCCGACACCTGCAACGCTTCGAGATGCGCGGCGAGCCGCTCGTCGGCCTCGGCGAGATCGGCGAGCGCGTAATCGGGCGCGTCGGCCGCGCGGCGCCGCAGCAGCCAGAGAAATGCGGCGTCTTCGGCGTAGCGGCTCACGAGATCGTCGATGACTTCGCTCATGATCCGTCCCGCCGCCGCGCCGCGCGCACGACGCACGCCGCGCGCCCCGCGCCTTCCGACGCGAGTTCGATCATCGCGATGCTACCCGCCCGGTAGCCGCGCGCGAAACCGTGCGCGCTCATCAGCAGCGCGAGCGGGCCGCTCGCCGCGCCGATCTCGCCGACCGACAGCGCCGGGTAATGCACGATCAGCCTCTCGCGCCGCGTCCGGTAATACCGCGCCCGCGCCAGGAGCGCTTCCCACGACGCATAGCGCTCGCCGTTGCCGTTCGAGACGACCCAGTCGATGGCCGCTTCTGCGAGGCCCGCCGCCGACGCCGCCGCGCGCAACGCGGCGACGGCGCCTATCCGGAACGCCGGTTCCGAATCTCAATAGCCGACGGGTTGCACGACGCGAACCCGAGCGGCGGCGCATGGAGCCCTTTACCAATCCCAATCTTGACGTCCATCACGAATCCGGCAAGAGGATCGCCACCTCCTCTTCGGCGGCAAGCGAGCTTCAGCCAATGAGATCGGCACCCGTCGTAAGGACAATCTTTCCAAAGTGCGTGCCGGAATCGATCAGCTCGTGAGCGCCGCGAGCGTCGGCAAGCGTAAAGGTCTTGTAGACAACCGGCTTGATATTGCCGCTCTCGATGTGCGGCCAGACCTGCCGTTCCAGTTCATTGATGATGGTCGCCTTGTCCGCGGATGTGCGCGATCGCAGTGTTGAGCCCATATGTGTCAGACGTTTCGTCAACATCGGCAAGACATTGAGATCCTTCGCCGGCCCCTTGATCACGCCCACCTGGAGGATCCGTCCGTCCATGGCTGCGGCGTCATAGTTTCTAGAAACGTAGTCGCCGGCAATGATGTCGAGGATCACGTCGACGCCTCTTCCATCGGTAGACCGCTTCGTTGCGGCGACGAAATCTTCCTCGCGGTAGTCCACCGCGAGGTCCGCGCCTAGCGCCAGGCTGGCCTCCCGATGTGCCTGCGAGCCAACTGTCGTGATGATTTTCGCAGCGCCGAATGCCTTCGCCAGCATGGTCGCCGTGGTGCCGATACCTGATGCGCCGCCATGGATCAACACCGACTCGCCCGCAGCCAGCTTGCCGCGCTGGAACAGGTTCAGCCATACCGTCATAAACGTTTCGGGCATGGCCCCCGCTTCCACCAACGTCAGGCCTCTGGGGATATGCATCGTGTTGCACGCGTGCGCGACTGCATATTCCGCGTAGCCACCGCCGGGAATCAATGCACACACCAGTTCGCCGATCTGGAATTGGGACACGTCGGAGCCAACGGCAACCACTTGACCTGCCACTTCCAGCCCTGGAATGTCCGAAGCGCCGGGTGGCGGATCATACAGCCCTTTGCGCTGGAAAACGTCTGGACCGTTCACAGCAGCCGCGTGGATGCGGATCAGAACCTGATCGGGGGCCCGCATCGGCACCGGGCGAGTAGTCGGCACCAGGACCTCAGGACCGCCGGGCTGTTTGATCTCAATGGCCGCCATGGTCGACGGCACACGGTACGTTGATGCAGACATGGATAACACCCCTTCAATAGATGAGGCTCAGTTGATCCGGGCAGATCACTGAACGAGGACTCCAAAGCAGGGTTCAGTATAGGTGTCGACTTTGATGAATAAGTGCAGCATTATTCCCACTGTGGGATGCAAATTTGCATCAGGTGGACGGCACGATGAACTGGGATGACGCGCGAGTGTTTCTCGCGGTGGAGCGCGAAAAAACGCTCCGTGGAGCGGCCAGGACGCTTAATCTCGATCAGGCAACGGTCGGCAGACGGATTGCGGCACTAGAGCACGCCCTCCGTGCAACCCTCTTCCTGCGCACCTCGGAGGGTTACGCGTTGACCGCCGCAGGCGAGGCCGCGCTGAGATCAGCGGAGAAAATGGAACACTCCGCCCACGAACTCGTCAGGCGAACTCAAGGCACGGATACACGGCTTGCTGGCGACGTAAGAGTTACCAGCACCGATTCGATCGCGCTCGAATTCCTGCTTTCCGCCATCGAACGCCTGCATGCTGCGCATCCCGAAGTGCGCGTCCTGCTGGACACGTCGACACGCATGCTGAATCTGGCAAAGCGTGAAGCGGATATCGCGGTCCGGTCAGTCAGGCCGGATAATCCCGATCTTGTCGCGCGGCGCCTGGCGCGCTGGCCCATGGCGCTCTTTGCATCGAATGCCTATCTCGAGCAGCACGGCAAGCCCACCGCTGGCTCCGCATTCGCGGGCCACGATCTCGTCCTCTATCAGGGAAACTGGACCGGTATCCGATCGCCGACTCTTGCTGGCGAACCGATACACGCGGGGCGCATCGTATCGACCTTCAATTCCAGCCTCATGCTGCGTACCGCGGTAAAGGCCGGCATCGGCATCGGTGAGCTTCCAATACATTTGGCTGAACACGACGGCCTCGTGCAGATATGGCCGGCACCCGCGCGTGGGGCGGTCTACGAAATCTGGCTCGTCACGCATCAAGACCTTCGGCATACCGCGCGCATCGCGGCAATGATTGACGGCATCGTCTCCGCGTTCGAAAATCATACCACCCACAAAAAATAGTCACGCACGACTTCGCGGAAGCGACTGTGTGCAGCGTTACAATTTTTCTTCGGCAGCCTGCCACCGGCACCGGGCATGTTGATCATCATCGGGGCAACCATGCGCGGCACCAGGTGGCGCACCGTGAGGCGAAACTGTCCACGCCTCTGACGCTGTTGGTCCTCAATGCGGATGGCACGGAGGAGGCCACCGAGGACGAGATCAGGCAGCACGTCCTATCATTCAGCAAGAAGGGCTCCGGGCAGCGTCAGGAAATCCGAAAATGCGTCTATCCAAGATCGACCTGAATCTATTTGTGGTTTTCGAAGCGGTGTATAGAACGCGGAACCTGACTCGCGCAGCGGAGATGCTCTTCATCACGCAGCCCGCTGTCAGCAATGCACTGGCGCGTATGCGCAAGGCGTTCGACGATCAACTTTTTGTGAGCACGTCGGCCGGGATGGTGCCGACGCCGGTTTCTGAAAACATCATTGGGCGTGTTCGTGATGCGCTACAACTGCTCGAATCGAGTACCAATGCCGGAGAACAATTCGATCCGGCGTCGTCGGATCGAACCTTCAGGCTGAGCATGAACGACCAGACCGAGACGTTGCTGCTCCCCGCGCTGGAGGAGGTTCTACAGCGGCTCGCCCCTGGCATGCGCATCGAGAGCTATTTCACGACGCGCAGAGACGTCTCCGAAGCATTGGCGAGTGGCGCCGTCAACCTTGCGATCGATGCGCCACTGATTGACGACCCGTCCCTCGAACAGGAGCCGTTGGGCCGCGACCAGTATGCGTGCATGCTGCGTCAGGACCACCCGTTTTCCAAAAGGAAGCTGACGATCGATGACTACCTCGGCTTCGGTCACATCCACGTGTCCAGCCGGCGGCAGGGCCCCGGTCTGGTGGATGCGGAACTCAACAAGCTCGGTCTCAGGCGTTCGATCCAGATCCGGGTTCAGCACTATCTGGTCGCCCCGTTGATCGCGATGCGCACCGATCTAGCCCTTACCGCACCGCTCAAGCTTCTTAAGCGTTACGACGCGCGCATCCTGGCGCTACCGTTCGATCTCCCCGATATCGAGTCGCATAGCTACTGGCACCGAAGTGTCACGGGGGACCCGGCTCATCGTTGGCTACGCGAGCAGGTTGGCCGTCTCATGCGGGACGCGAACCAATAGCCGTCCGCCCGCAACGGGGCCATCAATATCCCTGTCTGGTATCACGAAAATGTATCGTCAGCTATCACAGCAATAAATTTCCCGAATGACGCGTGCCTCGGTATCGTTCCAGCTATGTTCAGACGAGGATGGCATGGCGGAACTCTACCTGGTACGGCACGGACAGGCGTCTTTCGGCGCAAAAAACTATGACGAGCTATCGCCTTGGGGTGGTCGGCAATCGCATTGGCTCGGCGAATACTTCGCGCAGATGAAACTGGAGTTTGATCAGGTTGTCATCGGCACGATGCGACGGCACGAGCAAACCGCTGATGCCATTCTTGGAGCGATTCGAGGTCTGCAGGTGGAGGTCGTGCAAGACGCAGGCTTGAACGAATACGATTTCCAGGCTTTGTTTGCCGCCCTTGGCGAAGACCGTTCTGGGCCGTGTTCTTCCGCCGAAAGTTCGAAGACGAGCTTTTACAAGCACCTCAAGAGGGCGCTACAACTCTGGTCCGAAGATCGCTTGCCGGGGCCTGTTCCTGAAACGTGGCAACAGTTCCAGACGCGTGTTGAGCGTGCGCGTCTCGCCATTCAGCGAGCAGGTCGCAAGCGAGTTCTGGTCGTGAGTTCCGGAGGTCCGATAGCCGTGTTTGCCCAGCAGATTCTGCAGGCGCCGGCTAGTGCCGCAATTGCGCTGAATATGCAGATCCGGAACAGCAGCGTTTGCCAATACGTCTTTAACGACACTGCGATGTCGCTAGTCAGCTTCAACTCGCTGCCTCATCTCGACGCTGTCGAGCGGCGCGAATTCATTACCTACGGTTGATTCGAATCGGATACGCAACCCCATGAACGCTAACTTTCAATTCGACGTCGAAGCGCTCACGCGTTATCTGACGGCGCACGTGCCCGCGTTTCGGGGGCCGTTGTTTGTCAAGAAATTTGCCGGTGGACAATCGAATCCTACGTTTCTCCTGAAAGCGCAAAGCGGCAGCTATGTACTGCGGCGTCAACCGCCCGGCATGCTGCTCAAATCCGCACACGCGGTAGATCGTGAATACCGCGTGCTCACGGCACTCGGCCCGACACCAGTTCCGGTTGCGCGGGCCTATCACCTTTGCGAGGATCGTGACGTCATTGGCAGCATGTTTTACGTCATGAGCTTCGAAGAGGGCGAGATCTTCTGGAATCCGGCGTTGCCAGAGGTGCCGGCCGGGGAGCGCGGCGCCATTTACGACGCTTTGCTCAAAACGATGGCGGCGCTCCATGACGTGGATGTCGAGGCTGTTGGTTTAGCCGACTACGGTCGCCCCGGAAATTATTTCGCGCGTCAGATCGATATCTGGAACAAGCAGTATCGTGCGGCGCAGACCGACGTGCTGGCTGCCATGGAGACGCTGATCGAGTGGCTGCCGGCGAACTGTCCCGTCGAAGCCGGCAAGCCTTCGCTCGTACACGGCGATTTCCGTATCGATAACCTCATTTTCATGCGCGGCTCGCCGCAGGTTCGCGCGGTGCTCGACTGGGAACTCTCCACGCTCGGTAATCCGCTAGCCGACCTCGCGTACTTCTGCATGTGCTTGCGGCTTTCTCCGCACGGTCATATCGCCGGGCTTGAAGGGTTGAACAGGGCCGAGCTGGGGGTGCCGGACGAGGCGGCGATCATCGAGCAGTACTGCCAGCTTCGGGGTATCGCGTCGATTGAAAACTGGAACTTCTACCTTGCGTTCAGTTTCTTCCGACTCGCAGCCATTGCGCAGGGCGTCAAGAGGCGGGCCTTGGGCGGTAACGCGTCGAATGACAAGGCGCGGCAGGTCGGAGAGATGGCAGAGGTGCTGGCGAAGATGGGCGTCGACATGATCTGACGTAAGGCGGAAAACTGGAACCCTGACACACAGTGAGGTAGATTGTGACTACTAATTATTTTGATTTGAGCGGGAAGGTCGCACTGGTTACCGGTGCCAGCCGGGGTATTGGCGAAGAGATTGCCAAATTGCTCGCGGAGCAGGGCGCGCACGTGATTGTCTCGAGCCGCAATCTAGAAGATTGCGAAGTCGCGGCACGCGAAATCAGAAATGCGGGCGGCAGTGCGGAAGCCAAACCCTGCCATGTGGGACGTCTCGAAGATATTCAGGCGATCTTCCAGCATATTTGCGCGCGACATGGCCGTCTGGATATTCTCGTCAACAACGCGGCGGCGAATCCGTATTTCGGCCACATTCTCGATACCGATCTGGCCTCTTTCGAAAAGACAGTGGAGGTCAACTTGCGCGGTTACTTCTTCATGTCTGTGGAGGCTGGCAAGTTGATGAGAGAGCGCGGCGGCGGTGCGATTGTCAACACGGCTTCTGTGAATGCACTGCAACCGGGCGATAAGCAGGGGATCTATTCGATCACGAAAGCCGCCGTTGTCAACATGACCCGGGCATTTGCGAAAGAGTGCGGGCCGCTGGGAATTCGCGTGAATGCGCTGCTCCCCGGCTTGACCAAAACCCGATTCGCCGGCGCGTTGTTCGACGATAGCGCCATATACGAGAGCTGGATGTCCAAAATTCCGCTGCGGCGTCACGCGGAGCCTCGCGAGATGGCAGGTACCGTTCTTTATCTGGTATCCGATGCCGCAAGCTATACCAATGGCGAGTGCATCGTCGTTGACGGTGGACTGACGATCTAGCGGCCCAGCCGAATCACGGTACGGTCGATGCACTGACGATATTCTTTATGGATGAGGAAGAGAAAATGGATTTTGCATATAGCCAGAAGGTTGAGGCGCTGCGCAAACAAGTGCGTGTCTTTATGGATACGCACATTGTTCCGCGTATCCGGCAGTGGCATGAGGAAGTGAACGCCGGGCAATATCCGGTTTCCTTTATCGAAACGTTGAAGGAACAGGCGCGCGAAGAAGGGCTCTGGAATCTTTTCCTTCCGCATCTGCGGGATGACGAACCCGGTACGCGTCTGACCAATCTCGAGTACGCGCCGCTGGCGGAAATCATGGGGCGAGTGTCGTGGGCGTCGGAAGTATTCAACTGCAATGCGCCGGACACCGGCAACATGGAACTGCTCCATATGTTCGCGACGCCTGGCCAACGCGAACAGTGGCTCAAGCCCCTCCTCGACGGCAAGATTCGCTCGGCGTTCGCCATGACCGAACCGGCTGTGGCCTCTTCGGACGCGACCAATATTACGACGTCGATTCGTCGTGATGGGGACGACTATGTGATTGAAGGCCGGAAGTGGTTCATCACAAACGCAGCGCACCCGAATTGCGAGCTTTTCATCGTGATGGGAAAAACAGACCTGGATGCGCCGAGCCACCGCCAGCAGAGCATGGTCCTGGTGCCGCGTAATACACCGGGCGTCAAGGTGATCCGGAATGTCAAGGTAGTCAATCACGTGGCGCCGGAAGGACACTGCGAGATCGAATTCAAAGGCGTACGCGTACCCCGTTCGAATCTTCTCGGTGAGGAGGGCGCCGGATTTGCGCTCGCGCAGGCGCGCCTCGGACCGGGACGGATTCATCACTGTATGCGCTCGATCGGTGCAGCGGAACTCGCGCTGGAGTTGATGGTGGAACGGTCCCAGGCCCGCACGGCATTTGGAAAGAAGCTACATGAGCTCGGATCGGTAGCTCAATCGATAGCGAAATCGCGGATCGAGATTGATCAGGCAAGGCTGTTTGTTCTGAAAGCCGCGTGGATGATTGACAACGTGGGCGCGAAGGAGGCTCGCAAGGAAATTGCCATGATCAAGGCGCTCGTACCGAGTGTGCATACCGCGGTGTGCGAACGGGCGATACAGGTGTTCGGTGCGATGGGGCTGAGTCCCGATACGCCTTTGGCGGATAGCTGGACATGGGGGCGTGCGTTGCGGTTCGCTGACGGCCCGGATGAGGTTCACCTGCAGAGTATTGCTCGCATGGAAATCAAGGCGCGGCAGTACGAGCCGGGCAAGGAAAATCCCTACTTGCTGGCGTCGATGTAAGAGCCAGGCCGCCAGGGACGGGCCGCGTGGCAGCACGCGCCCTGGAGCCGGCGGTGTGTGTCCTTCCGGCATTCGGCGCACCCGGGGCTGGTACGAATCTAGCAGCGCTTAAGGATGCATCGGCCAGGGTCTGTTTTAGATGGCCCGATGGAACGGGCACATGCGACACGACGAAAGCGCAGCTTTCACGGCTGGTAGCGAGGCCATTCTCAAGGGGGGCAACTTGCGATCTGCCGTGGAAACTGCGACGCGGCGAACGGTTTGTTCGACTACCGCGGGAGCGGCATTCCTGCTCTCGCGAACGCCGCGCATGTTCCGGGCACGGGAATCGGATTGACTATTATCAGTCTAACACTACAGCCGTAGTTATTTTTTCCTATACTACGTTAGTACAACTACTTTGTATAGGACTATGAAAGAGATTGCTAAAGCATGGGAACGTGAACTGGATGAATTGCATGAGAGACTGGCTGGCCTGTTCAGGCGCGCTGAACCGAGACAGCGTTCGCTAGCCTATCTAAAAGGTTTGCTTGGTACGGTCGAACGCAAGAACGGCTGGCAGCTTGCCGAATGGATCGGCGAAGCC
>NZ_FCOG02000191.1 GCF_001544975.2 Caballeronia arationis | reverse complement strand
CTTTGCAGCGCAGCTTCCGCACCGCTGAGAAGGCCGTTAACACCTGGTGCGATCAGGTCAAAATCGCCGCGTAGAAACTTGACTCGACTGCTACAAGATCAATTCAGTCAAGGAGTCTAGATTGATAAAAAATGAACATTCTGGCCGCGCACATTCCAGCACCATGGCGTCACCGTCACTTGCAAGTAACCGCCATGAGCACAAGCGCGCCTCAAACCCACTTTACCCGGCTCGATCAAACCACCCGCGGAGACTGGCAGATCCTTGGCGGCGAATTTCTCAAACTCACGCGCGGCCTGCCCGAGCGGATCATCGCACATTTGAATCTGCTGCACGGCGACTTCGGTGGCTTTCCCATCGACCGCCATACGCATTCGCTGCAAACGGCCACGCTGGCGTTGCGAGACGGTCGCGATGAAGAATACGTCGTCTGCGCACTGCTGCACGATATCGGCGATACGCTTGGCAGCTTCAATCACCCGGACGTGGCCGCGACAATACTGCAGCCCTTCGAAAACTGCCCCGCAATCTGAGAACCCCGAGGATCAAGATGACTATCCAGAAGCCGTCTGCTATCGAGAGTGAAGTTTCCGCCGAAGAGTGGCAACTGCGAGTCGATCTCGCAGCGTGCTATCGACTCGTCGCATTGTATGGATGGAGCGACCTGGTCTTCACCCATGTCAGCGTCCGCGTGCCTGGCCCGGAGCATCATTTCCTCATCAACCCCTATGGGCTGATGTTCGATGAGATCACTGCATCCAGTCTCATCAAGGTAGACCAGCAGTGCAACAAGCTGAGCGACAGCCCGTTTGCCGTGAACCCTGCCGGATTCACCATTCATAGTTGCATCCATGAGGCCCGCCACGACGTGGGCTGCGTGCTGCACACCCATACGCGGGCTGGAGTCGGGGTGAGCGCCCAAGCGGAAGGGGTTCTTCCGATCAGTCAACAATCAACCTTTGTATTGTCTTCGCTTGCCTATCACGGCTATGAAGGCGTGGCCCTTCGCGACGACGAAAAGCCGCGGTTGCAGGCCGACCTGGGGGATGCCACCTTCATGATGCTGCGCAACCACGGTCTGCTGACGGTGGGCAAAACCGTGTCTGATGCCTTCCTCGCCATGTACCTGTTCGAGACCACGTGCCAGATCCAGCTCGCGGCGCAGTCGGGCGGCGCGGAACTGCTTCGCGTGGATCAGGCAATCGTCGATGGCGCCGTGCACTCGGTCAAGGCGCAAGCGGTAGATGGCTCGTTCGTGTGGCCGGCACTGCTGCGCAAGCTCGACCGCATCGACCCCAGCTATAGACAGAAAAACCGACGCCCGCCATTTTTTATTACCGAAGAGACTTCATGACCGCCCGCCACTGGCTTGCCTCCTACGGCAGCATTCCTGCCGAGATCGACGCCGACGCGCACGCCTCGGTCGTCGCCCTGACCGACGACGCGATGATCCGATTCGCCGGAAAGACCGCCTTCGTCTGCGCCGGCCAGCAGTTCAGCTATGCCGAGATCGACGCTCTTTCAGGCAACTTCTGCGCGTACCTGCAAAGCGTCGGCGTGAAGAAGGGCGACCGCGTCGCGGTGATGCTGCCCAATATCGCGGCATTCCCCATCGCGCTTCTTGGGATCATCAGAGCGGGCGCCGTGCAGGTCAACGTCAATCCGCTCTACACACCGCGCGAACTCGAGCACCAGCTCAGAGATTCGGGTAGCGAGCAGATCGTGATCTACGGGGACGCCCTGCCCACGCTGGCTGCAATCATCGCGAACACGCCCGTGCGGCAGGTGCTGGTCGCGGGCCGTCCCTCGGTCGGTGATGCGCTCGGTGACGAGATGTCCGTCGATGGATTCGACAATGCGGTCACATTGCGCACTGCGCTCGCTAGAGGCAGCACGCTTCAACGCGAGCCTGTAGCCGTGTCCGGCGGCGACCTGCTGTTCCTTCAATACACCGGCGGCACCACCGGGCTCTCGAAGGGCGCAGCGCTGTCGCATCGCAATCTGGTCGCTAATACGGAACAGTTCAAGGCCTTCATGTCGGACGCGATGCGTCCTGGCGAGGAAGTCATCGTCACCGCGATTCCGCTTTATCACATATTCGCGCTGATGGTGAACTTCATCACCTACTTCTCGGTGGGCGCTGAAAACTGGTTGGTGGCGAATCCGCGCGATGCCGCCGATTTCATGGCCAATCTCAAGGCGGCGCGTCCCTCCATCTTCCTCGGTGTGAACACCCTCTATGCAAGCCTGATCCAGCATCCGCAACTGGCCGAGGTCGACTGGTCGCGCCTGCGTTTGTCCGGCGGCGGCGGCGCCGCGATAGTGCGCACCGTTTCCGAGCGGTGGAAGGCCATCACCGGCAGCTTCATCCGGGAGGGCTACGGTCTGTCGGAGACATCGCCGGTGCTCTCGTTTAATCCGTCATTCATCGATGAGTTCAACGGGACCACGGGCCTGCCCCTGCCGTCGACAGACATCAGGCTGCTGGATGACAAAGACCAGGAAGTTGCCGCAGGCGAGGCTGGTGAGATCTGCGTGAAGGGCCCGCAGGTGATGCGTGGCTACTGGGAGCAGCCAGAGGCGAACGCATCAGCGTTTACGGCGGACGGTTACTTTCGAACGGGCGATATCGGCATGTTCGACGCCAAGGGGTTTCTGAAGATCGTCGACCGCAAGAAGGACATGATCATCGTCTCGGGGTTCAACGTCTATCCCAACGAAGTCGAAGCTGTCGCCACTGCCTGCACCGGTGTGACCGAGTGCGCGTGTGTGGGCGTGCCCGACGAGAAGACGGGCGAAGCGGTCGAGCTCTTCGTCGTCAAGGCGCCGCAGAGCGCGCTGACCGAACAGGACGTGATCGCCCATTGCCGCGCCGGCATGGTGGCCTACAAGGTCCCCAAGATCGTGCGCATCGTCGAGGCGCTGCCGAAATCGGCCGTCGGCAAGATCCTGCGGCGTGAACTGCGCCAGCCGGATCGCCCGCTGACCAACAACCACCACGAGTGACAACACCATGAGCATCGAAGGATATGGCGTGGCGACGCTCAAGAATTTCGTCGGCCGCGAACTGGGGGTGTCGAACTGGGTCATCGTCGATCAGGCGCGCATCGATGCCTTCGCCGAGTGCACCGGCGACAAGCAGTGGATTCACGTCGACGTCGAACGTGCGACACGCGAGAGCCCTTACGGCGGCACGATCGCACACGGCTACCTGACGCTGTCGTTGCTTGCGACGCTGGCGATCGAGGTGGGACTGATTCCAGCGGACGCCAGAGCTGGCTTGAACTATGGACTCGACAAAGTGCGCTTCATGGCGCCGGTGAAAGCCGGAGCGCGGGTGCGAAGCCGCGTGGTGTTGCTGGAGGTCGAAGAAAAGCAGGGCGGCCGCATCATCGTGAAGACGGCGAACGAATTGCAGGTCGAGGGCGAGGACAAACCTGCGCTCGTTGCAGAGACGCTCGCGATGCTGATTGCGTGAATCGTGTGATGTCGAATCCCGTGGAAGAGTTAAGCGGTTGTTTGAGGAATAGTGAAATGGCAGCAAGCAAGGATAACCCGACCGTGAGTGGCATGCCGGACGATCTCGCCGCACGCGCGACCGAGGGCATGCTCGGCCCCAATCCGTTCGTCGGGTTGCGTGCGCAGGACATCATCGCCACCGTTCAGCAACTCGGTGAACAGGCTGCCCGGCATCCCGGCGTGCTGCTCGAGCAGGAAACGAAGCTGTCGCACGCGTTAATGTCGGCATGGTTCGGCGGTTGCACAGCCACGCCTCCCAAAGGCGACAAGCGTTTCGCCGACCCGCGCTGGCAGGACAATCCGCTGTATCGCATGTCGCTGCAAGGCTACCTCGCCTGGCGCGACTCGGTCGCAGGCTTCGTCGATCGCTCCGCGCTCGACGACAAGAGCAAGGAACGCGCGCGGTTCGTGACGTCGCTCGTTACGGACGCACTGGCGCCGACCAACACGCTGGCCGGCAACCCGGCGGCACTGAGGAAGATGATCGAGTCGGGCGGCGCGAGCGTGCTTGCCGGCATGAAGAACCTCCTGACGGACACGTTGACGAACCAGGGGATGCCCGCTCAGGTCGACAAGAGCGCGTTCGAAGTGGGTCGCAATCTGGCGACTTCTCCCGGCGCGGTGGTGTTCCGCAACGACGTGCTGGAACTCATCGAGTACGCGCCATCGACAGCCAAGGTCCATGCGCGTCCGCAACTGATCGTGCCGCCGCAGATCAACAAGTTCTATATCTTCGACCTGTCCAAAGGCAAGAGCATCGTCGAATATCTCGTGCAGAGCGAGTTCCAGGTGTTCGTCGTGAGCTGGCGTAACCCGACGGCGGCGCAGCGCCATTGGAATATGGATACGTACGTCGCCGCGCTGATCGAGGCGATCGATGCCGTGCGCGACATCACGGGAAGCCCGGATGTGAACCTGCATGGCGCCTGTTCGGGCGCGATGACGATCTCGGCGCTGCTCGGACATCTGGCGAGCCGCGGCGAGAAAACGGTGAATGCGGCGACGCTGATGGTCGCTGTACTCGATAGTTCAGTCGAGTCGCAGGTCGGTCTCTTTGCCACGCCGGAAGCGGTCGCGGCGGCCAAGCAGAACAGCGCGGCCAAGGGCGTGCTGGGGGGCGATGAGATGAGCCGCGTGTTCGCGTGGTTGCGTCCCAACGACCTCGTCTGGAACTACTCGGTCAATAACTACCTGATGGGCAATGCGCCGCCGGCGTTCGACATCCTCTACTGGAACAACGACACCACCCGGCTGCCGGCCGCGCTGCACGGCCAGTTGCTCGACATCTTCACGCAGAACCTGTTCGGCAAGCCTCGCGCACTGACCGTCCTCGGAACTCCGATCGACCTGTCGGAAGTCATGTGCGACAAATACGTCGTGGCAGGCGTCACGGACCACATCACGCCGTGGCAGGGTGTTTTCAATGCGGCGCGCACCTTCGGCGGCAGCACTGAGTTCGTGCTGAGTTCGAGTGGCCACATCCAGAGCCTGATCAATCCGCCGGGCAACCCGAAGGCGAAGTTCTACCTCAATCCCGAACTGCCTGCGAGTCCCGACGACTGGCTGTCCAGCGCGCAGACGACGCCGGGTTCCTGGTGGGAACACTGGCGGCACTGGCTCGCTACGCGCTCGGGCAAGAAGCGGGCCGCACGCCAGTCGCTCGGCAATGCACGGCACGCGGCGGGCGCGAGCGCGCCCGGCATGTACGTCACCGAAGCGTGACATCGAAATAACGGCGCGAGTGCATCAGCACCGCGTGCGGTAGCGATTTTTCCTTAACGCAGCACTGTGGAGATTTGATGATGGAATCGAGCAATCCCAAAAGCCTTTTCGGCGACTACACCAAGATGCTTACGCAATTCAAACTTCCCGGCGTCGATGTCGCCGCGATGCTGGAATCACGCCGCAAGGATATCGAGGCACTGGCAGCGGTCAACACGACCGCGCTCGCCGGCATTCAGGCGTTCGGCCAGAAGCAGGCCGAGATCCTGAGTTCGACGATGGCCGGAGTGCAGTCATTGGTCGCCCGACGCACCGACCCGGAGAGCAAGCCTTCGCCCAGCAAGACCGAGCGCGTCCAGTGTGCCGTCTACAAGACACTGGCAAACGCGCAGGATCTGGCCGGTACCGTCTACAAGGCTCAGTCGGATGTCTATGCCGTGCTCACCAAGCGCATCGCGGAGAATGTCGAGGAACTGAAGGCGCGGCTGCAACCTGAAAAGTAACGCGCGGTGCACTAGGCAATGCCGGCTTGTCTCCCAACATCAAGGAATCCAATGACAGAAACAGACTACATGACAGGGCCTGTCGGCAATTTCGAAACCCGGATGGTGGACCTTGACGGCCAGCTTCTGCGCGTCGGCATCCGACACGGCTGCGACGCTTCCCCGCCATTACTGATTTTCAATGGCATTGGCGCCAACCTCGAACTCGTCGAGCCGTTCGCTGTGGCGCTGGAAGACGTCGAGGTCATCGTGTTCGACATTCCCGGTGTCGGCAGTTCGCCGGCACCGGTCGTGCCATATCGCTTCTCGACGCTCGCGGTGCTCGCCGACAAGCTTCTGTCGAAACTCGGCTATGACGGGCCAGTTGACGTGCTTGGGGTGTCCTGGGGCGGAGCGCTGGCGCAGCAGTTCGCGCATCTTTATCCGGTCCGCTGTCGCAGGCTTATCCTCGCGGCCACGTCGCCCGGGGTCATCATGGTGCCTGCCAGGTTGTCCGTGCTCTCCAAAATGATCGGGCCGCGTCGCTACACGGACCCGGAGTATCTCCAGCGGGTTGGTGCGGAAATCTACGGCGGCGCCTACCGGCGCGATCCTTCGCTACTGCGGGAACACAGCCGCCACATCCAGCCGCCGCGTGGCCGCGGGTACGTGTATCAGTTGCTGGCGGCGTGGGGCTGGAGCAGCCTCCCGTGGCTCGGAGCCCTGAAGCAGCCCACATTGGTCATGCATGGCAGCGACGACCCGATCGTGCCGTTGAAGAACGCGAAGATACTCGCCGCGCGCATTCGGCACGCGAAGCTCCACGTGATCGACGATGGGCATCTGTTCCTCATCACGCGCGCAAATGAGATGGCCCCTCTCGTGCGTGATTTCCTTCTGTGCGAGCCGTGTGTCGTCGCGTGACCTGCGATCGTCCGTTCGCGCGGCCACCGGCGTGAATCGCGAACTTCGATCATTGCACGGTGATGTCGCTAAACGCTGGAATGCGAAGAAAGGGACGCGCAGGATTGAAGCGAGCGAACGATAGGCGGCCATCATCCGCAATAGATTCTCATCATTCAACCCGGGCCTTCGCGCCCGTTAGAGGAATACGCACGTGGACGTTTCAAAACGAATCGTGATACACGGCGCCGGTTCGGTCGGGTGCTACATCGGCGGCTGGCTGGCGGCGGCCGGGCTGCCGGTGGCTTATCTCGGGCGGTCGGGCGTTCAAAGCGAAATCGCTGCCAATGGCATGCTGCTGACCGACCAGGAAGGACGTCAACACAGATTTGGTCCTGACGAAGTCGACTATCAAACTGACCCTCAACTTCTATCCGAAGCCACGCTCATTCTCGTGACGGTAAAGAGCGAAGGAACGCCAAACGCAATTGCT
Source organism: Caballeronia arationis (assembly GCF_001544975.2). Lineage (GTDB taxonomy): Bacteria > Pseudomonadota > Gammaproteobacteria > Burkholderiales > Burkholderiaceae > Caballeronia > Caballeronia arationis. The sequence continues at coordinate 1,700 of NZ_FCOG02000191.1, read as the reverse complement.
GAAATCCAGCGTCATGCACGGGAAGACGTGCCAGTGGTCAGCCTGCAGAATGGCGTGCGCAATGTCGCTGCGCTGCGTGCCGGCTTGGGCGACGCGCGTGTCGTTGCTGGGATGGTGCCTTTTAATGTCGCCCACACCAAAGCAGGTCATTGGCATCGCGGCACGAGCGGCGAGCTGCATGTCGAATACGGTCCGCTGCTGGACCCATATGTGCCCTGGTTCGAGAAGGCGGGATTGCCGGTGGTGCGGATGGCCGATGTCGTCGGGACGCAGTGGGGCAAGCTGCTGCTGAACCTGAATAATCCGATCAATGCTTTATCCGGCTTGCCGCTTAGAGTGCAGCTTGGCGAGTCGGGCTATCGGCAGTGCCTTGCGCTATGCATCGAGGAGGCCCTGCAGTGCATCACTGAGGCAGGCATCGCACTGCCCGCCGATATCGGGCTGGTGCCGCCCGCCGAACTGATCACCCTGCTTCGTCTCCCCGATGAAGACTATGGGCGACAGGTGGGGCAGCGGCACAAGATCGATGAGCAAGCGCGCTCGTCGATGTGGGAAGACCTCGAACAAGGGCGTCCGACCGAGATCGAATATCTGAGCGGCGAAATCGTGGCGCTGGCGGCGACGCTCGGACGCGAGGCACCATTCAATGCGAAGGCGAGGGCGCTGATACGCGCGGCCGAACGCGGAGGGCGCCGGGACTGGACGGGTCCGGAACTGCTCCAGCAATTCAAGGATGCGGCCGGGACTGGCGCCGACGCGGATTGCTAAGGCTAAGGACGGACGCAACACATCGAAATCGACATTGCGGACGGGCACCTGCCTTGCGGCAGCGCCGGACTGGATCGCTTCAGAGGTATCGTGAGAAAGACGGCGGCCGGTTTGACGATCGCGACCGACGCACCGAGCTTTGACGTCAGTTCGCTGAAATGCCGCGCGTATCGACGCGCAAGAAGTTCTTCACCGACTTCACCCCTTCGACCTGCTGCGCCGTGGCGACAGCGAGCGCAATGGCTCGCGTCGGGGACCGTCCCGGACAGGGTGACTGCACCGGTCACCGACTTGACGAAGATCCGGGTCGAATCCAGACCTTTCGTGCGGGCAAGCGCCGTGCTTACGCTGCGCGTCAGCTTCCGGTTTGCCGCACGCGTGGCCGCGGTCGATGATGCGTCTTGTGCAGCGGCAGCGGTATCGGCTGCGCTGCTCACTGGCGTGTCCGCCGTCTGCGAAACTGCGTTCAGCGCAAACGACGCGCAGGTCGCTGCAAAGAGAGACTTCAAAAGCTTTGGCCTGGTCATGTGGTTTCTCGTTATCAAGTAGGAAGCAAGTAACTCAAGAGTGCCGAGTTCGGCACAGTCTTGGGGTTATGTGGCCAGTCGGAACATCTCGAAGGTGTCAGGGTCCTGCCTTTCGGCGATGAATTTCGCGAAGAAATTGGTTTTGGCGCTATTCACGAGAAATTCGGGCAGGCATTGTCGTAGTGCACTGGCGACAACCAACTCCGATGGAGGGATGCCGGGACGGATGGTGCGCAGCCAGGATCCAAAGGAACTCCAGACGAGTGAAGGGAATACCGCTGCCAGGTACTGAAGCAGTCCCTGGCAGACGATGCCAGCCTGAATGAAGACGTGATAGGCGTGGGTCTTGCGCTTGACGGCGTCGCGGTACTCGGGCGACTCGCGATGAAGGTATTGATCGCCGTT
>NZ_FCOG02000238.1 GCF_001544975.2 Caballeronia arationis | reverse complement strand
CGCAGTCAGCCAATCCGGATCAGTTATCCATTGATCTTCAATAACATAGAGAGGTGAGCATTATGTCTCGAGTCCGCCCGGTCCGAGCAGCGTCACGATCGGGGCGTCGCCGAGCGCTCGCGTGACATCGGCGATCGCCTGTTCGCGTCCGATCAGACGCGCGTGGCGAACCGGCAATCCGACGAGGCGGCTTCGCTGCGCGCGAGCTTCGTGCGCGGATTCGAAAGCCTGAGCTGCAACGCCCGCAACGCCCGCCACTGCAAGCCGATAGCCGCGCCCCGAGATCGTGCGAATGGCGTCTCTGTCCTCGCCGAAAACCTTCCTGAGCGTCGATAGCTGCACATGGATGTTGTTCTCCTCGACGATGGAATTCGGCCACGCGTGGCGCAGGATCTCGTCCTTCGTGACGGTTTTTCCCCGCTCCCTGATGAGGAGTTCGAGGATATCGAATGCACGCGACCCGACCTGCACGGGCAGGCCATCCTGATACACCTCGCGTCTTTCCAGACACACCAGACTCGGCCAATCTTGATCATGCTGCACTCACGCCTGGTTCGTTAGCGGGACGGGGCACGTGCGACGCTTCGGCTGTCGCGGCCAGGCCGGCCGGTACGGATGAGCGTCGTCGTGGCCCATCGTAGTCGCGAGCGGCAAGCGCAACCATCATCCAAAGATATGGTGCGGGACGCGGGCGGAGACAGGTTCGACGCAATGCGAACACCGCCCGCGCGCGACGGCGCATCACACCCAGGTATGAGTCCCTCATCCGACTGGCTGGCGCATCGAGTCGTTCGTAGAATGGTCCGCCTGCCTCGTCTCTTCTAAGCTGATGTCATCGCGTGCCAGTCCCGCTTCATCGTTGAAGCGGTTCAAGTCCGGTCATCGCGTACACCACCTGTCACTTCGAGCACGCGCAGTCCGTCAGGACCTTGCGCCGGGAGAGAACATCATGAACGCCATGCGCGCGATACGATTCGGACCGGGCTTCGCAGCGGTCGCCACCTGTCTCACGATCGCCGCATGGTGTGGCGCGAGCGCGCCGGGGTATCGGCAGGCACTCGACAACGTGGGCCGCGACGCCCAGTTGCCGCTCGAGCGGATCGCAGTGTCCAGCACCGACATCGCCAAGCCTGAATCGGCTCCGCCCTCGGACCGGCGCATCGCCGCTTCGGTACACGGCCGGCGCGAATCGCCGCGGCCGCGCGCGTCGTATCGGCGACGCGGCTTCTATCGGTCGATCCCCGACGCGAAGTACTGGACGTAATCTTGCCCATCCGACGATTGCGAAGCCTCCGGACGGCACAAGGCAGTGTCGCGAGCCCGGGGAACTCCAGCGCAGTGATAGACTGTCCCGCCACTCTGGGCCGCCCGGCATACAGAGGGACACCAAATTGCCTGAAGGAAAATCGCCGCATGAAAATGGAAGCATTCGGCTTCGGTACCACGGACTGGACGGAGATCGAACGAACAGAACACACGGGTGAAACGGGCACTGCCTACTGGAGAACCCGTTTCTTCGGTGACGGAGAAAGCAGGATTCGCGTGCGGATGGTCGAGTACACGCCCGGCTATCTCGCAGATCACTGGTGCAAGAAAGGTCACGTGCTCCTGTGTCTGGAAGGCGAACTGGAAACCACCCTCGAAGACGGCCGCAAATTCGTCCTGACCGCCGGGATGAGCTATCAGGTGGGCGACAACGCAGAAGCGCATCAGTCGTACAGCAAGGCGGGCGCGAAGCTGTTTATCGTTGACTGATGGGACGTTGCCAGCCTGGCATGCAAAACAAAATCCGCTGCATGATTCATGCAGCGGATTTTTTTATCGCACGAGCAGATCAGAGCGTGGGCGCTTCTTCGAGCACCGAGCGAAGGATCATCGCGTCGCTATTGATCGGCATCGGGCGGCACGAACGCGGCTTGTAGATTGCGTCACCCGGGCGGATCGGGCGCTTGCTCATCGCGCACACACCCGCCACGCGCGCACGGCTCGTGCGCCAGACCTGATCGCCATAGCAGCAATGCGTCGGATCGCGCCACTCGATCGTCGCGGTCGAGCGTGACGGCCGATCGATCAGGCGAACCTGCACGCCCTGCAGTTGTGCCGCGACCTGCGGCCGGCACGTCGTCGGCCTGCCTTCGCTCGCCTCAGCGCGCCTGCCGCTGGCGCCGCTGACACCCGACAGGAGCGAGAGCAAACCGATGGTCTGCATCCACGGATCGATGAAATTCGCATTCGGCTGCATCTTCGCACTCCTCGTCCTCGTTCAGAAATCCGTTGATCGTCGAGTCACGACTCGCTTCGAAGCGAGCGCCACATGACTCCAAGTTATCGCGGCGCCTCGCGTCCGACCAGCCGTACATAAGGTTGCGCAGTGCACCCGATGGTTGGCTCGTCTCATATCAAGGTTTAGTGTCGCCGTGCAACGGACGAGCGCCCGCACGGCTCATGCGTGCGCATGAGCCTGCAAACCATCATGGAATGTTCAGCTGCGCTGCGTGCGCGGTGGTGTCGTGGCGCCTTCCGGCATCTTCACGCCGAGCGCTTCGGCCTTGAGCACGAAATCGGCAAGAGAGCGCGCGCCCATCTTCTTCATCGCCTGTCCGCGATGAATCTTCACGGTGATCTCGCTCAGGTTCAGCTCCGCGGCAATCTGCTTGTTCATCAAACCGGAAGCCACGTATGCCATCACCTCGCGTTCGCGCGGCGTGAGCGACTCGTAGCAACGGCGCAAGTCGGCGACCGAGCGGCTGGCCGCGCGCCGTTCCTCGTCGCTCGCGAGCGCATGCTCGACTGCATCGAGCATGTCCTGGTCGCGAAACGGCTTCGCGAGAAAATCCTTTGCACCCGCCTTCATCGCCTTCACGGTCATCGCGATGTCGCCGTGCGCGGTCATGAAGACTATCGGCAGACCAAGCTCGCTCGCAGCGATCTGTTCCTGCACAGCAAGCCCGCTCTGCCCCTTGAGGCGAACGTCGAGAATCAGGCAGCTCGGGACATCGGGCATGTCGAACTCGAGGAAGTCATGCGCGGACGCAAAGGTCTCGACATTCAGTCCCACCGAACGCAGCAGCATCCTGACCGCGTCGCGCATCGACTCGTCGTCGTCCACCACGTAGACGATCGCGTTGCTGATCTTTTCACTGCTCATCACATGCCTCCTCGACCGGCAGCACGAACTGCAGCCGCGCTCCGCCTTCTTCCGGCGATTCGGCCCAGATCCGTCCGCCATGCGCCTCGACGATCGATCGGCAGATCGACAGCCCCATGCCCATGCCTTCGGCCTTCGTCGTAAAGAACGCATCGAAGAGCCGGCTCGCGTTGTCTTCCCGGATGCCCGTGCCCGAGTCCTGCACGATCACCTGCGCATGCCTTGCATCGAAGCGGCGCGTCGCGATGCAGAGCCTGCGCGGGCCGCTCACGTCGGACATCGCCTGAGCGCCGTTCATCATCAGGTTGATGAGCACCTGCTGCAACTGCACGCGGTCGCAGCACACGATGGGCGTCGGCGTCGCGAGGTCGACCTGCACGTCGACGCGATGACGCTCCAGTTCGCGCCGCACCAGTTCGACCGATTCGCCGACGATCTCGTTCAGATCGAGCGTCGCGGGCAGGCTGTCGCGTTTCTTCGCCATCGCGCGGATGCGCTGGATGACTTCGCTCGCACGCTTCGCGTCACGAATCATCTGGGTAATCGATTGCTGCGCTTCGGCCAGATCCGGGGTCGGGCGGTTGAGCCAGCGCAGCGAAGCGTCGCCGCACGTGACGATCGCCGCGATCGGCTGCGTGACCTCGTGCGCAATCGACGCCGCCAGCTCGCCGAGCATCGTGATACGCGTCACGTGCGCGAGCTCGGCGGTCGATCGCGCGAGCGCTTCCTGCGCGAGCTTGGTCTCGGTGACATCCATCAGCGCGCCGACATACTCGATGCCCTCCGCTGCCGGCGCCGCGAGATGCGCGACGTAGTGCACGTACTTGACGCTGCCATCGGGCATCGCGAGCCGGTGCTTGACGTCGACTTGCGGCGCGCCGCCGACCGCCTGCCGATACGCGCCCTGTACGATTGCGAGGTCGTCGGGATGGGTGCGTGCGAGGATCAGTTCCATCGACGGCACGACGTCCCGCGCGTAATCGAAGATCCGGTAGGATTCGTCGGACCACCACATCTCGCCATCGGGCAGGCGCGTCGCGATGCTGCCGGTGCGGCTCAGGCGTTGTGCGTCGAGCAGAAACGCCTCGCTGCGTTCGAGTGCCTGTTCCGCCTGCTTGCGTTCCTCGATATCGGTGTTCACGCCGTACCAGCGGCAGATCGCCCCCGTGCTGTCGCGCAACGGCTCGGCGCCGATATGCATCCAGCGATAGACACCGTCACTGCCACGGATACGCGAGACGTTTTCGAACGAAGAGCCCGTTTCGATCGCCGTGCGCCAGTCCTGCTGCATCTGCGCCAGATCGGACGGATGGACGATCGTGGGCCACACGTCGATGTCGCCCTCGCCGAGCGTCACGCCCATGTCGTTCCAGCGCCGGTTGACGAACGTGAGCCGCCCGTCGCTCGACGAACTCCACACCATGCCCGGGATCGCGTCGATCGTGTTGCGAAGCTCTTCCCGCTGACGCTGCAACTCGGCTTCCATCCGCTTGCGCGCAGTGATGTCGTTGCTCGTTGCAAGCACGGTGCGCGGCGCGCCCTTCTCGTCGCGCCACAGCGCCCAGCGGCTGGAAATGACGACCTCGCTGCCGTCGTGCCGCACGCGCTCGAGTTCGCCCTCCCAGCGACCCGAGCGCAGCAGTTCCTCGCGAATCTTCGCGAACGGCACGGGAAAGGTGGTCTGCGTCAGCTGATGAATCGGCTGTCCGATCGCCTCCTGCGCACTCCAGCCGTAGAGCGCTTCGGCGCCACGGTTCCAGAACGTAATGCGCTGGTTCATGTCGTACGCGACGATCGCATCGTGGGCAAGGTCGAGCAGTTCGAGCTGCTCGTGCAGGGTGGTCGTCGCAGCGAGGTTCCTCAGCGTGAGCACCGAAGTCGTGGCAATCGCGAGCAGGCTCACCACGCAACGCGCGACCGCCCCGTTCGAATAGTTCACGTCGTGCGACAGGACGAATCCCGCAAGCGTCAGCGCGACGCAGCCCCAGGCGGTCGCCACCGTCGCGGGGCGGTTGCCGGTCGATGCCACGAGCAGCACCACCACGACATAAAGCACCGCGATCGCGATGTCGAGCGGTGTCAGCGCATCGATCAGGAACACGGCGAGCGCGATCACGGCGGCGAGCGTCAGGGCGACGCGCGCATCGCGGCGCACGGGGCGGGGAGCGCTGCTGAGCGTATCCATCGCGGTCACGTCAGCCGGGCAACATGCGGATAACGGAACGAAGCGTAGAGAGCGGCACGGACATAAGCGTTCGATAAGGTGTTCGTTGGCGAATACCGGCAACCTGCGTGTCGTGACAGGAGTCGTGGCACGCGACTTCAGCGGCCGGTGGTTGTGAGTCTGAACGTGATCATGCGCGAGTGCGCCCGGGCAAGGTACTTAATTTATGGTTCGTCAGTAAAAACTGTGGGTCGACGGAGGCTCGGGTAGTTTTCCAAGTGCATGATAAAGCGCGATTTCTGTCG
>NZ_FCOG02000422.1 GCF_001544975.2 Caballeronia arationis | reverse complement strand
CTGGTCTTTACCCACAAATAAGGTCATTCGTTCTGCCTGAAGATGCGGTACATCTCCGTAATCTCGTGCAGAGCGAGAAAGCCGCGCCACATAACGGTTGGCCCAGGTGGACGATCATGCTTGCGCGCGAGGTAACCGCCGAGTTTTGCGATCCATAGCACGACCTGCGTCAGCGTTGGAAGCCGAGTAGGCAACGTCGTCGTGTTGTGTACGCGGCAATACAATGCGCGCCATTCAAGTGGTTGAAGCAGCACATCGCATGGCAGATCGCCGTCTATTCGGGCCAGCAACGTCGCGTACAAGATGCGCCAACTGATTACGGCAAATAAGGCGGTGGCACGCACGAATCGATCGAGATTGCCGAATTGCCGTGCCTCGACGCGACAACCGCTCTTGAGTATGCGATGCCACGACTCGATCGTCCAACGCCGCTCATACCATTCCAGGCGCTCCAGTGCTTCTTCGCGAGTATTCGTGGGCACCGAAGTGAGTAGCATCCATTCAAGGGGTTCATGACCTTCGGCAACATCCGCTTCTATGGCGTGAATCGCGAACACCTCAATGTTGGGTAATCTTCTGGGGCGTCGATAGCGCGGTGGGCGCAAGCTCACCGGCGCGCATCGCAACGTTAGGCGTGCGGTGCGTGCGATCGTGCTACCCGAACCTGGAATCTTCAATTCCGTGAAGCCCAGCACCGGCGCTGCGACGATCGTCTCCCACAGATACTTCTGCGGATGCGCCACCCTGCGATTCCAGCTCGCACGAACTAGCCAGTCGACGCCAGCAGGGCGATCGGCCCTGAATACGTCGTAGATGTCTCCCTCACGATCGCATACGCCAATGCAATGCGTCTGCGGACAATGCGCTTTGAGCGCGCTCAGGTGTTCCAGTCCTTCAAGCCATTTCGCGCTTTCCTTCTCCCGGATCGTGCGCCGCCTGCGCAACTCGCCCTTACCGCGCTCCTCGGGTGTACGCGTCCAGGTCTTCATGCCCAACACACCCAACGGCAACCCTTCCGGGGTTACCGCCAGCATGCTATGCATCATAAAACCGCGAAGATTATGGCCTGCGCAATGGCCTAGACCTTCCGTCGCATGCAGATGCGTAAGATTGAATTCGGTCGTGTCCTGTACAGCCAACACGACCGACGCCTCCCGCATGCGTTCGAGCGTTCGACCAATATGCGAACCGAGCACGCCGTCGGGATCTACCTTCGGATTATCAAAAAACCGGTACGCAGCTTTAAGGTCCGCGCCTTTAAGCGACTGGGGAAAAGAACATTGTGGAGCGCCCGACAATCTACCTGCAAGTGCGATCAAGCGCTGAGTTAGGCGAGCGTCACCCAGTTGCGCCGCGCCGAACTCAACACTTGCCCAGTCATCGGGATCGCTCGCATCAGACAATGTTGAACATCGCCCCCAAATGTCGTATGGGCGGAAGTTAACATCACGCGTCGCAGTTTACAAGTCAACCCGCCAAAGATGTGGGTAAAGACCA
>NZ_FCOG02000061.1 GCF_001544975.2 Caballeronia arationis | reverse complement strand
CCAGATCAACACCGATACGGGCAATCCTGTCCATGTCGCTCTCCTTCGCCTGGTGGTGGGAAGACTATCGTGACATAACGTCGCCATAGCCCCGCCGGCTCGGAGGTCCTTATTAATTCATAGATTTTTATGTGCGCGGGTTTTGCGGACGGACGCACCTGCCGCACGCCGGGCGCGCTTCGGCGGCACCCACTGGCCGTCGCGCCGTTTGCGCTTTCAGCCCGTCGCAGCGCGATCAGATCGGCTGCGCGTTGGGTAGCGGGTTGCCGAGATCGTCGGTCGGCACGAGTTGCTTGTTGAACGCGGCGAAATACGCGGCCCATTCGGGTTCGCCGAGATCGGCGAAGAGACAGCCGTCCTGCCAGATGTCGTTGTGATCGTTGGAGTCGTCGCCCGGACGGTGGATGAAGCTGCCCGTCGAGCCCTGGTTCATGTGCGTGTCGTGGATGCCGTTGCCTTCGGCGTAGAAGCGCCCGAACACGTACACGTCGGACTGATGCTGCTGGGCGCGAAGCAACAGGCGATTCAGCGACGCCGCAGGCTCCGGGAATTCCGAGCCGTCCATCACGTCGCTGTTGCGCCAGTTGCCGGTCGCCGAGAGGATGTCGCTGCGGATGAAGTCGATCGCGGGCAACGCGGCGCTGCCCGTCAGCGGATGCGATCCGGCGCTCATCTGCCCGAGCGTCTGGACGATCGGATGGCGGAAGTCGTAGACGAGCTTGTACTTCAGCAGGTCGTCGTCGTCGTTGGTGCCGACGTTGACCGCGACGTCCCATTGCGCGCCATCGACGAGCACACCGAAGTGCTGGTGATACTGCGTTTCATGCTGTCGGCGAGTCGCCTTCAGCACGGGCGGCGAAACGATGCGGGCCTTGACGAAACCGTAGGCGAGCGCCATCCGATGCTCCTTCGTTGCGTGCGCAAGGAGCGAGCAGGATAACGCGATTCGCTGACCGGCGTTCCGGATCGCCTTATGCCTCGCGCCGCCCGGCCTGCTTGCGAACTGCGGCGACGAAACTGTCTGCACTCCACGACTCCGCCAGCGCCCGGCGGAACAGGCCCTGCTGACTCTCGGGTGCAAGGCCGCCCTGCGGCGGGTCCTTGTCCAGGTTCGTCGGAAACGGATAGCCTTCGGCAGACGACGCGATGACCGCGTCGGCACCTTCATGCGTGATGCTTTTCGTCTGCATTCGGTCGAGCAGGACCGGATGAAGTACCTCGCACATCTTCGTGCGGTTCAGCGACTCCATGGCACGACCGTAGGCCGAGGAAATCTGCAGGAGGTTGGCCATGCGATGAACGGACGCCGTGCGGTTCTCGCCGGCGGCATGGAACAGCGCAGGGTTGAAGAAGAGCGCATCGCCTTTTTCGAGCGGCAATTGGACGTAGTGCGTCTCGAAGTAGTCGCGGAAGTCCTGCCGGCGCCATGCGAGGTAGCCTTCGGCATATCGCTGCGAGAAAGGCAGAAGCTTCGTGGGTCCGCTTTCCACCGGCATGTCGCTGTGAGCAATTGCCCCCTGTAGCGTGAGAAAGGGAGACATCGCATGAACGTGCGCCGGATAACGCTCGGCTTGCGCTACGGTTTGAAATCCAAGGTGGTAGTCCCGGTGCGCCTGTTGCGCCTGACCGCCGGGGCGCACGACGTTGACCTGCGATGTCACCTGGAAGTGCGGACCTAACCACGCTTCAGCTACCGCAACAAGTACTGGACTTGCGAAGTAGCTGGCGAACACCGAGGGGGCACGCAGGCAAAGCTTTTCCTGCGCATTCCAGATCCGGTCATTCGCGCCTGCCTTGGCGAAATGGTCCGCAGCCGCGCTCCCGGCTTCGTGCTCCTCGCGGATAATTGACTCGAAGACCGCTGTCGCTGCATCAACCGGTGTCTTGTCGGCGTACACCCGCTTCAACACCAGCACTCCCGCGCCCGCGTTCAGTACGTTTGCCCACTCGGCCTGCAGGTCCGCGCGCCGCGATGCATCTTCGAGGACGGCACCAAGCTCGCGGCAGTCGTACACCGGAACATGGTCGACGGTGTTCGTGGCAAACCGCAGAGCGTCGTCGTCCGCACCGGGGTCAAGTGCAGCGACGAATTCCCGCAGCGAACAGTCCTGTTCCCGGTACCAGGTGCGTATCCGGGCGCCGGATCGGGGTTCATTGGCGTTCATGGTGTCTCCTTCTGTTCTTGTTCCAACAATAGCCCTCCACTGGGCGCTTGCGTTACCATAAAAACATCAAAGACACCTCAAATCGGGTCAGTCGCGTGGCTCATCGGTTTCTCATGAAGGAAATCGCCCTTCAGGCGGGGCTTGGGCTCGCCACGGTCGATCGCGTGCTGAACGGGCGGGAACACGTCCGTGAGCAGACGCGCCAGCGCGTGCAGCACGCGATAAAGGAACTCGAGAAGCAGCAGTTCCAGCTGGCGACAAGCGGGCGCAAGCTCATTGTCGATGTCGTCGTCGAAGCGCCGCGCCGGTTCTCCGACGAAATACGTGAAGCGCTGGAGGCGGAACTGCCGGGCCTGCATCCCGCCATCTTTCGGCCGCGCTTTCTGATGCAGGACACGATGACGACGGCGGACGTCGTGGACGCACTGGAAGCAATTGGCCGAAGAGGTAGCCACGGAGTTTTGCTCAAGGCGCGCGACGTCCCCGAGGTTGCCGAAGCTATCGCGCAGCTTCAGCAACGTGGTGTCCCCGTGATCACCATTTTCACGGACATTCCGCAGTCCGTTCGCATTGCCTACGCGGGTCTCGACAACCGGATGGCAGGCGCGACAGCCGCTTACCTCATTAGTCAATGGCTCGCGCGCCGGGACGGTGACGTCCTCATCACGATGAGTAACGAGCGCTTCAGAGGCGAGGAGGAGCGCGAAAACAGCTTTCGCGATGAATTGCGTCGGCGGTATCCGAAGCTGAGGCTGGTTGACGCGAGCGGCGGTCACGGTCTCGACGCCCAGACCGAGGAGCGAGTAAGGCGAGCCGTCGGTTCGGGCCGGAAAATCGTCGCGGTGTATTCGATGGGCGGGGGAAATGTCGCGATTCTGCGCGCGCTCAAGTCGATAGGACAGTCACCGAAGTGCTTCATCGGACACGACCTGGATCGGGACAATGTCGAGTTACTGCACGACGGAAAGCTCAGTGCCGTGTTGCACCACGACTTGCGGCAGGACATGCGAACCGCGTGCCATTACATCATGCACTTTCACAAGCTGCTGCCGGCGTCGGCTGTCGGGTCCTCGTCGTCGGTGGTCGTCATCACCCCGACGAACATTCCGCAATCCGTCGAACAGCGATTCGGCCGACGAGCTTGTCCGCCCTGAGCGTCACCGGAGTGGCCGCTTCGATCAGTCGTCGGTCACCACACGGCCATCTGCCGTCGACGGTTGAGCAGAGGTCTCTCAATTGCTGCACCGGCCCATCTGCGGCTATGCTATCCATCCATGCTCACCTTGAAGCTCCAAGCCTGCCTGCCAGCGTGCACCGGCAGCAGAACGTTCAAGGTCCCCGAGCATCTGAATAACGCCAAGACTGGCTGAACAGGAGACAGCGTGGACATCTTCATGTCGATGGAGGCGTTCGTGCGCGCGGCAGAAGCGCAAAGTTTTGCGAGCGCGGCACGACAGCTCGGCGTCGCGAAATCCGTGGTCACATCGCGGGTGAAGCAGCTCGAAGAGCATTTCGGCGTGGCGCTCTTCCATCGCTCGACGCGTGCCGTGCGCCTGTCCGAAGCCGGCGAAACCTACTATCGCGAGTGCGTGCAGCTTGTGAACAAGGTGCACGACCTGTCAGGACGACAGAGCGCCGAGACGCAGTCGCTCTCTGGCACGCTCAACGTTCATGTCCTGCCGGGCTTCGCTCTCGGCCACTTCTCCGAAGCGCTGATCGCGTTTCGGGAAGCGCATCCGCGCATCGAGTTCGTCGTGACCGTCAACGACCGGGTGATCGATCCGGTTCAGGAAGGGCTCGATCTCGCGCTGCAGATCTACCCGCCCGCATCGAACCTGCTCGTCGAGCGCAAGCTCTTTCCGGTGCGCGGCGTGCTGTGCGCGGCGCCCGCCTACCTCAAGGAAGAGCCGGTCATCGAAACGCCGCTCGATCTCGTGCGGCACGATTTCGCGCGCTATTCGCACTACCCGTGGGGCGACAAGTGGCCGCTCATGAAGGGCAACGAGTGCTACGAAATCGCACTCAATCCGGTGCTCAAGACCAACAGCGTGCATCTGCTGCTGGAGTTCGCGCGCGCCGGAGCGGGCGTCGCCTATTTGCCCACGATGGTCGCCGCCGCCGATCTGCTCGAACACCGGCTCGTGCGCGTGCTGCCCGAGTACGCAGCGCCGCCGTTGTGGCTCTCGGCGGTGTACCCCGCCTCGCACCGCTCGACGACCAAGGTAAAGGCTTTCGTCGATTTCCTGCGCGAGCGGTATCTGCGCGAGCCGCAGTGGGACAAGACGCTCGGCATCGCGCCCTCCGATGACGAAGCCCGCGACGTCGACGAAGAGCTCGGCGACGCATAAAAGCTCCCTGAAGACACCGCATCAGTAGTTTCCCTAGCGTCAAAATCGAGCACGCAGTGTTCGCGAAACGCGACCCTCGATCCATTGCCTTGCCGCACAGGCGGCCCTAATCTTCGTTCCAAGGCAGCACGTTCACGAAGATCAACGGAGCAATGGAGACTGACATGCAAGAGACCTATCTCGGCAGCCTTGGCAACTACCGCAAGGGCTCGATCGAAATCATCAAGGGCAAAGCCGGACATTACGCGATGTCGAACGTGTTCGAGGTCGCGACCCAGTCCGCACCGTACGAGAAGGTCGTCGTCGGGAAAAACCTCAAGTACGTGATCGAGACGCTGCGCGCGGAAGGAACATCGCCCTGGTACACCGCATCGCATGACGAATTCGCGGTCGCGCTCGACGGCGAGATCGACGTGCATTTCATCAAGCCGTCCGATGGTCCGCTGGCTGGCGAGCAAACGGAAGGAACCGTGCGTCTGGATGGCGAGCCGTCGGGGCAGTCGATGGGCTTCGTGCGCCTTCGCCGGGGTCATCAGGCGCTGCTGCCCGCGGGTGCCGCGTATCGCTTCGACGCACGCAAGACAGGCGTGCTGCTCGTGCAGACGATCCTCGGACCGGAGTCGGTCGAGAAGTGGGCCGACATCTGCATCCAGTAACGACGACGCACACGAACCCCGCATACCTTCCCGGAGCACATCATGGATCAATCAACCCTGCTTCAGAACGTCGTCGCGACCGACCCGGACAAGGTCACCGGCTACCGCACATTCAGGCTCGGCGAATTCGAGTTCAGCCGCGACGCTTACTTCGCCACGGTGAAATGGCCGTCGAACGGAGAAAGCCGTTCGCACCAGATGCACGCCGACGACTTCCTGCGCGCGATGATGCGCGACGTCGCGTGGGGCTTCTTTTACGGCTGGGTCAACTTCGATGAAGTGATCGGCACGCGCAATCACTACGGCCGCGTGGACATGTATGCCGGCGCCTATAACGCGAGCTTCAGGAACGCGGGCATCGACTACACGCAGCAGTTCGAGACGCCCGTGATCATGGCGACCTTCAAGGCGATCCTGAAGGACTGGGTCAACGAAGGCTTCGACCCGTTCGCGGCACCGGAAGAAACCGGCTCCGCATTCGGCGCGAAGCACGGCGACAACATCGCCGCCATCGACCGCACGCGTATCGCGACGAAGCGCATGCCGGGCCTCGCAGGCGACTCCCCGCTGCGCGACGATCTTCCTGTCAACCGGCAGTTCGCCGACGTCGATCAGGACGAGCCCGAAGTTCACGCTGCGCCCGGCTTCGAAGGCCAGTTGCACGCGTTCAGTCTGTTCAAGTATCTGTCGCGCTCGGACGTGACGTGGAATCCGTCGGTGACATCGGTGTGCAAACAGAGCCTGTTCTGCCCGACGACAGAAGAGTTCGTGTTGCCGGTCTTTCATGGCAACGATCGCGTCGAATGGTTCCTGCAGCTCTCCGACCAGATCATCTGGGATGTCGCCGACAAGGACAGCGGCGAGCCGCGTGCGCGCATCACGATGAACGCTGGCGACATCGCCGCGATGCCCGCCGACATTCGCCACAAGGGTTACTCGCAGAAGCGTTCGATGCTGCTCGTCTGGGAGAACGCGACCCCCGATCTCCCGAAGCGCTACGAGAGCGGTGAACTCGCGCCTTATCCGGTGCCGCTCTAAACCCTTCCTGCCCCCGTATCGAAATGACGACGCCGCGAGCCGGCGTCGCGGGGGACGCTTTTGCCCAAGAACCCTTCAGGCACGACCGACATGCAAACGCAACTCTTCATCGACGGCCGCTTCGTTCCCGCCCTGAGCGGCGAAACGCTTGCCAGTCTCAACCCGCACGACAATTCGGTGATCGCTCATGTATCGATGGCCGGACGCGCCGATATCGATCGCGCGGTCGATGCGGCGAAGGCCGCATTTCCGGCATGGAGCAACATGGCTGCAGCGGACCGCGGTCGGCTCCTACTCAAGCTCGCCGACGCGATCGAAGCGAACGCGGACGAACTCGCGCGCCTCGAATCGCTCGACACGGGCCATCCGATCCGCGACACGCGCAACCTCGACGTGCCGCGCACGGCAGCGACGTTCCGCTACTTCGGCGGCATGGCCGACAAGATCGAAGGCTCGGTGATCCCGGTCGAGGCAGGCTTTCTGAACTATATGACGCGCGAGCCCGTCGGCATCGTCGGGCAAGTGGTGCCGTGGAATTTCCCGCTGATGTTCACGAGCTGGAAGATGGCGCCCGCGCTTGCCGCCGGTAATTGCGTCGTGATGAAGCCCGCGGAACTCACGCCGCTTTCCAGTCTCGCGATCGCCGAATTGATGGCGGAGGTCGGCTTTCCTGCGGGGGTCGTGAACGTGCTGCCGGGACTCGGGGCAGTGGCGGGGCAATACATCGCGGAGCACCCGCAGATCAGCAAGGTCGCGTTCACGGGATCGACGGCGGTGGGACGCAAGATCGTGCAGGCGTCGAGCGGCAATCTGAAGAAGGTGCAGCTCGAACTCGGCGGCAAGGGTGCGAACGTCGTCTTCGCCGATGCGAACCTCGACGAGGTCGTGCAGGGCTCTGCATTCGGCATCTTCCACAATCAGGGGCAAGCGTGCATTGCGGCGTCGCGGCTGATCGTGCATGAGTCCGTCGCCGATGAACTGCTTGAACGTTTCACTTCGCTTGCCCGCTCGATCAGGATCGGCGATCCGCTCGATCCCACAACGGAGATGGGTCCACTCACTTCGCAGATGCATCGGGATCGCGTGCTGTCGTATGTCAATGTCGCGCGCGAACAAGGCGGGCATGTGATATCCGGCGGCAAGGCGCCCGGCGATGCTGCGCTTGCAAAGGGGTTCTATGTCGAGCCTACGATCGTCGCGGCGAAGCCCACCGATCGCGTCGCGCAAGAGGAAGTATTCGGCCCGTTCGTCACGGTCAGCACGTTCGGCAGCGATGAAGAGGCGCTGGCCATCGCGAACGGCACGGAATACGGCCTGGGTGCGGGCTTGTGGACACGCGACCTGCAACGCGCGCATCTGTTCGCGCGCCAGTTGCGAAGCGGCATGGTGTGGATCAACTGCTACAAGCGCGTCAGCCCGGCTTCGCCGTTCGGCGGTGTCGGCGCGAGCGGCTATGGCCGCGAGATGGGCTTCGAAGTGATGCGCGAATACACCCAGCCGAAGTCAATCTGGGTCAACGTCGACGCCAAGATTCCGCCCTACTATCCGCGCTGAAGCCATGGACCCGTTCATCTATCAAGGCATGCCGTCGCGCGTGGTGTTCGGTGCGGGCAGCATCGAACACCTCGAGCGCGAGATCGAGCTGCTGGGCGCGAAGCGCGCGATCGTGCTCTCGACGCCCCAACAGCGCGAGCAGGCCGAGGCGCTTGCCGCGCGGCTCGGTCCGCGCGTCGCAGGCGTGTTCGCCAAGGCCGTGATGCACGTGCCGGTCGAGATCGCGCGCGAAGCCCGCGAATACGCGCAGCAGGTTGGCGCCGACTGCGCCGTGGCGATCGGCGGCGGCTCGACGACAGGTCTCGGCAAGGCGATTGCGTTGAGCTCGTCGCTGCCGATCCTCGCCGTGCCGACCACGTACGCCGGTTCCGAAATGACGCCGATCTACGGTCTGACGGAAGCGGGGCTGAAGAAGACCGGCCGCGACATCCGCGTCTTGCCGAGGACCGTGATCTACGATCCGGCCTTGACGGTATCGCTGCCCGCATCGCTATCGGTCACGAGCGGCATCAACGCGATTGCTCATGCAGCCGAAGGCCTCTATGCGGAAGACGCGAATCCGGTCGTCAGCCTGATGGCGGAGGAAGGCATTCGAGCGCTTGCTCAAGGTATCGGGAAGGTCACCGCGCGTCCGGACGACATCGATGCCCGCAGCGACTGTCTCTATGGCGCCTGGCTGTGCGGCGCGGTACTCGGCAGTGTCGGCATGGCGCTGCATCACAAGCTGTGTCACACGCTCGGCGGAACGTTCAACCTCCCGCACGCAGAGACGCACACGATCGTGCTGCCACATGCGCTCGCCTACAACCGCGATGCCGCACCGCAAGCGATGAAGCGTATCGCACGCGCACTCGGTACGACCGATGCCGCGCAAGGTGCATTCGAGCTGGCACGTAGCAACGGCGCGCCTACTGCGCTGAAGGACATCGGCTTCAAGGCAAGCGACATCGATATCGCATTGAACATCGCGTTGAAGAATCCTTATGGGAATCCGCGCCCGCTCGAACGCGAGCCATTGCGGGCATTGCTCGAAGCGGCCTACGAAGGACGCGCTCCCCATTGAGCGCAGGCGACGCAGCCAAACACATAAAGAGACTGAAGGAGACATTCATGGACGACAGATCCATCGACGGCGCTCGCCGTAAATTCGTGAAGGCGGCGGCGGCGAGCGCCGCGCTCGTCGGCAGCTCGCCGATGCTTGCGCGTATCGCGAACGCCGCGGGTCCGCGCACCCTGAAAATAGGTTACGTATCGCCGCAAACGGGTCCGCTCGCGCTCTTCGGCGAAGCCGACCGTTTCACGATCCAGCAGATGCAGGCGGCGCTGAAAAGCGGCATCACGATCGGCGGCAAGCAGTATCCGGTATCGGTGCTCGTGAAGGACAGCCAGTCGAATCCGAACCGCGCAGGCGAAGTGGCGAACGACCTGATCCTGAAAGACAAGGTCGACATCATGCTCGTCTCCGGCACGCCGGAAACGGCCAACCCCGTCAGCGATGCATGCGAAGTGAACGAGATGCCGTGCGTGTCCACGGTCGTTCCCTGGCAGCCGTGGTTCTTCGGTAGAAAAGGCGATCCGAAAAAGGGCTTCAACTATACGTATCACTTCTTCTGGGGCCTCGAAGACGTGATCGCCGTCTACACCGGCATGTGGCAGTCGGTGCAGACCAACAAGGCGGTCGGCGGCCTCTTCCCCAACGACGGCGACGGCAACGCATGGGGCGACAGCAAGCTCGGATTCCCGCCGGTGCTCACGCAAAAAGGCTTCACGCTGAAAGACCCCGGGCGCTTCCAGTCGATGACGCAGGACTTTTCCGCACAGATTTCCGCGTTCAAGCAAGGCGGCTCGCAGATCGTGACGGGCGTGGTGATTCCGCCCGATGCCAAGAACTTTCTCGTCCAGGCGCGCCAGCAAGGCTTCCGGCCGAAAGTCATCTCCATCGGCAAGGCACTGCTCTTCCCAACCTCGATCGAAGCGCTCGGCGATCTCGGCGACGGACTCTCGACCGAAGTGTGGTGGTCGCCGTCGCATCCGTTCAAGTCATCGTTGACCGGACAGTCCGCGCGACAGCTTGCTGATGCCTACGAAAAGGCCATGTCGAAACAGTGGACGCAGCCTGTCGGGTTCGCACACGCGCTCTTCGAAATCGCCGCCGATACGTTGAAGCGCACGAAGGATATCGACTCCAACGAAGCGATTCGTGACGCGCTCGCATCGACCAGGCTCGATACCGTCGTCGGGCACGTGGCGTGGGGCAGCGGTCCGGTGAAGAACGTTGCAAAGACACCGCTCGTCGGCGGCCAGTGGGTGAAGGCGCAGGCGGGACAGGCGCATCGTTTCGATCTCGCGATCGTGAACAATCAACTCGCTCCCGGCGTGCCGCTCACAGGCCCGCTGAAACTGATCGGCTGACAACGGAGACTACGCGATGAGCAGCGTTCTGACACTGGCGAACGTCTCGAAGAGCTACGGCGCGCTGAAGGTCACCGACGACATCAGCTTCGAGATCGAACGAGGCGAAACCTACGGCATCCTCGGACCCAACGGCGCGGGCAAGACCACGCTTTTCAACCTCGTGAGCGGCGACGTGCGTCCTGACACCGGCGCGATCCACTTCGACGGCAACGATATTGGCGCGCTTGCTCCGCACCGGCGATGCGTCGCCGGTATCGGGCGCTCGTATCAGGTGCCGCGTCCTTTCGCGGGCCTGACGGTATTCGAGAACCTGCTGGTCGGTGCGACGTTCGGGGGCGCGCTTGCAGAACACGCGGCATGTGAAGTCTGCATCGACGTGCTGGAACGCACCGGCCTCAAGCGCCGCGCGAATCAGCTTGCCGGAACGCTGACGCTGCTGGACCGCAAGCGTCTGGAACTGGCGCGCGCGCTGGCGACGCGTCCCAAGCTGCTGCTTCTGGATGAGATCGCGGGCGGCCTCACGGAGCCGGAAACTCATGAACTCGTCGACGAAATCAAACGTGTCAAAGAGCACGGCGTGACGATCGTGTGGATCGAGCACGTCGTTCATGCGTTGCTTGCCGTCGCCGACCGGCTGCTTGTCATTCATTTCGGCAGGCGTCTCGCGGAAGGATCGCCCGCCGCTGTGATGGCAGACCCGGAGGTCAGGCGCGTTTATCTCGGTCTGGAGGCGTGAGCATGGCGGCAATTCTCGAAACGCGCGCACTCAGCGCGTTCTATGGCGACTTTCAGGCGCTGTTCGGTGTCGATGTGACGGTGAATAGCGGCGAAGTGATCGCGCTGATCGGATCGAACGGCGCCGGCAAGTCCACTTTCCTCAAGACGCTCGCGGGCCTGCTGCGCACGCGCCCGGAACAGGTTCTCTACAAGGGCGAAGCAATCGGCGGCATGCCGGCCGCGGCCATCGTCGGCAAGGGCATCGCGCTCGTGCCCGAAGGACGCAGGCTCTTCGCAAGTCTCTCCGTCGAAGAGAACCTGTTGCTCGGAGGCTATTGCGAACGGCCGGGCGGCTGGAACCTGAGCACGGTCTACGAACTCTTCCCTGTGCTCGAGGAACGCCGGCGCCATCCGGCAACGGCGCTCTCGGGCGGCCAGCAGCAGATGGTCGCGCTCGGCCGTGCATTGATGAGCAACCCGGATCTCATCATGTGCGACGAGTTGTCGCTTGGGCTTGCGCCCGTCATCGTGCGCGAGATCTACGCGGCGCTGCCTTCGATCGTGGCCGATGGCATGAGCGCAATCGTAGTCGAACAGGACGTGCAGCTTGCACGCAAGGTTTCGTCGCGTTTCTACTGCTTTCAGGAGGGCCGCGTCTCGCTCTCCGGCGCGTCCGCCGAGGTCTCCGACGAAGCCATCACACAAGCCTATTTTGGAGTGGCCTCATGACTTCGATCGTCAATATCGTGCTGCAGGGGGTGCTGCTCGGTGCGTTGTATGCGCTCTTCGCGATGGGCCAGTCGCTCGTATTCGGCGTGATGCGCCTGACCAATACAGCGCATGGCGACTTCATCGTGTTGCTCGTGTTCGTGCTCTTCGCCCTGACGAACTGGGCGCATGTGCCGTTGTGGATCGCCATCCCGGTGCTCGTCGTCATCGCCTTCGGCGCGGGATATGCCGTGCAGTTCGCGGTGCTCAATCGCGTGAGCGGACGCGATCCTCTGCCCTCGCTCGTCGTCACGTTCGGGCTGTCGATCGTCATTCAGAACCTGCTGCAGGAAGTCTTCTCGGCGGACCCGCGCTCGCTCTCCACAGGCGGCTTCGAATCGATGAGCTTCGCGTTGCCTGGCGGCGTTGCGCTCGGGCTTCTGCCCTTGCTCACGCTCGCCGTCGCGATCGCGGCGACGCTTGCGCTGCAATGGCTTTTTGGCCGCACGCCGCTTGGCCGTGCCTTTCGGGCGACATCCGACGATCGCGAGATCGTGCAGTTGATGGGCGTCTCTCCCCGACGCACCTTTGCACTCGCGATGAGCATCGCGTTCGTGCTGATCGCGCTCGCCGCAACACTCTATGGCATGCGCACCGCGGTGTCTCCTTCCGATGGCCCCGCGCTGCTCCTGTATGCGTTCGAAGCCGTGATCATCGGCGGCATGGGTTCGTTCTGGGGCACCTTCGCGGGCGGCATTGCGCTGGGCATCGCGCAGCAGATCGGCTTCTATTTCGACCCCGGCTGGGGCATCTGGCTCGGACACGTGCTGTTCCTCGCCGTGCTGACCGTGCGGCCGCAGGGCTTCTTCCCCAAGACCGCTTGACGCTTTATCGAGGAGACCGACATGAACATGCGCGAACGAGGCTTCGAGGTGCGGCGTGCGACACCCGCGAGCAAGGCGGCCGTGCTCGTCCTTCTGCTTGCGGCCGTCTTCGTGGCGAGCCTCCCTTATTGGGCCGGGCGCGACACGTTGCGCGACTTTACGCAGATCGCAGCCTATCTCGTCTTTGCCCTGATGTGGAACCTGCTTGCGGGGTACGGCGGAATGGTCTCGATCGGCCAGCAGGCGTACTTCGGCATAGGCGGATATGCGATGCTGATGCTCGCCAACTATGGCGGCATCTCGCCATTCGTCGCGGTACCGATAGGCGCCGTCATTGCAGCGGTGATCGCCGTGCCGGTCTCGCTCGTGGCGTTCCGGCTGGAAGGCGGCTATTTCGCGATCGGCACATGGGTAATCGCGGAAGTGTTGAGGCTCTCGGTGGCGAACGTAGCGTGGCTGGGCGGCGGATCGGGCACGAGTCTCACGGCGTTTCAGGGCGTCCCGCGCGCATTGCGCGAATCGCTTACGCTATGGACGGCGCTCGCGATCGTAGCCGCGGCCATCGGCCTGCTCTACGTGTTCTTGCGCTCCAGGCGCGGGCTCGCCCTCACCGCGATGCGCGACAATGCGATTGCGGCGAACAGCCAGGGTGTCGATGTCAGGCGTGCGCGACTCGTGGTCTATCTGGTGTCGGCGGCTGGCACGGCGCTCGCGGGCGGCCTCTATTTCGTCGGCAACCTGCGCATCTCGCCCGATGCTGCGTTCTCCGTGAACTGGACCGCGTTCGCAATCTTCATCGTAATGATCGGCGGACTCGGGACACTCGAAGGTCCGATCATCGGCGCGCTGATCTTCTTTCTGTTGAACAAGTTCTTGTCGGACTTCGGCACCTGGTATCTGATCGGTCTGGGCGCGCTTGCGATCGTAGTCACGATGTTTTTCCCCCAAGGCATCTGGGGCTACGCGTCGCGACGATTTGGCTGGCAGCTTTTCCCGGTTGCGAGACACGTCGTGTTTCTCGACGACGCGCCGTCATCCTCGCGCGTCCAGGTTCCCGACCCGGTTCACGCTACACGTACAGCTTCTTCTGCACCGCACCCATGAGGCATCACCATGAAAGACCTGACCAGCGACACGCTCACTGCAACCGTGACGGATTCGTTCAGTGCTTGCCCTGATCCGCGAACGAAGGAAATCATTACCGCGCTGGTGCGCCACTTGCACGACTTCGCGCGTGAAGTGCGCCTCACGCACGAGGAGTGGCGCCATGGCATCGAGTTCCTGACCGCTACCGGAAGGAAATGCGACGGAATCCGGCAGGAGTTCATCCTGCTGTCAGACACCCTCGGCTTGTCGATCGTGCTCGACGCGATCAACCAGCGTCACGAAGAAGCTTCGACGGAGAGCAGCCTGCTCGGCCCGTTCTACCGGGATGGCGTCAGGGAGGCGGAGTTCGGTGCCGACATCGCCCAGACCGAGGGCGAGCCTGCACTCTTCCACGGCCGCGTGGTCGATGCGAATGGAACGCCGGTTGCCAGCGCGCTCATCGAGGTCTGGCAGACAGCCGCGAACGGCATGTATGAAGGACAGGACCCGGATCAGCCCGAGGGCAACCTGCGAGGCCGGTTCCGTTCGAATGCCGCCGGTGAGTATGCGTTTCGCTCGCTGAAGCCGACGAGCTATCCGATTCCGACTGACGGTCCCGTCGGCCGGATGCTCATTGCGACCGGCCGTCATCCGATGCGGCCCGCGCATGTTCACTTCAAAATCGAGGCGCACGGATACGAAACCCTCACGACAGCGCTGTTTTCGTCGGACGATCCGTATGTCGATTCTGATGCCGTGTTTGGCGTGAAGTCGTCGCTCGTCGTCGACTATGTGCCGAAAGAGGGCCGGGAACGGTTCTTCGACGTCGAGCGCGACTTTGTTCTGATCGAAAAGGAGCGCACGTGAACGGTTGCTCCGACGACGCGGCACTTTGCTCGCTCGACGACATACCCGATAGCGGCGGCCTCGAAGCATCGGCGTCGATCCTGGTCCTGCGTCGCGGCGACGATGCCTGGGCGTATCGCAACGTATGTCCGCACTTCTCGATTCCGTTGAATTACGAACCGAACACGTTCTGGACATACGACGGTCAACTCTTGATGTGCGCCCATCACAGTGCGATGTTCCGCTTCGAGGACGGCGCGTGCATCGATGGGCCTTGTCTCGGCGCGAGCCTCACATCGGTTCCGATCCGAATAGAGGGCAGAAACGTATTCATCGATGACGCGGGCAAGGGTTGATCGCGGAATCGCCCTGCTGGATCGCCCTCAGGCAAGCGAGTTGCAGCGGCCTGCGGATACTCAGCCGGCATTGGCGACGGCCGAGCCCGTCAGTCAGGGATGGCAGGCTCGACCAGCCTTGCCAGCTGAACCAGTGACTCCTGCCAGCCGAGGTAGCACATCTCCACGGGAATGACCTCGGGTACGCCCTCTTGCACAATTGTGAGCTCGGTTCCGCAGGACACCTGCCGCAACGACACGGTGACGTGCATTTCGCCGGGCAGGTTCGGGTCGTCGAATCGGTCCGTGTAGCGAAGCTTCTCGAACGGCACCAGCTCGATGTACTCGCCGCCGAACGAGTGGCTGTGGCCCGTGCTGAAGTTGCGAAAGGACATCTTGTGAGTGCCGCCAACACGGGCGTCCAAGTGGTGGACCTGACAGGTGAATCCGTACGGAGGAAGCCATTTCGCGATCGCATCGGATTCGAGAAAGGCGCGGTAGATGCGTTCCGGCGGAGCGCGCAAAACGCGTTGGAGATGGATGGTTCCGGTAGTCATGGTGAGTTGTCCGTTCACGGGAGAAGTTGGTCACACCCTTACGACGACGCAGCGTCGTCAATATCGACATGGGCGGGATCAGGGAAAACCCTTTGCCGGACGTTCGTCTGCGAACGTTCGTTCATTTTTATAAAGCCTCAGGAAATCTGCCGATATTTGGACCAAGTAGTTAAACCAATATCACCTGCGGGCCAGCATGAAGATTTCCACGAAACTGCTCATTCTCGTTGCCACGGCGCTGATCGGCGTGGCCAGCGTCGTCGCGACGACGCTCTATTCGCTCGATACTTCGCTCGTCGAAAGCCGTCGCGGCCAGATCGTGAACCTTCTTACGAAGGCGGAGCACCTCGTCCAATATTATCGCGGCCTCGAAGCCTCCGGACAGATGACCCAGGAACAGGCGCAAAACGCTGCAAAGCAGGCGCTCAGCCAGCTTAACGCAGACAAGAAGAGCTACTACTGGGCCACCAACACGGACAGCATCAACCTCGTCCACCCGAACACGAGCCTCGTCGGCACGAAAACGAGCGGCAACCGCACCACCAGCGGCATGACCGATACAGAAGCCTACAAGCATGGACTTGCCAACAATCACGTCGCGCTTGTCGACGTGCTCATTAAGCGCGCGCAGGACGCGCCGCTGGAAGCGAAGCTCCAGGGCGTCGTCGCCATTCCGGAATGGGGCTGGTGGATCGGCACCGGCTTCTTTTACGACGACATCAACGCTACCTTCTGGAAACTCGCGACAACGCTCCTCGCCATCTCGCTCGCCATTCTCGCCGCAGTCGGTGCGCTGGCGTTCTTCATGGCCCGCAGCGTGCGACGCGCACTCGGCGGCGAACCCGCAGACGCCGCAGCGTTCGCAGCGCAGATCGCCGAGGGAAACCTCGCCGCCGAGGTGAAGCTCGCGCCTTCCGATCGCTCGAGCCTGCTGTATGCACTGAGCCAGATGAAGATGAAGCTGCGCGTGCTCGTCTCCGACATCCAGCAGTCGAACGAATCGATCGCTTCTGGATCCAGTCAGATCGCGCAGGGCAACACCGATCTTTCGCAGCGCACCGAGGAACAGGCTGCCGCGTTGCAGGAAACGGCCGCGAGCATGGAGCAGCTCACCTCAACGGTCAAACAGAATGCCGACAACGCGCGCCAGGCGAGTCACCTCGCGCAGCTTGCTTCGCAGGCCACCGAGCGCGGCGGCGAAGCGGTGCAGCAGGTCGTCGGCACGATGCGCACCATCTCCGACGAATCGCGGCGCATCGGAGACATTATTGGCGTGATCGAGGGCATCGCATTCCAGACCAACATCCTTGCGTTGAATGCCGCGGTGGAAGCCGCCCGAGCAGGCGAGGAAGGCCGCGGCTTTGCGGTCGTTGCGGGCGAAGTGCGCACGCTCGCCCAGCGCAGCGCTACAGCGGCGAAGGACATCAAGGAACTGGTCGGCTCCTCGGTGACGAAGGTCGATGACGGCACGGACCAGGTCGCCGTCGCGGGCGAGCGGATGCGCGAAATCGTGCAGTCCATACGCCGCGTAAGCGAGATCATGAGCGAGATCGCGGCGGCATCGATCGAGCAGAGCACCGGCATCGAACAGGTGAACCGCGCGGTGACCGAAATGGACGATGTCACTCAGCAGAACGCCGCGCTCGTTGAAGAAGCGGCGGCCGCCGCCGCATCGCTCGACGAACAAGCCGAACGCCTGCGCGATACAGTTAAGGTCTTCCGGGTCGAGGCCTGATCGCGAGGGTTCGAGAGTATCGGTCCGCCGCGACGGGCACCACACCGCCGATCACGACAGTCAGCAAGTATCGTCAAGACTGCAGCGTCGGGAGCATACTGTCACCATCCATGCCTCCCGACTGGCTGAAGGTGCGAACCATGCGGACCGACACTCCCGTTGACTCGGAGCACGACCCACGACGCGCGCATCGATGGCTTCGCTCGCTGCCCGTTGTTCAGGTCATCAAGGGGTATCAGGCAAGCTGGCTGCCGAAGGATCTGGCCGCGGGCCTCGTGCTGACCACGATGCTGGTGCCGGTCGGCATCGCTTACGCGGAGGCGTCGGGCGTTCCCGGGGTATGCGGCCTGTACGCGACGATCGTTCCGCTGCTCGCCTATGCGATATTCGGGCCCAGCCGCATATTGGTGCTCGGCCCCGACTCCGCGCTCGCTGCACCCATATTGGCGGTGGTTGCGCAACTCGCCGCCGGCGATCCCTCTCGCGCAATCGCGGTCGCCAGCATGATGGCCATCGTCTCCGGCGTGGTCTGCATCGTGATGGGGATCTTGCGACTGGGCTTCATCACCGAACTGCTTTCGAAGCCGATCCGCTACGGCTACATGAACGGCATTGCGCTCGCGGTGCTGATCAGCCAGTTGCCCAAGCTGTTCGCCGTCTCCATCGAGGAGCAAGGGCCGCTCCGCGATCTCGTCAACCTTGCGCAGGCCATCGCCGCGGGCAAGGCCAACTGGACCAGCTTCGCGGTAGGCGCGGGAAGCCTCGTGCTCATCCTGTTCCTGAAACGTTTCGAAAAGCTTCCGGGGATTCTCATCGCGGTCGTGCTGGCGACAGTGTGCGTCAGCGTATTCGGCCTCGACAGTGTTGGCGTCAAGGTGCTCGGCAAGATTCCGCAGGGACTGCCCGCGTTCGCGCTGCCGTGGGCAAGCGGCGCTGACCTGGCGAAGATCGTCCTCGGCGGCAGTGCGGTCGCGCTCATCGCTTTCGCCGATACCAGCGTGCTGTCGCGAACCTTCGCTGCGCGCACCAACAGCCGGGTCGATCCGAACCAGGAGATGATCGGACTGGGGGCCGCCAACCTTGCGGCGGGGCTTTTTCACGGCTTCCCGATCAGCAGCAGTTCCTCCCGCACTCCCGTCGCGGAAGCCGCAGGTGCCAAGACGCAGTTGACGGGCGTGGTAGGTGCCGTGGCGGTCGCGGCGCTGCTGCTGGCGGCGCCGAACCTGCTGCGTTATCTGCCCACCAGCACGCTCGCCGCGGTGGTCATTGCCGCAGCCATCGGGCTCTTCGAGATCAACGATCTCAGGCGCATTTTCCGCATCCAGCAATGGGAGTTCTGGCTATCGATCGCGTGCACGGCGGGCGTCGCTGTCTTCGGCGCCATCCCCGGTATCTGCCTTGCGGTGGGGATCGCGATCACTGAATTTCTGTGGGATGGCTGGAGACCGCATTCCGCGATTCTCGGGCGCGTTCCCGACTTGCGCGGCTACCACGACCTGGAGCGGCATCCGCAAGCCGAACGGATTTCCGGACTCGTGCTGTTCCGCTGGGACGCACCGCTCTTCTTCGCCAACGCAGAGTTGTTTCAGGAGCGTCTATCACAGGCCATCCAGGAATCGCCGACAAGCGTGCGCAGAGTCGTCGTGGCTGCAGAGCCGGTGACGAGCGT
This sequence comes from Caballeronia arationis, assembly GCF_001544975.2. Classification (GTDB taxonomy): domain Bacteria; phylum Pseudomonadota; class Gammaproteobacteria; order Burkholderiales; family Burkholderiaceae; genus Caballeronia; species Caballeronia arationis. Next base: position 19,620 of record NZ_FCOG02000061.1, on the reverse strand, counting down.
GGACGTGACATCGGCCGATATGCTTCGCGAGTTGATCCGCAAGCTGAGCGCGCGCGGCATCGAGTTGCACTTCGCCGAGCTCAAGGACCCCGTGCGCGACAAGCTCAGGCGCTTCGAACTGATGGACATTCTCGGCGACGCGCAATTCCATCCGACGATAGGCAGCGCGGTCGAAGACCACCTCGGCAATCATGGAGCCAGCGAGCATCGCGGCGATGCCGGTCCGGCGCCGTCGCGCGAGACGTGAGAGGCACGCATCGGGCGTGCGGATTCGCTCCCGGCGGCGCTCACTTTGTCGCTTGTTGCCACCGCAGGATGGGATGCGTTCCGCCGGCCGGCATCACCCAGGTTCCGGTCGGGCTGAAGTTCCAGGTCGGTCCAAAGCTCGAAGCCGCGCCCATCTGAGCGGTAGTGAGCCCGTTTTCAGCAGGCACGGGCGTACCGCTCAACACGCCCTCCGTCGCGGTGCTGGCCTGCACATCCCAGTAGACATTGCTCGCGATTGTTCCGCCATTGTTGAGGGCAATGCCGCCCTTGATCTGCGGAAACGCGTGCGAATCGAGCGGCGACGCGGCAAAGGATTCGCTGATCGTGCCGTTGTTGCCCCCGACGAGGCCGCCGACGTAGGTCATCGAGGCGACGCCCGTCGCGTAGGATTGCGTGATCGTCCCGTTGTTGGTCGTGACGAGGAGGCCGCCGTTGGAACGCGATCCGCCGCTCGCACCGCCGTTCACGAATGACTGGACGATCAAGCCGTTATTGACGACGGCGAGGCCCCCGAGAGCCTCCAGCCCGATGAAACCCGCGCTGCTCGACGAGCGCTCGATGGTGCCGTCGTTCCGGGCAACGAAGCCGCCCGCTCCGGACCCAGCAAAGTATTGCACCGACACGCCGGACGTATGCGAGTTGTTGATGAGCCCCTGGTTCAAGCCCGCGAGGATGCCGACCGGGCCCGAGACCGAGCCATTGGCATAAGCGTTCTCCACGCCGAGGTTGCGCACCACACCCGTGGGTCCGATCGTGGCGAACAGTCCGAGATTGATCTGCGAGTCGTCGGCGGCTCGAAGATTCACGTTGCGAATCACGTGGCCCATGCCGTCGAACTGGCCGGTGAACGCTGCGTTGGCCGGACCGCCGATACCGTTGAACTCTATTGCCGTCGTTGAGAAATCGAGATCCCTGCCGAGCGCATACACGCCCGAGAGATCGTTCGATACCTTCTCAAGATCCGCCCTCGAACCGATGAGCCGGTAAGCGGTGAATTGCGAGCGCATGCCGCTGAATGGCGCCGCGCTCCACGACGGATTGCTCGTCACCGTGCCGGCCGCATACGTGCCGTTCATGTCGTACAGCGCCGAGACGACGCCCGTTCCCCGCGACCAGTCGATGATGCCGCGATTCGCGACGCTGCCACCGTTATCGATGCCGTGCGAATCGGCGCGCAGCGTGAGATTGCCCGCGCCAGTGTTCGCAAGCGTCACCAGCGGTCCGAGCGTCACGTCATGCAGAGCGTTCAGTGTGAGCGATGCATCGCCGGTCCATCGCACGGCCGCGCCGAAGTTGATGTTGCCCGTTCCGCTGTTGGCGCCCGTCGCGTTCACCGTGATCGACGTACCGCTCGACAGATTGCGCGCGAGGGTCGCCGAGTTCAGCGGTCCGGCGTTGAACTCGGGCGCGCTGACGTTCCATAGCGCCGCATCGATCGCGGCGTCGTCGAGATGCAGCGTGTTGCCGGTCGTAATCACCGTGCCGCCGCTTCCATTCGCATCTGACGCCTCGACCGTCGAATGAACGTGCGCCGTGCCGCGGTCGGCGACGAGCCACACCTTGCCATCGCGCGTCGCGGTGCCGGTCGCGCGCAGATCGCCATTTTGCCCGGCGAGCGCGAACACGTTGCCATCCGCCGCTCGAAGATCGATCTGCGCGGCTTCGATCGTTCCCTTGTTCACGACGTCGCCACGCGTGCCCGGCTGGACGAAGACCTGCGGGCCAGTCGACGAGTCCTTCAGCAACACCTGATTGCCAGTGGCGAGTTCCGCCGATCCCTTCGGCGCATCGATGCTGCCATCGTTCTCGACGAGCTTGCGGGAGATGAGAAAGACATCGCCGCCGGTCGAACTGATCTTGCCGAGATTGACGACGACGCCATCGCTCGAACCGGCAAGGCTGAGCGGGCCGCCGTTCATGAAGTTGTCGTTGCCGATGTCGAGCGTCGATGCAACGAAGCGGCCGCCTGTGGTGACGACGCCGCTCGGTCCCACCACGACCCCTTGCGGGTTGATGAGGTAAAAGCTGCCCGTGGCAACGAGTTGTCCATTGATCAGCGAGCGGTCAGTTCCGGTCACGCGGCTAAGCGTGGCGCCCGTGCCGTTATTCACGTTAACGGTGTTGCCATTGCCGATTGAGAAGCTGCGCCAGTCGATCACGGCGCGCGTCGTGCTCTGCGTGATGTCGACGCCATTGCTGCGCGTCGCGATCGAACCCGTGCCCGCGACAAACTGGCCGCCTTGAGGAAGCGGTCCCGCGGCAAGCGCGCTCGCGCCTGCGGCCGAGAGAAACAGGGAGAGAATGGCATCGCGTAACGTCCGGCGTTGCCGATATAAGCCATGCAAACGATGGGAGTTGAAGGACAGAGACTCTGTCGTGCGTGGCTGCACTGTCGCAGGATGGTTACGGCATTGCACGAGATGTTCCTCCGCATGGTTTGGCCAACGTTCTGAGGACCGCTGCTCTTTCCCTCCCGGGTTTCGAATAGTATGACTGAATTCGACGGGGATCGACAATGCGTCTGCCCGGTCACCGCTGGAGCCAGCTTCTGGAGTCCGAACACCCTTGCTGCCAAATCTGGATCGCATCCGCACGGAGCGCCGCGATCACTGCGCTTCGAGCAGCGCTTTCAGCGCATTCAGATCGCGGGTGACCCATTGAGCGTCGGCGGCGAATTTCTCGTCGCTCATCCCCTGTACGCGAAACAGCGTGAACAGCACTTCGGTGCCCGTGCCATTCGCAACCGTGCGCATCGGCACATGGACTTCGGTACCGTCAGGCAATTCGACAGTGTGATCGAGTACGCCGTATGCATTGCGCCCGGTGAATCGGACCTTGACCGGGCCGTTGTCGCCTTCGAAGCGCCACACGGTTCCTTCGTTGCCGAGCGGCTTGCCGAGACCCGATGCCCAGTGCGCGAACGACGCAGGCTGCGACATGAAGTCATACACGTCCTGCAGGCTTCGCTGGATGGAGACGCTGATCGTTTTCGATTCGGCCGCATGCATCGTGATGTCTCCGTCTGACCCTCGACCATTCGAAGGGACGTCGCGCTGTGAAGTAACGCGTCGGGTGTCGTCACGATAACACTACGTGATTAATACACTCCTGCCATGCCCGGCGGCCGATGTTTGAAGCGTCGATGTACCCAGTAATACTGTTCCGGATGTTTCAGGACCTGCGTCTCGAGAAACGCATTCATCCGACGCGTGTCAACTGCATCGCTGCCCGATGGAAAGTCTTCCAGCGGTTCAAAGACTGTCAGCTTGTATCCGCGGTAATTGGGCAGCACCTCCGTCACGAACGGCACCACGCGCGCGCGGCCAAGCCTTGCAAGTCGCGCGACGGACGTGAGCGTGCAGGCGGGAACGCCAAAGAAAGGGACGAAAACAGAGTTGTCGATGCCGTGATCCATGTCCGCCGCGAGCATGACTGGCTTGCCTGAGCGCAGTAGTTCGACGATCTTTCTCGCGCTCGTCGAGCGTTCGATCATCTCTGCGCCAAACCTGCTGCGTTGGCGTTTCGCGAGATCGCACATGCGAACGTTTGACATGCGTGTATACAAGGACGCGGCAGGCTGGTTCGTCGAATAAACGATGCAGCCGACCTCAATGGCCACGAAGTGAAAGCCCATGAAGATGGTAGGCGGAGCATCCTTGTCGTTAAGATCGATCTTGCTGTCGATCTCGACGAGTCCTTTCATCGACTGCGCGCTACCGAACCACTGGATGCCTCGTTCGAGGTAGCTGCGCACGACGTGGCGGAAGTGGTCCCTCGCGAGATCGTCGCATTCGCGCTCGGTCTTCGTCGGGAAACAGAGACGCAGATTGACAAGGACCACATGCTTGCGGCGGCTTGGAAGCCTATACAACGCTGCCCCGAGGGCGCTACCAAGCCGCGCGACCAACCCATAAGGAAGCACTGAGAAAAGCCGTAGCAGCGCTACCATGAGCGCAAAACCGAGTCGGTCCAAGAGTTTGTCTCCTGAGGAACCGTCGAATTGCGCTAGCAGGGGCGCTTTCTGTCGACGATTCCTGTCGTAGTTGTAGTTTTCCCGAAGCCCGACCGTCCTCCCGCTAGTTATGCAGGGAAGATGAGTTATGGACCCGGGAAACGAGTTGCGGACGCCGGACGGCGATGTGCGCGGGACACACACTATCGGCCTGCGTCGCAGTTTGCCGATCGTGAGTGCTCACCCTCTTCAGGCTACTACATCTTGCAGGCAGCGGCCATTGAAAATCCTCAGGCCTGGCCTTTCCGCTGACAACGACCTCGTTCAAGGCGACGAAGCCCTTCAAACCATTTTGGTCTACGATCGCGATTGATCTGAGCCGCAAGGCGATAAGGAGACGCGTGTGAGCGATCTCGACCTGAGCACCATCTACCGGCGCTACCTGGATTGTCTGAACAAGCGGGACTGGGCGTCACTCGGTCAGTTTGTCGAAGACAACGTAAGTCACAACGGTCGGCCGATCGGCCTGTCAGGCTATCGCACAAGGCTGGAACAGGACATCCTCGATATACCAGACTTGCGATTCGAAATCGAACTGCTCGTGACCGAGCCGCCTTTCGTCGCAAGCCGTCTGCGGTTTGACTGCACGCCCACACATGCTTTCCTCGGATTGCCCATCGACGGCAAGCGGATCGTTTTCGCGGAGAACGTGTTCTATGCGTTTCGCGGCGCAAGGATCGCACAGGTGTGGTCGGTCATAGACAAGACCGCGATCGAAGCGCAACTATAGTCGGAACCAGCCACTTGCCTGTCTGGCGCGACAGGCTCGCCGATGACGTTCAACCGCTTGCGACGAGCGAAGCCCGCGCACGCTGCGGCACGCCGTTCTTCGTGAGCGCGGCAAGCGTGAGGATGCTGCTGCACAGTTCGCGCAACGGCACGGGCTTCACCAGAAGGTTCCACACGCGCAGGCGCAACGCGCAGATCGCGATCGACATCGAATTGCGTCCCGCGATCACGAGAACCGGCAGCGCCGGATGCTCGCGACGCACGCGCGAGAGCGCATCGACGCCCTGCGCGTTGGGCTCGTCAAACTCGAAGCAGACGAATGCCGGCATGCGGCTCGCTATGGCATTAGACACGTCGCCCGGGTCGTCGACACGGTGGATGTCGAATGCGCCGTCAAGTGTTTCGGCAAGCGATGCCTCGGCGTGACGCGTCAGGTCCACCCACACGAAACGATAGTACGGCGATGCGCTCGCTGGATCGAACGAATGTGACATGGGCGATGTCCTCTGGGCGTTCATTCTCGATTGCACACGGTCCGCTCGCGCCAGTTCGCGCGACGCGTCGACTTGGTTTGCCTGTACTCTGGGCGATCTGACGCAGTCGAAACACCCCGCTTGGGTCGGGGCGAAGCCCCTGCACGCGAGGGGACCCGGATGAGGTATCGTCTGGCCTGTTCCTTGCGGCACGCGCAAGGCACGCGAATATCACTTCGATTCACCTGACCGCCATGACCATCGCCCTGCACACCTGGAACACGCCGAACGGCCGCAAGATCAGCGTCGCGCTCGAAGAAATGGAACTGCCGTACACGGTCAGGACCGTGAACATTTCGAAGGGCGAGCAACACTCGCCCGAGTTCCTGAGCATCAGTCCGAACAACCGCATTCCCGCTATCGTGGATCCGAACGGTCCCGACGGTCAGCCGATCAGCGTCTTCGAATCCGGCGCGATCCTGCTCTATCTCGGCGAGAAGACCGGCAGGTTCCTGCCGGCGAGCCTGCGCGATCGCGTGCCGGTGCTCGAATGGCTGATGTGGCAGATGGGCGGCTTCGGTCCGATGCCGGGACAGGTGCATCACTTCCGTATGGTCGAAGCCGAAAGCGACCGGCGCTACGGCCTCAAACGCTATTCGGACGAAACGCGCCGACTTTATGGCGTGCTGGACCGGCGCCTTACGGAAGTGGAATACGTGGCAGGCGCATTGTCGGTGGCTGATTTCGCGATTCTCGGCTGGGCGTGGCGCCATGAGCGGCATCAGGTTTCGCTCGATGACTTCCCGAACGTGAAGCGCTGGTATGAAGCGCTTTTTGCACGCCCCGGCGTTCAGCGCGGCTTTCAAGTCAAGCTCGACGATGCCTGACACGCCCGTTTGCTGTCGTGGAACGGGCCGAGCGGTCGAGATCACCATTCCGGACGCTGACGCGGCACGTCGGTCACGGCAACCAGTTCACGATCGACCAGTTCGAGCCTGAGCGGCTCATTCGCCGACATAGCCTTCTTCGCGATCACGCGACGCCAGTCCCACTCGTTAGTCACATCGCGGAAGAACGCAGCAACGGCGACGTATTGCGTGTCGCCGCGCATCGGCTGTGACATGCTCACCGCGCCGCGAGGATTGACGACTACGCCCGCGATATCCTGCAGGTCGGCGCCCAGCACGGCGCGGTCGTCCTTGAGCAGATCGTCATAGGAAGCGGCATCGAAGGACTTTCGGTCCTTCAACTGATAGACGCGCACCGCCACCGACACCGAACGACTTGCCTCGTCCGGATTGAGCGACGCGCGCGCGGTGAGATCGAGGTTCAGCATCTTGACCTGCTTGTAGAACACGGCGTGGTAAGCGTCCGAGGTCGTGTCGGACACCGACTGCCAGGCACCGCACGCGCTGAGGATCAGGCTCGCGGCAACGGTAGTGATGAGTAAAGCTGCTCGCGTTGCAAACTCCAGAGTTATGCAAAGTGGCCGGACATGCCACGTCGCGTGGCCGCAGCCGTAGGAATCGCCTCGTATCGGCCGAGCCGGATCGTGATGACGATTTCGCCTGCGGGTTTCAACAGCGTCGTCCAGGCGAGTCGTCCGCCTGAAGCGCTTTCTTCACGCGTGCGCCCGAGCCTCAACACCGGCGCGATCGCCGCCGACACTTCCATGCGCAGCACCACATCTGCCTTGGCGCCCAGATAGATGCGCAGCAGGCTCACCAGGTCGCGATGTAGCGGCGCATCCGGCAGCAGGCCGTGCGCCTGTGCGGCGCTTGCGGGCGTAAGCGTGACGCGCACCGCGCCGCCGCGATCGATGACGCGCCGTCCGCGCACGTGTCCAAGGCCGAGCCGGGCTTTATCGATCACATGGCCGCCGCCCGAACCCAACCGAGGTGGATCATCGAGGCGGACCCACACCGGAAAACGCTCGTCGACCGTCACGCCGACACCCGGCGCGGCGAGCGCGACGATACCGGCAAGCCCTTCCGCCGTTCGGGTACGTTGCGTGAGCAGACCCAGCAAGCCGAGCACACGCACGGGCAGCAGTCCGGCGCTCGCAGCCTTGCCCCCGAGACCGAAACCCGCGAGACACAGCAGGTTGCGCGACATGGGATCGCTGCCGCCGCGCTCGAAGCCCGCCGCATAGCGGTACTTGCGCCATGCGCGATAAAAAAGCGTCGCGATCCGGTGATTGAACACGTCGAGAAACGCCATGACTTCCTCGTGCCCTTCGCGTCGCAACACGATGTCGTCAATCAAATGCGGCGGCATCGCCGCATTCACGCCATATAGCCCGAGAAACGTGGTGCGCACCGACGGCGGCCGATCCGGCCGCTCGTCATCGACTTCGACGGCTGCGACTTCGGCCCCGGGAAACCCCACTTTCGGAAATGGCCGGAACCGCACTGGCTCGCCGGCGGGGCTGTCGCGGGTACCGAGGCCGTCGCGCGGTGACGCGAGGCGTTCGAGCAACTGGCACAACTGGAAAAAATTCATTCGCGACGCCCGCGCCAGCACGAGCGGCGTGAGGCCGGCAATCGTGTCAGGCGCATTCATAGCGGCGCGCGCTCCGCGTGGCTGGCCGCCCATTCGATACGCTTGCCCGTCGGCAGACTCACGATCGCCAGTTGCGTGAAGAGGTTGATCTCGGCGTAAAGCGCGAAGAACCGATGCAGCAGTTCGCCGAACAAATGGACATCGCCCTCACCCGCGAAGGCGTGGCTGTCGAGCGTCACTTCGATCAGCACGCCTCGCTCGATACCCCCGCGAACCACGCGGCGCAATAGCTTCTGTGCGACCTGCTGGATGCCGGCAAGACGACGGCAGTTCATCTCGTCGCTCGTCCAGTCGTAGAGCGCAAGCGCGCCGCGCAACACTTCCGCATCCATCAGCGACAGGAAGTTCGGCGCGAGATGAGAAAGCACACGCCATTGGAAGCGATCGTTGACGGGCGGATACACGGCAGCGCCGGCGCGGTGAGATTGCGCACCTGCGCGACGTTCGGCGCGCTTTCCACCAGCTCGTCGATGCTCGCCTCGCGCAGGCCCTTGCGAGGCAACATGCCGTTCGTGCCCGTTACGCGCAGCGACAGCGTTTCTTCCGGCAGATCCTGCATGGATTCCCACGCGTGGCCGCCGAGGATGATCCACGTGTCGAACAGTCCTTTCGCGCCCTGTCTCACGCGCGTATGGAAGTACCGTTCCGGCGCTTCGTGACGCAGCATGCCGCCGCGATGCCGGAACGTCGAGAACGGCACGTATTCGGAGCGCTCGGCGGTTTCGTGATCGAACGAATCCACCGCGTCGACCGAATACGTCTCCACGAAACTGCCGTGGTGATGCATCGGCTTTACCCGGTACTCTGTCTCGTGATGATCGATACGCACCGGCTCGGCATCGAGTTCGAAGAGGTTGATGATCGGCGTGCAGAAGAGACGCACATTGGCCGCAGTAAAGCGCAGGTCTGCCGGATAGCTTTGCGCGAGCAGCACTTCGATTTCGAAGCTCCACGCATCGTTCGGCAGCGCGTCGATGTTCAGGCCGCACAGGTCGACGAACAGGAATTTCTCGCGAAAAGTGAAGTATTCGAGCAACAACTGATAGCCCGAAAACGCCGTGTCGGCCTTGGGCCACAGGCGTTCGCCGGCCGCGAAACCCGCCGCTTCCAGACGCGCATTCCTGAGCGGCGTGGCCGCGCCGTCGCACACGCCGGGAATGCGCCACGACACGGCCTGCACCTGCCGCGTCAGCGCGAGATGCAAGGCGAAAGCCACCGGCAAATCGGCGTTCAGATACAGCCGGATGCGCGACAAATCGAGCGCTTCGCGCCGCGCGGAGCGGTCGATTTCGAAACTCAGCCGGATCACCGAACGCCCGTCGTGGCGCACCGACGGCGCGGCGTCGGTCAGGCGGATCGGCATCAGCGTGACGGCTTGCGTGGTCCGGTAGAGGCACTGCACCCCGCTCGCGCCGACTCTGCCGGAACGCACGGAAAGGCCCGCCGGCACGATCTCGGTCTGCTGCAGCGTCTCCAGCGCGGGCGTCATTTCGAGTATCGACAGCGACGGGATCGTGCGCAGGTAGTGCGGCCATAGCAGACTGACGAGACCTTCGGTCAGCTCGGGCAATTCGTCGTCGAGCTTCTGGCGCAGACGCCCCGTGAGGAAAGCAAAGCCCTCGAACAGCCGCTCGACATAGGGATCGCGATCGCCGACGCGATCGAGGTTCAGCATGCGCGCACGGTCCGGATGCGCCTCGGCGAATTCCTTGCCGGCTTCGCTCAGATGGCGCATCTCGGCTTCGTAATAGCGCAGGATGGAATCGTCCATGGTGTTTCCTTTTTTGTGCGACTACAGCGCCACGGCGCGCGCGGGATCGAGCACGGTCAGTTCGCCCTGCAACTGCTCGATGCGGCGGCTCAAGGCGGGCTTGTCGGCATCCTTGCGGGTCATCGCGGCTCTCAGCATCCGTGACAGGTGCTGTTTCACCTCGAAGGTCAGCGCCGGCTCCCAGCGCGAAAGGCCGAATTGGCCGGTCGCGTCGTTGAGATCGGTCAGCAGATGCAGCGCGATGTCGGATTTGCCGTCGTGGTCCGCGAGGCGCGCCATCAGCCAGCGCTGCAGAAACCGCTGCCGATCCGACTGAATGCCGGGTAGCGCCGAAAGCCACGCATAGGCCGCGTCGAGCCCCTCGCTCGCCAGGAGGTCGCGCGACTGCGCTTCCATCTCCACCCAGCCGCCGGCATCGTCGTCATCGCCTGAGGCCGGGCGCGGCGCGAGCGCCTCGCCCGCCTCAAGATCGCGCACCACCGCGTGGCGGGCGATCCAGTCGAGCGTGATGTCGTCGGCGAACGGCGTGCCGTCGCTGTACGCGAGACGTTCGATGCCGGCAAGGCGCGCGAGCAGCAGCGCGAAATCGGTGCGCAACACGTCGCGCCATTCGGTGTACGGCACGCCCCCGTGATCGAGCGCCGTATGCTGGAAAAACTGCAGGTCGAACCACAGATGGTTTGCGCCTTCGGTGAACGCGGCCTCGCCGCGCTCGAGCAGTTCGTGCCAGTGCTTTTGCAACACGAGGCGACGAAACTGCTGGCGCAGCTCGGCGCGCGGCGCAGGCAGACGCGTGCGCGACTGCGCGTCGGCGGGCGGCAATTCGTGAACGGTATCCCAGCGCACGCAGCGGATCAGGCGCGTGGCTGCGAGATAGCCGTTTTCCTGATCGCGCAGGTAGCGGGCCATCGTGCGCGTCTGGTCGAGCAGGTCGCGTGTCGACGCGATCAGGGCATGGCTGCTTTGAGTCGCTGGGAGCGTCGACGCCCCGGACGCGCTGACGCTCAACGACTGCGCCGGCTGCGTGTCCGGCTCGAAGCGCGAGATGAGCGGCTGCAGGTTCGGACGCGCGGCTTCGGCCCAATGGCTCGTGCGCGTGACGAGCAGGTTCAGGGCGGCCATCGCGCGTTCGAGATCAGCGGGCTTGAAGGACGCGTGCGGGTCATTCGTTGCGCTTGCGTCGACGCTTGCCAGCTGGTCGATCATTCGCGAAGTCGCCAGCCAGTCGAGCGCGCCCTTCTTAGCTTCGTGACGCGTCGGCAGCAACGATTCGCCGAAGCGCTCGACCAGCGCGGCGGTCAATTCGAGTCCGTCGGCGAAACCGGCCGTGCCGTCCTGTCGAAGCCGCGCGAACGTGTAGTAAGCGGCGAGCCGCAAATCCTTGCCGGTTTCCTTGAGCAATTGCTCGCAGCTACGCACGACCAGGGCATCGTCGCTGCCGGACAGCTTCGCGAGTTCGTCCTTGATCGCGAAAAACGTGTCTTCGTAACCCGGATCGCGGCCGATGCCGTCGTCGCCGGTAAGGGGTTCCAGCCAGCCAGACCACGCGCCGATGCGCTCGCGCATCAGATCATCCGGATCGCGCGCGCCGAAGAGCGACTTGAGCAGCGTGGAGAAGAGGCTCATTCGAACTCCGGCATGGCGTTGCGCGGCAATGGCATCGCGGCGTGCTTCGCCGCTTCGATGACCGCGGCGGGTAAAGGTGGCGGATTCGTCCCTTGACCCGGCGAAGCCTTTGCGCCGGACCCGCTCAGGAAGATGCGTGAAGGCAACGTGAAGTGACGCCGTTGCAGCGCATCTAGCGGACCGGCGCCCGATTCGCTACGCAACTGCACCTGCAGCACGAGCGGCTTTTGCGGTGCGCGCAGCGAAGGCTCGTCACGCTGCGTGCGGACGCTCGGCGTGGCCTTGGCTTCGTCGACGGTTACGATCGTCGCCGACGGGTCCGCGCTCCAGTCGTCCTTGATGCGCGGTTGGTGCGGAGATGTAGCGGGGGCCGCCGTTCGCACTGGCGCACTCGCCTCCCCTCGTGCGCGCACGACCTCGGCGCGAGCTGATGATTGCGCCCCTGGCATCCACTTGAGCACGTAACGCGCGCCATCCTGCTGCGTGACGGCTGCGCGTTCGAGGAGCCGGACCAGCCCGAAGCGACCCGCGAAGTCAAGGTCCGAGCGAACGCCTGCGTTTTCCGTCTGCCATTCGACATGCGCGCTGTTTTCCAGCGCATCGCCCGGCCAGATGAACGGCGTCCATTCCTCCTTCTGGTTGAAATAGTGCAGCTCGCGGCCCGACAGCTTGAACTTCATGTCGGTGATGCCCGGCGTCGGAATGGCGCGCAACTCGTAACGGACGCCTGCGTCGCCGTTGGGAAACAGCACGTTCGACACGCGCGTGAGCCGGTTCAGCGCCCGGACGAACTCGGGATCGACGGCCAGCGCGTTGCGCCCCGCGCCTTGCGCAACGACCCACTGGTCACCCTGGCGCTCCAGAATTCCTGATAGCTGCGTCGCGACGAACTGCGCGATCACGCCGTTGTCCGCGCGCAGGAAGCGCGCCATTTCGGGCAGTGAGGCGTCGTTGTCCGAGTCCGCAAACGGATAGCGGCCGCCGAACGACTTGTTCCAGGCAGCGACGACCGATATTCGCCACGTCTCGTTCAGGCTCGCGGAAGCGGGTTTCAGCACGACGTCCCAGGTCTGGTCGAGCGGTCGCTGGAACAGCGCATCGCCCAAGCCCGCCCATTGCTCGCCGAGGCTTGCCGCGACGCGGCTTGCGTAATCGCGGCTGTCTCCGAGGTCCGACGTCTTGCCTTGCAGGATCGCCTGGGCGGCGGTACGCGACATCGCGTCGGGGTCGGTGCTCGTCATGATCTGCTGGAGCTTCAGGCGCACCGCCGTGACGCGTTCGAGGTAGCGCGGCAGGCTCACGTCTTGTGCGGTGCTGACCTTCGACTGGTCGCTGCCGGTCAGGTGCAGCAGCGGGCCGAAGGCGTTGGCGAGCGGGGCGTTGGGTGGCGGCGGCGCTTTCACTGGGTCATCCTTGCTTTTGATGAGGTCGCGCGCCTTGGAGACGAGCGTGTCCGAGAGCGACTGGCCGGCCGCGCCCGTGTTCGACTGATACGCGATCACCTTGAACAGCGCCGAAAGCGGTGAGCGTTGCGGATCGGCATAGAGGCTCAATTGGTCGACCGTGCCGGAGAGCGTCGTGTCGGGCTGCCAGCGCACGCTGTTCAGGAAATGCTGCCATTGGCGCGCGTAGTCGGCGAAATAACGCTCGCGAAGCGCTTGTTTGAGCGAAGGGGCCGTCGTGGTCGTTGCTGTGTCGGAGAGCACCCAGTCGCCGGTGACGGAGCGTTGGGTGTCAGCCTCGTCGATGGCGCGGCCGATGCGTTCGTCCCATGCGGCGCGCGTGTAGATGCCCGGCAGCATTTCCTTCGTCGTGAAGAGGCCGCGGCTCGTGGTTTCCTGGGCGGCGTCGCCAAGAAGCGTCTGTAACGACACCGGCGGGTATTTGCCGCGGTTCTCGTCGAGGATTTGCCCGTACACCGCGTCAGTGGAGTTCTGCAGGCCCATGACGCTGATGAGCGTCTGGCGCGCGGTGCTGACGAGGGTCGCGTCGACGGCAGTCGCGAGCGATGTGCCACGCTGTGCCATGTGATTCGCGTGGAACGCGACGAGGCGACGAGTCAGGTCGCGCCAGCCGCCCGGACTCACCGATGACGGCTCCGGGCGAGCGGGCTCGGCCGTTTCAAGCAAGGCGGGTGTCAGGAATGTGGTATCGGTGTGTTGCGGCTTCGCGAGCATCAGGTATGTCTTGAGCGTGCTGTAGGCGCGCTTGATCTGCGCATCGCCGCTGCTCGCGAGTTCCTGGTCGGTCAGCGCGCTGAGTCGGCGGAGGTCGGCTTCGAGTTTCGCGCGGATCGGCGGGACCAGGATGCGGTTGCTTGCCGCGGCGTAGGACGGCCACAGAGCTGCGAGCACGGCGGCATCGCGGTTCAGGCCAAAACGGGCATACCACGGGGCGCCTTCGTACTGGCGGGTTTCAAGGGTGTCGAGTTGTTTTTGCAGGGCGTCGAGGGTCTGGGCGGCTTGGGTGGGGTCGAGCGGCGCGGTTGCACCGCGGGCGAGATTCTCAGCAGCCTGAATGTCGGAACGGTTGACCGTCCCGGATAGCATCGTGCCGATGAGCGACACGGCGGCAAGCGTTGTGACAGCCCAGGCGACCGAGGTCGAGAGTGAGAAGCCGATGCGCCGGCCGCGGACGTGGCGGCTGTGTTCGGCAACCGTTTGCCAGGTCGAAAGCGCACGTTCGCGTGAATCCTCATGCTTCGCAGCAGTGTCGGCGTGTTGCGAGCTGAACAGCGGCGCAAACAGGATGCCGAACACGACTGTTCGACTTGCGCGTCCGTTATTCAGGAGCATGACGAGTGCAGAAAGCGTATCGGTACGATTCGTCACATGTCGCGAGAGTTGGGCGAGACAGCGCTCCTTGATATTCGGCGCCAGCCTTTGCACGCTCCGATCCGCGAGTTGTCGCGACACACTTTCCAGCGATAGTCGCATTTCAGCGAGATCGATACCGCGCGTCGACCACGTAATGGCGACGGGCTCGCTGGCAGCCGGTATGACGCCGTCGACATCGACCACATCGAGGAGGTACGCGGGCGCAGCCCATCCAAGCGGGCGGCATTTTTGCACGAGCTCATGTTCGACTATGGCTGGATCTTGCGAGGCTCGCGCACCGTCGGCCGCGCGCACGATCTGAATCACGGCATCGACGGGCCGCCGACGCCACCCCGCGCGGAATCGCGCTAGCCACTCGGTATCGCGCTTGCCGGTCCCTTCCGCATAGAGAAGCACCGCCTCGGACGAGAAATGCCACCCACGGGCGCTCAGCCCAGGAACCAGCGCATCGACCACGCCTTTTTCACCCGATATCAGCAGCCACGGTTGCCTGTAGCGCCAACGCCACCCATGGACATGTTGGAGGGCTGATTTGAGATCCATATACCGCTGCGCGACAAGGTCGACCCGCGCGTCTTCCGTCCCTTCCCGCGCCGCTGGATCGCGTTGATGGCGATCCGGTTCGCGGTTCGGTGCATGCTTTGCAACCATCCGCCATGCCCACGTCAATGGCGCGCGTAGACACAGCAAGGTCATGCCGCACAGAAGGACGGCGACGATCCGATTCACCGGCGAAGCGTCATAGTTCGAGCCAAAAAAATACGCGACGATCGCGGCGAACAACGTGATAGCCCAGACGACGATCCAATAACCCTTGACCTTCATGCCCTTCATTGCGCGAATTCCATTTCATTGCCACGTGAGGCCGGCCGCACGACGGCCACGCTGAACGCCTTCTCACGGACCGCGATCATTTGGGGTTTGCCGCTTTGCCATGCATGCTCCGTCGCCAGAGCCACAGCCAACCATCCCGCTGCCTCCCCTGGTTGGCCTAAGGCGATATCGATGTCGTGGATGCCTGAAAAGCCTTCTTGTTCTCCAAGCTTAAGTCCGAGTTCGGTGGTAACGCTCAGGAACGAAGGCTTGTCCTGCCCGGCGAGGCCGGCCTGCCATACGTGGTGTAGCTCGGCCGCTGATAGTCCACCCCATAGCAGACCAGTCGTCACGGTGTCGCGAAGTTCTGGCTCAGTGGTCTCCACCGGCCTATGCAGCAATGCAACGGGTTTCAGGCCCAACCGCTCGACTAGAGGCGCCCAACCGCACAAGAACGCGACGCCAACTTCGGCGCTGTTCTCTGGCGGATCCGCGTGAAGTTGTGCGGCAACGAACAAGGTCAATTTTTCCAGCGCGGGACCGGCTTTGATATCCAGCCATTCATCGACGGCCATCACCCCTCGTTGCACGTTCCGCAACGATGCAGACGTCTGCGCATGGCCGGTTTCCTCCCAACAATGCTTCCATGTCTCCCACAGTTCGTCGCCATCCATTTCAGGGGGCACCTGCAATCTGACTTCGAAAGGGACGGCTTTTGGCAATTCGCTCAACGCTTCGTCGAGCTCACCCAGTAACGACAGAAACAACGCGCGATAGCGGCAGGGGTTTTCTTCGTCAGCGTTCAGCGTCAGTGCAGTGTGGCGAATTGCTCCCTCCCCCGGCCGAGGCGCCCTCGCCTTTAACGCGGACTGCTTCGCGTCTGCGATGGCAGATGCCACGCCGTACTCGCCCAACGCGCATGCGTAGGCCGAACCCAACACCGCGAGAGGCTCACGCGCGAATTCAATGGCCCGCGCTCGATCGGCTTCGAGGACTTCCATCTCCGCTCGAAGCCTGTCGGTTTCGTCGTCGTAATAGAACAGCCGCAGACCAAACGCCACGCACCACGCGAGCGCGGGAAACGCCAGCACGCGCGCCCAGAACCACGCCGAACCTGTCGGCTCGCCCTTTGGCCATGTCACTAAAGTCAGCGACACGCTGGCGAGCATGAACGCAACGAATAGCGCCAGCCAGATAACGGGCTTGGGCGGCGACGGCGACTCAACCCGCGATGCAAGTATGGGTAGTTCCACTGGCATCGTCTTAGACCAGAGTGGAAAGCAACCGGCAGCCGCAAGCCGCGCGGTACCCATGGCGGGCAATCGGCACACCGCCATCAGTCATGGACTCGTCGCCGTCGATGATCAGATTGGGACGGATATCGTGCTTTGGGCAGGACACTTCGTCGCCCTTGCGGACGACCGGGCATCCTCCGAAGCGCATCGTCGTCGAAGCACTGATGACAGCGCCGCCGTGGTTTGTCGGGTCACCCAGTCGGATTACGTCGATCAATTTTTTCCTCAAATCTCGGGTAGAGCGTTTTCTTGTCTTAGCGATAACTGTTCGTGCGCATCGCGGAACCTAGCCGCTGATCGCCTTAATTTCTACTCAGGGAACGGGCTCACCGTATCCGAAATCTTTACCCAACCTTTCGATGCCCGGCCGCCTGTGTCATTTAAGAACTTCACAAGGTAAAAGTCGTTTCTTTTGTCGAGAGCGACTACAACGTCACCGCGGACGAGAAAGCCTTTTCTTTTCATGAATCGAGTGTTTTCATAATCGAAGAAATTCGATTTTCTTGTTATTACTAAAAGTCCGATAATTTGGGTGCGCTCTCAATGAGATTAGGGATAGCAGAATCTTTCCGAAATCCTCCACCGGCCGCGGTCAAGCATCCGCCAGGAGCCTCGTCCATTTGAATGGTCCAACGTTCTCCGGCGATGACCAATTTGCCCGGCAGATCTTCTTCACGATCACGGTTCTCGTAGCTGCTATCGGTTGAAAAAGTCTGTATTGTCAGCGGCGGCGAGTGCTCTGATTGGAATGTCAAAGTGAAAAAAAATCTGCACGACACCGGGGGCCGGATGCCGTTCACGCTCGGCAGCGTCAGTCCGTAATATCCATTTATCTTTCCGTCTTTTTCTTTGGCGACAATGTTCGGTGTATCAAATTCGATTAAAATGCTTGCAATTGCGAATTGATTAACAAGCGCCAAGAGTGCCATGAATACTATCGAGACGGGTTTCACATTGACATAAACCATTACTTGTCACCCTTCCGCAATCTCTTTCTAGCCGAGAGCCGCGCTAACCCTTAGACGCGATCCGAAACAACGGTATTACTTGCGCATCCATGAATTGAATTCTTCTCACAAAAATCTTATTTCAGCGGACTGCACAGCTCTCCATGACAAGCTGGGCTAATTGAATCCCAACTTTTCCCACCGATTTGACGAACGAAAGTCTGAATACTCGGACGCGCTGCCCGGCGTGACATTGCCCTCCCTCAAAATCGTAGTGAAACATGGACACGCACTGCCCAACTGGAAAGTTCAACGACGACTTCACGGAATCAGGAAGCCGGCTCGCTCCAGGGTAATACAGATACGTACTTGAATGCTTGTCTTTAATAACTGAAAAGTATTCAGGATGATCTGCAAGGACCGAAGCAAGTTCGCGGGCGCGCTTCTGCCCGGAAGTACCTTCTGTAGCGACGCTCTGTAGCGCCCCAATATTCGAAGCAAGTCCCATGTCTGATCGAGCGTATGAGACGAATTGCTCGGCCGAAGGGTATTTTCCCCAGAAATTTTCATTCAGTCGCACAAGTTTTTCTGCTCGGAATATTGGCCATGAGCGATCGGTGCGAAATAGTATTTCCACTCCGCCTCATCGCCCTCAAACAACTTGTACGTTTCTGTCGTGACGAGCCCAGGGCGGCCGTACCCAAGCGTCGCGTTTTTATGAGCTGTGACGAGATAAGCTTGTCTTCCAACGACCGCAACCATCGCGTCGGTAATGATGTCGTCTCCACCATTGAAGGTGCTGAAATTCAGGCTATAGTCGTTCATCCGGCTTCTGTTCTTCACGAGAGGGATCATTACGACCTTTTCATTGCTGAGTTGCAGGTAAAAGGAGTAGTTCATGTAGTAGAGACGCGAGTCGTCGGTTAGCACACCGGCAACCAGCATCAGTTGACCATCCGAGATCCGCCAACGCGTCACTCCGCTTTCGTATTGCTCGGCGCGTACGCCGTTACAAATACCGCCGCATGCAACGATCAGCGCTAACAATCGGACCACCGTGGCGAGAGAGAAAGGTCGGTTCATGAGGGTCTACTCCTCTCCTTTACTTGCTAGCGCGATGGTGTTCTCTGAAAGAATGTCAGCGAAGGCGCTGGGTTCTATGAACTGTGCAGGTTGGTCGCTGGCCGCGCGACGAAACGGGTCTTCATTTAGTGATAGCAGAGGGGATTGCTGTGTCCGTTCATCTCGGGGCTCTGGATCGTCGGACACACTGATCTGATGCGAATCCCAATCATCGAAGCCGACTCTAAGTGTCAGCGTGTCGGGTTTATCCAGAATCGTTCGTGGAAGACGTCCGTCCTTCGCGATTTTCCCGGTATGCAGTACCGTACCGGCACTGTCAATGATCTGATACGGCTTGCCAATCCATCCGATATCCTGAGTCAAGTCATCGGAATGGGCAGTCGCAAACCGAAGACTGTATTTCCCAAGCAACTCACCGTGTGGCAGAGACGGAAGCGGATAGCTCTGACCGCCCGCGCCCGGCTTATCCCACGACGCACACTTTTCCAGAATGTCGCCGGGCGTGCCGTTTTCGATGCGTTCAGCGTTGATCTTGATGTACGAGCCTGCCACGCCGATCCTTACTTCCTTCGCCGCTGACAGGATCAGCTTGCCTTCCGTGCTCGTGATCGTTACATCCTTGAGTGCCGCGAGTGCCATTTCATCGCTCTGTGCGCGAATCTCCACTTTGCCCTTGGCCGCGAACAGCTTCATGCCAAGCTTCTGCGCGAACAGCGACACTGCTTCGCCAGCCGCGACCGTGAACCGTTTGAGCACACCGATGTCCGCATTGCCGCCCGCGGTCGCGATCAAATTCTGATTCGCGCTCAGTTGCAGATGCGCGCCCGAGATGAGTCCCACCCCGGCCGGCGCGCTGACGAGTACTCCCGCCTTCTTCAACTCGTTCAGCGTGCCGTCGAGAAACGCCTTCTGCTGGCCATAGTCGGCCGCGATCGCCTGCGCGGCTTTCGCCGCCTCAGCCAGCGACTGCATCTGTTGCAGCGCCTGTTCAAGCAAATCCTGCGCAGGCTGCATGTCCAGTTGCTTGCCATTGGCAGCTCGCTGGGCGTCAGCGGAAATGTAGACACCTTTGGCGCCCCGCACCGCCACGTGCCCATCCGAGCGCGCAACTCCGCCCCTTCACCCCGCTTCTCCCTCTGCACATCGACCATATGTCCAAGATTCAGCTCACTGGTCTGAAACGGCGTCGTCAGATGAACGTGTTC
>NZ_FCOG02000579.1 GCF_001544975.2 Caballeronia arationis | reverse complement strand
CCACCAGCGTGCGCCTCAGGAGCAAAACCGGACATTTCTAATGAGCCCAAACCGGACATTACTAAAAAGCCCTGACAAAAGGCTGGAGGCTATTTAGGTTTACGTCAACTTATAAACGACCCCTCCCGGCGACTTCGTGTGCTTTGCGTCGCGAGTCATCGCCACGCTTCAGGACGCGCCTTTTGCCCGCTGCAAAGTGACATAGTGCTTGGCCGCTTCCTTGCCATGCACCAGTGCCCGTAACGCTAGAGCAAGGCCCAACTGCGTCTCATGAGCCACTGCGCTGCGATCACTCTCGAAGAGCTTGATCGCATCCCGGAGATGTTGCGCCGCCTGAGTATGAAGTACCGCGCCGCTGCATGGTGTTGCGCGGCTGTCAGGTCACTGTCAACGGCGCCTGCCGACGATGGCGCGCCCGCATGCTTGGCAGCGACAAGCATCTCGTCGATGGGATGCTGCGCGTGGCCGTGCGCAAGCACAGCCAGATGGGCAGCGTGCTCCTAATTCGTCGGACCTGCAAAATTGGGTTTTGTTCGTGGACGCCTCGGGGCGTTCATCAGGTGGCCTTGTACTTTTCGAACTCAGGCAGTTGTAGGAGGTGCGAGCAAGGTTCCT
>NZ_FCOG02000044.1 GCF_001544975.2 Caballeronia arationis | reverse complement strand
GCTGCCGATCATTTCGGTCCACTTTCGCTTGGAGACGCCCACGTCGCTGTGCTTGGCCTCCTGCCCACTGAGGATGTGATCGCGTTCAGCGTCGCTCAACAGCTTCTGATCACGCGGGTGCTTGTACAGCAGCATCCACAACGCGCTCCAGGCCACGCCCAGCACGCCGACGATCAAAAACGCCCATTGCCATTGGCCGTGCAGCAATGCCCAGACGACCAATGGCGGGGCGAGCAGCGCGCCGATGGACGAGCCAATGTTGAACCAGCCAATCGCCACCGAACGCTCCTTGGCGGGGAACCACTCGCTGGTCGCCTTCACGCCGGCCGGAATGCCGGCCGCCTCGGCGATGCCAAGGAGGCCGCGAAAGAACGCAAGGCTGCGCCAGTCCGTCGACCATGCGGCCGCCGCGCAGGCCAAAGACCAGGCGAGCGCAAATGCCGCGAAACCAATCTTGGTGCCGACCGTGTCGAGCAGATAGCCCGCGACCGGTTGCATGAACGCATAACAAAGCTGCCACGCGACCACCACATGCGCGTACTGCTCGGTGGTCATATGGAGGTCTTTCATCAGTGTCGGCGCCGCCACGGAAAGCGTGTTGCGCGCGAGGTAATTGATGATGAGCCCGGCCGCTACCAGGCTAACCATCCACCAGCGGATGCCCTTGATTTTCATTGCTGTGTCTCCTCGCAATCTTGAACTGATCAGATGGGCCGGACCGCGGAAGCAGTCGAGCCATCGGGCCCGCTATCCTCGCGGGAGTAATCGAGGCCGACGAAGCTGCCGCCCTGGTAGCGTTGGCCCAGAGCATCGAGCGGATTCGGCCGTGCCAGTACTTGCGCGGCGTACGCCTCGGCGTTCTGTGTCGGCTGATAACCTAGGCGCTCCGCGCCGCGGTTGTCCCACCAACTGCGGGTGTTGGCGGAGACACCCCACACGGTCATGAAGCCCACGTCCTCTGCTTCGATACAACGGTCGAGGAAATGCAGTAGGTCGCGATGGCCGAACCACGTGCTCAGGTGTCTGGGCTCGGTCGGCTGCTCGAGGCAACTGCCGATCCGAACGCAGATACTCTCGATGCCGTGCTTGTCCCAATACATTCTTGCCAATGCTTCGCCCCACACCTTGCTTAACCCATAGAAACCGTCCGGGCGCAACGCGCAGTCGAGGGTGAGATGTTCGGTGACCGGGTACATGCCGATCGCGTGGTTCGAACTGGCGAACACCACGCGCCGCACGCCTTGCCTGCGCGCGCCTTCGTACACTTCGACGAGCGCGCGCAGGTTGTTGTCAATGATCTCAGGCAAAGGGCGCTCTACGCTCGTACCCGCGAGGTGGATTAACACGTCGACCCCGTCCAGCAGACGATCGACAACGCGCGGGTCGCGTAGGTCCCCGTGCATGACGTCCTCGCCATCCATTAAAGGAGCGAGAGGCCTTGAGCCAGCGGCCGAGCGCAACGAGGTGCCGCGTGCGATCAACGCGGCCCGTACGACCGAGCCGAGCTGCCCACCGGCCCCACTCAGGGCAATCTTCTTCATAAAGGTCCTTAAGTGCCCCGAACGCTTGAGCCTAGCTATGGCAAATAGCCAGCGGTCAAGCCGAGACTGTAGAGCGAGCCAATAAAGCGATCGCTTGTTGTACGATAACGTACTTTTGCACAGCGGCATCAGAATTCAACTAGGCAGTTACCCGCAGATGACGCCTCACCGAGCATAGCCGACGACCGAACTGCCTAATACCATGGGAACAGGCGCTCACAAACCGCGGAGGGCGGTTGATGATCGAAGTTGATCGCAATACATACGGGTAAACGTTCCAGTCGCGCCAAGCCGGATAGATATACGATGTACGATCACTTAAGACTCGACGCGTAGCGGCCCTTACTACTCACGACTTCAGGAAAACTAGCCATGACAGCGTCGACCCCTTGTCAGCCATTACCGAACACGTTTCGCCAGTCAGTTCGCGACGGCGAACGCCTGATTGGGGGATGGGCCTCCCTCGCAAGTCCGATTACGACGGAATTGCTGGGCGTCGTCGGTTTCGACTGGCTGTTGCTGGATGCGGAACACGCCCCGAACGACGTTCTAACGCTCATCCCGCAGCTCATGGCGCTGAAAGACAGCCCGAGCGCGCCGTTCGTACGGCCATCGGCGAATGACAGCGTTGTCATCAAGCGCCTGTTGGACGCAGGCTTTTTCAACTTCCTCATCCCTTTCGTAGACAGCGCCGCTGATGCCGAACGCGCCGTCGCCGCGACGCGTTACCCGCCGCTGGGCGTGCGTGGCGTATCGGTCGGCCAACGAGGCAATCGTTACGGAACCATTGCCAACTATTTCGACATTGCAAACGACAACATCTGCGTTGTCGTGCAGATCGAGAGCCGTGCTGCAGTCGAGGCGATCGATGAGATTTCTGCGGTCGATGGTGTTGATGCCGTGTTCGCCGGTCCCTCCGATCTCGCCGCCTCATACGGGCATATCGGCAATGCAAACCACCCCGAAGTGCAGGAAGCCATCGCTCATGTTTTCGAGCGCGTCAAGGTGGCCGGCAAGGCAAGCGGAATTCTCGCGCCCGTGCAGGCGGATGCCGAGCGCTACCTCGCGATGGGAAGCACGCTCGTGGCGGTCTGCGCCGACATGGGCCTCCTTCGGAACGCCGCACAAGCCGTACAGAGGCATTTCATGCAGAAGTAAGCACGCGTGGTCAACGTGACATCACAACGTTTGGAGAATCAGATGCAAAAGGCAGGCTTTATCGGACTTGGGATCATGGGCACGCCGATGGCGGGCAATCTGCGAAAGGGAGGCGTCGAACTCGTCGCGTTCACTAAAGGTGCCGTGCCGGCCGACCTCACGCAAGCGGGCGTCGTCGTGGCAGACAGTGCCGCTGCGGTCGCCGCCCAGGCAGACGTCATTTTCATCATTGTTCCGGACACGCCCGACGTCAAACGCGTGCTGTTCGGTGAAAACGGAGTGGCCGAGAGCCTGCGGGCCGGTCAGATCGTGGTCGACATGAGTTCGATCTCGCCGATGGCCACGCGCGATTTCGCCGCCGGCGTGCGCGTGGCGCGGAGTATCTCGACGCGCCCGTTTCCGGAGGCGAAGTCGGCGCTAAAGCGGGATCGCTCACGATCATGGTGGGCGGCTCGCAAGCGAGCTTCGACGCGGTAAAGCCCTATTTCGACATGATGGGAAAAAACGTATCTCTGATTGGCGAAGTCGGCGCCGGACAAGTTTGCTAGGTCGCCAACCAGTGATCGTCGCCGCGACCATCGAGGCGGTCGGCGAGGCGTTGCTGTTGGCATCCAAAGCCGGCGTGGATGCGGAGAAGGTTCGTCAGGCGCTGATGGGCGGCTTTGCGTCGTTCGGGCGATGAGCAAGGAACCGAAGCTCCTCATCCTCGACGAACCTACAGCCGTCCTGTCTTCCACCGATTGGTTATTCGCGCTCATACGTGCCGAGACGGCGCGCGGCACATCTGTGCTGTACATCTCTCATCGGCTGAAGAAATCCGCGAGCTCTGCGCCCGTGGCACCGTTCTGAGAAACGGTCGTAGCATCGCAACTACCGATCTTCACGAAACGAATGATGCGGCCATCTTTGAAATGATGGTCGGTTCCAGCTTGGTGGCCTTCTCGAGGGACAGGTCGATAATTAATGGAGCAACTGAGTCGCGTTTGAAGGTCACCGACCATGCTGGAGCAATCAAAGGGGCACCTTCGAGGTCGCCGTTGGTGGAATCGTTGGTGCCGCGGGTCTTGACGGTCAGGGGCAACGCGATCCGTACGAACGTAAGCCTGCCATAATGTCGTTGCTCAGCAAAAGCAAGTAACGGAAAGAGACTCCTCGGCATCCACATCGATCCGAAACTGCGCTGTCGAACGTCGAGATCTCGACGCCCAATTGCGCGGCATGCTTCTGTGAGACTTATTGTGGGCAGCTGAGCTTGCGAATGGACGCGCGTGGGCCGGCACTATTTGCGACACTGCCATCTGTTAACCTGCATGCAATGGAAGGTTTTCCCGAAAATCCCCAACGTAATTCGCCGGTCTCTTGTTTTGACAACCTCCGTGACGCTCGTGGTGTACGCTCGACGAATCAATCCTTCACGCATCTAAATTCTTTTTGGCAAAACTGCCAATAAGCGTGGTCACTAAGAGCGTCGTCATGACAAGCAATAAAGCGCCTGAACCTTCAGCTGACCCGCCCGACGTGACTCGATCTGTCACGCCGTCGCTGGAGTTTCCGATTGTCGGCATCGGGGCATCGGCCGGCGGAATTCAAGCGCTGACGCGCCTGTTTGAGCACATGCCAAACGACGCGGGCATGGCGTTTGTGATCGTCCTTCATCTGTCGCCCAAGCATGAAAGCCAGGCCGACGCCGTGCTCCAGAGACTCACTAGAATGCCGGTCGTGCAAGTCTTGCAAGCGACTCAGATCGAAAAGAATCATGTCTATCTCATCTCGCCGGCCAACGACCTGTCGATGAATGATGGCTACCTGAGAGTAACGCCGTCGAATCGCGAACCAGGACGACCGGTGGCGATCGACCTGTTTTTTCGCAGCCTCGCCGAAGTACACCGCACCCGCGCGATCAGCGTCGTTTTGTCGGGCTTTGGCAGCGACGGTACGATCGGAATAGGTCGAATCAAGGAGCATGGCGGTGTCACGATCGCGCAAAGTCCCGAGGATGCCGAATGCGATGAGATGCCCCGCAATGCCATCGCGACGGGCTTGGTCGACATTGCGCTGCCGGTCGCTGAGATCCCGCAGAAACTTATCGAACTGCGCGACAACGCGCGAGCGATTCAGTTGCCTCCCGCCGGCGACGATCAGATTCTCATAGCAACATCGGCAGGTAGTAGTGCAGCGCCGGATTCGGCGCCGCTCGCAGAAGACGCACTGCATAAAATCCTTTCTACGCTGCGCGCCCGCACCGCGCACGACTTCCGGCACTACAAGCGCGCGACGGTTCTGCGACGCATTGAACGTCGGCTGCAAGTCAACGCGCTTCCAGACTTACCCTCGTACCAGCGGTTTCTCGACACTCACCCGGAAGAGTCCTCCGCATTGCTTAAGGACATGTTGATCGGTGTGACGAATTTCTTTCGCGATCGGGACGCTTTTGAAGCCCTTGAGCGCGAAATCGTGCCGCGCATCTGCGAAGACAAGTCCGATGACGACTCCATCCGCGTCTGGGTGGCGGCCTGCTCGACCGGCGAAGAAGCGTATTCGGTCGCCATGCTGCTTAACGAGTGTGTCGCGGAAGCCAATAAAGGTTGTGGCATCCAGGTGTTCGCCACAGACATCGATGAGAGCGCTATCGAGACGGCGCGCACGGGCAGTTATCCATCGCCGATTGTGACCGACGTTCCGCCTGCCCGGCTTCGAAAGTTTTTTACGCTCACGCACGGGCGCTACCTCATCAACAAATCCTTAAGGGAACAGGTTCTGTTTGCCGCCCACAACCTGCTGCGTGATCCGCCCTTCTCTAAGCTCGACCTGGTGTCATGCCGCAACCTGCTGATCTACCTGGACCGTACGGTACAGCGACAGGTCTTGCAAACATTTCACTTCGCGCTTCAACCGGGCGGCTATCTATTCTTGGGTAGTTCCGAGTCGGCTGAGATTGCCGATGACCTTTTCGTCGCCATTGACAAGAAGAGCCGGATTTATCGCGCGAAGAAGTCGGCGAGCGCGCGACCTGCGTCGACGTTACCGTTCGTCGGCCCGCTGGCGCAGCCGACTCACTTCAGTAACATAAAGCCAGCGATTGGTCGCACGGACTCGTCGTTCTCAGCCCTGCACCGGAGCGCCATGGAGCATTATGCGCCGCCAAGCGTGCTGATCGATCGCGACGGGGAAATCCTGCATATGTCAGAGGATGTCGGCCGGTTCCTCCGATACGTCGGCGGTGAACCGTCTCACAATCTGCTCACTCTGATCAACCCCGAGCTGAGGCTGGAGCTTCAAACTGCTCTCTTTCAAGCGCTGCGACATGGCAAAAGCGTCGATGCAGAGCGCGTGAGGTTCGCGCGTGGTACCGCTCTTTCCTACGTCAATATGACTGTGCGCCCGTTCTACGATGCGGCCGGTGGAGACGTCCTTGCAGTGTTCTTCGATGAGGCGGAGGAGACCACGTTGCCCGAAGCGTCCGAAGTCGCTCCGACTGACGAGAGTCCTGTCGTCGCACACCTCGAGGCCGAAGTACGGCGATTAAAGGAGCTTTTGCAATCGACCGTTGAGCATTCAAACGTCTCGAGCGAGGAGCTAAAGGCCTCCAACGAAGAGTTGCAGGCGATCAACGAAGAAATGCGTTCAGCGTCCGAGGAGCTCGAAACCAGCAAGGAAGAACTGCAGTCGGTCAACGAAGAGATCCTGACGGTCAATGGTGCGCTGCAGGCGAAGGTAGAAGAGACCGCGAAAGCCAACGATGACCTTCAAAACTTGATTGCCTCTACCGGCATCTCGACTATCTTTGTCGACCGTTCGATGCGCATCAAACGCTATACGCCTGCAGCCGTGGGACTGTTCAACTTAATCGCGACGGATATCGGCCGCCCCTTGCTCGATTTGACGCATCGCCTGCATTATCCGCAACTCGCCGCAGATGTAAGAAGCGCATTCGAGGACCTGAAGTCGGCGGAGCGGGAAGTCAGCACTTTGGACGGCGATTGGTTCCTCGCTCGCGTGCTGCCGTACCGAACCGTGGACGATCGCATCGACGGTGCTGTGCTCACCCTGATCGACATCACGCAAAGACGCCGGGCCGAGGCAGCGGCCCGATCGAGCGAAGAACGTCTGAAGCTCGCTGCCTTGACCACCGACGACTATGCAATCATTGTGCAAGATTTGGACGGCACGATCCTCAGTTGGAATCGAGGAGCGCACCGAATGTTTGGCTTTGAAGAACATGAGGTCGTGGGCAAGCCGATCGACCTCATATTCGTCCCGGAAGACCGGCCGGGCGCAGCGCTCGCGGAAAGAGAAACAGCCAAGAAGGGAGGTCGTGCCGAGGACGAACGTTGGCACCTCAGAAAAGACGGCAGAAAGATCTATTGCAGCGGCGTCATGACATCGATCGACACGGTCGGCTTCAAGGGTCTTGCGAAAATAGCGCGCGATTTAACCGACCGTAAGAGCGTGGAGAGCCAGCAGCAACTGCAGTTGGCGCTCGAGCGAGCCATTCGTGCCCAGGCGGAAACGGTGAACCGCCAAAAAGATGAATTTTTTGCGGTACTGTCGCACGAGCTGAAGAATCCGCTTAACTTAATTCACGTCAAGGCTGAGTTACTGAGCCGCTCGCCCGAGGTGAAAGATATTGCGCTGGTTCAGGATGCGGCGGACGCGATTCAACGTTCGGTCCTTGGGCAATCCAAGATCATTGACGACCTGTTGGATCTATCGCGGGTGCGCACGGGCAAGTTGGCGTTGCACTTCTCGCCGGTCAATCTTGCATCTGTTCTTCGAGCGATCGTCGAGGCGAGTGAGGCGGAAGCCGCGAACAAGCAGATTCGAATGTTAGTGTCAGGCGTTGACGCGCCGTTGACGATTCAGGCCGATTCGGTACGCCTGGAGCAGATGATTTGGAACGTGGTGCGCAATGCCTTGAAGTTCACGCCGCACGGCGGACGCGTGAATCTGTCGCTTACGCGCGATGATCGATACGTCTGCATCGAGGTATGCGATACGGGACAAGGCATCGCGCCCGATTTTCTGCCCAAAGTTTTCGATATGTTTAGCCAAGCGGACGGCGGCGGCCGACGTGATCGCGGCGGCTTAGGCATCGGCTTGTCGCTCACCAAGCAACTGGCTGAAATGCACGGCGGACGCATTGAGGGTACCTCGGCTGGATTGGGACAAGGATCCTGTTTCCGCCTTTGGCTGCCACATCTTCCTCCATCTTCATCTGTATTGCCCGCGGGTAAAACCGCTGATCCCAGCATTCTGACGGGGCTGCGCGTACTTCTTGTCGACGATTCGCTGGAGGGCCTCGAAGGGTTCCGGACTTTGCTTGAATTAGAAGGGGCGCAGGTCAGAGCGGAATCGACTCCCGAAGCAGCTCTCAAGGTCGCGAGCGAAAGCGAATTCGATCTCATTCTGTCGGATATCGGCATGCCGACAATGAGCGGCTATGAACTGATTGCGAAGTTGCGTGAGCTGCCGGCATGTAGGGCGGTTCCAGCGATCGCTTTAACCGGTTTCGGACGCGAGCAGGACGCTGCCGAGGCACTGCGTGCAGGGTTCGATGCGCATTTGCGTAAGCCCGTGTCGCTGAACGCGCTACTCGTGGCTATCGGCGGAAACTTGAGAAAAAAGTAGCGGCTATTGAGTCGATGCACGAAGCGCTTTCTAAAGTCGATGTAGCACAAAACAGCCTCAAAAGTGCCTAGTTTCGGCGCGGAGGTTCATTCTTAGCAGACCATTGCCGCTCAATTGCTGGTCCGCTTTCAAAATCAAGCCGCCGTTCAAACGTCAACCCAAAAGCACGGACGAAGGGCCGGAATTGGCCGGACTGAGACCTTGCTGTCCTGCCTGTCGCCCAACCCTGCCGAACTTACCTTCGCTGGTGACACAATAATTTCGCTCCGGGAAACCCTTGTCTCGCAAGGCTGAGCGGGCACGGGCATGGGTTCCCACGGCGAGTTGACAAAATTATTGACGCAAGAGTGACAGATTTAATCGGGTCTACGGATAGCGAGCCGGACCGCATCGACCCGATGTCCCAGTTACCCGAACCGGTCCTACGGTGCACGCCGCTAGTACCGGCGGGTTTAGGTGGACCTGCTTAGCGGGGTGGCGGCCCACGCCGTCGCGAAGTTTCTCAGCGCGACAGCCGACACCGAAGCATAGCCAGTACAGGGCTATCTCGCGCCAATTCGCGACTTCTCGTGGTTGGCGAGTGTCGAGTACCAGGGCCGCGGCCCTGATACTCGAAGTCCTGCAGCGAGGCTTGCTATGACGAGGCGTTCCTCAGGCCGAAGCTGCTGGTAGCAGTTTTGTCCCGACATTGCGACACCTTATAAGAGATAGATGTTGCACATCGCTTTTGAAGCCGCCTTGGTTCCTTGTCCATCTTATGACACACATTTACTTTCAATGCACGGCCGCACTACCAGGCGTGACTGGCGACTTCTGCGAGCGAGCGAGCAGCAGCGTTACCACAGCGGACATCACAAGCAGGCCGGCAACAAAATACAGCCCACCAGCATAGCTGCCGGTCTTGTCCTTGATCCACCCAATCATCACAGGGCCGGCAAAGCCGCCGAGATTGCCAATTGAATTGATCGTAGCGATACCCGTTGCTGCTGCAGCACCGGAGAGGAACATTGTCGGCATGGTCCACAGGGGAGGCTTCGCGCAGCTGATTCCAATATTGACCAGCGTCAGGGAAGCAATCAAACCCACAACACTGTTCGAAACCGCTGCAACCGCAAGCCCGATTGCCGCCGCCACGCACGCGATCACAACGTGCCAAGTGCGTTCGTTAGTCCGGTCAGAGTGGCGGGACCATAAGACCATTGCTACCACGGACACAGTGGGAGGAATCGCATTGAGCAAGCCGACCGTCATCGACGAGACTCCCAGTTGCTTGATGATCTGGGGCGCCCATATCCCGAGCGTATACAAGCCAGCTGAAGTACCGAAGTAGATCAGAGACAATGCCAGCACACGAGGATTGGCCAGGCCGCTGATAATTCCGTGCTTTGCGCCGCTTGAGCTTTTCCTTGCATTTTCCTCGTTCATTACACCGACCAGCCAGGCGCGCTCGTCGTCCTTAAGCCATTTCGCCTTTTCAGGTCTGTCCGTCATGTAGAAGAAGACGACGACACCCAAAATCAGCGCCGGAATTGCTTCGAGAATGAACATCCATTGCCAGCCGTGCAATCCCATAACGCCTTCCATTTCGAGTAAGGCGGCCGAGAGGGGCGACCCGAGCGCAGTTGATATCGGAGCCGCGGCCATGAAAAATGCGACCACCCCTGCGCGATGACGTGCAGGAAACCAATAGCTAAGGTACAAGATGATGCCCGGGAAGAAACCCGCCTCGGCGGCGCCGAGGAGGAACCGGACGATGTAGAAGCTTGTCGTCCCCGTAACGAAGGCCATGCACGCGGAGATGATGCCCCAGGTGATCATCACCCGAGCTATCCACAATCGTGCTCCTACCTTGTGTAGCGCGATGTTGGAAGGCACTTCGAACAGGAAGTATCCCCAAAAAAAGATGCCCGCACCGAAACCGAGGATCGAGGCGGTGAACCCCAAATCCGTTCGCATCGTTAACGAAGCGAAGCCGATGTTGACTCGGTCGATGTAGGCGATGAAGTACAGCAGCATGATGAACGGCACGATGCGCCAGCTAATCTTGCGCAAAGTCCGCTTTTCGAGATCGGTATCCATGGAATGTCTCCGTTTGACTAATGATTGATAACAGCCGTCTGTGCGGCCTTTTATTTGTTGGATGCGCCAATTCACGGCGCGGCTTTACGTGTTACGTCCTCAGGACTGGAGCAATCGCCTTTGCCCCGCAGAAAGACGCCTCGGCACCGAGCTCGGCCTCGATCAACAGCAACCGGTTGTACTTGGCTACGCGGTCGGAACGACAAAGCGAACCGGTCTTGATTTGGGTCGCAGCAGTAAGGATGCTGAGGTCCGCAATCGTCGTGTCCTCCGTCTCGCCCGAGCGGTGCGAGATCACCGACGAATAGCCGGCTCGATCCGCCATTGCGATGGCAGCGAGCGTCTCAGTCAGCGTACCGATTTGATTCGGCTTGATCAGGATCGAGTTCGCCACCTTTTTTTCGATTCCTTCCTTCAGGATCTCTGTGTTGGTCACGAACAGGTCGTCGCCGACGAGCTGCACGCGGCTACCAAGACGATCCGTCAGGAGCTTCCAGCCCTCCCAGTCGCCCTCCGACATGCCGTCCTCGATCGAAACGATCGGATAGCCCTCGGCAAGCTTCGCCAGGTAGTCCACGAAACCCTGCGAATCAAAACTCCTGTTTTCCGACGCCAGCAGGTATTTGCCGTCGTGGAAAAACTCAGAACTCGCGGTGTCCAGACCAAGGCCGATGTCCTTGCCGGGCGCGAAACCGGCAGTTTCGATTGCGAGCATGATCGTGTCGAGCGCGGCCTCGTTCGACGATAGATCGGGCGCGAAGCCACCTTCGTCCCCCACCGATGTCGACAGGCCCCGGCTCTTCAGCACGCCCTTAAGCGCATGAAACACCTCGACGCCCCAGCGCAATGCTTCCGAGAAGTTTGGAGCGCCGAAAGGCAGGATCATGAATTCCTGAAGGTCGACATTATTGTCAGCATGAGCACCACCATTGATGATGTTCATCATCGGCAAGGGCAAGCGAGCGTTCGGTGTCGTCGCGACGTACCGGTACAACGGCACGCCGGCGGACGCCGCAGCCGCCTTAGCCGCGGCCAACGAGACCGCGAGGATCGCGTTGGCGCCTAAGCGCGCCTTCGTCGGCGTGCCGTCGAGATCAATCATGCGGCGATCGATGCCTGGCTGATCGGCAGCGTCGAAGCCGAGCAACGCCTGACGCAGTTCGCCATCGACGTGGCTCACCGCCCGCCGCACGCCCTTGCCGCCATAACGCGTCTTGTCGCCGTCGCGCATTTCCAGCGCCTCGCGCGCGCCGGTCGATGCGCCGGACGGCGCAACAGCGAACCCTTTCGAACCATCGTCGAGCGTGACCTGTGCCGCGACGGTCGGATTGCCTCGGGAATCGAGCAGCTCGAAGCCCTTGACCTCCTGAATCCGTGTCATGTCGTCCCTCACTGAATTTGCGCGATGCGCAGCAAGTTGGTGGTACCGGGCGTGCCGAACGGCATGCCCGCGGAAATGACGACGGTCTGTCCCGTCTCGCCGAACCCTTCATCGCGGACGGTGGCGCATGCCAGTTCGCTGACTTCGAGCAGATCGATCACTTCGTCGCAGAGGACCGGGTGGACGCCCCAGGCCAGCGCCAGGCGCCGGGCCGTGGCTTGCCGGGGCGTCATGCCGATGATCGGCGCGGCCGGCCGCTCGCGCGCCATGCGCAGAGCCGAATAGCCGGAGCTCGTGTAGGCGACCGTCGCGACGGCGTTGAGCAGGCCGGTGACGTGGCGCATCGCGTAGCCGATTGCGTCCGCCGTGTTCGCGCGCGGCGCCGCGTGCGAGGCGGCGATGACTTCCCGGTAGTAGGGATCGCTCTCGGTCTGCGCGATGATGAGGTCCATCGTCCGGACGGCTTCGACCGGATACTTGCCGCTCGCCGATTCCGCCGACAGCATCACCGCGTCCGCGCCGTCGTAGATGGCGGTGGCCACGTCGGAGGCTTCGGCGCGCGTCGGGACGGGCGCCGTGACCATCGACTCCAGCATCTGCGTGGCGACGATCACCGGCTTCCCGGCCTTGCGGCAAGCGCGAACGATGCGCTTCTGGATCGCCGGCACCTGCTCGGCGGGCATCTCCACGCCGAGGTCGCCGCGCGCGACCATCACGGCGTCGGCTTCGTCGACGATCGCATCGAGGCTGCCGATCGCCGCCGGCTTCTCCAGTTTCGCGACGATGCCGATGCGATCCCCGACGATCTCCCGCACCTCCCGAATGTCCTCCACGCGCTGCACGAACGACAGCGCCAGCCAGTCGATGCCGAGCGTCAGGCCGAATTCGAGATCGCGGCGATCCTTGTCGGTCATCGCGGAGAGCGGCAGGACGACGTCCGGCACGTTGACGCCCTTGCGCTCCGAAAGCGGCCCTCCGACCACGACCGATGTCTCCGCAAAGTCTGCCCCGCAGCGTTCGACGTGAAGCTGCACGCGACCGTCGTCGAGCAGGAGGTTCGTTGCGGGCTTGAGCGCTGCGAAAATCTCCGGATGCGGCAGCGCCACGCGATTCGTGTCGCCCGGTGTCGTCGCATCGAGATCGAGGCGAAACTTTGCGCCCTTCTCAAGCTTGATGGGGCCGTCCTTGAACGTTCCGATCCGAAGCTTCGGACCCTGCAGATCAAGAAGCACACCAATTGGACGCCCGGCTTCCTGCTCGATTGAGCGAATAGTCTCGAGCCGAAGTTGATGATCCTCGTGCGTGCCGTGGCTGAAATTGAGCCGGAAGACATCGGCTCCGGCGTTGAACAGGGCTTCGATGGTCTCGCGGCTGGTGCTGGCAGGACCGAGGGTTGCGACGATTTTGGCGTTTCGATTGCGGCGCATCTTTAGTGACTCCGGGGAAGATCGCCGTCTTGAGCGGCAATGAAAATGGCACGAAAGTCGTTGACGTTCGTGAGCGTCGGCCCGGTGACCACCGAGTCGCCCAGCGCCTGGAAAAATCCGTGAGCATCGTTGTTTTCGAGGCGATCGGTGGGACGGATGCCGAGTTCTCGGGCACGCGACAGAGTGTCGGGTCTGAGCAATGCGCCTGCGATCTCTTCTTGACCGTCGACGCCGTCCGTGTCACCCGCGATGGCAAATACCTCGGACTCGCCGTTTAGCGCAACGCCGAGGGACAGCAGGAACTCGACATTGCGCCCGCCTCTGCCGTTACCGCGAATGGTTACCGTGGTTTCGCCGCCAGATAACAAAATGCAGGGTGGCTCGAAAGGCTGTCCGCGGCGGTGTACCTGTTTGGCTATACCAGCCATGACCGCCCCTACATCGCGAGCCTCGCCTTCAATTGAATCGCCAAGAATATGAGCTTCGATTCCGGCCGCTCGCGCCTCGCGCGCCGCTGCTTCGAGCGCGAGTTGGGGTGTCGCAATCAAATGGGTTTCGATATGCGGCAACCTAGGATCATCAGGTTTTACGGTTTCGCTGCGGCCGCTTTCCAACAGCGCGATCACCGCAGATGACACCTTGATCTCGTATCTCTTCAATACGGCCAGCGCGTCGGCACAACTCGTTGGGTCAGGTACGGTCGGTCCCGATGCGATATCGGCTGCAGCGTCTGCCGGCACATCTGAGATGATCAGATTGACCACCCGAGCCGGGTAACAAGCCGCTGCGAGCCGACCACCCTTGATCGCCGAAAGATGTCTGCGCACACAGTTCATCTCCGAGATCGTCGCGCCGCTCGCAAGTAGCG
This sequence comes from Caballeronia arationis, assembly GCF_001544975.2. GTDB lineage: Bacteria > Pseudomonadota > Gammaproteobacteria > Burkholderiales > Burkholderiaceae > Caballeronia > Caballeronia arationis. The sequence goes on along the minus strand of NZ_FCOG02000044.1, from coordinate 38,851 downwards.
CTTGATTGATGTCTTGCTTGTCTTGCAATGTCATGCCTTCGGCCGGCAGCGGCAGCAGCGACGATCCGCCGCCCGAAATGAGGCATAGGACCAGATCTTCGGCAGTCAGCCCTGACACACGTTGAAGCATTCGTTTGGCTGCGGTAAGCCCGGCTTCATCCGGGACTGGGTGCGCTGCCTCGATGATCTCAATTCGCTCACAAGGAACCGCGTAGCCGTAGCGGGTCACAACCATTCCTTCCAGCGGTCCCTCCCAGTGATCTTCGACCGCTTTGGCCATTGCCGCCGAGGCTTTGCCGGCGCCGATTACAATGAGTCGCCCGCGCGGAGGGGCGGGGAGAAAATCGGGTACCCGCAATGAAGGCTGTGCAATCGCGATTGCCGCATTGAACATCCTTTTCATCAAGCGGTCGGCGTCGAGTTCGCCACTTGCGCTGACATTGGACGACGGCGAAGCAGGGGTCGAGTCTTTCATTTGTCGTCCCGCGCGCTGGCTACATTGGCGACGAGAAACATGAAAGGCGGAAGATGGGTCGAGGCGAACATCGTGTCTCCTGCTTTGTGCCTGATTCGTAGGGACGAGCTTCATCCGCCACGCACCATTGCGGCTTTGTCTAGATAGCGGTTGTGTCAACTGAAACTAGCGACGAGGCGCCTAGTTAAGAAGGGCCTTAGAATCACCGCACTCCGCCCCGCAGCCTGCCGACCGGCAGGTTTGCGGTGCGAAAGATCAGAGCCGGCTATCGGCCTTAAGTGGTAGCCTTAGCTGCCGGTACCTCGGCCTTGTCGAGCAGCGCGCACACCGCTGCGGTCACTTGTACGGTCGTCGCGTTGCCACCGAGATCGCCGGTGTGCAAAGACGGGTCGCCGGTAACCGCTTCGATTGCTTGCATCACACGCTTGGCCGCTTCGGCTTCTCCAAGGTGTTCCAACAGCATCACGACCGACCAGAAAGTGCCAACCGGATTAGCGAGGCCTTTGCCCATGATGTCGAATGCGGAGCCGTGGATCGGCTCGAACATCGACGGATAGCGACGCTCCGGATCAATGTTCGCAGTCGGCGCGATGCCCAGGCTGCCAGCGAGTGCCGCAGCCAGATCGCTGAGAATGTCGGCGTGCAGGTTGGTAGCGACGATCGTGTCAAGCGTTGCCGGCCGATTGATCATGCGGGCGGTCGATGCATCGACCAACTCCTTGTCCCACTTTACGTCGGGGAATTCCTTGGAGATTTCAAGTGCGATTTCATCCCACATCACCATGGCGTGACGTTGCGCATTGCTCTTCGTGATCACCGTGAGCAGCTTGCGCGGACGCGATTGCGCGAGCTTGAACGCGAAGCGCATGATCCGCTCGACCCCTGCGCGGGTGAGAATTGACACGTCCGTTGCGGCTTCAATCGGGTGGCCTTGGTGGACTCGACCGCCCACACCGGAATATTCGCCTTCAGAGTTCTCACGCACGATGACCCAGTTTAGATCCTCGGGGGTGCAACGCTTAAGTGGCGCGTCGATGCCCGGCAGGATCCGCGTCGGCCGCACGTTGGCGTACTGATCAAGGCCTTGGCAAATCTTCAGACGCAAGCCCCACAGCGTGATGTGATCCGGGACATCGGGGTCGCCCGCCGATCCGAACAGAATGGCGTCTTTGTCGCGCAAGGCGTCAAGACCGTCCTCGGGCATCATCACCCCGTTTTTACGGTAGTAGTCAGCGCCCCAATCGAAGTCCTCAAATTCAAAGGCGAAAGTCTTGTTCTTGTTAGCGAGCGCTTCAAGAACTTGACGGCCGGCCGGTACCACTTCCTTGCCAATGCCATCACCGGGAATCGTTGCAATGCGATAGGTCTTCATGTCTCCGTCCTTAAAATAGGTTGTGTGAGTGAACTTTACAGAGCATCCACCCTTAAAACCGGGTTGAGATTCAAAGCATCTTTAACTTGAACTCACAAGTACTGGCACGAAAATAAATGACGGGCTGTCTGTTTTTCTCGATTCAACATACTTATCCCATATGAAGACCGCCGTTCAGCGAGAAATCCGCGCCGGTTGAGAATCCCGACTCTTCAGATGCCAGCCACGATACGATCGAGCCGATTTCTTCAGGACGGCCGAGGCGACGCACCGGAATCGTCGCAACGATCTTCTCGAGCACTTCCGGACGGATCGCCTTCACCATGTCCGTGCCGATATAGCCCGGCGACACGGTGTTGACGGTCACGCCCTTGGTCGCCACTTCCTGCGCGAGAGCCATCGTGAAGCCGTGGATGCCGGCCTTCGCGGTCGAACAATTCGTCTGGCCGAACTGCCCTTTCTGGCCGTTCACCGACGAAATATTGATGATCCGCCCGAAGCCGCGCTCGACCATCCCGTCGACCACCTGCTTCGTCACGTTGAAGAGGCTCGTCAGGTTGGTGTCGATGACGGCCGTCCAGTCTTCGTGCGTCATCTTGCGGAATACGACGTCGCGCGTGATGCCGGCGTTATTCACGAGAATATCGACTTCGCCGACTTCGGCCTTGACCTTGTCGAACGCGTTCTTGGTCGACTCCCGGTCGCCGACGTTGCCTTCCGACGCGATGAAGTCGTAGCCGTTCGCCTTCTGCTCCTCCAGCCACTTCACGCGGCGCGGAGAGTTCGGGCCGCAGCCCGCGACGACCGTATAGCCATCGTTATGTAGACGCTGGCTGATGCTCGTGCCAATGCCACCCATGCCGCCTGTCACTACGCTATACGTTTTGTCATGTCTGCCTCCATAAAATGCCGAAGCCGGTGATTGGCTTCTGCTGCTGCACGACTCTCTCGTCCTACCTATGGGCGCTCGACTGCCAGCGCCACCCCCATGCCGCCGCCGATGCACAGCGACGCCAAGCCCTTCTTCGCGTCGCGCTTCTGAATTTCGTGCAGGAGCGTGACGAGAATGCGGCAGCCGGATGCGCCGATCGGGTGACCGATCGCGATCGCGCCGCCATTGACGTTGACCTTCGACGTATCCCAGCCCATCTGCTTGTGGACCGCGAGCGCCTGCGCCGCGAACGCTTCGTTGATTTCCATCAGGTCGAGGTCGGCCGGCGACCAGCCCGCGCGTTCCAGACAGCGCTTCGATGCCGGCACCGGGCCCATGCCCATGATCTTCGGATCGACGCCCGCGTTCGCGTACGCCTTGATGCGCGCGATCGGCGTGAGGCCGAGCGCCTCGGCCTTCTTCGCCGACATCACGATCACGGCCGCTGCGCCGTCGTTGAGGCCCGACGCATTTGCCGCCGTCACCGTGCCTTCCTTCGAGAACGCCGGCCTCAGGCCCGCGAGCGATTCGGCCGTCACGCCGTGGCGCACGAACTCGTCGGTCGCGAACTTGAGCGGCTCGCCCTTGCGCTGCGGGATGTCGATCGGGATGATTTCATCGTTGAAGCGGCCCGACTTCTGCGCGGCCTCGGCCTTGTTCTGCGAGAGCGCCGCGAACTTGTCCTGGTCCTCGCGCGAGATGCCGAATTCCTTCGCGACGTTCTCCGCCGTCACGCCCATGTGGATCGAGTTGAACGCGTCCCACAGGCCGTCGACGATCATCGAGTCGATCAGCTTCGCGTCGCCCATGCGGAAGCCGTCGCGCGAGCCCGGCAGCACGTGCGGCGCCGCGCTCATGTTTTCCTGGCCGCCGGCGATCACGATGTCGGCATCGCCCGCGATGATCGCGTTCGCCGCCAGCATCACGGCCTTCAGGCCCGAGCCGCAGACCTTGTTGATCGTCATGCTGGGCACCGATGCGGGCAGGCCCGCCTTGATGACCGACTGGCGCGCCGGGTTCTGGCCGGAGCCGGCCGTCAGCACCTGTCCGAGGATCACTTCGCTGATCTGCTCCGGTTTGAGGTTCGCGCGTTCCAGCGTGTCGACAACAATCACTCCACCTCACGCACTACTCCATCATCTCTAACATCGCGTGCATTGCGCGGGCTTTTCTTACCGGCAAACCGGCGGTCGCCCGAGCGGTGCCGATTTTTGCCTGCGCGCATGGCTTCGCTCCAAAACTTTTCCTAACCGCTCATGCGCGCTCGAAAATCCGACGAGAGGAACGACAGCGAGTTGCTGGGTCGAACAGCGTGAGAATCTCCCCAAAGAGTGCGACGCGCGTACCCGCCGACGCCCACTGCCGCTTCGCGTTCCTCGTCGGTCCCCTGCTGACGCGTCACCGGGATGACCACGTGATATCCCTTCCCTTCCACTGGTCCTGAATGAAGCTCGTGAGGCGGATTTCATTGAGCAGGACCTTGCGAGCTGCGCTGCCTCCGTCCTCATGCGCCACGACAGGTTGGATCGGGGTCGAGATCGAGAATGAAAGTTCTGGATGACACCGCGCAAAGTCTTGCTGTGTTTACAAGCGTGCTCCTGACTGGCCCGCCGATAACCGGACCGTAATTTACGGCATGGAGATTGCTAAGGTGCGAGTGGTCCATGTGCGTCGTTGCGTGCTCCGGCGGGCTTCTGTCCACATCGGACACTAGTCATGAGATGCCCACGACGTTTTTGCGCGAAGGCGACCTTGTGAAATCACTCTACCCGGAAACATTGAACCAGCTCGCCGACCGTTGGACGGTGCTGATGAATCAGATCAACCGCCACGTCGGTCGATACCCCGATCAGTTCTATATGGAAGTGAAAGCGCTTATTCAGCAGACGGAACATATGATCGAACCCGATCCGTTCGAGCAGGAAGTAATACAGACGGTCGAGAAGCTAACAGACGACGGCAATTTGAAGATGGCGCTGTTTCGGCTGCACGAAGTCATCGACGCGCGGTTGGACGGGCGGGGTTTCTGGGATGCGAATTTCGCTTCGTCTTGAAATCGAATACGATCAACAACTACACTGAGATTGCGTTCTTGCGAGGGGTCGCAAGAACGCTGTCTCAATCGTTCAGCCCGCTTCGGCGGGCCTTCTTTTGCCCCGCGTCAATTCCGCCGCCGAGGATGGGCTGTCGTCGACGCGGTTGGCGGCCTCCGGATCAGCGAACCGGTCGCCTAGTGGAACTTGGGCCGTGTCGGTGCCGCGGTTCAAGCGAACCAGCCCTATCTTGAACGAATCGCGCGAGTAATGATTAAGCCTGATGCGCCGCTGCTGACCGATGGTATCAGCGTTCGCAGCGCCCGGCGGTACTGGCCGCTGCTAGGGCGCAGCGTGACGCCTCGCTGCACGCCGTCAGGCTGCCGGCAAATGGTATATCCGCGCGCGCTGACGCCAGCCGGCTCTGGCCGTCAGTTAGTCCAATCGTCAAGGCGGGTTGCCGACCGCTTACACACGAGATCCGGCGGAGCGCCTTACAAAGCGACCTGTTAAACCCCTGGCCTAGTTTCGATAATGTCGAGAGCGATTAGCCGGTCCCAGACTGGACTCGGATCGCGGCAAGAAAAGCTTGTGGAGAAGAAACGAACGTGCTACTTCGTCACATCCGCTACCTGATTGCGGTCGCCGAGCAAGGCAATTTCACGCGGGCAGCCGAGACCCTGCGCGTCTCTCAACCCGCTCTCTCACAACAAATCCGCCAGCTCGAAAGCGACCTCGGCGGCCAGCTCTTCGATCGCAGCGGTCGCGTCGTCCGTCTGACCGACTTCGGGGTCGCGTACATCGAACATGCACGACGAGCCTTGCTCGATCTCGAAGCGGGCCGAAGGGCACTGCATGACGTGCGCGATCTTTCACGCGGACATGTGCGCGTCGCCGTCACGCCGACGTTCACCGAGTATCTCGTAGGGCCGCTCGTCGGACAGTTCCGCACGCTGCATCCCGCGATCAGCATCGAGATGACGGAGATGTCGCTGGAAGCCATCGAGACGGCGCTGAGCGAAGATCAGATCGATCTCGCGATCGGCTTCTCCGACCTGCGCTCCGACGACGTCGAGATCGAGCCGCTTTTCGCCGAGCGGCTGACGCTCGTCGCGGGAGGCACGCATCCGCTGACGCGCGTGCCGGGCGCAGTGGTGGCAAGTCAGCTTGCGGACATCGCCCTCGCGCTCCTCACGAGCAACTTCGTTTCGCGCGGCTACGTGGACGACTATTTCCGCGCGTATCGCATCAAGCCGAAGATTTCGCTACAGGCCAATTCAATCAGCGCGGTGCTGAAGATCGTCCGGCGCGGCGAAATCGCGACGATCCTGCCCGGCGCAATGGAACACGAGCATCGCGACCTGTCGTATGTGCCGCTCGATCCGGCGTTCCCGATCCGCACGGTCGCGCTGCTGCGGCGCAGGCATGCGTATCGGACGGTGGCATCGACTGCGTTCTGCGCGCTGTTGCGGGAGATGTTGAGCGAGGGCGAGCTCTCGGGGCTGGAGACCTTCGCGGCGAAAAGCTGAATGTCCCGGCGCAAGTTGCCGTAATTGCTCGAATGGACGATAAGCGACCACGCTCATTCAATCCCGGCAAACCGTTTCACGCAGAAGCCGTGGCCTACGGTCCATCCAGGGGCGTCATCGCAAAGCGCAAGCAAGCTGGACCCGAGCCAGCTTCGATGGTTTCACTGGAATTCGAGGCGGCTGGACGGTCTTGATGAATCAGTTAACCTGCCACGCCGGCAAATATCCGGGCAGTTCTGCTTGAAGTGGCAGAACTCTTCCGGCAGACGGAACGCATCATCAAGCTCAATCCCTTCGAGCAGGACGTGCTGCAGACAGTCAGTAAGCCGGCCGACGGCAGCCTGAAGATGGCGCGTTCAGACTGCACGAAGTCATTGAAGGCCCGGTTGGAGGGACGCAGGGCTTAATATGTTGCCCGTCATTTACTCCAGATGAAATTCGGCAGCGACGATCGGTCGCGTTCGTGCGAGGCGCCGCACGAACGCGACCGTTGCTCGTTGAGCCTACTCTGGCGGGCATTCTTCTGCTTCAATTAAGGTGCCGTGCGTGTGTCGTCGGCGCGGTCGGCTGCATCGTCTGCGGCATCCTTCAGATCCTCCTTGGCGTCGCCCAGATCCTTGCGGGCTTCGCCGGCGATCTGCTGCGCATCGCCCTTCGCTTCCTGAGCGGGGTCGTCAGTCATCTTTCCGACGCCTTCGTTGATCTTCCCTTTGACCTTCTCTCCGAGTCCTTTGACCTGGTCTTCATTCATGGCGGCTCTCCATAAGCACCTGCCGATCGCAGGTCTTGAACGTACCGCAAGGACAGTGCCGGACTCTACAGTGCCGGACTTTTATAGTCGGCTATAGTAAAAAACGGAAGCCAACAACGATGTCAGATGTTCCGGAAATCGGGGTTGAGCGTCAAACGGGAGGCTGGGTGTGGGCGGCCATCGTGCCGAGCACCGACGGCGCGGCGCCGCAGATTCTGCACCAATCGCTGGAAGCGTTTCCGTAGCGAGGAGGCCGCGCTTGGCGACGCCAGAAAAGTTTTGCAAAAATTTCAAACTCAATCTGCTGCGGAGGAATCGACAAAGCTACGGCACAACCGTTGCTGATCCAAAGGAAAACCATTCTTTTTCGAACATGCAGCACGATTCCTTGCCAGTCTCAGGACTCTGGAGCAGCCGCGCGTTCCAGAGCGTGACTCCGCCTATCGCGGTGCTGATCGTCGATGACGATCGTGCTGTCGCGGAGGCGCTCTCTGCTGCGCTCGCATTCGAAGGCTTTCGCCCGGCCGTCGTCGATGGCGGCTATTCGGCGTTCCTAACACCTCCGGCGTTAACGCCTCATATCGTCATCCTCGACATCGAAATGCCGCTTTGTAACGGCTTTGCCGTCGCCGCGGCCATGCGGGACTCCGGCCGGTTTTCGGCGACCCCGATTATCGCGTACAGCTCGCTGGCCGAAGCGGAGGTGATGGAGCGCGGCAAGGAAGCGCAGATCGATGCGTTCTGCCGAAAGGGCAATTCGATGCGATGCTTGCTCGCGCTTATCGATCACCTGGCGCCTGTCCAGGCGGCGGGTATTTAGGGCCGACTGGTCAAGCCCATCGTGTCCTCGTACGTCGGTTACATCCTGGCGTGTCGCGCGCCGCGATGAGTGCCCCTTTGTGAGATCGACTGCGGCCGGTCGCTCACCCTACCAAAACGGAGAAATCCTTGGGCGAATCCGGCCACGGCCGGACCGGGCTCTATTCGCTTTCGCTCGCCGGGCCTGACGTCCCGGCCATTCGGTGACGATCCCTTTCGCAAAGTCCGACACTCGGTTAGATGAACGTCCTATGGGGCTCCGCCCCTGGCGCGCTGCAAGGGAAATGGCTTCGCCCTAGCCAGGCGGTCTCCCCATCTTTCGCAAGCTGCAAGACGGCCTTGCGGCCGCCCCTTTCGGGGTGGGTGATCCCCTCCGCCCGTCCAGCCCTTGCACCTTGCCTCCCCGGTCTGCGCCCGACGGGCAGGGGTATTCGCGCAACCTTTTGATGGCTCGCTCTCTATGCATCGGGCAGCGGTGGCCGGCTTAGTCGATGAGACATATGCGCAGCTGCACGCGGCGGACGCCGTCCTCTTCAAACGCGTCGGACCCGATCAATACGAGTACCGAGTGAAACGTTCGATATTGGGCTACGCGGGTATTCCGTGGCTTGTTGCACGCCGAACTAACGTCAAACTCATCGACCACTGCCAAAAAGCTGGCAATGAAGTATGCTTCATACAAGTTGATTAACCTCGCCGCGTCCGTTTCACATCGGCAATCTGCCGAGATAGAACTGAGTTTCAAGCAAGGCGAGGCTGGGTCAACGGGCTGCTAGTCGAAGAACGCGTCGTGCAAGGTAGCGAGAACCGCCCTAACCATTTTGTAGTCCTCAATAATATATCTCACTTAATTCAGTTTATCTTAGAGTTCCTTGTACCGGTAATGTAAGCACGGTACTCGAACGTGAACCAATATGCCGACCAATCACGACACATACGATCGTGGGTGTGGATATCGCAAAGAACGTAATGGAGGTTTATTGGATGGATCCGGATACCGGCAAGATCGTGAACACGCCTTTTAGCAGGGGGTGACTGATTTGGGCTTCTCGCTCCGATCTAGCATGGAACGGCATTTTTTGCTCGGAACCAGTCACCGCCGGCTTTATGCGCCCATTGACGACTTCGTGAGCGCGTGCCGACCACGCACGGACAAGCGCTTCGGCGGGACGCCCGTCATAACCCGTCGACGTTAGCGGATCAGTTCCTGAAGATCTCTTCGAGATCGTCCTGCTCCTCGACGGAGTCGAGCTTCATGTTCTTTTGAATGTGATCCAAATGCTCAAGCATCAGCCGCTCGGCCTGCGTTTGATTGCGCTCAGCGATGGCATCAATGATTCGCGAATGTTCGTCTGCGCGGCAGCAGGTTGCCGTGGGCGCGTCGTAGAGAAAGATCATGAGGCAGGTCAGCACGGAAAGCTCGCGCATGGCGCGGGCGAGTGCCGAATTACCCGCGAGCTCCGCGGCCAGCGAATGAAACTCGCCTGACAGCCGGATCACGGCCCGCTTGTCTTCGCGATGGCGCGCATCGATTTCAAGCTTCTGATGCCGGCGCAGCCGCGTCAGCTTGTCCTCAGTCAAGTTTTCCACGAGCCGGCGCATGACGGCGGGCTCGATCAGCCTGCGCGCCTCGAAAACATCGAGCGCCTGCCGAATCGACGGCCTCGCAACGTACGCCCCTTTCTGAGGAATCAGCTCCACGATCTGCTCATGTGCGAGCCGGGCGAGCACTTCGCGGATACGCCCACGGCTCGCGCCGAAAATCTCGGCGAGCCGCTCCTCCGCGAGTTTCGTGCCGGGGTGCAGCCGGTGCTCAAGGATTGCTGTGTAGATGCGTTCGTAGATCGCTTCCTGGCCCAGTTCACGCGGCGCGCTGACGGGCGCGACGTCCTTGCGCTTGCGGCCGATGGTCGTTTTCGGCTGGATCGAAGCGAACTCGTCGATTGCAGACACTGCGGTGGTCTCCTATTCAAAGGCATATCCACAGGATAGCGGCGCGCGTCAGTTTTGTCGACATCAATGTAAACACCAGTTACGTCGTCATCGTTGTTGACTATGATGTTGACATGTAAATCTACACGTTGCGCAGTGTTTGACGATTGAATCTCGTAAGAGGAAATTTTCAGATGACAGCTCCGGGACTGGACTTGGTCGTTCGGCGCGCCCGCGTCGCGACGGCTAGCGACACCTTCGACGCAGACATCGGCGTTGCAGGCGGAAGAATCGTTCAACTGGGCGTGGACCTGCCGAAAGGCGTGCGCGAAATTGATGCGGCAGGGCGCGTCGTAACACCCGGCGGCGTCGATGCGCATTGCCACTTCGATCAGCCGATGGCGCCGCCGCTGCGCATGGCCGACGACTTCGACACGGGCACGCGTGCGGCTGCATGCGGCGGGACGACCACGGTCATTCCTTTCGCGGCGCAGATGAAGGGCCAATCGCTGAAAGCAGCGGTCGCGGACTACCATCATCGCGCTGAGGGCCGTGCGCATGTCGACTACGCGTTCCATCTGATTGTCAGCGATCCGACGCCCGCCGTGCTGAAGGAGGAATTGCCCGCGCTCATCCGCGATGGCTACACTTCCTTCAAGATCTACATGACCTATGACGACCTGAAGCTCGACGATGGCCAGATACTGGATGTGCTCGCGGTAGCTCGCGAACACGGCGCGATGGCTATGGTGCATGCCGAGAACGCCGACTGCATCGAGTGGCTGACGAAGCGCCTCGAGGCCGCTGGCCGCACCGCGCCGCGCTTTCATGCGCACTCGCGTCCGATGCTCGTGGAACGAGAGGCCACGCATCGCGCCATATCGCTAGCCGAGCTGGTAGACGTGCCCGTGCTGATCGTGCACGTCTCGGGTCGCGAAGCCGTCGAGCAGATTCGGTGGGCGCGCGCGCATGGTCTCAAGGTCTATGCCGAGACGTGCCCGCAATACCTCTTTCTGACAGCCGCCGATCTTGGCATCGACGACAGCTATCAGGGCGCGAAATGCGTGTGCAGCCCGCCGCCGCGCGACAAGGCGAATCAGGAAATCATCTGGGACGGCCTGAACGACGGGCTCTTCACGCTGTTCAGCTCGGACCACGCGCCGTTTCGCTACGACGCCCCCGAGGGCAAGAAGCCCGATCGAGAGGAAGTCTCATTCCGGCACATCCCGAACGGCATACCCGGCGTGGAGACGCGCATGCCGCTGCTCTATTCTGAAGGCGTGCTGGCAGGCCGGATGACGCTCAACCGCTTCGTCGAATTGACGGCCACCAATCCTGCGAAGGCGTATGGCCTACATCCGCGCAAGGGCAGCATCGCGATAGGCAGCGATGCCGATCTCGTCATCTGGAACGAGCGCGAGCTCGTGCTGCGCAATGCCGATCTCCACCATGCCGTCGACTACACGCCGTACGAAGGGCAGACACTGAAGGCCTGGCCTGCGCTGACGCTCATCGGAGGCGCAGTCGTATGGGACGGACAGTTCCATCCGCGCGCGGGCCTCGGCCGGTTTCTACGCTGCGGCAAGCCCACGCTCGCGCCCGACGGCGGGCGCAACTGATCATCGTTGTGGTGTTCCCATACAAGCAGTGCCGGTCGTTTCGCTGATCGAACAGCGCACACCGGTTCATGAAGAGGAGACGTCATCGTGGAAAGACAGCACCAGCATCTTGCCGAACTGGACCCTACTGGACGGCTGTACAACGAAGACCTGGCGCCCGCCATCGAGCGCAAATGGACTGCGTACAGTTTCTTCGCCGTGTGGATGTCGGCCATTCATAACATCGGCACCTACACGTTCGTCGCCGGGCTGTTCGTGCTTGGACTGACCGGATGGCAAGTGCTCGCGGCCATTCTGATCGGCACCGCGATTCTTTTCTTCGGCATGAACTGGGCCGGACGCATGGGCCAGCAGACAGGCATTCCATTTCCCGTGATGGCCCGCATCAGCTTCGGCATCTGGGGCGCCAATGTGCCGGCGCTGATTCGCGCGGTGATTGCGATCTGCTGGTACGGCATTCAAACCTATCTGGCATCGACGGCGGTGGTCGTGCTGCTGTTGCGCATAAATCCGGGATTGCAGCACTGGCAGGATCAGAGCCTGCTCGGGCTGTCCTATCTCGGCTGGGCCTGCTTCGTGTTTCTGTGGGTCATGCAACTGATCGTCATCACGCGCGGCATGGAGGCGGTGCGCAAGTTCCAGGACTGGGCCGGCCCGATCGTCTGGATCGTGATGCTCGTGATGGCCCTATGGCTCTTCGCGATGGCTGACTGGCATATCCCGATGAGCCTGTCAGTGCACCCCTTGTCAAGCAGCGACGCGCTTCAGGGCGTGCTGACGGGCGCGTTCCTGCTGGTTTCGACCTACGCGACCATGTTGCTCAACTACTGCGATTTCACGCGCTTCGCCAAGTCAGAGCGCGCGGTGATCGTCGGCAATTTCTGGGGCATTCCGATCAATTTTGCAGCCTTCGCGGCAATCAGCATCACGATGACGATCGGCACCGTGGTAGTGTTCGGCAAGGCCATCACCGATCCGGCCCTGATCCTCGCAAAAGTGCCCAACACGTTTGTGCTGGTAGTCGGCGCGCTCATGTTCATCGTGGCGACGATCGGGGTCAACGTGGTCCTGAATTTCGTCTCACCGGCGTATGACCTGGCGAACGTCTGGCCGAAGCGGATCACGTTCCGGCGCGGCGGCATCATCAGCGCGGTGCTCGCGCTCGTAGTCATGCCGTGGAACCTGTATTCGAATCCCGTCGTTGTGAATTACTTCCTTGGCGGACTCGGCGCGTTCCTCGGTCCGCTCTTTGGGATCATGGCGGCCGACTATTTCCTGATCCGGCACGGCGTGGTCAACATCAACGACCTCTATCGCTCGGACGAGCGCGGCGAATACTTCTATCGCAACGGGCTCAACACCCGTGCGCTCGCCGTGTTCGTGCCGACCGCAGCAGTGACGGTGGTGATCGCGCTGCTGCCCGCGCTTTCCGCGATTGCGGCGTTCGCGTGGCCGATCGGCTTCGTCGCGGGCGGAATGGTTTATTTCTTGGCGATGAACGGCGCGGCCAGACGGGCCATTACTGACGCGGAAAGCACGGCAAACTAAAGGGGCTGATGCGAGTCGATCGACATGCTGGCGGATCATGGGCGTCGCACAGTCGGCGCCGCCCACTTCATTGTTGCAGCCGACTCCGCCGATCCATATCGCTGCCGGCGATACAAACGGTCGGATGATGCTCGGCGCGCGAGCAAGGCGCTCAACCCGCTGGAGTCGCTTACCCCTGAGTATTCCGGTGCCAACCCGCGGCGCTGCGTTGCGCGAGTCGCGGGTGCCGTGCGGCGATCGACGGCACGAAGGGCCGCGCCCGGGCGGGATCGAAACGTTGCGCCAGTGCCCTGCGGAAAACCCGTCATGCGCTGCCGTTCGACGTCGTGCGTACGCTTCAAACCCGACAGGCGGGCAATCGGGTCTGCCGCAGCCACAGCAAAGCCGTCGCAACGCGGCATTTAAATGTCCAAAATGACGATATGGGGCGTTAAGGTAGTTTGCGTCTGAAACGCCGAATAGCCCCCATCGACGACCGTCGTGCGAAAACCCTCAAGCACCAGTGCAGCAGCGAGCGCCTCTGCCTGAGCACCATCGTCGTCGACGATCAGTGCCGCGATGGGCGGAGTGACGCCCTGAAACGATCGAACGCTCCACAGTCCCGGAATAGGTGAACGGCCGCGCTCCATGTTGGTACTTTGGGCTTTCTCCGGTCACGCCAATGGCTATGCCTTGCCTATGTTAATCCGGGCTGCAGCAGGCGTAACGCGCAGTTTCTGCAGCACATTATCGGAGTCGCTGAATGCGGCTTCTTCGCTCGGAAACGCTTCGTGCAATTGATAGAGAAGCTACGGCCCGTGCCCGGCGGGCTGCCGTTAATCGCCGCCCATGCCCACCCTCCGAGCTGCCGCTCTATCACACTCGGGAAAGCAGCAGGCGCAAAGCGACGCGCAACGTGATGCGAAAAGCGTCGGCCAGCTGTCCGACAATGCGCCGGGCATCACCGGCATCGCACGCAATCATGCCGATGATCGCCTCGCCCAAGGATTCTCGTTGGATGACGTCGTCGCCGAATTTCGTGCGCTGCGGGCGAGCGTGATCCGGCACTGGCTGACTGTACCGTCTGTGGACGCGATCGCGCGCCTCAGTGAACTGGTGCGGTTCGACGAGGCGGTAGATCAGGCGCTAGCCGAGTCAATTGCCCGCTACTCGGCTGGCTTCGCCCGCGTGCGCGAACTGTTTGCCGGCATCCTCGCGCATGATTTAAAAACGCCACCGGGCGCGATCGCCACGTCGGCCCAATACTTATTGCGAGTCGAGAATTCGCCAGCCCCAGCGCTGCGCGTGGCGGCAAACATTCAGCGCAACAGCGCCCGGATGCAACGCATCGTCAAGATCTGATGGACTTCACGCGCATCCGGCTTGGAGGCTTGTTACCGGTCAACATTCAGGCCGCCCGTCTTGTCGCGTCGCTGCCGCGCGCGCCTTCGCAGCCGAGCTGAGTGGGGCCATGGACGACGCGGATGACGCGGATGACGCTGCGTTACTCCTCGAAACGCTTGGTTCCTAGCAGTGAACGCTCGCCGCGGATAATTAACGCTCGGGCAGGAGGGGCAGTCCATGGACGCGCGCTTCAATTTTCATCATGCAAAGCTTTCCGATCTCAGCCAACTTGAATCGCTGATTGCGGCGCCCTATCCCGCCTCGTCGCGCACCCGAAGCGCACGCTTCAACCTGGCGCGCCACGCCGCACTCTCTCTACCGAAGCAAGCACGTAATCGACCTTTTTCAACTCCGCGCGCATCTCGTCGATGAGCCATTGCGCGACGTGCCGGACCGAAGCCGACGGCTCATGCGTGCGGCATTCGAGCACGTAGTTATAACCCGTCTCCACCACTCGTTTCGACGCGGGGACCACCGTGCCCATATTGAGCGGCGCCGCTATCGCAAGCAGCCAGCCGAGCAGCACGCCATGCCCGAGCATCGCGGCCTGCAATGCCAGGCCCGGATCGGAATAGCTTACATGCTTCGACGAAGCGCGATTCGCCAATTGCGCGAGCTCGAAATAGTCAGGCCATGCGTGCGTGGTCGGTTCGAGGTGGATAAGCGTGTGACCGCCCGCCTGACGCGGCGCGTCGAGAGGGCCGTATTGCGCGAGATAACCGGGGCTGCACACGGCGATGATCACCTCCGGGCAGAAACAGAACGCCTCGTGCTCGGAGCCGGGCTTATGCAAACGAATGCCAAGATCCGCGCCATCCAGCGGCCCGTACAGGCGGCTCGTCATCACTTGCAAGCGCAGATTCACCGCAGGAAACGCTTCGTGAAAGCGCTCGTGGCGCGGCAGCAGCCATTGCGACGCGAAGCCGCTCGAGATGGAGAGCGTCACCGTCTCGCCCTGTTCCTGGTGGCTCTTGAGTTCTTCGATTGTGTCGCTGACCTCGCCGAAGCCCGAGGCCACCGCGACTTGCAACTTTGCGCCTTCGTCGGTCAGCACAAGCCCGGTTTTCGTGCGCGCGAAGAGCTTGAAGCCGAGCGCGTCTTCGAGACGCGTGACCATACGGCTCACCGCGACCGGCGTGACGTTCAGTTCAGCGGCCGCGCGCGTGAGACTGAGATGCCGCGCGGCGGCCTCGAAAACGAGGAGTGCCTGCAGCGAAGGAAGTCGAAGACCCATCTACTAACACCATGTTATCGGCGGTGACGAACATGTAAATTGACGCGCCTTAACGTCAATCCTACCTTGTCGGCAGACCCATCCAGAGAGTCCCCGACATGACACAGCGTAACCCGGATGACGCACGGACAGCCGCTTCATCCGATCCCCTGCTGAGGCCCCTGACGCTCAAACACCTCGTGCTGAAGAATCGTGTAATGAGCACCAGCCACGCGAGCCGCCTCATCCAGAGCGAATTCCCGCAGGAAGTCTACCAGCGCTATCACGAGGAAAAAGCCCGGGGTGGCATCGGGCTCACGATGTTCGGCGGTTCATCGAACGTGAGCATCGACAGCCCCAACACTTTCCAGCAGATCAACATGGGAGTCGACGAAGTCGTGCCGCACCTACAGCGCTTTTCCGAGCGCGTGCACGCCCACGGCGCCGCACTGATGTGCCAGATCACCCACCTCGGCCGCCGCGGCGATCCTTACGCCGAACCGTGGCTGCCGATGCTCGCGCCGTCGGCCCGTCGCGAAACGCTGCATCGCGCAATTCCGCAGGCAATGACCGGAAGCGACATCAGGCGCATCGTTAGCGATTTCGGACGCGCCGCGCGCCGCTGTCTCGAGGGTGGTCTTGACGGGCTGGAAACGCACGCCGGCGGCCATCTGATCGGTCAGTTCCTCGATCCGACCGTCAACCAGCGCACCGACCGCTACGGCGGCTCGACTGCCAACCGGTGCCGCTTTGCGATCGAAGTGCACGAGGCGATCCGCAAGGAAGTGGGCAACGCGTTTCCCGTCGGCCTGCGCTTCGCGCTCGAGGACGGCTGCGGCTTCGAGGAAAGCCTGGAGATGGCGCGCATTTTGCAAAGAAGCGAACTTCTCGACTTCTTCAATGTCGTCTACGGCCGGATGGACACGAAGATGTCGCTGATCGTCAACAGCATGCCGGGTATGTTCATGCCTTCGGCACCGTGGCTCTCCAAGGCTGCAGCGTTTCGGCGCGCCGTGCAGCTCCCGGTTTTTCACGCCGCCAAGATCGCCGATCTCGCGACTGCGCGCTATGCGATCGGCGAGGGCCTCATCGACATGGTCGGCATGACGCGCGCTCACATCGCTGAGCCGCATCTCGTGCGGCTGATCGAGGCAGGCCGCGAGGACGCCGCGCGCCCCTGCGTGGGCGGTTCGCATTGCCGTAACACGAAGGCGACCTGCATCCACAATCCGGCGACCGCGCGCGAGACTTTCCTGCCGCACACCATCGCCCCGGCCGTCGATCCGCGCCAGGTGCTGGTCGTCGGCGCGGGGCCGGCGGGCCTGGAAGCGGCACGCGTCGCTGCAAGCCGCGGTCACCGCGTCACCCTGCTGGAAGCGGCGGACTGTGCGGGCGGGCAAGTGTTGCTCGCGGCGTCGGGAAGCTGGCGCAGGAACCTGATCGGCATCATCGACTGGCGGCTTGCCGAACTGGAGCGCCTGGGCGTCGAGGTGCGATACAACCATTACGTCGAACTCGAAGACCTGCTCGAACGGCGCCCCGACGTGGTGATCATGGCGACGGGCGGCGTCCCTGACCTCGACGCGTTGCCGGGCGGCGAGTGGTGCCGCTCGGTGGTTGATGCGTTGTCGGACACGCCGCCTAAAACCGGACGCGTGCTCGTCTACGACGGTACTGGCCGCCACAATGCCTATCTGTGCGCAGAGCGCTTTGTCTCGGCCGGCCTCGATGTGCGCCTCGCCATTCTCGACGCCTTGCCCGCACAGGAGGCCGGCGGCAAGGGCGACGACGCTGTGTGGATGCGCAACCTCGAAAATTGGAAGGTGCCGGTGCGAGCAAATCTCGAACTCGTCGAAGTCCGGCGCGGCGACGCGGGCGTCTTGCGCGCGGTCTTCCGGCATCAATTAACCGATGAACTCGTCGAAATGGAGGCAGAACAGATCGTGGTCGAACGCGGGACGATCGCCGTGGACGATCTCTTCGAAGCAGCCCGTGCGCAATCGCTGAACGACGGTCAACTCGATCTCGCCGCCTTCGCGCGCGGTGCCGCGCAGCCGGTCTTGCAGGCAGCGAACGGCGATGCCTGGTTCCACCTCTACCGCATCGGCGACGCCGTGGCGTCGCGCGACATTCATACGGCCATCTACGATGCCTATCGTCTTTGCGTCGCGATGTAGGCCGACGCGCTCTCCGACCGACCATCACTCAAAGGACAGACCATGACCAAGCCGCTCGACGCGCATTGCCCCGACCTCGAACGCAGGCGGGCTGCGTCGGCGACGCCCGCCGCAGCCAAGCCGCGTCAGGGTGGCGTGATGCGGGTCGCGACGGCGAACCAATCGCTCTCGGATTCGCTCGACCCGGCCAAGGCCTCGCACACCGCCGACTACTCGCGCATGTTCATCTTCTACAGCGGCCTGACCGAGTTCGACAGTGCGTTCAAGGTGCAGAACGCGCTCGCCGAAGCCTTCGACACCAGCGATCACAAGCTGTGGACCGTCAAGCTCCGCCCGGGCGTGCATTTCCACGACGGCAAGCCGCTCACGGCGGACGACGTCGTTTTCTCGTTGTCGCGCCACAAGGATCCGGCAACGGCGTCGAAAGCCAAGTCGATCGCCGACGCAATCGATTCGATCAAGGCGACCGGGCCGCTGCAAGTCGAGATCGTGCTCAACGCGCCGAACGTCGATCTGCCCGCGTTGCTTGCCGTGCCGCATTTCGTGATTGTCGCCGCAGGCACGAATGACTTCTCCAAGGGCAACGGCACGGGCCCGTTCGTCTGCAAGGAGTTCACGCCAGCCGGCCGCTGTGTCGGCACGCGCAATCCGAACTTCTGGAAGCCGGGGCTACCTTATCTCGACGAAGTGCAGCTCGTCGGGATCGTCGATGATGCGGCGCGTCTCAATGCCCTGCTCGCGGGCGACGTCCAGCTTGTCTCGCCCGTGCCTGCCCGAGACGTCGAGCGGCTCAAGCGCGCCGGCAGCTTCGGCGTGCTGGAGAGTCAGTCGGGCCTGTACACTGACCTGATCCTGCGACAGGACGCGACGCCTACCGGTAACCCGGAGTTCGTACAAGCGATCAAGTACCTTCATGATCGGGAGCGCATCCAGAAGACGCTGTTGCGCGGTTACGCAAGCATCGGCAACGACCACCCGGTTCCCGCGTGGCATCCGTATTACCTTGCGGGACTGCCGCAGCGCACCTACGACCCTGACCGCGCCAGGTCGCTCATCAAAAAGGCGAATTTGTCGGCTTCGGCGGCGGAGATTGTGGTGCCGCCGTCGATCGAATCCGCGCTCGATTCCGCGCTGATGGTGCAGCAGGCTGCGCTGCAGACGGACCTGCAGCTCGGCGTGCGCCGCGTGCCGGCGGACGGCTACTGGTCGACGCACTGGATGAAGCATCCAATGACCTACGGATCGATCCTGCCACGGCCGACGCTCGACTTGCTCTATACGCAATTCTTCAAGTCGGATTCGGTCTGGAACGAATCGGGATGGAAGAATGCGCAGTTCGACCAGCTATTACTACAAGCGCGTCAGGAAAAGGATGAAACCCGACGCAAGCAGATGTATGGCGACATGCAGACCATCGTCTACGAAAAAGGCAGCATCATCATTCCGGCCTTCATCAATTTCATCGATGCGCACAGCACTCACGTAAAAGGGTTGGTGGGAACACCGTCGGGGCGTTTGATGGGCTACCGCTTCGCGGAATTTGCTTGGCTCGATGCGGGCTGAGCGACTAGTACCGGCTGGTGCGCGTTCGTATGCAGCCTTTCGGACAACTAGCGCGAGCTCAGCCGGTCCTCAACTGTCCGCAAGCATGCGTTCTGTACGCTTCCCACGCAGGACGCAATTTCAGACTGGGCATAGCCGGTAATTCGGCAAAAGAAGGCCCGCCGAGACAGAGGCAGGGCGGGCGAACCATCACGTCGAGGAGAACGCGAAGGAGACTCACTATGTTTTAGTGGCAGCGACCCCAAAATGCAAGACCTATGGGGCCGATAACTGTCAAATCACTGACTAAAGATGTCGTCGCCCCGATTAGTGCACCGTCGAGTCAGCCGTCATTAATGCGAGTTCCCCCGTGACTGGACTTCGCTGCCGATCCGCATTTCCAAATCCATGCCCGCGATCATCCTGGCGATCGTCTCCTGCCCTTCGTCCGTATCGCTAAACCAGTCCGCGAGCGCCGCTGCCGGGACAACGTTTTCATCCGCCACGCGATCGAACGCAACGACGTCCAGGCCGCGCGTCACAACGATAAAGGTTTCGGCGCCAGCACCGGCCTCCGAATCAACATAAACAAAGTAGCGTCGATGCGGGTTCACGATGAAAAATCCGTCGATCATGCCTCTCAACTTATTCCCTTTCACGCGCCCGTCTCCTCGGTTCGGCTGAAAACGGCAGCACGCCGGCCCATGTTTATCGGCACAAGTGGCGCGAACTTTATGGTCGGCAGGTCAGGGCAGCTGCCGCACGCCCGTCTGGGCGGCCCGGTCGTTTGGAATTTCGTCGATTAGCAGGCGACGAACACGCGGACCTGCGCGTTCATGGGCGCCGTGCCGTCGTTATGCAACGTCAGCGCGGCCACGGGGCGCTCGGCGGAGAGGTCCAGGCGGATGGGCGAGACCTGCAGGGCGGCCGCATCGGCGAACCGGGCGGGCACGAGCGCGATCAACCCCGCGGTCAAAACGATCGCTGCACGAGGTAAAAGCTTGCCGGCGAGCCGTCGAGCGTCTCGTTGGAACCGCGCACGGGCGCGCTCGGGCCCCCAGCACGCATATTGCGAGAGCAGCTAAAACTGAGCAATGAAGGAAAATGACGATGCACCGCGTCTTCGCACGCAAGAAAAAACCGCCGCGCGAGCGCCTGAACTGGCTGCTCGTTGCCATCGCATCGGGCAGGTACGGCCACAAGGTCACGACCACAACCCCGACATTCCTCGCTGACTATGTCGCGGCCGTAAATGGGACGATCACGGCAAGTGAAAGCGGGCCGCGCTGCACGACGCTGGGTCAAGACCTCGCGGAGCTCGTCGCGCGCGGCCACCTGACCCGTGAAAGAGCCAAGTCACATGACCGAGGAGCTACGTCGGCCTTCCACTATGGATTGACCTCGGCCGGCGAGACACATGCGGCTATCGCTGCGCAAGAAAAAGACTACATCTAAGTCGCCTGCCGCCGCGCGCGACCAAAGGACGCCGGTAGCTGGTCGATTGATGGATTCCCGGGGACGCCAAAAAAAACCCGCCGCAGCGCTTACCCGGCGGGCAATTCGCACGCTCAGAATGCGCGAGGAAACCGCTTACCGTTTTAGGAAAGATGATCCGCAAATCAAGGCATATCGGTTCCCGAGGGCGAGTGCGTCCGCTCCGGTTTCGTGAGTCGAGCTCAGCCAAATCGGCACACCCAGCGAGACTGCGGTCACTTCGCGACGAGTGTGCTGATGGTAATCGAGCAAAACGGACGCAATATTCGTTAGGGCGATTCGCTCCTCGATTGCCTAATAACTTATCGATCTGCTTCTTAATGCCTTCTGTTGCGTTCGCTCGTGAAATGATGGGACGCGCTCTTTCGCGCTAGCCGAGGCGGGCGAATCGCAAAAACATTTGCCGAAAGTAAAAATTATAGTTTGGAAGAAAGCTCGCCTTAAAAGTCGGCAAATGTTGCATGTCGTTTTTGAAACTCTGTTGTTTTTCCCTTTTTAAATCAGGAAGAAGCGATTTAACGTTTGCGCCGTAGCGTGATTTTTTGTACAAATGCATAATCTCGATTAGATAATAAAATATGAAGAGAGAGGGCGATGACCGGGGAATTACGCGACCTATGGTATCTAGGTCATGAAATGCCAACCAACTTGCAAACCGCACTAGAAGCGCGTCGATGGTCCATCGACATGGTTCGACTCAACAGCCGTTGCGATTTCCCCAGCCGATCTGAGCAAGCCGGGGCGGGCATAGTTGATTTTTCAGGCGTTCGACTTCCGCAGGATTTGCCTGTTGTCGAACAGTGGCTCGCCAACTCGCGCCTGGGATGGGTGGCAGTTGGCTTTCCGGATCAGCTCAACGACGCCATGGTGCGCCGGCTGATCCGCAACTACTGCTTCGATTATGTAACGCTACCGATCGCCAACGAGCGAATCGTCGATGCTGTCGGCCATGCGCACGGCATGGTGTCGTTACACGATGAGGCCTCAGACGGCAAGCGAGCGGACGGGGAAAACGATACAGCAGGAATGGTCGGCTCTTGTGAGGCGATGCTCGGCCTCTTCCGCTTAATCCGAAAAGTCGCGATGACCGATGCGCCCGTTTTTATTTCAGGCGAGTCGGGAACCGGCAAGGAACTGACCGCCGCCGCAATTCACGAACGCTCGACGCGGCGCGATCAGCCGTTCGTTGCGATCAACTGCGGCGCGATTCCGGCGCATCTGCTGCAATCGGAACTATTCGGCTACGAGCGCGGTGCTTTCACCGGCGCGAACCAGCGCAAGATCGGGCGAGTTGAGGCAGCCAATGGCGGTACCCTCTTTCTCGACGAAATCGGAGACTTGCCGCTCGAGAGCCAGGCGAGCCTGCTGCGCTTCCTCCAGGAACGCAAGATCGAACGCCTCGGCGGCCATGGCTCCGCGCCGGTCGACGTTCGTATCATTTCTGCGACCCACGTCGACATGCAGACGGCAATGATCGAAGGCCGCTTCCGCGCCGACCTATATCACCGCCTATGTGTGTTGCAAGTCAATGAGCCGCCGCTCAGAGAGCGCGGCAGGGACATAGAGTTGCTCGCCAAGCACATGCTCGAGCGCTTCAAGACGGACGCGCGCCGGCGGCTGCGCGGCTTCTCCCCGTGCGCAATCGCCGCTCTCCACACCTATGGATGGCCCGGCAACGTGCGTGAACTAATTAACCGCGTGCGCCGAGCGATCGTGATGTCTGACGGGCGTCAGATTACCGCTCGCGATCTGGAACTCGAGGAACACGTCGAGGTTGCGCCGATGACACTTGCGCAAGCGCGTGAAGTGGCGGAACGGCAAGCGATCCAAATGGCTCTACTGCGTCACCGCGGCCGTCTCGGGGAGGCAGCGCACGAGCTTGGCATCTCGCGCGTGACACTCTACCGCTTGCTGAGCGCACATGGACTGCGCTCTGAAACGCTGGATGATCGGGGTGCCCTTTCATCCTCAGCGTGTTCGGCAGCTTGAAACACGCGGATGAGTAATGACAGTCGGGTGGATCTACGACCCGTGTGGGGTAGCCGACCAACTAGCGGGTCGGGCAATGTTCAAAAGAAACTGTAAGCAAGAACAAAAGACACGATGACTTTCGATTACGGGAATGAACGATTCGCGATTCAGGTTTTTTCAGTCGACGGTAACTGGGCCTGGGCGTACTGGATCAGCGGGCTTGATTACTATCGGGAAAGCAATCCTTGCTTCTCGTCGAGCGAAAGCGCGTTCAACTACGGAAAGCGGGACGCCGAGGAGCATATCGGAACTCGGGCGGGTAAAGCGCACTCAGATCGTCGCTGTCCAAGGACATATCGAACAGTCGCGCGACATCTGGCATCGTCAAATCAATCGCACGCGTGTTCCCCAGCGGCGAAGCGACTAGCGTGAATCCTGCGTCGGTTGCCTCCCAGTTTCCTGAAGTTAGCGCCCATTTCTTGTTTGTATTCTGCATTTCTTGCATGTCTCTCGTCACCGAGCGGGATCGCGGCCGCTGACCCTGGTGATCGGCGACCGGTTCATCTTTAACTGCAAGATCCTGAGCGAAACGGGGCCTTGGGGCAGCAGCGATGCGTGGCGCGCAAAATAAAGCCCGCCGAAGCGGGCTCTACCTATCTCGCCAATGCTAATTTCAGGAGCAGTAGCCGCCATTGTGATGCGAGCCAGTGCCTCCGTGCGGATGTTCGCCCTTGGGGCAAGCTTGGGCAGCGCTAGCAACACACAGCATGGCGATTACAACCGCGACGATCTTTTTCACGAAGTCTCCTGATTGTCTTTCGTCGGCACGGTCGCACCGACGGTCACAACGTGACCTCTAGCTTTACGGCCTGATCGTCTTTTACTTGAGGCGCCGGCACTATGCTTCGGCCCGGCGATTCACTCACAGCAGCACGGCTTGCTGCAACAACTTCAGCGCTTTTAACTCGTCCAATCGGCCGGTGCGGGCTTTGCCTGCCAGCGTCTTGATCAACGCCTCCGCGATCGGTTCGATACCTTCAAGACTGCTCAGGCTCGTTGCAGACGTGAAAGGATGCGGCATCGGCTGTAGCTCTGAAACTGCAGCGACCGAGACTTGCTCAGGCGCTATCCCAAGCAAGGCGTCGGTCTCTCCATGTGAAGGGCGTGCAGGCCCTTTGGCGGAATCGCGTGCTTGATCTTGCAGGTTGACGAAACTCGCGTCGCCGACCGTACTCGCCGCCGGAAAATGCGGGCTGCCATCATCGGCCGTACTCACTGGAGCGTGCCGTGCGGGAACGGATTCGATATCACCTTGCGCTACCGCTCGCTCCTCTGCTGCGAGCCCACGCGTTCCCTGTTCTTGGAGCGCACGACCGCGGGGAGAAGGAAGCAGCAAACGAGACACCGCTTCTGGAATATCTGCTTCCGAACGCGGAGTATCCAACCACCCGTTTGGCAAACCTAGGCGTTCCGTAAAACGATGCGCTTCGGCGTCGTCCATGCGCTTCTTGCCGTGCAGCCGATGGGCCATGTTGGAGCCGGTGAGCCCCATGACCGAGCCAAGCTTCACTTTCGATCCGTTGCGGGTGGTAAGCACGTGGAGGTTTTCGCGCCTGATATTTTGAATGGCCGCATTATCTAATGCCATCGATGGATGTGATCGCGTATTTGGAGAAGTCTTTACTTTCATTGGCGCGTCTTTTACCGAGGTACGAGCGATTGGCTTCCCAGCCGCATCGCGACTGTCCCGGACGAGCTTCGATGAGCCGCCAGATGCTTTCTTTTGCATTTCTGATTTCTCCGGAACACGATCCTCAAGAAACGGCCGGTCGCTCGCTCTTGAGGCGGGAGCCGGCTCGATCGTTTCACCTACCGCTACCGCTTCCGCTTCCGCGTCCGTTTGAACGAAGTCTAATGGTGATCTCAAGCGAGCGATGGTTTCAGCCGCGAGCACAGGATTAGGCTGATCAAAAAAGCCGTGAGGCAACCCGAGCGTGGTTTCCATGTGAAAGGCCGTCTCGGGCGTGAACCGCTCACCTTTCATCAGTTCAGTCACTCGCGCCAGATTCGAATCCAGCCCGAGGGCGATGTTTTCTGCGCCCACCGCTTCGACAAGTAACTGGAACGAACGGGTCTTGAAAATTGAAGCGGTCTGAGTTGTGTCTCGAGTAGGCGACCCCTTCACATAGGGTTGGCGATGTCGATTCGGCGACGATTTCTTGATGGCGCTCGATTGGCGCTGACCGCTGTCTCGAGACCCTGAATATCGCCCGCGCGCTTGACTCATAAGTAGGGTTCCTACGATAAAGGACACTGTAGTTAATTATAGACGAGGCGGTGTTGAGACTAGTGCGGCCAAAAACTGGACAGCAGTCGGCAGGGTCTGTTCGGGCTACCCTCACCAGCGCCATACCGGGACAGTCGACCCACACGTGTCTCAACCTTCCGAAAGCGGCACGCTGTGATCGTCGACGGGATTTCCAACAAACCGCAAACTATGCGAAAACAGTAATACGGTTTGCTGCGTTTTTGAGCGCATATCGAATCTTGTTGCATGTCAACAACATAGTAGGCCGTCTAGAATGTTATCAACATGCTTGTCCACTGAGATTGTGGATAACTTTGTTGACGAGCGTGCCAGTTGCGGCAACCCATCGACCTCGACCAGCACGTTCCCCATCTGCGACAACGACGTCTTTGCGGAAACGAGGTTGTCCTGAAGCCTGCTAGGCGCATCATGTAGCGTCGGCGTGGCGCCGCCCGCCTACTTGCGCGATTCGTACCCTGCATGCGAGTTCGCGCGCTACGCGTGGGTCGCACAGGGCTGATAATTCGACCTTTGTGCGCACTTCCGATAACACTGTCTTCGCTTAGATTGATCCTTCGATTTGCTCGTAGTCCCGGACGGCTGCGCATTTGCTCCCAGATGCGGTATAGCTGCGCGGTAATGTCCGCTTATCCGGACGCGTTTTATGGGATTGACGCATGAACAAGCGGACTGATGGATGCAGTCGCCGGTCCACCGTGGATACCTGATGAAATCGGGGTGCATCGTTTGACGCGATCTTTCGCAGTCACACACGCGGTGGCCTGAGGAGACGGTGCGCCACTGATTCGGTTCGGTTCGTTTTCGACGGGCTGGCGCAGAAAGGGGCAGGCACAATCCGTCAACCGGGGAAGTCATTACCATTTCATCGTCAAAGTCGTCACGTTCACGGCGGATGAGGCATTTGAGGACGCCGTCAACACATGACACGTCGTCGGTCATGAGGTTAAATTTGCGGTTCGTAAATTTTCGGGAGTGTGGCGAGAAGGCGCATGAGTTCGAAGCGTAGCAGAAGGGGTGGATCACGCGCCCGTCAAACTCTCACAAAGACATGCTCCTCCCGATCGACCAGGCGTTCGCGCGGGAGCGGTCCTTGTCTTACCATCTCGCCCTTGCTGCATCCCGCGATGGGCAGGGAAGTGGCTATCTTTTCAACGAGCTGATTCGCGTCGCCTACACGGCCTGGTTTCTCCAGCAAGCTGGTTACGGCGACGCGCCGGTAGAATGCTATAAGAAGGCTGAATACGCTGTCGAGTCAGCGCTTGAGCATGCGGACAGGTCCAATGTATGGATTCTGGCCAAGGACACCATTCCGGCTTTCGAGACGTTGCTCGCGCTGCATGATGCGCAATTGGCCGCTGCGCCCTACCACAAGGTGTTGGAGGCTGAACAACGGCTTCTGCGTTTTCTCGCCGGAACCGCACCCTCGCCAATTCCTGAGCCGGATCGCAACGGCTCTTAAAACCGATGACGTCGCGCAGTCGCAACGTAATTGCGCCTATCTGTGCGGTTAAAGCTCCATCGCTAGGTCGACGGGGAACTCGACATCGACGATTGCCTTTGCGACGACTAAAGCGCCTCCTCGCCGACTGCTTCCTAAAATACGAATGCAAAGCGTCGCGAAGGTCGACACATCTCGAAAGATGCCCGCCGTTTGACAGCGCCTGACTCTGCGGAGGGGCTGCTTGAATGTCGATGGATTCTGCCAATTCTCGGTTGCCCTCATTCTCACATCGACTCTCGTTATCAATGTTATCGGCGTCGCTCCCCTCTTTAGCATCGACTTGACAACGCTGCAACCCCCGACCGCCTTGGTGGAATGCGAACTATCGTTGGGCAAATTCGTAAGAATTTTGATAGGTATCTCCGGGACTGTTGTATTTCTCGGTAAGCGCAGAAGACAAGCTTGCTTGTAACCATATGTAACACTGATATGTATGGACCGTGTCAAGTGCCAAAGGCAGATCTCCGAAGCTTGACGGGTCAAGGGCGGGCGTGAGCCCGGCGTAGCGAACCCTTGACGCGACGTAGGCTTTCCATGCTATGCATTGGATCGTGAGCGCGGGACTTGCGTGCTCACGATCATCCGAGACCGGCTTCTTTGACGGTCTTCAACAACAGGATGCTTGGGCCAGGACGAGGCGGTTATCCGACGGTTGAACATTCTGATATGCGCGGGTTGGTTACCGCATGACAAACGAAACGTCGGGGAGCTGCCTCAATCTAGATTCGAGGGTTATGCTGTTTCCAGTTGCCTCCTAGTGTTACAACGAGGGTTCTCCCACCGTTGCCTGGTCCTGGCCCAAACATCCTGTTGCGTGCTCGATCTTCTCATGCCGGCTAAGCTCGGCTGAGGGGGATGACGTGTTGCCCGATAGCCCAGATAAAGCCGACGAGTTCGCGCGCAATAGCGGTACAGACCTGGTTCTTGAGCTTGCCCCGTGCCATCAAGTTTCGAAACCGCTGACACAGCCGCTTTTGCGCCGACCAGGCGATCTCTTGGACCTCGGGGGGCGTACGTTCTGCGCGCCGCTGCAGGATCGCGGTCTTTCGCGCGGCATGACGATACGTCCACGCGGCTTCGATGAGTACCCGCCGGACGTGGCCGTTGCCGGTCTTGGTGATGCCGCCGCGACGCTCGCGCTT
Organism: Caballeronia arationis; assembly: GCF_001544975.2. Classification (GTDB taxonomy): domain Bacteria; phylum Pseudomonadota; class Gammaproteobacteria; order Burkholderiales; family Burkholderiaceae; genus Caballeronia; species Caballeronia arationis. Next base: position 11,090 of record NZ_FCOG02000044.1, on the reverse strand, counting down.
GCCGCTGGAGTGTTCGCTAGGCACCAAGCCAAGATACGCCATCAGTTGCGGCGCGCCGGAAAACCGTGCGAGATCACCGAGTTCCGCTACCACCGTTACAGCCGCGAGCAGACCGATGCCGCGCAGCGCCATCAACGCCTCGATAACCGGCCAAACTGCGTTCGCGTGCGCGGCCGTCTCGACTTCGCGGTCGAGGCTGGCCACGCGCCCGCCACAGGCCTGAACTGTGTCGATATACTCCTGCAGCACGATCTGTTGCTCCGGCCGGGCGAACTTGATGCCCTCCAGCCAGCGCCAGTGCGCTTGCGTCCACCTTGAGCGGCCCGTGTAGCGATGGCCGTGGCGCGACAGAAACGACAACAGCCGTTGCTTGGCCTGGCGTTGCAGATGCTTCATGTCCTCACGCGCACGGGTCAGATCGCGCAACGCCTCCTGTGACTCGTCCGGAATCCACACGGGGCTCAACTCGCCAGCGCGGTGCAGGCGCGCCAGACTTAGGGCATCGCGTCGGTCGGTCTTCACGCGTTCGCCCGGCTTCTTCGGAATCAGCGACGGCGCCACGACTTGGCAGTCCAGCTTGAGTTGCCGCAACTGTCGGCAAATCGTGTACCCGCAGGGGCCGGCTTCGTAGCAAAACGCCAGCCGTCCCGTGCCGCGCTTGAGCTGTCCCACCACTTTCGCAATCGCCTCGGGCGTGTTCACTATCTCGCCCATATACCGCACCTCGCCAGCCGTGTCGGCGACCGCCACGGCAATCGTTTCCTGATGTACATCCAGGCCCACGTACTTGCTAAACTTGTTCATGACCTGCCCCCTCAATGCGGCTCTGAGCCGCGGCGTAACCTACCTCAAGCTTAATCCGCGTACCTTGAGGTGCGGCAGGTCCATACATGATGTCTAGACTATCGAAAAATCATTACAAGCGGCCTTCCGGGGAAAATGAAAAACGTCTTTGTCATTGGCGCGGCGAGTGCGATGCTCGCGGCTTGCGCAACCGTATCTACGCCTCCGCAAATCAAAGAGGCGCCAGTCGCACGAGCACAACAACAGGCCGCGCAGGTCGCGAACTCGGTAGTCGACGAGAAGGCTGTCAAGCGAAAAGTCGCGATTGGCCGCTTTAGCAACGAAACCCGCTACGGGCGCACGTTCGTCACCGACGCCAATCTCGACCCGCTCGGAAAACAAGCAAGCGACATCCTCGCGAGCCGTTTGGTCGCGTCCAAGCAGTTTCTCGTATTCGAACGTTCGGACATCGCTAAGGTCGCTGCAGAACAGTCCCTCTCAAAGGATGCAGGTCTGATCGGTGTCGACGCTCTTATTCTCGGTTCAGTAACTGAATTTGGACGGAGCACGACCGGAAAGTCGGGTTTCCTAAGCGCAACCAAGGTCCAGAATGCCCACGCCAAAGTCGAACTTCGACTGGTCGACGTAAAGACGGGGTATGTCTTCTTCTCGGCATCTGGAACGGGTGAAGCTTCGACGGAATCCGGAGAAGTTGCAGGGTTTGGCAGTCGCGCAGACTACGACGGCTCGCTCAACGACAAGGCAATTTCCGCTGCAATCTCTGACGTCATCGGCCGAACGATGACGAAGCTCAAGGAACGTCCCTGGAAGTCGGACATCCTGAAAGCAGACGGCTCAACCATATATCTCAGTGGTGGCGCGCTCCAAGGCATCAAACCGGGCGCGAACCTCTATGTTTACAAGGCGGGCGAGTCGATCCAAAGCGGACAGACAGGCTTCACCATCGCCCTGCCCCCCACTCCTGTAGCCACTATTCGCGTCACGTCCAACTTCGGCGACAGCGAAGTGAACGAAGGCTCGGTGGCCCTCGTGACCAGTGGGTCCGTCACGAAGGATAAGTCTCTTTTCGTAGCGGAGTAACTTCAAAATGATTCGTTCTCTGTGCGTGGCAACGCTCGTCGTTGCTTTCGCGGGCTGCGCTATGCCTCACAGTCAGGTCGTTTCGGGCAGTTCGCGCCCGACTCTCAGTCTTGTAGGCGCGCCCAACGGCAGTGAGCTTGTTCTTGACGGGCAGCTTATCGGGCCGGCGAGCCAATTTGACGGAGTAAGTGGAGTGATGTCCATCGAAGAAGGCCCACATTCCGTCGAAGTTCGTCAAGGCTCTGCTGTCCTAGCGAGAAAGAAGATTCTGGCAGCGAGCGGAGAAGCCGTTGCCATCGATGTTATGAGCGGAGGACAACAATAATGAAGGTATGGAAGCTTGCAATGGGGCTCGCGGCGGTCAGCATGACAGCCGCATGCGCGCCTCAGACGAAGTACACGTGGGGCAACTACGAATCGTCGCTGTATCAGCACTATAAGACGCCGGGTGACACGGCGGCATTCGCTCAGCATCTGGCCGACACAATCAGCTCAGCAGAATCTTCCGGCAAAAAGGTCCCGCCGGGTGTGTACGCTGAGTATGGTCAAGTCCTGCTGGAGTCTGGAGATTCTAAGCAAGCAGCGGTATTTTTCGAGAAGGAAAAGGCTGCATGGCCTGAATCGACAGTCTTCATGACGACCATGATTCGCGTTGCCTCAGGCACTACGAAGGAGGCAAAGCAATGAGCACAATGGCCCGTCTCATGAAGCTTGCATTTGCGGCAGCGTCCGTCACTGGAATTGTTGCGTGCGCCCCTGTGCCCGTGCACGCTGACTACAGCGCTTTCCGACATTCTGACCCCCACTCGATTCTGGTCGTTCCGGTTGTAAATCGAAGCGTTGACGTGGACGCCCCCGACTACTTTCTGTCGACGATCAGCAAACCGCTGGCCGAGCGTGGCTACTACGTATTTCCTGTCAATCTGACAAAGCGAGTCATGGAAGACGACGGTCTTGGCGATGCGGACCTCGTTCACGCCAACGATCCCACGGTCCTCGGCAAGATGTTCGGTGCAGATTCGATCATGTACATCACGATCAATCGCTGGGACGCTCAGTATGCGGTGCTGGCGACTTCTGTGACGGTGGACCTAAGTTATGCGCTTAAGAGCGGTACCACAGGCGAAACTTTGTGGACCCACAAACAGACCATGGTGTACTCGCCGCAAGCCTCGACGGCTGGCAATCCCCTTGCGGCATTGATTGCCGCGGCAATCACGGCAGCAATCGCAAAAGCAAAGCCGAACTACGTCCCTCTCGCACAGCAGGCGAATGCGATTTCGGTCTACAAGGCGGGCCAGGGTCTACCGGCGGGTCCATACGATGGGCAGTACAAAAGCGACGGCGCGACCTTCTAGTTTCACATCGAAAACTGTCTCCGGAGGTTTGCTCCGGAAACCATCTAGACTTCAAGTGCGTTTCAGCACACCAGCGGCGGTCGCACGAACGACTGAATGTTCGTCTCTGTGCCAGCATGCCCGTTGGGTGGCATCACCCTTTTCGGCCTTAGCTGACCTTCGCCTATCGCCACACATACGGCAGCTGTAGATCGATCCTCCGCCGTTCGCAGCGCCGCTAAAGCGAATGGCTGATCTTGATGCCGCCGGTGCGAACCATCGCATATGGTGCCTTGAAATTCGAGGCATTTTTTTAGCACTAAGTTGAATTCGTCTCTGCACAGCAAAATTACGCAGCGAGGGGCATCCAGATCTAGTGGGGCCCCTCTGCGCTAGGAAGCTAAACGAATCTCGCGGAACGCCTCTCCAAGCTGGAGCGCGGCACTTCGTCGGTCACCCATATCAACCAACATGTCGAGAATTCGCAGAAACTTCTGTGCGAGGCCAAGCCTCATCGGCGCATCGCGATGTGCGAAGTGCTGCACAAGTTCGGCGATGCGCGCTGGAATGAATGTCCCATGCCATCCCTTCAGGCGGTCTGGCCCGTCGCTTATTACCGCAAGCATCTGGTCTGCAAACAGCTCGGCGGGGTAGTTTGTCTTTGCTCGCTCGCACAACGTCAAAAACGGGGTCATTACGGAGGCGGCCCATCCACCAGCGCGAATGAAACGGTCAATCAGGGGCAGAATGCGACCAATCTCTGACCAATTTCCATTGACATAGCGAGCGGCCAAATCCGCGTGCTCGACCGCGACAAACATCAACGTGCCAACGAGTTTCGGCTGATCGAAGCCCGAAAATTCTCCGCTTCGGAAGGCGTCGCGATCGAACGTTGGGTCGACGAGAAATCGACCAAGACACAGATCGAGCATCGTGACTGCATCAGTTGGAACAACCGGGGCATCGTACACATAGGCGCAGATGTAGGTGCTCGCGAATGGAGAAAGGAGAGCCCAGCAATTGTCGCCCTCGAGCCGTAATATCGGGTCAAGAAAGCGGACCTGATAGTCGCAGAGCGGGAGCAGCCCGGCTACTCGTCCGAGGCTCGACCCAAGCGCGCGAGTCCATTCAAAGATCTGCGACGAAGAACGATCTCGGCGTCCTGGCCTTACCCAGGGCGGTGCATTCTTACGGTTGGTCCAATCGAGAATTCCAGCAAGGAAATCGAGTAGCGCATTCCTTGCCCCGCTGCGCAGGATCTCGTCGAATGGGATGCGCTTCAGGATTTCTGCGGCCTGCTTTGAGTACCAGAAAATATCAGGCTCCCCCCAAAACTCGTTTGCATCTGCCACATCATCTTCGTTGTACTCGTCATGGTTTCGATAGCGTTGTCGGCCCTTGCTGGGTTCGACTCTCACCCACGCGGGAGGTGGCAACGGAAGGGGCGACCAATCGTTGCCAGTCTCATAGAACGCGAGTGCCGCGCCAAGCGCCCCCTCCGCCTCGCTTACCGAATGCAGCGCGTCACCGTGTTGACGAAGCTGATCCTGAGGCCGCGGTAAAACGTGGCAGAGCGAAAATGACAAAATTAGCGCAGTCCAGGTCAGCTTGGGGTCCTTGGACCAAAGATTGAAGACTTCTTCGAGCGCGGCTAACGAGACGATTTCAAGTGGATGTGCAATCAGACTAAGAAGGTCGCGAGGCGTGCTATCCACCGATGTGCCTTCGCGAAAATCTGCTGCAAGACCTCGCGCAACGTAGATCGCTTGGTGCCACGGGATAACAGAGCCAGACGACCACCTTGATCCAGGTATTTCTGGCAGACGGATTGCACGAGCTAGAACTTCACGAGCCCACTCAAGATCTACATCGGTGCGCCCTTTCCGGAAGCTGAGTACGACGGCGGCTGTAGCAGCGACCGCTCCTCGGCGCATGCCCAAACTCCCGTCGTCATTTTCATTGCTGGAATGCTCGAACAAGTCGCGGGCGTCAGTTTCTCTTGCCAATGTGATGGCTGCCTCAACTGTGAAAGTGGCGCCCAGCGTCTTCTCTTCGAAATATTTGGATGCCCACGTCCAGAGTGATGTCTGCCTGAGATACTTCGATGCCTCTTCGGCCCGAGCAACGTTTTCAGGCTTCGCGGCGGTAGGGCTGACGTGAACAATTGCAATCTCGTCAGAATTCTCTTTCGTGCGGTATGCCTGATAGTTCTCCAGATCCGCCATCTCGGCGTATTCGAGAGCTTCGGCTGCGAGATGCTCCTGAGCCTCCGAAATATTGCGATGCTCTTCGTACTGGTAGGGCAGATTGTTCTTAAAGTTGAGAATCGCTTCGCGGGCCTGGTCGCAAAGCGGTGCGGTCGTGAAGATGAACCTTGGTACCATCCAACTAAGCTGTGCTTTACGGATCGGTCGGGCATTTGCTGCGCGGATCGCCACAACATGGGGCCCGTCGGTCTCACGCGTAAAACCGATCAAGTTTGCAATCGACGAGAGGTCCTGCACCATTCGATTGTGGTCTGCCGTCAACAAGCGCTGTGAGGTGATTAGCGGCAATGTGGCCTCGGACACCGTCTCGGTGTGGAGCGCGAGCATCACTGCGACACCCAGGATGGCAATGCACTCGTTCCCCTCAACTATTTGCTGTATCAGCTCGTCAACGGACCGGTCGCGTGCAAGCTCGGCGAAGCACCACTCCTCCAGCGCCATAAAGCCGCAGCCGATAGCCTTCGGCGCCCAAATCGACCGAAACCAAAGATACTCCCGGTCGGTACCCCAGAATTTTTGGGTACCCCAAGGGAAAGTAAGTTCGAGCGGTATAGGGCTGCCGCCACGTTCACGCGAGTGACGATGCAACTGTCGCCATGCGGCCATAGCATGATTGCAGAGTTCCCGAAGGAGCCGCAGTGCCTCACCGGGCGATGCCTGGAAGAGAGAGTGAAAGGGCTCTCGGAGCGGCGATGGTGGCGAGAAACTTTGGTAGTCGTCTTGAATTGAGAGTCTATCCCAGTCGTGGTAGCTGAAGTTACCGATGGTTCGCAGCGAAAAACCAACCGAAAGTGCGCTTTGCTCTCGACGCGTGCGCTCTGATTCCGGTTCTGCCAAAACAGATTCGCGCCACTTGGCTGCGGCATGACGCTCCCGCTTTTCGCGGACAACCTGCTCGTCAGGTAACTCCTTTCGCAGGAACATCAGCGATAGGTCGACAACCGACTGAGGAAGCGATTGGGCCAGGGTGGGCGTGTAGGCGATGATGTCATGGAAGTCATCGTCGTTGATGCGCTCGGAGTTGGTGACACGTTGCAAGTAGCCAGCCGCAAGGGTGGGCTCGGCCTTGGACGATCTCATGAGAAGTCGGCCAAGCGATTTTCCGAAATCGCCCAAGTCGGGAACCTTGTTCCAGTATGCAGAGTTTTCGTCAGGCCCATCAGCAGCGCGAATTGCACCAATAGTGGCGAGCCAGGCGGCACATTGTTGCAGTAGTGCGCGAGATGTCGGGTTGCTAATGCCAGCTAGAGCGTTCTGCCAAACCTCAAAGATCGCGACGATCTCGGGATAGAGTCTCTGCGGAATGTCTGAAATGCGCCGGAGGACAAAGTTGATAAGGCGGCGCCACGCGGCGAAGTCAGAAGGCCAACCGAGGAGATCAGCGACCCGTTGAAGTTGCTCCAGTGGGAGCGCACCCGCGAGGATGTTCACGTTCGGCGAGGTCTTTTCGGCCTGAAACCAGACGAGCGTTTTCCTGAAAAGTCGGAAGTCATCGGCAAGAACGGCAGTCGCGAACTGGCCTTCGTCAACTTCAAACCTCACCGTGCCAAGCGGCCCGACCAACCAAGCTCGCAGCCATTGTGACCTCAGATCCGAACTTTCAGTTTGCGTGAGATATGCCCGCCAGTCGGTACCCTGCGCGTACTCCCACTGCGAGACGAGTTCGACAACGCGAGCGACCGCTGGCGGTTCGCCGCCCGCCCTGATCTCTTCCATCCATTGCGCTCCGCGATCGGCCAGGACATGGAAGAAGGCCCATTCAAAAAAGATATCGTGCGCAAATCGGACCGAGATACCTTCGCGAGCATTCTGAAGTATGCCGTCCGCGCGAAGGTCATCGATGTGTGCGACCGAGGTAAGCTGACTAAGGCGAATCGGTTGGCTAAGCTGGCGGGCGCGAACGCATGCCAGGTCAAGCAGGGCGCGTTGGCGTTCAATTGCGCTTCGCCCGGTCTCGTTGTATCCGCCTCGCCGCCACCAATTCCCGATCAGATCCACCTCTGATTGCGGGGCGAACGTCGGCTCGCTCGGGGCAGCAATGTAGCTTTGATTCAGCACCTTGGCAAAAAATGGGCGCCGGACGATCTCTCGCACTTGGGGCGCCCCAAACAGAAGTGGCCTCAGATGTGGCTTGGCGATTGCGAGAGTCTCGGCTTCCTCGTTATTCAATTGATCAACGCCAAGCGTCTCAACTTTCAATACATCAAGAAAGTCACCCAACCAATTGCGAAGCACCTCTATGCCGGTATCGCGAAGAGAGACGATGACCCGCCAGTGATCGAGCAGCGGTGACTCTACGATCGTGCGGATGACGTCGACGACGACTGCCTGGTGCTCTTTCTCAATGCGATCGATCGCATCAATGAAGAAAGTCGGAGTGCCGGCGGCTCCGACCTCCGCAAGAAGTAGCTCCAACGGAGCATCCGAAAGACCATGCGAGGCCGCGTAGCTGATCCAGTTGGTGCCTTCCAGCTGTTCAGCTTTGAGAAAGAGGATCGGCCCGCGCTCTAGCGCGTGGAGTACTGCACGCTTCACCAAGACGGATTTTCCGCTGCCCGGAAGACCTCGGATCTGGACAACTCGAGCAGCAGTAAGCTTCGCGTTCAGACTCTCAAGTAGCGAGGTTCGATCAAGCCTTGTTCCGCCAACATCGTCAGGAATGAGGCTGGCATAGCTCTTTGCGACCTCCATCAACTTCTCGAGATCGCGGCGAAACGAGGTCGCGCCGAGCAAGCGCGCGACAGATGCAATCGAGCGCACAAGTCGCGCACGATCAAACTGACCTGACTTGCCTGCCGACGAACGGGCAAGCTGAACGACGCGCGACCAGACAAGAGGAGCCTTGGCCGCATCGTCGGGCACGAGGCAATTTCGGATCCGATTGATGGCGTCAGGGGGATCGGTAGCGCCTTCGCGAAGGAAGTCAAATTGGACGAGTACGAAGTGCGCAACGAATTGATGCACTTCTTCGCGTGTGCACGGGGCACCCTTCGCTTCTTCTAGTAGAACAGTGACATCTTCCTTTACCGCTTTGATGTCGGCACCGGCGCTACCACCCGTTGCAAAGCGCGCGTCAAAGTGGTCAGCCGTTAGGCTTTCGCGTGCCCAATCACAAAGCGTCTTTAGCGCTCGTTCTTTAGCAGGCGCAACCGTACCTACTGCGACTCCGTAGCGGTCCGCATTGATGCGGAAATCATACTTTCTGAGCGTGGCCCAACTGTCGCGAATGATGTCGCGAAAATCAATGTTCGTGTCCGCCTTACTGATAGTGAGCGATCGCTTCACTTGGAGGCTAAGGCGCGCAACGCCCTTCGTGGCGTCCTCGAAATCAACAATCACATCATCGAGAGGTTCGCCGAAATCGCGCTGCTGAACCGATACTCGGACAACGGTTCGATCGTCAATGCCCGGCGCATATGCCTCGGCTAGCAACGCGGCCAGATAGAACGCAGCCGCGTCGCCTTCAAAGGTAAAGCCCTCGCCTCCGGCGAGTTCGGGTGATTGCGTCATCGATAGATTGAAGGATTCGTTGAGTAGGTGCCAGCCGCAGAGCCGACTAATGGATTATCGTCAATTATGCGCTGAATTTGTGCCGCGTAAGACACAACACTCACTTCAAGCTGCAGGCGAGAGATGAGCCCGTCCTATACAGTTGGGAGGCTGACGAAGCAAAGTAGAATCAGCGGCCGTCGAGCCGTGAAGGCTCAACGTCCGTTCACGTTCCTAGACACTGACGTTCGACAGCAGTTAACGCGAACGACAGCAAAGAGGCGCGTTGCAGCCGAATTGCGGCTGAACGTCGAACGTCGGCTAAGGCCGATAAGCAGTCTGCAAAGGCTCGGATGTTTCGGCATTTGCAAAGTCACCCGGACGTAACAACGCTTCAACGATATTACTGGGCGCCCTTCGTTTCTCGTTCGATTAACAACGCGTCAAACGCTTCGCGAGCGTCTTTCAATTCCTGCATCGCAGCGGCAAACCGCGCCAACTCAAGCGTGGTCGGGGCATGTGAGGCGCCGTCTGAAAAATGGGCCTCAAGCGCAATCGAGGCAGCCTGCACTTCACGCGCGGCATCCGCGACACGTTCAAGCGCCCGCGCCTCGCTTGATTTATCGCTCTTCGTCATCGTCCGTCCGGATCCTACCGTTCGAAGTCCTGTGACGTGAGTTTAATCACCTCGGTCGCCAAGCGACGGGCCTTGCGTTCAGCCATTGCGACAATCCTATTTTGACCATCCGAAAACGCATGAAGGAGGTGAGCCTCATCAGCATGCCGTCCGAGCCAGAAGTGATCCTCGAGCGCCTCACGACTAATAGAACACGCGAGTCTTTTTCCACGCATCTCGACCTCAAACTCGACAGCATTCCCGTCGCGGGAGATCGTCGCCAACGGCTTAACGTTCGTATCCACATCACACCTGTGCTCTTTCTATAAAAATCGGCGGCTGCGTAAGCGCTAGCGGTTTAGCGCTTGGCGTCAGAAATCTGTTTGCGCTGACAGCCGCCGGATCCCACCGTGTGCGACTTCGCTGCCAGCTCGTTCCTCTATTCTGCTGCCGTCAAAGCAGCACACAGGGTCATCATTTTCTGCACAACGGTGCTCGCATGGTTCAGACCCATCTCGCCCGTAAAGAGGGCTTGGACATCCGATTGCCGAACCGTAATTCCCGCGCTACGCAAATCGCGCCGGGCAACCCGCAACGCCAACTGCCCTATTTTGACGCGTTCGAGCCAGTGCATCACGACCGCATGCCGGGCAAGCCAGATGCGACAGCTTTCGACGACGTGATCCGCGCGCCACTCGTGCGTGAGCGAACGCGACGCCGCGGCCGTCGCTACCAGGAAACACAGTAACTCGGCGCGTGAGCCCGGCCGATCATCGATCTCGTGTTCAGCCATCCCTGTTCTCTCCTACATTCTCGCTCGGACGTCCCACGTTGCTTGCGGACGAGGCGCGCGTTTTCATCGCCGCTGACCACGTATTGTTGCCAAACCCACTGCCCGTCACACGTTCTGCGATAGTGCGTGTGAATGACGCTCTTGACAGCGACGCCGGTTGAAATCATTCGCTGACTTTATCCTCGCTTTTCCTCTTTTGTACGTGGCCCTGAACACCGAAAAACTTGTCTATTCGCCCGCGGCGGCTCCCGCCAACTGATTTACCTGAGGCTTGGAGGCAGTCAAAGCGAGCGTTGCGTCGATGCGCATCGGTACAAGGATATCCATTCGATCGCCTGCCGGCGACTTATAAGGGGCAATTCACTGTTCGCGTTTTCGATGTAAAGTACTGTACATCCATACAGTCATTCACGCTATGTCCGCCCTGCCGAAACACGTCGAGTCGATCCACCCCGCGCTGTGGCGCGGGTCGCAGCTCGCGCGTGCCTATGGCAAGACGGTCGACACAGGCTACGCGGCCCTGTCGGCGGAGCTTCCAGGTGGCGGCTGGCCGCTCGGGTCGCTCGTCGAATTGCTGGTGCAGCAGCCCGGCGTGGGTGAGCTTCGCCTGTTGCGCCCGGCGCTCGGCGAACTCAGCCGCCGGCCGGTTGCGCTACTGCAAGCACCCCACGTGCCCAATTCGCTCGCGTTCTCCTATCTGGGAT
>NZ_FCOG02000386.1 GCF_001544975.2 Caballeronia arationis | reverse complement strand
GGTGTGCTCATCGGCGCTTCTCACTCCCAGAAGATAGGCCCATTTCATATTGAAACTGGGAGTTTCGCAACTGCTTATCTGCACCTATCCGCACGCTGCGCTTGGCTTCGCGCGATTCTGCAAGACCGACTAAATAACACCCCGTTATCCAGCTCAGTTAGATTTGCCGAGGGGAGCGTGTTGCCATCCGTTAAGGGACGGATTCGATATATGGATTCCCCTACAAGATTCGTCTGGATGTATTGATGGTAGTCTCGGCGCGCTCTGTCAATATTATCCAAAGTCGAGAGCTGCTGGGGTATCACCTCATCTCGTTGGTAAGGCCGACGGCGAGCCACGAGCGTCCTTATCGCACGGACGACGGCGATCCGGTTCTCAAGACCGATGGTCGAGCCGAAGTGGCATGATCTAACGACTGTATGCAGACAAGTGACCTGAAATTGGTTGCGATTCCGGCCGCATGACAAACCCAATGCCATGCCGAATTGAGACCTCTTCGCATCAAGGAGACACTCACGCTAAGTCCCCACGAATTCACTACTTTGCTCTTCGTCAAGGAGGCTCCCGCTCAGATCGAAGTGGATCGCGATGAGCTTCACACCCTGCTTGAGAGCCAGCTAGTGACAGTAGATCTGCTGGCGTCAGGACACCGACGACCCGGTATCACACCGTACGGCCACGCCATGCTGCAAGCTGTCTTGCATATTCACTGACTGAGTGCTTCGCCTGGCAGGCGCGAGAAGGCAGGGCTGACGGGACTCACAGGAAGTCATCTCGGCAAATGGCTACGCGCGGTCGGCGACCGCTAACTGAATTCGGCGATGGAGGCTGAAATGATCGAATCGTGGATCGGGGTTGTGATCGGCACGGTCGGCTTGGTGATTGCGGCGACCGCAGTGGTCGGCCAGTATCGCTGCGAACATCGTCGCGCGGAGTTGCTCAGGAATCTGGACCACTACGACTGGTGCCGCTGGACCCAATCGCGACGCTGACGAATTTGCGGACGACGAAGCAGCGAAACGTTGTTCCGCGCCTACCAGTTCTCGTGACCTTAGATTGCGGGTTGTCACGCGAATCTGGATGGTGGATGAAAGAAAAAAAGCCTGAGGGAGCCAAGATGCTTACGTCCCACCACCATGCACAGAAGGAATTGGATCATATCAAGAGCATTATTTCCCATTTGGAGTATCAGCGGCCGGACCATGAGATCGCAACGACCAGTGCAGTGGCGCAGGTGAACTACTGGCGGACGCGCATCTGTGCTGGTGGCGCTTACCGACACGCCAAGTCGCATCGCGGAGCAGGGCGTGGCCCTTCTAGCCAGATTGGATCGCATCAACGCTGCGCCGCGTAGCGGGGCCGGACAGGACCGAGGATAAGCGCACCCCCGCAACCTTCCGAAGTTGTTTTCAGACGACCTTGAGTACAACAGCAGAAAACCGTATTTGTAAGCTCGATTTCCGGGTTCGGCCAGGAAGAGACGGTCAATGGGTTATTGCGAAGGGCCGATGATTGTTGAGTTAGCGGCCGTTCGATAATTCGGCGACGGAGCGGTCAACCGGCGGGGATGTTCCGATCAATTACCGCAAACTGCCGAATCAGGACAATGCTGGCTCTACCCTGCGGAGCGTCACCGGATCCAGTTGCGGGTCTCCGTCTTTTGAGGTGACGTCACCGGCGTGCTGCTTTGACTAATGAAGCGGTTCTAATCGGCACGATAACCTTGCGTCGGCCCGGTTGCCGAGCAAAGCGGCCAGGGCTGTGTCATTTACCTGCCGGCGCGATGTCAGCCGGTTTGTCGTTCTTCCGCGGCGCTACTCGCCATACAGCGTTGCCGACGTCGTCAGCCACGAGCAAGGCCCCATGCGCGTCCAGTGCGACGCCAACGGGTCGACC
>NZ_FCOG02000337.1 GCF_001544975.2 Caballeronia arationis | reverse complement strand
GCTCTATCAGTATCGGAATCGAGCTTCACTTGGCTAGCCGCGCACAATAATTCACCCATAGATTCCCCCGACGATCCACAACATGCGCCAAGGTCCTTTTGCGGCGCTCGGCATTCCCCAGAATCCGACCGGCTCGTTCGACTTCGACCAGACCGGCGGAACGTCACGCGTGTCGAATTCGGTCAAGGTCGTATCGGCCACCTTCGCAGGTTTGAGACTCGGCGCATTGTACGGTTTCGGCAATACGCCCGGCTCGTTTTCCGCGAACAACACGATCGGCTTCGGCGTGAACTATGCGATCGGCGGCTTCGGTATCGCGGCCGCCTACAACGAAACCAAGTACGCGGCGCTAAACGACGGCCACGACGGTATCCGAAATTTCGGAGGGGGCCTCAGTCAGGCCATCGGCGACGTGTATCTCAACGCGCTTTACACCAACACGCGCAATACGCTGACGGGAGGCGTCGTCCAAGCGATTCAGGTCGGTGGACTATACACGTTCATGCCGGATATTCGGTTCGGCACGAACTATCAGTACATGAAGGGCAACGCGCAACTAAGCCACAACCGGGCGCAGCAAGTCACGAGCGCGGCCCAGTATCTTCTCTCCAAACGCACGACGTTGTACGCCGAAGCGGTCTATCAATGGACCGGCGGCGACGTCGAAGGCGGACACAACGCCTGGATCAACGGCACGGGTCAATCGAGCACCACGCATCAGGTCATCGGCCGCCTCGGCCTGCAGACTTCTTTCTGACATGAATCGATCGTCGCGTCTGACGACGTCGCTTAACGATTTGGAGATTGCAAACATGGAACACAACCGCGTTTCAAGGTGGGATATCGCCTATGAGTGGAGAGCCGTAGCCTTGCTGTCGCTGGGCTTCGGACTGGTCGGTATCGATCGGTTCATGATCATGCCGCTCTTCCCCGTCATGATGACGGATCTGCACCTCGACTACCAGGACCTCGGGCACATCACCGGCGCGCTCGCCGTCGCTTGGGGCATCTCGGCGATGTTCATGGGCAACCTGTCCGACCGCGTAGGCCACCGCAAGGTCATCATTCCGGCGATCATTGTGTTCTCGTTGCTGGCGGGGTTGAGTGGTCTAGCAACCGGCGTCGGCTCTCTGATCCTGATTCGCGCCGTGATGGGATTTGCCGAAGGTGCCTACACGCCTGCGAGCATCATCGCGACGCTCGATGCATCGAAGCCGACGCGTCACGGGCGCAACATCGGTATTCAGCAGATGGCGCTGCCGCTTTTTGGTTTAGGCATCGCACCGATCCTCGTCACGCAGTTGCTAAAAGTGCTGCCGTGGCACTGGATTTTCTCGGTGGTGTCGATTCCGGGTTTGTTGGTGGCTTACCTGATGTTCAAGGTGTTGCGCAATACGCAAGCTTCGCCCGCTGCACAGCACACGCCGACGCACGACGCCGCCACCCACAAGTGGACCGACGTTATTCGTTATCGCAACATTCCGTTGAACATCGTCGGCATGTTGTGCTGGCTGACGTGTCTCGTCGTGCTAAGCGCGCTTTTCCCCAGCTACCTGATCGACTACCTGCACCTCAGCATGCAGCAGATGGGCTACGTGCTTTCGGCAATCGGCTTCGGCGGCACGATCGGCACGCTCGTGATGCCGGCTCTATCCGACAGACTCGGAAGGAAGCCGGTCATGGTCTTCTCGGTAATCGGCGCGGCCGTCTTCCTGTTCCTCCTCATGCGGACCGGTGCGAACCCGACGTTTCTGTTCACCTACCTTACGCTCACCCTTCTCTTCGTCTTCAGCCTGATCACGCTGACCGTGGGACCGCTAAGCGCGGAATCGGTGCCGGCGAAGCTTATGTCTACGGCTTCGGGTCTGGTGGTCGGAATCGGCGAAGTTTTTGGTGGTGGACTCGCCCCGGCGATTGCGGGTTACATCGCGAAGCACTTCGGCATTCAGTACATCATGCATCTCGGATTGGCTGCGCTCGCAATCGGATTTGTCGTGGCGCTCAGTCTGAAGGAAACAGCACCCTCTCGAGCGCGCGTGCAGGCGGCGCCTGCCGTTGCCCTGGACTAATGGACTAATGGTGCGACGTGTTGCGTCGTGGCTGGGCCGTCCGCGTGACGCTGATCGCATTCAATCCGCTCGGGGCTCAGTGCGTCGGGCCGCACCGCGGCTCGATGCGCTTCGGGCAGAACAGGGATGGCGGCTATCTTCCGCACGACTGCCATTGCGCGCGGAAAGGTGAGTGTCGCTTAATGGCCCAGACCGTGTCAAAACGCGTAGACACTAGGAATTGCCGAAACCAGCCTCGGCGCCGGGCGCCGTTTGTCGATTGCAGCAAACCGAATGTCAAATCACAGCCGCACTCATCGCGAAAGCTTAACAACCCCTATGGGCTTCACGCCCGCATCGCTTTCATAACCGCTTCGGAACCGAGTAGTTTGATCACTCGCTTTATGTTGTATGCCAGCACGTGCAAGCTCATCTCTGTGCTAACCCGCTCGATGGTTCGTGTCAAGAAATGAGTGGCGCCCATCCATGCCTTGATCGTCCCGAACGGGTGCTCGACAGTCTGTCGCCGGATGCGCATCATCTCGGGCGCATGGTCGAGTCGTGCCTGCATCTCATCAAGAACATCTTCGTGCTCCCAGCGCGCTACACGACGTTGAGGGCCTGGCGTGCA
>NZ_FCOG02000313.1 GCF_001544975.2 Caballeronia arationis | reverse complement strand
CGCAGTCAGCCAATCCGGATCAGTTATCCATTGATCTTCAATAACATAGAGAGGTGAGCATTATGTCTCGAGTCCGCTTGGCCCCAGAAGAAGCAGGTTGGTGCCGTTACGCAACCAGCCGTCGCCCGCGCAAAGCGCCGAGACGTGTGGGCGGGACACCATCGGCACTGCGTCGAAATCGAAGTTCTCCAGCGTCTTGCCCGGCAACAGCTTTGCGTCCTTGAGATGACGCTCGATCCGGCGTCGATCGCGCTCGGCGATCTCGTGTTCGGCCAGCGCCATCAGCAGACGTGCCGCCGGCCAGCCTTCCGTGTCGGATCGCTCGGCGAAGCTGGACCAGATCTGCTTGATGGCGGGCAGCCGCAAATCGTTGAGCAGTAGCGACAGGCGGGTGGCGTCGATGTCGAGACTCATGCTGTCACCTCCGTTGCCATGTCAAGCAGGGCTTCGTAGTCGCTCAGCGGTGCCAGCTGGACGTTCACCTCCGGCATGCTGCTCGTGGGCTTGACTTCGAAACGTGAACACAGTGCGTCCAGATCGGGCAACCGTCCATCGTCCAGGCACTGCTGCAGCGCCTGGGCCAATTGCGCTTCGCAGTTGTGCTCGTGGGCCAGGCTGAGCAGTTCAACCATGGTCCTGCATGCCTGGCGCTGCGGTAGCTGCTCGAGCAGGCGATCGAAGGTCAGTCGATACGCCTCGCGCGGAAAGACCTGATCGCGGTAGACCAGGTTGAGCAGCGCCATGGGCTTGCGGCGCAGCGCGTGGATGATGTGCCGGTAGTTGATGACGTGGCCGTGCTTGCCATTGGGACCCGCACGGCCGCGCTGCAGTGTCATCAGGGCCGTGCCACCCAGGAACAACTCAAGCCGGTCGTCGTACAGCCGTACGCGCAGGTGGTGGCCGATCAGCCGTGACGGGACGGTATAGAACACCTTGCGCAGGACGAAGCCGCAGGTGGTCGTGACGTACACGCGCGTTTCCTCGTAGTCGCACGTGCGCTGGGCCGGAAGCGGCTGAAGCAGCGCGCGCTCGGCCTGAATGCGTTTGCCGTTACGCGCGTTGATGCGACCGACGATCTCATCGATGAAACGGCGATAGGCCTCGAGATTGTCGAAGTCGTTACTGCCGCGCAGAAGCAACGCATCACGCACTGCATTCTTAAGATGGCCATGAGGGCTCTCGATGGAGCCGTTCTCGTGGGCAACGCCACGGTTATTGCGCGTAGGCTGCATGCCGTAGTGAGCACACAGCGCCTCGTAACGCGTGGTCAGATCCTCGCGCGCCTCGGCTTCGAGATTGCGGAACGCCGCCGACAGGCTGTCGCTGCGGTGCTCGCGCGGTACGCCCCCGAGTGCCCAGATGGCGTTCTGCAGCCCTTCAGCCAGCGCAACATAGCTCTCGCCACCGAGAATGACGTGAGCGTGCTCAAAGCCCGAGCAGGCGAGCCGAAAGTGATAGAGGCGGTGCTCCAGCGCGACGCCCACCACGGTGACGCCCAGACTGTCCATCTCCGTGAAGTCGGAGAACCCGAGACGACCGGGTTCGTGTACCTGACGGAACATGACGTCACGTTCCTCGCCATGGAGTGCGCGCCAGTCGCGAATACGCCGCTCGAGTGTGCGGCGCACGTTGCCCGGGAGGTCGGGATGGCGGCGAAGCATTTCGTCCAGTACGGCTATCGGCCGGATGCCGGGAGCGGACTGAAGCAGCGGCACGATCTCGGAGTCAAAGATCGCGGCCAGGGGATCGGACCGGCGACGCCCGCGAGGGGCCTTCTTCTGCGATGGCAGTCGCCGGTCCTGTTCGATGCGATAGCCACTGGCGGCGCTGAACCCGGCGCGAGCAGCCGCTTGCAGCGGCCCCTCCTTGAGTCTGTACTTCATGTAGAGCCTCATCTGATGGTCGTTGATGTGTCGGCCGGGCAACTCAGCCTCCCTTCGCTACATGGAAGAGCTGTTCATACCCGATTTACCGCGACCACCGAAGGCACCCGACGGCAGGGGGCTCATCAGCGCGGCGTTGCGGCAGCGGTTCCGGGCTGAGCCCTCCACCGCTGCCGCAACGCCAGTACTCTCATCCTGATTGACGCGCTGCTCTCATCTTGTTTTATATGAACGCCCCCGATGCGCCAGGTTTTTCTTGTGCTCAGATTGACAGGATAGGTTGCAGCTTTATATTCGGCCTTTTTGCAGCCTCATTCGCTGCTGGCCCCGATGAAATCCGCTGACTCGCCCCTCATTTGACTCGCGAGCTAGATGCTCAAAACAAGATTCAGGGTTTGCGAATCACGGTCCGACCTGTCTCGTCATCACACTCAATTGCCAGCGCAACCTTTCGACCTCGTGCCTGAACTTCTTAACATCTCTGAACTTTCAGTTTCGAACTCCTCGTAAGCTGACGTGATCCGAACTGTACGGTATATCGTGGGCGAGAACAGCCCAGATCGTGCGCGCCATTTTGTTGGCCAATGCAACGGCTACTACGTTCGATGGTCGTCGCGTTCGGATCTGCTCGACCCAGCCTCCAGCATGTTTCGCATGGAAGAGCACACTGCGTGCGCCGTGAATCAAAAGGGTACGGACGTACGTGTCGCCACGTCGACTGATACCCAGGAGCTGGACCTTCCCGCCAGTGCCGATCTGCTTTGGTACGAGACCGAGCCACGCTGCAAACTCCCGTCCGGACCTGAACGCCTTCGCGTCACCCATCGTGGCAACAGTGGCCGTTGCCGTCAGCAGACCAACGCCGGGAATCGCGGCGATTGCCTTGCATGCTTTGTCCTCTTTCATCCACGTTTGCAAACGTCGCTCAATGTCAGCGATCTGTTTGTCCAGTCGATCAAGGTCATTCCAGAGTTCGCGTAATGAGTCGATCAGCATCGCCGGTAGACGCTCGGCCAGCTTCGCCAGTACCCCGGGAATCGCTCTATCCAGCGCGGCGCGACTCTTGGCCATCACCTCGCCGTATTCTGTTAGCAAGCCCCGTAGACTGTTCATCTGCATCGTGCGGACCTTGATCTTCTGTTGCCGCAACCGATGCAGCGCCAATACAGCCTGCTGGGCTTCGGTCTTTGAAGCGCCCCGGAAATGTAGGAGACTTTGGATCTTGGCTGTAACGGGAGATTTGAAGAATGGAAAACGCAAGCAAA
>NZ_FCOG02000505.1 GCF_001544975.2 Caballeronia arationis | reverse complement strand
ACAAGACCGACGCGGCGGATGCGAAGGCGATATGGACTGCCGTTCAGCAACCTGGCATGCGCACCGTCGCAGCGAAGACAGAAGATCAGCAGGCGATGCTGAGCTTGCACCGGATGCGCTCGCAGCTCATCAAGTTTCGAACAATGCAAGTGAATCAGCTCCGTGGGTTTCTCTACGAATTTGGAGTGACGTTTCGTACAGGACGTGCGGCAGGGCTTGCCGAGGTAAGGCAGCGCATGGCGGAACTGGAAGATGCACTTCCAGCATCGATGATGCTTAATCTGCAAGACCAGTTACGACGCATCAACGCGTTCGAGGACGATATCGATCAACTCGAGAAGCGCATTGGTGCCTGGCAGAAACAGGAAGTGGCATGTCGCGCGATTTCCGACGTGCCCGGCATCGGCAGGCTAACCGCAACGGCCCTGGTAGCAACAATCGGAGACGCGAGGACCTTCAGGTCAGGACGTGAATTCGCTGCGTTCCTCGGTCTTGTTCCGCGGCAAAGTGGTACGGGCGGAAAGATTCGATTGGGCTCTATCTCCAAGCGAGGTGACCCCTACCTGCGCACACTGCTGATTCATGGAGCCCGCTCGGTCCTGTGTCACACGAAGGTACCAACAGCATGGCAGAAAGGAATTCAGGAGCGGCGCCCCGCCAACGTGGTAGCCGTCGCTCTGGCGAACAAGATCGCACGAACTGCCTGGGCGATACTGGCCCACCACAGCAGTTACGAAGCGAATCACGTCAGTGTAAGACCAGCTTAACTGTATAGACTCTGAGACCTTGATGAACCGATAGGTTGCTATGGTTGATTCCCAGTGATGGCAAAACAGGTCGGACCGCAGGAATGCAAACCTGAACACAGCCTTGTGCCTGAAGCACGTGGCCGAGATGAGGACATTCCTGGCGCATTCCATCAGGGCTCGCGGCTTCGGCCTGCGTAAAGC
>NZ_FCOG02000028.1 GCF_001544975.2 Caballeronia arationis | reverse complement strand
CCCCCCCCCTTCGAGCCGCAACGTCGACCTGACGAGCCGCTGTTCCTCCTGTTCGATCTCCGTAAAACTCTCCCGCACGCTCTTGATGTGCTGACTCGCCGCGCGTCGCGCCTGCTCCGGCAGCTTGCCCGTCACCGCGTTAAAGAGTCGCGCATGCTGCCGGTCGATGATCCGCTTCTGCGCCTCGCGGTGATACAGGTTGTTCACCGATGCAAACACCGAACTCAGCATCAGATCGTTCAGCGTCGCAAGCGTATGCACGAGCACCGGATTGTGCGAGGCCTCGCAGATCGCGAGGTGAAACGCATGATCGAGCCGCGCGTGGGTCGACGCGTCGGTTTCCTGCGGATGCGCGGCCACCATTTCGTCGTAGCGGCGCGTGATCAGAATGTAGTCGGCTGGCGTGCCGCGCAGCGCCGCTAGCCGCGCCGATTCCGCTTCCAGCATCTCGCGCACTTCGAGCAGATCGTAGAGCGTGCGCGGTTGCGATCCGAGCAGATGCATCATCGGCGTCTGGGCCGGCTCGGCCGTCAGCTTGGCGATGAACGAGCCTTTTCCCTGCGATGTCTCGATCAGTCCGCGCGCGCGCAGGATCTTGAGGCCTTCCCGAAGCGAAGTCCGCGACACACCCAGCTTTTCCGTCAGGCGACGTTCCGACGGCAGCGTCTGTCCCTGTTTCAGCACGCCATCGACGATCAATTTCTCGATGCGCTCGACGACTACGTCGGCAAGTTGCCGCTTCCCTTCCTGCCCTGTCTCTTCCATGGCGTCCACCACTGGTATTACCACCGTCCGATCGTAACACGGCCGCAGGTCTCTGTTCGTTCAAAAGCCATATGCGTCGACGGTTCGGTAGCAATTCACCGGATAACCGTGCTGTAAAAACTGGTATTACCACCGAGAAACGATTCGACAGCGCCGTTTCGGCCCGGAACAATTCAAAAAACACGCAGCATCCGACGCTCACAAGAAGCCGCGGACCCACTGGAGACAACGCATGACCTACGCCTACGACGAGAAGCTCGACGGCCCGCTTCGCGACCACGACAAAGCCGCGATCGTGCGCGATCTGCACGCCCTCCTTCCCGACCTTCAGCTTCTGCACACGAACGAAGACCTGCGACCGTTCGAATGCGACGGCCTTTCCGCATATCGCATCACGCCGATGCTCGTCGCCTTGCCCGGCAGCGTCGAAGAAGTTCAGGCGCTGCTGAAATACGCGAATGCGCACGGCGTGCCGGTCGTCGCGCGAGGCGCGGGCACCGGGCTTTCGGGCGGCGCGCTGCCGCTCGAAAAAGGCATCCTGCTCGTGATGGCGCGCTTCAATCGCATCCTTGCAGTGGATGCCGAAGCCTGCATCGCGCGTGTGCAACCGGGCGTGCGCAACCTCGCGATCTCGCAGGCGGCCGCGCCCCACGGTCTCTATTACGCACCCGATCCGTCGTCGCAGATCGCGTGTTCAATCGGCGGCAATGTCGCGGAGAATGCGGGCGGTGTGCACTGCCTGAAATACGGCCTGACGGTCCACAATATCCTGAAGGTCGAGATCGTGACGATCGACGGCGAGCGGCTCACGCTCGGTTCGGAAGCGCTCGATTCCCCCGGTTTCGATCTGCTCGCGCTCATCACCGGCTCCGAAGGGATGCTCAGCGTGGTGGTCGAAGTCACGGTGAAGCTGTTGACGAAGCCGCAGAGCGCGAAAGTGCTGCTCGCGAGCTTCGACGACATCGAAAAGGCCGGCGATGCGGTCGCGCAGATCATCGGCGCGGGCGTGATTCCCGGCGGCCTCGAAATGATGGACAACCTCGCGATCCGCGCGGCCGAGGACTTCATTCACGCGGGCTACCCGGTCGATGCCGAAGCGCTCCTGCTGTGCGAAGTCGATGGCGCGGAATCGGATGTGCAGGAAGACTGCGAGCGCGTCGAGACGCTCTTGCGCGCCGCGGGCGCGACCGATATCCGTCTCGCGAAGAATGAAGCCGAACGCCAGCGCTTCTGGGCGGGCCGCAAGAATGCGTTCCCCGCAGTCGGCCGCATCTCGCCCGACTACTACTGCATGGACGGCACGATTCCGCGCCGCGAACTGTCGCGGGTGCTGCGCGGCATCGCGGAGTTCTCGGCGCAATACGGGCTGCGGGTCGCGAACGTGTTCCATGCCGGCGACGGCAACATGCATCCGCTGATCCTCTTCGATGCCAACGCGTCCGGCGAAATGGAGCGCGCCGAAACGATCGGCGCGCGCATCCTCGAACTGTGCGTCGAGGTCGGCGGCAGCATCACGGGGGAACACGGCGTCGGCCGCGAGAAGATCAACCAGATGTGCGCGCAGTTCAACGGTGACGAACTGACGTTCTTCCACGCGGTCAAGGCCGCCTTCGATCCCGCCGGCCTGCTCAATCCCGGCAAGAACGTGCCGACGCTCCATCGCTGCGCCGAGTTCGGCTCGATGCACGTGCATCACGGCGCCCTGCCCTTCCCCGAACTGGAGCGCTTCTGATGCGACGCGACCTCATTTCCATCGACGACAGCGCGCGCCTCGTCGAGCAGGTTCAGCGCGCGCTCGCCGACAACGAGCCGCTCTCGATTCGCGGCGGCAACAGCAAGGCGTTTCTTGGCCGCACCGTCGACGCTCAGGTTATCGACACGCGCTCGCATCGGGGGATCGTGAGCTATGACCCGAGCGAGCTCGTGATCACCGCTCGCGCCGGCACGCCGCTCGCCGAGATCAACGCGATCCTCGACGAAGCCGGCCAGATGCTGCCCTGCGAGCCACCGACCTTCGGCGGCACGGCGACCGTCGGCGGCGCGGTCGCGAGCGGCCTGTCGGGTCCGCGCCGGCCGTGGGCGGGTTCGGTGCGCGACTTCATCCTTGGCTGCCGCATCATCACGGGCGAAGCGAAGCATCTGCGCTTCGGCGGGCAGGTCATGAAGAACGTGGCGGGCTACGACGTGTCGCGTCTCATCGGCGGCAGCTTCGGTTGCCTCGGGCTCATCACCGAAGTCTCGCTGAAAGTGCTGCCGAAGCCGCGCGAAGCACAATGCCTCACGCTCGCGATGGAAGCGGGCGAAGCAATGCGCGAACTGTCGGCATGGCGCAAGGCGTCGCTGCCCGTGAGCGCTGCATGCCATCTCGACGGCAAGCTGCATGTGCGTCTCGAAGGCGGAACGGGTTCGGTACGCGCCGCGCTCGAGCGCATCGGCGGCGAGCACCTCGACCCCGAGTTCTGGACCTCGTTGCGCGAACAGCGCCTCGCCTTCTTCGACGATCCGCGGCCGCTCTGGCGCCTCTCGCTGCCGAACGATACGCCGCTCGCCGCGTTGCCGGGCGCCGTGCTGCTCGACTGGGGCGGCGCGCAACGATGGCTCAAAAGCGATGCGGCCGCCGCCACGATTCGCCAGATCGCGAGCGCGGCCGGCGGCCATGCGACCTGCTTCACGCGAACGCCAGGCATCGAACCGTTTCATCCGCTCGACTCGCCGCTGATGCGCTTTCACCGGCAATTGAAGCAACGCCTCGATCCGCACGGCATCTTCAATCCCGGGCGCATGTACGCCGAGTATTGATCCACTACCGAGCCGATCACGAACATGCAAACGAATCTCAGCGACGAAGCGAAAACACTGCCGCGCGCGAAGGAAGCCGAAGACATCCTGCGCTCGTGTGTGCACTGCGGCTTCTGCAACGCGACGTGCCCGACGTATCAGTTGCTCGGCAACGAACTCGACGGCCCGCGCGGACGCATCTATCTGATCAAGCAGATGCTCGAAGGCGAGCCGGTCACCGACAAGACCCAACTGCATCTCGACCGTTGCCTCACCTGCCGGAACTGCGAGACGACTTGTCCGTCGGGCGTGACCTATCACGCACTGCTCGACATCGGCCGCGAGATGCTGGAGCGCCGGGTCGAGCGGCCCGTCGCCCAGCGCGCATTGCGCGCGGGCCTGCGCCACGTGATCCCGCGTGCCAAGACCTTCGGCGCGCTGCTGAAGGTCGGGCGAATGATGCGGCCCGTGCTTCCTCTCGCGCTTGGCGCGAAGATTCCCGAGCGCGCACCGGTCGCCGGTGAGCGGCCCGTTGCGCGTCATGCACGCCGCATGCTGATGCTCGAAGGCTGCGCACAGCGCTCGCTCTCGCCGAACACGAATGCAGCCACCGCGCGTGTGCTGGACCGGCTCGGCATCAGCATCGAGGCGGCGCCGGAAGCCGGCTGCTGCGGCGCGACCGACTATCACCTGAACGCGCAGGAAGCGGGACTTGCGCGCGCGCGCCGCAACATCGATGCATGGTGGCCGAAGATCGAAGCGGGCGCGGAAGCAATCATCCAGACCGCGAGCGGCTGCGGTGCGTTCGTCAAGGAATACGGCCATCTGTTGCGCGACGATGCGCTCTACGCGGACAAGGCCCGTCGCATCAGCGAGATCGCGCGCGACCTGGGCGAAGTCCTCGCCCATGCGCCGCTCGACCAGTTGCAGATCCGCGCCGACCAGCGCGTCGCCTTCCACTGTCCGTGCACGCTGCAGCACGCGCAAAAGCTCGGCGGCTCGGTGGAGGGCGTGCTCGGCAGGCTCGGCTTCGATCTCGCGCCGGTCCCCGATGCGCATCTGTGCTGCGGCTCAGCCGGCACCTATTCGTTCACCCAGCCCGAGCTCGCCCGCAAGCTGCGCGACAACAAGCTCGACGCGCTCGAAAGCGGCCGGCCCGATGTGATCGCTACGGCCAACATCGGCTGCCAGACGCATCTTGGCGCGGGCGGGCGCACACCGGTGCGCCACTGGATCGAAATCGTGGACGAAGCGATCGCCTGAACGGCGCACACGACCGGCGCGGAGTAACGATACGCCACCGTCGCCAGCCCTTCCTTGCAGGAGTTCAACGGAGCCTTCCTACTTCGCCGCGCGGCGCACGCCGTGCGCTGCGGCATCCCTTGTTGCATCGAAAAGAGAGACTGGAGACATGGACATCATCGCCAAAACCAACCACGCCGCACTCGACCGCGCCACGGTCGAATCCCGCGCCTATGCCAAAGCCACCGTTCGGCTCCTGCCGTTCCTGTTCCTGTGTTATGTCGCGGCGTATCTCGACCGCGTGAACGTCGGCTTCGCCAAGCTGCAGATGCTCAACGACCTCGCGTTCAGTGAGACCGTGTACGGCCTCGGCGCGGGCATCTTCTTCATCGGCTATTTCCTGTTCGAAGTGCCGAGCAACATCATCATGCATCGCGTGGGCGCGCGGGTCTGGATCGCGCGGATCATGATCACCTGGGCGGTAATCTCGGCAGCGTCGCTGTTCGTGAAGACGCCGACCGCGTTCTACGTCATGCGATTCCTGCTCGGCGTCGCGGAGGCGGGCTTCTTTCCGGGCATCGTGCTGTATCTGACCTACTGGTTTCCGGCCGAACGGCGCGGCCGCATGAATGCGCTCTTCATGATGGGCATTCCGATCGCGGGCGTGGTGGGCGGGCCGGTGTCCGGCTGGATCATGAACGCATTCCAGGGCGTGGGCGGCTGGTCGAACTGGCAGTGGCTCTTCCTGCTCGAAGCGATTCCTTCCGCGGTACTCGGCGTCGTGACGCTCTGCTACTTGCCGAACGGCATCCGCGCGGCGAGCTGGCTCACCGACGAAGAAAAGGACGTGCTGGCGGCAAACATCGAGCGCGACAACATCGGAAAGACGCACGGAACGCTTTCGGGCG
This sequence comes from Caballeronia arationis, assembly GCF_001544975.2. Taxonomy (GTDB): domain Bacteria; phylum Pseudomonadota; class Gammaproteobacteria; order Burkholderiales; family Burkholderiaceae; genus Caballeronia; species Caballeronia arationis. The sequence continues at coordinate 79,919 of NZ_FCOG02000028.1, read as the reverse complement.
TATTCACCGATGCACGCGTCTGGAAGATGGCCGCCATCTACTTCTGCTGCATGATGGGTCTCTACGGCATCAGCTTCTACCTGCCGACGCTCGTCAAGGCGACCGGCGTTAAGAGTGCGCTCGACGTGGGCCTCCTGACCGCTATCCCGTATCTGTGCGCGGTCGCGAGCATGTTCTTCGTGGCGCGCAGCGCGGACCGCACCGGCGAGCGGCGCTGGCACTTCGCGGTGCCGGCCGTGCTCGCGGGCGCTGGTCTTTTCGCCAGCACGCAACTGAGCGGCAACATCCCGCTCGCGATGGTTGCACTGACGGTCGGCACGGCCGGCATGCTCGCGACGATGCCAGTCTTCTGGACCTACCCGAGCGCGATCCTCGCGGGAGGCTCGGCGGCGGCAGCGATCGGCATGATCAATTCGATCGGCAATCTGGCGGGCTTCGTCAGCGCGTCGATCATCGGCTGGATGAAGGACGTGACGCACAGCACGAACGCGGGGATCTATTGCGTGGCAGGCGCGCTGGTCCTGGGCGCGGTGCTTGCCCTGCGTCAGCCGCGCGAGCTGGTGAACAAGGCAGATTGAAGGAACGGGCTGCATGCGGAGTCGCACATGCAGCCTGACCCATCTTGAATCAATCCCTGCACCCAAACAGCACAAACGTGCACCCCCATAGGGAAAATCAATCAAACGCTAAATGTCGATGATCTTCTGCCGATAGCCGTGTTATCCGATGGCGTTGCCTTTCCTTCGAAGGCGGCCGCACGGCTCATCAGCGAGGTCGAACTTGACGCGTACTGTCACCGTCTCGCCGCTCACCTGGCGGCGACGCTCCCCATGAAGAACAACCCGTTCTTCCGCCTGCTTGCACGCCTTCGGGTCGGCAGGAAGCTGCTGCTCATCTATCTGCTCGACCTGAGCGCGGTGATCTATATCAGCGGCATTCTGATCCACGAGAAGTATCTCGCGATCGACTTCTCGAACAAGGAGATCGTGGGCAACGCGTATGTGCGCACGGCGCGCGAAGCGCTGGTGGACGTCGCGCTCGCAGGCGCGGGGCAGCAGCCGCATCCGGCGCGTATCGCGCAAATCGACGCGAACCTGGTCAGCGCCGAAGCGCGATACGGCGAGCACATGGAAAGCGCGGCGCTCAACCAGCATGTACGTGCGGCGCTCGACGTCCTGAGCCGCCAGCGCGAGCCCGACGCGGCCAGCGCGAAAGTCGCGCTCGAAGCGTGCCGCGAACTGATTACACGAGTGGGCAACCAGTCGAACCTGATCCTTGATCCTGACCTCGACAGTTACTACGCGATGTCGCAGTCGATCCTGCGCTACCCCGCACTGCTCGATGCAGTGAACGGCATCGGCCGGCAGTTGCACGAAGGCGCAAGCCGCGCATATTCGCGCGAGCAAGTGCGCACGCGCTATCTCGTGCTCGAAGGCCAGCTCGACGCGGTGCTGCAGGGCCTGCGCTCGGACTTCGTCGAAGGCGGCGCTGCGAATCATGCGCTCGAACTGGCGCTCGCGCCGTCCGTTGAGCGCATGCGCACCGCGCTCGAAGCGTTCCGGCATGCGGCGCGCATCGTCGTCGACCGCAGCGAGCCTCCGGATGCGGCGCTGCTCAACATCGTCGATACGGCGCAGCAGGCGCTGGTCGTCAGCGTCGACGATGCATGGCGCAACACCGGCGAACATCTCGACACCCTGCTGCACGCGCGCGTGCACGGCCTCTTCTCGCGGATGTGGCTGCATCTCGGCACTGCCCTCTTCCTGCTGTGCACGATCCTCGCGATGGTGTACTTCGTCGCGCAGCAGATCTCGTATCCGCTGAAGAAACTCGCGCGCGTGATGGACACCGTGCGGCGCACCGGCGACCACACGCAGCGCGCGACGTGGCACAGCCAGGACGAAATCGGCCAGCTTGTGCGCGGTTTCAACGACATGCTCGAACAGCTCGATCGCGAACGCGACGTGCAGAAGGAACTCGCGGCAACCGCGCGCGCATCCGCCGCACAATACGCGCTCGTCGAGGCGACGCCGGTGCCGATGGTCGTCACCGCGATTCCGGGCCATGAAGTGCTGCACGCGAACAAGCCGGGACTCTTCTGGCTCAACGGCTGCGCGATGGACCCGTGGGCGTACAGCCTCGACTCTTCGACGCGCGCGCGCTTTTTCCAGCAGCTCTCCGATCACGATGCAATCGACGAATTCGAAGTCCACTGGAAAGCCACGTCCCAGCCGAGCTGGGCGATGCTCTCCGCGCGCCGCCTCAACTTCCAGGGGCGCGATGCGATCCTCACCGCCTTCACGCCGATCAACCAGATCAAGTTGATGGAGCAGCGGCTGGAGCTATGGGGCAAGGTCTTCGAAGCGTCGTCGGAAGCGATCGTGATCCTCGACGCCGAGGGGCGGCTCGTCACGGCGAACCCGTCGTTCTATCGCGCGACCGGCTATCGCACCGACGACGTTGCCGGCAAGCGGGCGTCGTTCATCGTCGGCGGCGACGAGGACGAACGCAACCCGGACCGCGCGCACGGCGGCACGATTCCGGGACTCTCGATCCGCATCGACCGCACGAGCACATGGCACGGCGAAGCACAGGTGCGCCGTCGCGAAGGCGGCGATTATCCCGCGTGGCTCATGATCAGCGCCGTGCGCGACAAGCGCGGCAACGTCTCGCACTATATCTGCACGCTGATCGACATCACGGACCGCAAGAAGAGCGAAGCGCGCATCCAGTTCCTCGCCGAACACGACGTGCTGACCGAACTGCCGAACCGCGCACTGTTTGCGACGCGGCTCGGCGTCGCCATCGGTCAAGCGGAGCGCACGAAGAAGCGAGTCGCCGTGCTGTTCATCGATCTCGACCGCTTCAAGAACATCAACGATTCGCTCGGCCATCACGTCGGCGACGGCTTGCTGCGTTCGGTTTCGCGGCGGCTCCTGAAGGCGGTTCGCAGCAACGATACGGTCAGCCGTCTCGGCGGCGACGAATTCACGGCGATCCTGAACGGCGTGACCAACGCGAGCGATGTCACGCGCACGATCGACGAGCGGCTGGTTCCGCTTTTGCGCGAACCGCACGAGATCGGCGGCGTGACGCTACAGGTGTCGTGCAGCGTCGGCGTCGCGCTCTATCCGGACGACGGCGACGGCATCGATACGCTGATGCAGAACGCGGATGCCGCCATGTACCAGGCGAAGGCCGCCGGGCGCAATCTCGTCAAGTTCTTCTCCGCCGACATGGCCGAGCACGCGCGATACCGCCTCGCGCTCGAAGCGTGTTTGCGCACGGCGATCGAGCGCGACGAACTGCGGCTCGCGTACCAGCCCTGCCTCGATGCGCACACCGGAGAACTCGTGAGCGTCGAAGGGCTGCTGCGCTGGAACAGCGCGCAGCTGGGTGCCGTATCGCCCGTGCAGTTCATTCCGGTCGCCGAGGAGACGCGGCTCATCATCCCGATCGGCGCATGGGTCATCGACGAAGCGTGCCGCCAGATCATGCACTGGCGCGAGACGGAATCGCTGGACATCCGCGTGTCGGTGAATCTCTCGGCTATCCAGTTACGCGATCCTGATCTGCTCGCCGTGCTCACGCGCAGACTTGCGAAGTATCGCGTGCCGCCGCAAAGCCTCGAACTCGAGATCACGGAAACCGTGCTGATGGACAGCGCCGAGAACTACGTCGACGCGCTCCGGGCGATTCGCGCGCTGGGCGTACGATTGTCCCTCGACGATTTCGGCACCGGTTATTCGAGCCTGAGCTATCTGAACCGCTTTCCGCTCGACCGGCTGAAGATCGATCGCGCGTTCGTGCACGACATGCTCGACGCGCCTGCCGATCTTGCGATCGTCAAGGCGATCATCGAGCTTGGGCATGAGCTCGGGCTGCGCGTGGTGGCCGAAGGTGTCGAGACCGACTATCAGGCGCAGATTCTGCGCGGCGTCGGCTGCGACGAGCTGCAGGGTTTCCTGTTCTCGATGGCGCTTTCCTCCGAGGAACTGTGGTCGTGGTCGAGCGAGCGCGAAGCCGCGTGACGGACCGGCTCGATGAGCGGTCCGTCACGCGCGCCATTACGACAAGCCGGTCGCAAACGCATCCGGCAACGACGCGCGCCGGGTAAGCGTGGACGTGCCTGGATCGTGGCTGCCACCGCTCACGTAGCGTTCCAGCTGGTCGATGGCGAACTGCTGCTCGTCGATGAGGTTCTTCACCAGATCGCCGATCGACACCATGCCGACCAGCTGGCCGCCGTCGATCACCGGCAAATGGCGAATGCGATGCTCGTTCATCAGCGCCATGCACTCGTCGGCGGTTTGTCCCGGCCGCACATAGCGCAGGGCACGCGACATGATTTCGGATACGAAGGTGCTCTTCGACGACCTCTCCTTCAGCACGACCTTCCTCGCATAATCGCGCTCGGTGACGATGCCGCGAACCGCCGAACCTTCCGTGACGATCAACGCACCGATGCCATGCCTAGACATCATCGCGATGGCTTCGTAGACACTCGCGCCGACGTCGATCGTATGAATCGACACATCGGTTTTAGCATTCAGCAGTTGCATAACAGTTGCCATTGCACAGCTCCGTATCGATGACCCGCCGCCAGGCACATGCCGGCAGTCGGGATGCAGCAAAACAATCTCAATCGCTCGGTTCGGCTCAGGGTCGATCCTCAGCCAAAATCGAACAATTCCCCAAGCAGTGATTTCTTCTTCCTGTGCGTATGACGCCGGTCGCGGTGGCCGTCGTACGCCTCGTCCCGCGTGCCCCATTCGGCACGGCGCTCGCGTTCCGCGTAATCGCCGCGCTCGCGCGGGGCATGCCGGCGGCTTTCCGCCAAGGCGTTCTCCTCGACCCGGGCCAGCAGTTTGTCGAGTTCGCCGCGATCCAGCCAGACGCCGCGGCACGTCGCGCAGTAGTCGATCTCGATTCCTTCGCGCTCGCTCATCAGCAAATCGGGTGTCTTGCAGACGGGACACTTCATGTCGATGGTTCCTTTCATATGGCCTACCATAGCCATCAATGTAGCGAAGAAGCGTGTGATATAAAACTCGTATTTTCTGTCGGTTTAATTCGATAAAACCGAATGGTTCGTGTCCATGAGGAGAGGGCGTCGTGAACTTCAAGCATCTGTATTACTTCTGGGTATCGGCGCGGGCCGGGAGCCTCGCGCGCGCGGGGGCGCAATTGCATATCACGCCGCAAACGCTGAGCGGACAGATCAAGCTGCTGGAAGAGGCGCTCGACAAGAAGCTCTTCAGAAAGAGCGGGCGCAATCTCGAAGTGACGGAGGCGGGCCGTCTGGCGCTCGACTACGCCGACGAAATTTTTTCGCTCGGAGCCGAACTCGAAAGCGCGGTGAAGCGCGATCAGGCGCTCGCGCAGACGCAGCTACGGGTGGGACTGGCGGATTCCGTGCCGAAAGCGGTCGCCTATCGGTTGCTTGAACCGGCGCTCAATCGCTCGGAATCGCTACGGCTGATTTGCCATGAGGGCAACCTGCATGCGCTGCTCGGGCAACTGGCCGTGCATCGCCTCGACATGATCGTCGCCGATGCGCCGATTCCGCCGGGCGTGAACGTCAAGGCGTTCAATCACCTGCTCGGCCGCTCGACGCTCAGTTGCTTCGCGCCGAAGTCGCTTGCCAAACGCGCGGAGCGCGATTTCCCGGCATCGCTGGAAGGCATGCCGGTGCTGCTGCCCGGTACCGAGTCTGCCGTGCGTCGCAAGCTGGATCACTGGCTGAAGGCACAGGGAGTGTCGCCGCGCATCGTCGGCGAATTCGACGACAGCGCGCTTGCCATCGCCTTCGGACGCGAAGGGCGCGGCGTGCTGTTCGCACCCACGGTGCTCGCAGCCCAACTGAAGCGCGAGCATCTTCTTACTGCAGTCGGGCATATCGACACGATCGTCGAGGAATTCTTTTCCATATCGATCGAGCGTCGCATCAGTCATCCGGCGATCGCGTCGATCCTCAGCGCAGCACGCAGCGAACTTTTTGGCGCCTGAGTACAAGTCGACCTTCACCGTCGACGAGGCAAGCTGGTCAAGACTCGCCCCGTCTCCTGCGCGCCTCCGACTTCAGTGACTGATGCTGAGCGATCCGCTGAGGGCCGGATTCTGCGATGAATTGCCGACCAGCACCTGATACTGCCCGCCCACGGACGTCCATTGCTGGGCGTCGCTAGCCCACGTGCTCAGCGGATGGCTGGCCGAAGTCGGATCGATCGTGAGTTGCACGATTTTCTTTTCGCCCGGGTTGAGCCAAACCTTCTCGAATGCGACGACACGCTTCGGCGGCTGACCCGCAGCAGGCAGCCCGACGTACACCTGCGGCACCTCGGCGCCATTCGTCTTGCCCGTGTTCTCGACCACGACCTGCACCGTGATCGGCGACCGGGCTTTAATGCGCAACGCGCAGCGGCACCCATGGTCACTGCCACTGCCTGAAAAGTCGTTGCATTGCTAACTTGATTTAGTTGGCACTGGCGGCTTTAGCCAAGCATATGCATCCCTATAAAAGCCGACGCATTTCGCCTTAGCGCTAACGCTAACGCTAACGGAACGTTGAACGCCCGCTTAAGCCTCCGTCTGAATGGCAAGGCCGGCATTTAACCCGCCGCTTAAGACGCCCTATCCGAGATTAAAGAGGACACAACGGCCTTAAAGCGCAAATAATTACCGACTAACAATGTCATGACGGTAAGTCTGGCCTTTAGCAAGCCTCGCGGCATTTTATTTTTGTTTTTTCCGGGAAATTTGGGCCTATCCGACCCGCTGAGCGCACGTGATCGAGGTCATACATTCCATATACGTCGATAAAAAGCAAAGTCCGGGAGTCATCTCATACGACTCAAGAACATTTTCCTTAACGATCTCCTTGTTACCTCGCGTTACAGGATCAGGCATATACCTCCGACTATACTTTTTTCGCCTGATCACACCCTTGACCATTTACCTATGTCCAAACGAAACCCTTATCCAGACGAGCAACAATTCCCAGATATCGAAATTGAACCCGGCGCTCGCTTGCCGCGTCGGAAATTTCTTTCGCTTATGGCGGCGGGAGCCGGTAGTGTTGCGCTATCCGCCTACGGCGAAGTGGCGAGCGCGACGACCAGCGCCGATGCGACGGCGGCGGCCACCGGCCAGAAGTTGTTCTACGGCATGAACGGCCACATCGCCTGGAACGAAGGCATCTACAGCACGCTGTCCGCCGCTGTGCAACTGGCGCAACTCAGGGATCTGGGATGCACGATGTACCGTGCGGACACGGCAAGCGACGGCATGTCCGAGACGCTTGCCCGGCTTCTGACGGGTGTGTTCAAGGCAGGCGGCGTATCGATCCTCCCGGTGCTCAACGCGCAGTCCGCCGGTTGGGACTATACGAGTTCCGAGTCCGCCGCCTATTCGCTCGGCTACAAGCTGGGCGTCGATTGCACGAAGCCGCTCAAGGGCCTCGTCAACTACATCGAATGCGGCAACGAACTCGATGTGCAACTCAAGATGAATGGCGACGGCAGCAGTGCGGCCGACTGGAACCCTGCTTACTGGGGTTCGTTCCGGGGCGTGATTCGCGGCATGATCGACGGCGTGAAGGCCGTCGATCCCTCGATCCAGGTTGGCGTGAACGTCGGCATTCCGATGGCCTATCGCGCGCTCCAGATGCTCTGGAACGGCGTCTCGCCGAACGGCACGGAAAACGGCGCCGGCGGTGCGAGTTCCCTGCGCTGGGACTTCACGACCTATCACTGGTACAAGAGCTCGTACGACATTCAGCGCGCCGGCAGAACCGGATCGATCGACGTGCTCCAGATCCTCAAGGATTCGTTCGGCGTGCCGATCTGGCTGACCGAATGGGGCTGGTCCGGATCGCAGGATTCGCCGGAGTCGGCGGCGGAGTACGTGACGAGCGCACTCACGCAGTACAAGTCGATCAAGGACAAGTACAACATCCAGTGCATCATGATGTACTGCATCATCGACGACAACTACGGCCTGATCCGTCCGGATGGCACCACGCGGAATCCGGCTTACTCAGCGTTCAAGCGATTCGTCGACGCGAATCCGGTCTGAGCATCGCGAAGCAGGAAGCGTCGGCGGCGAGCGCCGGCGCACGTCTGGCCCGGCCAATGTGTCACGGCAGGCTGACACTATGTTCCGCGTCCCTGTCGCCTGCCAAGCGGCGCACTGACCATGCGAAGCCGCAAACTGCCGTCTTGAGCGCTGCATGCGTCATTGGCATTGTCCTTGCATCCTTTGCCCCTTCGATCATCGGGTCACTGAAGCAACACGTGAAGGACAAAGGAGCCATCCATGAGTAACGATCTGACATTCCGCGCTGGCGAAGCCACCGTTTTCGCCGCGCCCGGACAGGCGACCGACGCCATGCCGGAGATCCTGATCGGCCGCGTCGACGGGCCGGTCGGTCACGCATTCGCCAACATGATGGCGCAGAGCAAGGGACATACGGCGATGTTCGCGATTCGCGCCTGCAACCAGATGGTGCGCCCCGCGACGATGATCGTCCCGAAGGTCACGCTCAAGGACATGGCGACGATCGAACTGTTCGGCGGCGTGGTGCAGTCGGCAACGGCGGACGCCGTTGTCGATTGCCTGATCGAGGGCATCCTGCCGAAGGAACAGGCAAATGACCTGTGCATCATCAGCCTCGTGTGGATCGATCCGCGTTGCGTGACAGACGCGAATCTCGACAAGAAGGACATGTATCGAACGAACTACGAGGCGACCAAGCTGGCGATCCAGCGCGCGATGAACAACGAGCCGAGCGTCGATACGCTGATTGCAAACCGCCATAGCATCAAGCACGACATGGACGACTGGAGCTGAAACGCAGTCACTGGTCCGCTCGGATCGCCATGAATTGGTTATTTCCGGCAGCCACTGCGCTCCGTATTCTGACGGCACGCACCTAGCACGCACCTGAGTGCCAGACAGAAAACACGGAGCTCCCGGATGAACCGCAAAGTCTTTCTCGCCGGCGCGACCGGCGTCATCGGCACGGCGCTCGTGCCGCTTCTCATCGATGCCGGCTACACCGTCTACGGCGGCACGCGCCGTCCCGAGCGCGCCGCCTCGCTCGAAGCGGCGGGCGCGGTGCCCGTCGTCGTCGACGTGTTCGATCGCGATGCACTCGCCGCGGCGCTCGCACGCATCGCGCCCTCCGGCGTCGTCCATCAGCTGACCGACCTGCCGCCGGGCCTCGATCCTTCGAAGATGGCGCAAGCACTGGTGAACAACGCGCGCGTGCGCGACGAAGGCACGCGCAATCTGGTCGCAGCGGGCGCACGCGGCGGGCTGCGAGCGGCTCGTCGCGCAGAGCATCGCGTGGGCTTACCGGCCGGGGAAGCAACCGTATGCCGAAACCGATCCGCTCGACCTCGACGCCGAAGGCTCACGCGCGATCAGCGTGCGAGGCGTGGCCGCGCTCGAACGGCAGGTTCTGAACGCGGCGCCCATCGTCGGCACGGTGCTGCGATACGGGCACCTGTACGGACCGGGAACCGGCACGGACCGCACGGCGGGCGCGAGTCCGCTGCACGTCGAAGCGGCGGCGCACGCGGCGCTGCTCGCGCTCGCGCACTCGCCGGGCGGCATCTACAACATCGCCGAGGATCGCGCGGAAGTGTCGAGCGACAAGGCGCGGCGCGAGCTCGGCTGGCGGCCCGACATGCGTGCGTCGAAGGAAACCCGGGCGCGGGCGTGACGCTCGCGTTGCATCTTGATGCCGCGAGATTGGATCTTGCGGCATTGCCTGACGAGCCGGGCTCGTCACGATTGCGCCGGTGTTGATACCATATCTATCCTGCAGGACCGCCGGTCCGCGCACAGGTTGCATCGCGTATCAAGACATGACCCAATCGACCGACTATCACCCGCCCATCGACGAAGCCGAATTGCTGCTGAAGTGGATCCGCCGCGCGCGCGAGTCGCAGGCGAGCCATTACGACATGGCCGACCGCCTGCACCGGCGCGGCCGCTGGCTCGGCATTGCGGTCATCACGATCACCTCGCTCATCGGCACGTCGGCGTTTCTTTCGCTGGTCGCAACAGCCGTGTCGTCGTTCCTGCGGGCGGTCGTCGGGCTGACGAGCATCGTGGCGGCCGTCCTCGCCGCGCTCCAGACCTTCCTGCGCTATGAGGAACGCGCCGAGCAGCATCGCGCGGCGGGCGCCCGTTATGGCGCGGTGCGTCGCAAGCTGGAAGCGATCCATGCGGGCGACGCCGATGCGCGCGACGGCCACTATCTGACCTCGATCCGCGAGGAACTGGACCGGCTTGCCGAGGACGTGCCGAACGTGCCGACCGCGTATTTCCAGCGTTCGTGCGCGAACCTGCCGAGCGTCGCGCAATAGCATCGCGGCACATCCGGACATGAGCGCCCCGACTCGCCGCATCGCGCATCTCGACATGGACGCCTTCTTCGCGTCGGTCGAATTGCTGCGCTATCCCGAGTTGCGCGGACAGGCCGTCGTCGTCGGCGGCGGGCACCGCGCCACGCCGACCGTCGACGAAAACGGCACGCGCCACTTCGTGCGGCTGCGCGAATACACGGGCCGCGGCGTCGTGACGACGTCGACCTACGAGGCCCGCAAGCTCGGCGTCTTCTCGGCGATGGGCATGATGAAGGCGGCGCAGCTCGCCCCCGACGCGATTCTGTTGCCGAGCAACTTCGACTCGTACCGCCACTACTCGGAGCTTTTCAAGGACGCGGTGGCGAGCGTCGCGCCGCGCATCGAGAACCGCGGCATCGACGAAATCTACATCGATCTGACCGACGTTCCCGGCGAGACGCGCACGCTCGCGCAGCGCATCAAGCGCGTGGTCGCCGATGCAACCGGGCTCACGTGCTCGATCGCGGTCGCGCCGAACAAGCTGCTCGCGAAGATCGGCTCGGAACTCGACAAGCCGGACGGCCTGACCATCCTCTCGATGGACGACCTCGAACCGCGCATCTGGCCGCTCGCCGCGAAGAAGGTGAACGGCATCGGCCCGAAGGCAAACGACAGGCTCGCGGCACTCGGCATCCACACCGTCGGCGACATCGCCGCGGCCGATCCCGCGTTCCTTCAAGAACACTTCGGCCTGAGCTATGCGAGCTGGCTCACGCGGATCTCGGCCGGCATCGACGAGCGCGAGATCGAGACCGAATCGGTGCCGCGCTCGAAGTCCCGCGAGACGACCTTCTCGCGGGACCTGCATCCGCGCCGCGACCGCGCCGAACTATCGGAGCGTTTCACCGCGCTCTGCATGCGGCTCGCCGAGGACCTCGAACGGCGCAATCTCACGTCCGCGTGCATCAGCATCAAGGTGCGCTTCAGCGACTTCCACACGGTCACGCGCGACCACACGCTGGAGCGCGGCGTCGCCGACGGCGCATCGATCCGGCGCGCCGCGACCGAATGCCTGAAGCGCGTCACGCTCGACCGCAGCATCCGGCTGCTCGGCGTCAAGGCGAGCGCGCTGTCGGAGCAGAGCATCGATGGCGGCGCACCGAAGTGGGTGCAGGCGGAGATCCAATTCGACGCATCGGCCGATATCGGCTGACGCTGGCCGGCATTGCATGCGCGGTCTCGCATAAGAGATCGTCTATGCTGTTCCAAAGTTTGTGTAACTATCCCCGCCACGCGCCGGACGCTAAGCTCGACCGTGCGGCGCGCAACGACTGGCGTGTCGCGGCGCGCGCGGACGCAACCCGTCCGTGCAAACGACGAGAAAGCGATGACAGCCGGATCGTGCACCGGCTGCGATAGGCGACCACCATGAACACCACTCTTGTTTATTCCCACGCTGCCTGTCTCGAACACCGTCCGGGGCCGAACCATCCAGAGTCGCCGGAACGTTTGAAGGCCGTGCTCGGCGCGCTGCGCTCGCCGGCGTTTTCGTCGCTGGAATGGCGCGAAGCGCCGATGGGCACACTCGACCAGCTGGCATTGATTCACGAGCGCGACTTTATCGACGACATCGCGGACAGCGCGCCGAAGCAAGGCTATGTGCCGCTCGACGCCGGCGATACAGTCATGTCGCCTGGTTCGTGGGAGGCCGTGATGCGCTGCGTCGGCGCGGCGTGCGCCGGCGTCGATGCCGTGATGAACGAAGAGGCGCGCAACGTGTTCTGCGCAACGCGCCCGTGCGGCCATCACGCGGAACCCGCACGCGCGATGGGCTTCTGCATCTTCAACCAGGCGGCGATCGCGGCCGCCTATGCGCATGACGTGCACGGACTGGAACGCGTCGCAGTAGTCGATTTCGACGTCCATCATGGCAACGGCACGCAGGCGGCGTTCTTCAGCCGGCCCCAGCTGCTCTATGCGTCGAGCCACCAGTCGCCGCTCTATCCGGGCACGGGCGCCGCGTCCGAGACAGGTGTCGACCACAACATCGTCAATGTGCCGTTGCCGCGCGGCTGCGATTCGGAACTGTTCCGTACCCGGATCGGCGCAGAAATGATGCCGGCGATCCGCGAATTCGCTCCGCAGTTGATCGTCATCTCGGCCGGCTTCGATGCGCACCGGCTGGACCCGCTCGCGGGCCTGCGCCTCGAAGACGACGACTTCCATTGGATCACGCGCGAACTGATGAGCATCGCCGATGCGGCGGCGGGTGGACGCATCGTGTCGATCCTGGAAGGCGGCTACAGTCTCGAAGGACTCGCCACCGGCACGGCGGCACATGTCCGCGCGCTGATGGGCCTCGACGCCTCCGCCTGACGAAACGCCTCCCACGCTTTGCGGGTGGAACGGCCACGTTCCACCTTTCCCGCCACACCCTCCTTCCTCGTCGATTCATGGCGTCATTTTGAATCGGTCGCCGCTCGCGATACCATTCAGTCCCGCTTCATCGCCCCGTCATAACCTGATGTCATGGGCGCTCCAACAATTCGGGCGTTGTCGCGGCGAAATTGACTCACTATATTTTTTGCTGAAGGCGCATCATCGAAAGGGCCGAGGCTCCGCTGTGCGCCTTCCCCACGCCGCCGCTTTCGCCACCGGCGACGCGCCGCGACGAACACCGCATTACATCGACGATCTCTTTCGCATAACCGTCTCGAGGACAAAGTCGTGATCAAAAAGCCAACGTTGCGCCCGCTTGCCGCTCTTCTGATTCTGGGCGCCGCGAGTCTCGCGCCCGCCTTTGCCGCCGGGAAAATTACCTTCGTCTCGCAGGGCGGCACGTATCAGGAAGCGCAGACCAAGGCCATCCTCGACCCCGCCGCCAAGCAGCTCGGCATCACCATCAACCAGGAAAGCATTCCGGACGCGTGGCCGCAGATCAAGGCGCAGGCCGCCACCGGCAAGCCGATCTGGGACGTGGTCGACACGCCGACGTCCAACTGTCTGCGCGGCGGCCGTGAGGGCCTGCTCGAAAAGCTCGACTTTTCGAAGATCCCGAATGCGGCCGCGATGCCCGAGAAGTACCGCACACCGTATTCGGTGGCCTACGAGTTCTATTCGACCGTCATCGGCTACAACAAGAAGACGCTGAAGAAAGTGCCGAAGAGCTGGGCCGATTTCTGGAACGTGAAGGACTTCCCCGGCACGCGCGCGCTGCGCAACGACCCGATGACGGTGCTCGAAGCCGCGCTCCTCGCCGATGGCGTGCCGCGCGACAAGCTCTATCCGCTCGACGTCGACCGTGCGTTCAAGAAGCTTCAGCAGATCAAGCCGGACGTGACGGTCTGGTGGACTTCGGGCGGACAGTCGGCGCAATTGCTGCACGACGGCGAAGTCGACATGACGATGATCTGGAACGGCCGCGCGAGCGCCGTGCGCAAGGACAATCCCGACGTCGACTTCACGTTCAACGACGGCATCCTGCAGAACACGCAACTGTGCGTACTGAAGAACGCGCCGAATCTGCCGGAGGCGATCAAGTTCGTCAACACGGCCGTGTCGCCGGAATTGCAGGCGAACCTGCCGCTCTATATCGACTACGGCCCGGGCAATCCGGCGGCGTTCAAGACCGGCAAGATCGACGCGAAGCGCGCAAGCGAACTGCCGAGCTCGCCCGACAACGCAGCGAAGCAGGCGCTGATGTCGGAAGACTGGTGGGCCTCGGACGCCGGCGTCCAGGCGAAGGCGCGCTGGCTCAAGTTCATGCAGTAACGCGCAACTCCTCTCTTTCCGCGCGGACCGGCCGGTTCGCGCGGATGTCCATTCCCGCACGCACCATCGCGCAGTCGCATTCTTCGAACGTGATCGACTATCTGATTCTCGGCGGCGGCTCGGCGGGTTGCGTGCTCGCCGCTCGCCTGTCCGAAGACGCCGGCAAGACCGTGTGCCTCGTGGAAGCCGGCCGCAACATTTCGCAGGCCGACATGCCCGCGGCCATACGCAGCCGCTATCCCGGCCGCGCATATCTCGACACCGCCAACATCTGGCAGCGGCTGACGGCGCGCATGAGCGCGACGGCAGCGATGCACCGCTACGAGCAGGCGCGCGTGCTCGGCGGCGGCTCGGCGATCAACGCGCTGATGTCCAACCGCGGCGCCCCCGCCGACTACGACGAATGGCACGCGCTCGGCGCCCACGGCTGGAACTGGACCGCGTGCCTGCCGTATTTCCGCAAGCTCGAAACCGATTGCGACTTCGGCGGCGAACTGCATGGCACGAGCGGTCCGCTGCGCGTGCAGCGCCCGAGCTGGACGCGCGTCTCGCCGTTCGTGCGCGCGGTGCTCGGCACGCTCGACGCACGCGGTCATACCCGGCGGGACGATCAGAACGGCGCGTGGGAAGACGGCACGTTCATCGGCGCGATCGGCGTGAGCGAAACGGGCGAACGCATTCCGACCTCGGTCTGCTATCTCGACGACACCGTGCGCGCCCGGACCAATCTCACGATCCTCACGGACACGATCGTCGGGCGCGTGCTGTTCGATGGCAAGCGCGCGGTTGGCGCGCTTCTGGCAAATCGCGAAGAATTGCGTGCTGCGAAGGTGATCGTCTGCGCGGGCGCGATCCATAGTCCGGCGCTCCTGATGCGAAGCGGCATCGGCCCGGCCGCCGATCTCGCCGCGCTCGGCATCGAAGTGATTGCGGATCGTGCCGGCGTCGGCGGCAACCTGATGGAGCATCCGTCGATTGCCGTCTCCGCATTCCTGCCGCTTGCAGCCCGCACGCCCTTCCCCGACGAGCATCACGAACAGGCCATCGTGCGCTTTTCTTCGGGCCTGCCCGGCACCGTACCCGGCGACATGCACGGCGCGATTCTTTCGCGCTCGGGCTGGCATTCCGTCGGCTACCGGTTGGGGACGATCTTCTTCTGGGTGAACAAGTCGTACTCGCGCGGGCGTGTCAGGCTCACGTCGGCGAATCCGCAGGACGAGCCCGCTGTCGACTTCAACATGCTCTCCGATGCCCGCGATCTCGACCGCCTGAAGCTCGCGCTGCGTTTCGGGGCGCAGACGCTCGCCGATCCGCTGATGGCGCGCCATCGCGGAACAGTGTTGCCGTCGAGCTATTCGCCGCGGGTCGCAAGCGTTGCCGTGCCGGGAGTGTGGAACGCGTTTCAGCGCGGCACGCTTGCCGCGCTGCTGGATATTGCCGGACCGTTACGCGGGTGGCTCGTAAGGCGCGTGGTGACGCAGGGTATAACGCTGGGTCAACTGCTCGCCGACGATGGCGAACTCACGCGCTTTGTCACGCGTTCGGTGGGCGGCACGTGGCATCCGTCCGGAACCTGCCGCATGGGCGCCGTGGACGATCCGCTCGCCGTCTGCGACGCGCGCGGCGCGGTGCTTGGCGTTGACGGGCTCTACGTGTGCGATGCGTCGCTGATGCCGTCGATCCCGTGCGCGAACACGAATGTGCCGACCATCATGATCGCGGAGCGCATCGCGGACATGCTTCGGGGACGCGGGTGAAGCGGCGTTCAGCCCCCGAACCCCACAATGCCCTTCACTTCCAGAAACGCCTCCAGGCCCCACTCGCCGTATTCACGTCCATTGCCCGACTGCTTGTACCCGCCGAACGGCGCGCCCGCATCCCATGACGGATAGTTCAGATAGACGCTGCCCGCGCGCAACCTGAGCGCCACACGCCGGGCGCGCTCCAGATCGGCGGACTGCACATAGGCCGCAAGCCCGAACGGCGTATCGTTGGCGATCGCGATCGCATCTTCCTCGTCGCGATACGGCATGATCGCGAGCACCGGGCCGAAGATCTCGTCGCGCGCGATGGTCATCGAAGGGCGCACGCCGGCGAACACCGTCGGCCGCACGTAATAGCCGCGCTCCAAACCCGCCGGACGCCCGAGACCGCCCGCCACAACCTGCGCGCCTTCGTCGATGCCGATGCCGATCAGCCGCTCCACGCGCTCGAACTGCAGTTCGCTGACGACAGGACCCATCGTCGTGCGCTCGTCGTTAGCCGGACCGACGCGATGCGCCTCGGCCGCGCGACGCGCTATCGACACCGCTTCTTCGTGACGCGCCTCGGGCACGAGCATGCGCGTGGGCGCATTGCACGACTGGCCGCTGTTGCCGAAGCACGAGTTGACGCCCGCGGTCACGGCCGCTTCGAAATCGACGTCGTCGAGCAGGATGTTCGCCGACTTGCCGCCCAGTTCCTGATGCACGCGCTTGACGGTCGGCGCCGCGAGCTTCGCGATCTCGATACCCGCGCGCGTCGATCCGGTGAACGACACCATGTCGACTCCGGGGTGCGCCGCGAGCGCCGCGCCGACGGTCGGTCCGTCGCCGTTGACGAGATTGAAGACGCCGGGCGGCACACCCGCCGCATCGAGTATCTCCGCGAACAGCACGGCGTTCAGCGGCGACACTTCGCTCGGCTTGAGCACCATCGTGCAGCCCGCCGCGATCGCGGGCGCGACCTTGCAGACGATCTGGTTGATCGGCCAGTTCCACGGCGTGATCAGCGCGACGACACCGACCGGCTCGTGATTGACGAGCGTCGTGCCCTTGCTGCGCTGCCACTGGAACGACTCGCAGGTGCGGATCAGTTCTTCCAGATGCCGCCGCCCGATGCCCGCCTGCCATGCATGCGCGAGCGCACGCGGCGCGCCGATCTCGCGCGAGATCGTTTCGCCGAGTTCGTCGTGGCGCTCCATGAAGACGTCGAGAATGCGTCGGATCAGCGCCAGGCGCTCATCGGGCGTCGTCTGCGAGAACGACGCGAACGCGCGCCGCGCCGCCGTCACCGCGCGATCGACGTCGGCGGGCGTGCCCATCGCCACTTCGGCGAGGGCTTCTTCCGTGCAGGGATCGATGACGGGCAGGCGCGCCGTGCCGGACGGCTCGACCCATGCGCCGTCGATATAGAACTTCAGTGCATTGTTCATGCGAAAGGGTTTCACTCAGAAGGTTTCAGGCGCGCGCCGCCGACGAAGAACGCCGGCTCACGACGACGATCATCACGAGGCACAGCGTCAGCGCGGTCAGCATCGTGCTGATCGCGGCGATGGTCGGGTCGATTTCGTCGCGCAGCGTCACGAACATGCGGCGCGTGAGCGTCTGGTTCGAGCCGCCCGAGACGAACAGCGCGACGACCGTTTCATCCAGCGCCTGAATGAACACGAACACCGCACCGGAAATCACGCTCGCCTTGATCTGCGGCAGCGTGACCGTCATGAAGCTGCGAAAGCGGTTCATGCCGAGACTGCGCGCGACCATCTCCTGCGTGCGATCGAAGGTGCGCAAATCCGCGCCGACCGAAATCAGGACATACGGCAGGCCGAGCATCGTATCGGCGAGAATCAGGCCGCCGAGCGTGTTCACGTAGCCCGCCTGCGAATACACGAAGAACACGCCCACCGCGACGATGATGATCGGCACCATCAGCGGCAGCATCAGGAGCGTGCGCAGATAGCGCATGATCCAGTGCGTGCCGTTCTGGATCGCGTAGGCGGCGGCGACCCCGAGCGGCGTCGCGATCAGCGCGGCGCACACGGAAGCGGTGAGCGTCGTGCGCGCTGCATCGATCCACGCGGGGTTGTCGAAGAACGAGTGATACCAGCGCAGCGAATACGCGGGCGGCGGGAAGGTCATGAAGCGCGTGTCGGAGAACGACAGCGGCACGACGATCAGCACCGGCAGCATCAGGAAGAGGAGAATCAGCGCGACCGTCGCGCCGAGGACGATGCGTCCGAACGAGAAGCGCTTCATTTCGCCCCCAGGGTCTTTTCGAGCGGCACGACGCGGCTCGCGGCATAGAAGATCGCGAATACGCAGATCAGGAGGACGACGCTCACCGCGCTCGCCGCGCCCCAGCTGTTGTAAATCTCGACGTTACGGCTCACCACCATCGACACCATGATCGACTTGCCGCCGCCCATCAGTTCGGGCGTGATGTAGAAGCCGAGGCACAGCACGAACACGAGCGTGACGCCCGCGAACACGCCGCTCATCGACAGCGGCAGGAACACGCGCATGAACACATGCAGCGGCGAGCCGCCGAGGCTCGCGCCCGCCTGCGAGAGATTCGAGGGGATTTTCTGCATCGCCGAATAGAGAGGCAGGACCATGAACGGCAACAGGATGTGCACCATCGCGATGATCGTGCCGAACTGGTTGTAGGCGAGCTGAACCGGCAGGTCGATCAGGCCCATCGCCAGCAGCGACTTGTTGATCATGCCGGTGCGCTGCAGCAGCACGAGCCACGCGTAGGTGCGCACGAGGACGCTCGTCCAGAACGGCAGGATCACCATGCCGAGCACGAGTGCGCTCAGCTTCGGTGGCAGCGAGGCAGCGAAGTACGCGACCGGATAGCCGAGCAGCAGCGTGATGACCGTCACGATGATGCTCAGCTTGAAGGTCAGCAGGAACGTGTCAAGATAGGCGCCCGTGAACATGCGCCGATAGTTCTCGAGCGTGAAGCCGTCGTGATAGATCGACTGCCACGACAGCCACGCGAGCGGCACGACGAGCAGCACGACGATCACGAGGAGCGCCGGCGTCATCAAAAGAAGCATCGTGCGATCCTCGCGGCGCTGGTAGCGCAGTCCGGGATCGGACTCGGTGGCCTGCATCAGTGTGGGTCCTTCGAGAATCCGCTTGGCAGTCGTCATGATGCACCTGAGAGCATGGGTCACGCACCTATGGCGTCGAGAATCTGATACCACGCGGCAACGAGCCTCACGCCCGGCGCGCGCAGTGAATGGAACGGCACAGGCCGCAGGCCCGGCGCGCCGAGCAGCGAAAGCTCGGGCGTCTCGCCGAGTGCGAGCGCCGCGGCATGCTGGCCGAGCAGGCTCGCCATCGCGACGCCCGCACCGTTATACCCCAGACAAAAGGTCGTGGCATCGTCGCTGCGTCCGACGTGCGGCAGCGAATTGAACGTCATGCCGACATAACCCGACCAGCGATACTCGATGCGCACGTCCGCGAGATCGGGAAAGAGCGACACCATTGCGCGCTGCAACGCATCGAAGCCGGTCATCTGCCCTTCCTTGCCGAACGCGTCGCGTCCGCCGAACAGCATGCGCCCGTCCACTTTCCGGAACCACTTCATCATGCGCCGCGTCTCGGTGTAACTGCGGCGCTCGACCATCAGGCGCGCGTCGAGATCGGCGGGAAGGCACTCGGTCGCGATCATCGCGCTGCGGAACGGCACGAGTTCACGCTGATAGGGCGACGTTGCCGAGGTGAGATCCGAATACGCATTGGTCGCGACGATCACCTGCTTCGCCCGCACCGTGCCCCCCGGCGTGACGAGCGTTACATGCGCATCGCCCGCCGCGCGATGCATCTTCAGCACCGGCGTCGATTCGTAGATCGGCACGCCGCGCGCCGTCATGCCGCGCGCGAGCCCTCGCACGTATTCGAGCGGCAGGATCGTGCCCGCATCCGCGCTCAGCACGCCGCCGACGAAGCCCTTCGAGCCGGTCTCGCGCTCGACTTCGGCGCGCGACTGCACGGTCATCGACGTATCGTTGAGCGTCGTGCGCACCCAGTCGGCCTCGGCGCAGATCGCGTCCAGCGCGCGTTCCGTATGCGCGCAGCGCAGGCTGCCCGTATGTTCGAAGCGCGCGCGGTCGATCCTGAATTCATCGACGAACGATTCGACCACCCGCACGCCCTCGTGCGCGAGCCGGTGCATGCGCTTCGCGGTATCGAGGCCGTGCAGCTTGTGGATCGTGGGAAACGACAGCCTGAATTTCGACGACACCACGCCGCCGTTGCGCCCGCTCGCGCCCCAGCCGACCGGGTTCGCATCGAGCACCACGCATTCGACGCCGCGCTTTTGCAGCGCATACGCGGCGGCGAGGCCCGAATAACCCGCGCCGATCACAGCAACCTCGACGGCGAGATCGCGCGCGAGCGGTGCGCCCGGACTCAAGGGAGCATCCGCCGCGAGCGCGCGCCAGAGCGAATCGGGTTGCGGCCTTCCGGGTGTCGTCGGCGCGAGCATGGATCAGGCGGCCTGGCGCGCTTCGGCTTCGACTGCATCCGCGAGCGCGGCGAGCGTCGCGAACTTGAAGGTCGGTGTCGTGACGGCCTCGGGGACCGGCGTCGCGCCGAAGCCCTTCTGGTTCTGACGGCGCTGGATCCAGCAGGTCGCGTAGCCGAGCTGCGTCGCGATGCCGATGTCGTGATACTGGCTCTGCGCCGTGTGCAGGATCTCGCCGAACTTGTAGCCGAACGCCGCCTGACGGCCGCGGTTATACGCGAAGAATTGCGGATCGGGCTTGGCGACGCCGGTTTCGTCGCAGCAAACGGTGTCGTCGAACGGATCGCCGAGCGTGTGCGCATACGCCGACAATGCCACGCGATCCGCATTCGTCATTGCGACCAGGCGATAGTGCTTGCGCAGGCGCTTCAGGGCCGCGACCGAATCCGCGAACGCCGGCCATTCGAGCACGTCGCGCTGGAAGGCGGCGGCCGATTGCGGATCGTCGGGCAGACCGAGTTCCTTCGCAAGCGACAGATAGACGTTCGCCATTTCGTGGCTCGAACGGCCCGGATACGTGGCGCGGCCGCGCATGTACGGCTCGAAGATCTGGTCGTCGGTCAGGTCCTTCGCCGCCGCGCCGCCGAGACGGCGCACGGAGGCGAGCACGCCGCGCTCGAAGTCGATCAGCGTGCCGACGACGTCGAACGTCAGGACCTTGAAATCGGTGAGCTTCATGAAATCATCCTTGTGCAGTTTGCTATGAATCGGGAGAGGAATGCCCGAAGCGCGGGCGGCTAAAAATACGGAAAGGATTCAGGCGGGCACGACGATCGTGTCCTGCGGATCGAGCGCGACGCTCATCTGCGCGCCCGGTTCCGGAATGCGCCGGCGTGCGTCGTGGCTGCCCGGCTGCCTGAGACTGATCGGCGTGCCGTCGGCGAGCGCGGCGAACACGCGCAGGCTCTCGCCCTGATACAGCACCTCGGTGACGCGGCATGAAAGACGGTTCACGCCGTTCGTCGCGTCGCCGCTGTCGATCACGAGTTTTTCCGTCTGCACCGCGAGCAGCAGCTTGTCGCCGCGCGGCAGCGGATGCGCGGTGCGCAAGACGGTATCGCCGAGACGCACGGCATCGTCGCCGGCGCGCGTCACGTGAAGCAGCGTCGCCTCGCCGATGAAACTCGCGACGAACGCATCGCACGGACGGTCGTACAGACGCTCGGGCGTGTCGATCTGCACGAGCCGGCCGTTCTTCAGCACGGCGACGCGGTCGCTCATCGTGAGCGCCTCGCGCTGGTCGTGCGTGACATAGACGATCGTCGCGCCGAGCTTGCGATGCAGGCGCCGCAATTCGATCTGCATGGTTTCGCGCAACTGCTTGTCGAGCGCGGAAAGCGGCTCGTCCATCAGGATCAGTTGCGGCTCGAAGACCATCGCGCGGGCGAGCGCCACGCGCTGGCGCTGGCCGCCGGAAAGCTGGCCGATGCCGCGGTTTTCGTAGCCCGACAGTTCGACCATCGCGAGCGCATCGGCGACTTTCTTCGCCCACGTCGATTTCGGCTGACGGCGAGCGCGCAGCGGAAACGCGACGTTCTCCCCGACGGTCATGTGCGGGAACAGCGCGTAGTTCTGGAACACGATGCCGATGTCGCGCTTGTGCGGCGGCGCAAATGTAATGTCGCGCTCGCCGACCCAGACCGCGCCGGAACTCGGCTGCACGAAGCCGCCGAGGATGCCGAGCAGCGTGGTCTTGCCCGATCCCGAGGGCCCGAGCAGCGACACGAATTCGCCGGGGGCGATGTCGAGCGAAACGTCGTCGAGGGCCACGACCGGGCCGTAACGCTTCGCTGCCGATCGGATCGAAACACCTGTTTTCGCTCGTGCGTCCATTGCGTCTTTGTCTCGCTGAAAAGCCTGCGTTGAAGAAAATATAGGCCGCCTCTTTTTTGGCGGCAATTCCCAAATTGTTGGATCAGGCATAACATCAGGTCATGCCGAACCTTCGCAAAAAACTGCCGAGCGCCAATGCGCTCTTCGTCTTCGAGGCCGCTGCGCGCTGCGGGAACTTCACGCGCGCCGCACAGGAACTGTATGTCAGCCAGCCCGCCGTGAGCCGAATGCTGTCACGCATGGAAGACCATCTGGGCGTGCGTTTGTTCGAGCGCGTGCGCGGCGGCATCGAACTGACCGAGAACGGCAGGATTCTCTACCGGAAAATTTCCGAAGGCTTCAACGGGATAGAAAGCGCGATCCGCGAGATCGAGGCACGCGCGACGGGCGTGGAATCGGTCACGCTTTCGGTGTCCACCGCGTTCACCACGCACTGGCTGATGCCGCGCATGAGCCGGCTGAACCAGGCGTTTCCGTCGGTCGATCTGCGGTTCCAGCTGATTTCGGGGCGCATCGGCGGACCGCTCGTCGATGTCGATCTCGGCATGCGCTTCATGCGCGAGGACGAAATCGGCGACAACGGCGTGCTCGTGATGCCGGAGACGCTGCTGCCGGTCTGCAACCAGCGTTATCACGAGACGTCGGGGACTGCGGCGGGCCGCGAGCAGGGCGATACGGTGATCGTCATGGACGACGGCGAGCGCGGCTGGCACGAGCGCTTCGCCACGTTCGCCGGGCACGGACGGCACTCGGCGGGCATGCTGAGTTTCAACGACTACGCGATCGTCGTGCAGGCGGCGCTGCTCGGGCAGGGCATCGCGCTTGGCTGGCTCAATGTGGTGTCGCACTGGCTTTCCCAGGGCGCCTTGCTGCCCGCGGAGCAGGAAGTCGTCGTGACGAACCGGCGCTGCTGCCTCGTGTGGCCGGAGAACCGGCCGCTGCGGCCGGTCGTCGCCGATCTGCGAGACTGGATCATCGAGGAGACGCGCGCGGATATGGCGATCGTCGATCGCGCGTATCCGGGGTTGGGGCTGCGCGAGGCGCTCGCGGAGAATGGGCTTGTCGTGGACGTGGTCAAGCCGTTGTGATGCGCTTTGGGCTTCTGTGGAACTTGCTTTCTTTTTGGTCTATTAGCTCTGCCCCTGTCCGGGGCGGGACTTACTTTCTTTGCTGCTGCAAAGAAAGTAAGCAAAGAAAGCAGCTTTTTCAGGCAGCAGTCACAAAACGTCACCGCCCTCGCATCACTAACTGGCCCAGCGCCTAAGTGTCGCCCTCAAAGGACCACTGGGCTTGGCGCGCGCACGCACTGACACCTCTCGCACTCCAACAGAGTGGTATGCACTTCGTTCCGGTCCGTCCGCGCTTCGCTTGGACGAACGGCACAACCGAAAACCAGTGGATTGCAACCTCGACCGCGAACCTCAACCGTGCGACTGATGTACCTCTCGTCCAGCGAAGCGAAAACGGATGAATGACCGCTGTGCCAACTTGTTCACTGTGCGATTTCACAGTGCGTGCCGCGCACCAAGCCCCTATGGTCCTTTGAGGGCGACACTTAGGCGCTGGGCCAATCGGTATTGCCAGTGCGTTGCCGTCCTAAGACTGTTGCCTGAAAAAGCTGCTTTCTTTGGTTACTTTCTTTGCAGCAGAAAGAAAGTAAGCCTACACTCGATCCAAGCGTGAAGCGGCGAGACGCCCGATAAACCCTTATGGATCAACGAATTTAGTACAATTCTCCGCTTCAGATCGCTTCAGATCGCTTCAGATCGCTTCAAACCGATTCAAACCGCCTCACGCTTTGAGGGGGGTAGAAAGGGGGGTGAAGTGACGCCGCCTCGGAGAATCCTCATGCGTAGTATCCACCGCCTCACTGCTTCCGCCATCAAGTCTCTCACAGAGCCGGGCTATCACCCAGACGGCGCGGGCTTGATTCTACAAGTCACGCCGTCCGGCTCCAAAAGCTGGCTCTATTGCTACGGCTTGCACGGGCGCAAGCGCGAGATGGGTCTTGGCCCCTTCCCGGCCATCACGCTCGCGCAAGCACGCGAAAAAGCCGCCGATGCCCGCAAGCTCAAGGCAAGCGGCATCGATCCGCTCGGACAGAAGCAACACGCCCGCAAGGTGGCGCGCGCCGCGCTTGCCAAGCGACTCGCCGTCGCGGAGGCGGCGACGAAGTACATCGACTTGCAAAAGAGCGGGTGGAGCGACGCCAACACACACGCATGGCGGCGCGGGTTCGAATTGCACGCAAACCCGATCATCGGCCGCCTCGACGTGAGCGAGATTGACACCACTCACGTGCTCAAAGTGCTTGAGCCGATCTGGACGAAGAAGCACGCCACCGCGACCTTGCTGCGCCAACGCATCGAGAGCGTGCTCGATTGGGCGAAGAGCGCGGGCTATCGCGAAGGCGAGAACCCGGCGCGCTGGTCCGGGCACCTTGAAAACCTGATGCCCGCCGTGGGCGAAGCCATCGAGCACCGCGCCGCGCTCGCATGGCGCGAGATGCCCGGCTTCATGGCGAAGTTGCGCGCCGTCGATGGCAACCTCGCCCGGTTGATGGAATTTCTCGTGCTTACCGGTGTGCGCGCGGGCGAAGCGAGCGGCGGGGTGTGGGGCGAGATCGACGCCGATGCGAAGGTGTGGCGCATCCCGGCCGCGCGCATGAAGGGCCGAAAGGCCACCAAGCGCGCTCACGATGTGCCGCTCTGTGATGCTGCGCTCGCCTTGCTCGAAGCGCTGCCGGGCGCACGTGGTGCCGAAGCGCTGGTGTTTCCTTCGGGCACCGGCCGCGCGCATTGGGATGCGGACCTCGCGGGCCTGTTGCGCAAGCTTGGCTATGCGCTCGGCACCGTGACCACCCACGGAATGCGCTCATCGCTGCGCACCTTCCTCACTGAACGTCTCAAGGTGGATGCCGACATCGCTGAGAGCGTGCTCGCGCATGACAAGCGCGGTGCGGTGCAAAAGGCATATGAGCGCACCCGGCACTTCGATGCGCGCGTGATGCTGATGCAAGCGTGGGCCGATTACTTGCGCGAACCCGCCGCCAAGGTGCTGCCGCTCGGCACTGTGTTTCGCGAACCGCTCGAAGCCGCGCATGCGATGTGAAGACGGCCGCTCATTGAAATAAAAATAAATGAGCGCCGCTTCACACGAACGAGAAAAAGCTTCCCGCACGGCTGCTGAATCTTCTGCCACAAGTTGCATCGCTGTGCATCACTATGCACATCAATGCCACGCATCTGCACATACTTCGCAAACGAATCCCGCTCGCCGTTCGCGAAAAATCCTTCTCTTCGAAGTCTCTGCATGGCGGGAATGTGACCTTGAAAAGTATCCGATTTTCGCACATTATTTCGCTAAGCAATTCGAATCAAAGCGATGCAGGGAGCGCCATGAGCGAGCAAATCGAAGCGAAGCGTGGACCGGGCCGACCGCGAAATATCCAAGAGCCGGACCTTCCTGCGGAGGCAGTCAAACCCCTGCGTGTGATCAACATTAACGGCATCGCAAGCAAGATCGGACGCTCACGCACCACCGCGCGCCGCTTGGCAAACTCCGACCCGGACTTCCCGACCTCATTCAAGCTCGTGGGTAATGAGGCATGGCTCGAAGAAGACTTCGATGCTTATCTCAGGATGAAAGCGCGGCGCGCACAGGAAGCAAAACGAGCAAAGCGCGAAGGCGCTGATGACGCTGCGTAATCCTCAACACAAGCGAGTGGCCGCAGAGCCGCCGCCTCTTAACCCTTGCCGACATGTTCAACGAGCGGCGAGCGAGTCTTGATCAAATCCGATGAGAGCTAAGGCCGATGCGGCCCGGACGAAGGCAATAAAAAAGCGGCACCGGAGGAGTATTCCGGGCCGCTCGATGTTGCCTTCGCGTTCTACAGATTTGGAGAAAGACCGCGATGCAGTCGCTATCGTACCGCCGCACCCGCTCGCGCGCCAGTGAGCACCTTCCCCACGTGGTGAAGACCGAGCGGGGCACGCCGTGACCTTCACCACCCTTGCCTCTGTCGCGCTGATGCCGGAACTCGGCCCGGCATGGCCGCTCGCCTTCGTGCTGGCCGATATGGTCCGAGACCGAAAAGACGACAAGCTCTTTCCATCAATCGACCACCTGTGTGCGCGCACCGGCTTCAGTCGCGCGCAAGTGAAGCGTCACTTTGCGACCCTTCGCAAGCTCGGCATCTTGATCGATACCGGGAAGCGGGTCGGCAAGACCGGGCGCATTCACGCTTATGAATTCCACGTTCCGCCGCTTGCCGCACTGCGCAATAAAATGAAGGAACGACTCGCCCAAAGGAGCCTTCCGGATGACCACGACGAGCCTTCTAATGGGCTCACTGCTGAGCCTATTACAGTGACCGGAAATGGGCTCACTGATGAGCCTATTAACGGCGTGAAATGGGCTCATTTGCCTAACGGTAAAGGGCTCATTTGCTCATCTCTAATGGGCTCACCAGTGAGCCACATACACGGTAAAAGTACGCGGTTAAAGCACACGGGGCAGGAGCGGCATAGCCACGCACCGCTGAACACGCGCGCGCGTGAGGTGCCGCCTTCGGCGTCGGCGGCTTCTCTGCCCGACGATAACAATGAGCGCGAACGGACGAAGAAAGCGCCCACTGTGCAGCGCAGCAAGAAAAGCGCTTTGCTATCGCAAGGTGACGCACTCACCCCGTTGGAAGTACGCGAGCGCACCAAGTCGATGGCGTCCTATCTGCGCGCGCTCGGCGTCATCAAGCGCACCGCCGTGCCCGCCGTGATTAAGCAATGGGCGGCCGATCCGCGCGTTAACATCGGCATGCTTGCCGAAGCCTTCACCGTGTATGCGACCGACCGCGATCCCAATGCACGCGAGTCGATATGCGAGTTCGCGTCGATGGTCACTGGCTTGCTCTGCGCGCGCTCGGTAAAGCGCTCGAAAGGAGACCGTTCATGATCACCACCTTGCTCGCTGGAAAACTCTACGGCGTGGCGGTCGAACGCACTTCGCGCGACGGCAAGCACCGCTTCGTGACCGCCAAGCTTCGCGCCGCACAGGAAGGCGCTGTTGCTCGATGACACCCTCGATGATGCCTTCTGATCGAGCTACGCCATGAATAAACCGGAATCCGAAGTATTCGTGCTCGGTGAGCCGCTGCCGCTCGGGCCGCGCTTGGAAGACCTCGCGAACTGCGCAACTTGTCGCTATGCCACCGCCGTGAATCTGGACGGGGAATTCTTCTGCCGCCACGATCCGCCCTGGCTTGATCCGGCTTGTGGGGAAGGGCACGGCAACGTGCGCGGCGTGTGGCCGGTGGTGTTTCACGATGACCTGTGCGGGCGTTACTGGCCGAAGGAGCCGCTTCATGCCGACGATGCGCTTGTCCAAGCCTACCGGGCAAACCTCGCGCATGATGCCGCGCTGGAAGCCTTGCGAGCCGCCACCGCCACCCGGCAAGCCGATCAGCAACGCACCGCGACCGGCCGCAAGGTGATCCACGTGAAGTCATCGACGGACGGCGCAAAGGTGTCGAAGGTGACGACACCATGACCGCCGACCTCGATGAGCGCGTGACGCGCCGCCTGAGCACCTTGCGTGCGTGGTGCCGCAAGGAAGGCATCGACGTGACACCGGGCGGCGAAATATCCGAAGAAGCCGCGACTCGCGCTGTGGGCTATCGCGGCACCGAAGCGCTCGCGGTGCAACGTGCCGAAGGCCGGTTATCTCCGCTGCTCAGGGTGCGCCGTCTTGGGCGCTCGTATCTCTACGACCTCGCTTCGTGCGCGCTCTTCGTTGAGACTGGCTATGACGCCATGATCGATGAGAACGTGACGCGCCGCGATTGAAAGCGCCGGGCCGCTCGAAGCCGTTTCACCCGGTTTGAGACCGTTTCAACCTCTGGTGCGCGCTCGATGCCCGCGCGATGCTGAGCGCTCACCTTAACCCCTCAATGGAGCACCAACATGGCAAACCTGATCGCGGATGAAGTGCCCTTGGCGTATGCGCGGATGGCGCGCGCCGTCGCGCTGAGCAAAGGCGATTTTCTCAGCGCCCGCGCCTTTATCGAAGCGAACCACGGCGCGAACTCAATCCCATATCGGCTGGTGCAGCGTGACATCGACGGCACCGGCTCAATCGTTGACGACAGCACCGCGCGTCTCGCGAGCACCGGCTTGCTCGGCGTGTCTCCGCGCAGCAACTTGCTCGGGCAAATCAACGCGGCGAGTGGCGGGCTTCTTCAGGTTGGCTTCAATTCCCGCTTCCTGCTGCAAGACTCGGGCGCTACCGGCGCATGGGTGGGCGAAGGCACGCCGCTGCCGGTGTCTGGTGGCGGCCTGTCGCTGCATTCGCTCGATGTGCTCAAGGTGGGATCGCTCTATTTCGCGCCCATCGAGCAGATGCGCACGTTCGGCCCGGTCGCTGATCTTGCGATTGCGCGCGGACTGTCGGCGGGGAATAACGCCGAGATAGCCAAAGCCTTCGCGGACCCGGCGAACGCGGGTGTGCCCGGCGAGAAGCCCGCGAGCGTCACCGCCGATGCCACCGTGATCGCAAGTTCGGGAAGCTCGGCGGCGGACCTGAGCGGCGATATGGCTGAGATGATCGAAGCCTTCGATGGCGATCTGGCTTCGGCGGTGTGGCTGATGAATCCCGGCTTGGCCTTCGCCTTCGGCATGATGGGCGCTGGCATCGGCGCGGCGGACCTCATGACGGGTGGCGTGAGCCGCTTAGCGGGCTTACCTGCCATCGCGAATCAAGGCGTGCCCGCTAACACCCTGATCCTGCTCGATCCTTCGAGCGTCGCGGTGGCTGGCCCCGTGATCGACATTGATCCGAGCACCGAAGCGGCGGTGGAAATGCAAATCGAAGGCGGCGGTTCCGAATGGCTGAACCTGTGGCAAGAAAACCTGATCGGCGCGCGCTCGATTGCGTATGTCAACTGGACCGCACGACCCGGCGCGGCGGTGGTGCTCGGTGGTGTATTCCCGGCGGCTGCCGTCGCGCGTGGCAAGTGACCCGGAGACATATCATGCACACCGACTTGCTGTTACCCGCCGACGATGCCGAGCGCACCACCATGCTCGAAGAGGCGATGGCGCTTGCCGAGCAACACGTGAGCGCATGGCGCAAGCATGGCAGCTCATCGCTCAGTGCCGTGCACGCCAGCACCGTGTTTGATGCTGCCGTGCGCACCGTGCTCACCCGGCATCACTGCGCGCCCGTGTTCCCAAGCTTTGCCGTCTTCGTTGATGCCGCGCTCGATGACCATCCGCGACCACCACCGCCCGATGATCAGGATGACGAAGACGATGCCACGCACACCATCCGCCTATTGCGCCAACAAGGAGACGCACGATGAGCAAGCTATCCAAAGCACCACCTGTTGCGGGCGAACGCATCGTGATTCTGCAACCGGCCACACTCGACTCACTCGACATCATCAAGGCCGCGCGCACCGACCTCACCCACCAACTACGCGATGCACTCAAGTGCGGGCTCGCACTGGATCGCAATGCCGTGGTGCTGCGTGAGTTCGCGCCCGGTGTCGATGCCGCGCTCTTCATGCTGCCCGGTGGTCTGGTGGTCGGACGCATCACCGACAGTGCCAAGGCGAAGAAGGAGTACGCCGCGAGCACCGGCACGAGCATCTTCACCACGCGCCCCGGTCTGTATCGATGACCGCTCAAGTTTCCGGACGTGATGCCGTTATGCGCGGGCATGGACTACTTCACGACAAAACTCCAAGCCCGCGAACTCTACGAAGCAACGAAGAGCGCGGCCGAAGCCACTGTTGCCGCACGCTATGGCACTGCCTTCGACAGAGACAACGCGGCGCACTGCATCGCCTATTTCCGAAGCCTCGATGCTTTGCTTGCGGACGACGAGCGCATGCGCTTCCACGGCTGGACGGCAGCGCAACTGATGCGCTTCGCCTACGGTTGAGAGGACTCGAATCGCTTCTTCATTGCAGGGGTGGACTAGATGAGCAAGTACACCAACCGCACACGCGGCCGTGCATGGTCCGCTATCCGCGAGCGTCAACTTCGGCGCTTCCCGTTGTGCGCGCATTGCGAAGCGCAAGGCTTACTCACGGAAGCCACCGAAGTTGATCACCGCGTGCCGCTCGCTCACGGTGGCACCGATTACGAAGACAACTTGCAAAGCTTATGCACTACGTGCCACGCGAAGAAGACACTCGAAGAGCAAGGCAAGCGAAGACTTTGGTGCGACGCGAGCGGCTTGCCGATGGACGATACGCACCCGCGGTTCAAATAATCGGGGGAAGAGACAGGGGCGGGTATACCCTAAGAAGCAAGACGGCTTTTGGGAACCCCGTGAGCCCCTCCGCTTCTCAAAAGCCCTAAAAGTGGGCCGCACTATTTGCATGAATTGGCCCCTCAAATTGGCGCATAATCGGCACGATTGAAGGTGCCACTACCTCGGCTCGAACCGGGCCGCAATCTGGCTCGAAGCCAGTGGTACCGAAGCCAAGGAGTTCGACTATGCCCGCTCGCCATCGTGGACGCCAATCGGCGTCCGAACTCGAAGCCCCACCACTGCAACTGGTGGCACGGGCACCGCTTGCGGCACCGCCCGGGCTGTCACCGGCCGCCCGGCGCACGTGGCGCGAAGTGGTTGGCTCGCTGCCCGCCGACTTCTTCACTGCGCGTGATATGCCGCTGTTGCGGGCCTTCGTGTGCGCGAGCGCTAACTTGGAAAGCGCGGCGGCGGAAATTGCCCGCGATGGTGCGGTGATCGACGGCCCGCGCGGGCGCCGGGTGACGCATCCGGCGGTGTTCGTGATGAGCACGAGCGCGGCGGTGCTGTGCGCAGTGGGGATGAAGCTTCGCCTCACGCCGTCTTCGCGGATGCGCTGCGACACCGCCGCGACGAAGGCCAACGCCGCGCCGACCTCGAAGAAGCCGTGGGCTTGAAACCAGCTTCGGGCCGGATGATGTTCGGTTAAGCGCGTTCCATCAGTCGGCACCGCACACTTCGTGACGGTCAACACGCAGCGTGCGGCGGTGGCGCGGCACCGCGAGTTACCGCGCACCCTTCATCCTCTTCACGGGAGATGGTCGATGGCTTCGCATCCCACAATCGCATGGCTCACACCGGGCACCCGGCGCTTGCTCGAAAGCTACGCGAAGAGCGAGAACATGCCGCTTGAAGAAGCCTGCGGCGAGCTTGTCACCGACCGCTTGCGCGAACTGAAGGTGACTGAGCCGCCCGCGATGCCCGAGCCGGTGCCCGCCGTCGCGGGACCGACCACCGATGAGAACTTCGTGCGCGCCTACGTGCCACGCCGATGACCGATTCGCCGTTCTGGCTTGAGAAGGATGTGCGCAAGCGCGGCAAGGGCGTGAAGCGTTTTCCGCGGGTATACCCGGTTCCTCTGAACACGCAAAACGGCCCATCATTTACCCGGTGTTCTGGCCGGAAGGCTTCAATGCGTCGCTCTCGCGCTGATGGCAAGCGCGCTCTCGATGCACCGGATCGCGGAGTGGTATGGGCGTTACGTACACTTGGATCATTCGATTTGGGGTGCGGGCGCACGGCACGCTTATAGCCCGGAACATAGCGCCCGCCGTTCGCCATTACTTCAACCCTCAATGGAGAGAAGCGATGGTGAATCCCTCGAAGGGGTATCAACTTGTGTTGGAAACGGGCTGTGGCCTGAGCCAAGAAGAAGCGGTGAAAATATGCGATGTAACCGTGTGGCACTTTCTTCAGACTCAGCCTGACGCGTGTGATTTTGATCATGCTCGCTTGATGCGTTCACGAGTGGATGGCAGGCTTCTGCTGCTGTTCATCGACGAAAATGGCTTGGGCTTCGCTGGCGTGTATGACGCGCCTGATGAGTCGATGCCAGACGGCGCAATCAACTGGCGGTATGTCGAAGGCGACACGCTGCGCCGGATCGTCAAAAGCGACAGCACGGAATGACGCAAAGGCGGGTGTGCTCTAACAGGGACACTCGCCTTTTTTTGAAGAGTAAGAATGAAATCTCTAAAGAAAAAGCTCGCGGTTCTCCTCTTCGCCCAGATACCCATTCATGGCTTCGCGCAGCAACAACTGCAGCCGCCGAACGATGTCGATCTTCGGGCGGCGTATTGCGTGCCGATCGTGAGAAACCAGGTCGATATCTACCAGAACGCAATGACAGAACCGCCTTCTAATTCCCAGGTTGATCAGGCGATAAAAAAGCTCGCCGCTGACGCGCAGCAAAACCTTGCCCGATTACAGCGCTATCTCGTGCCTCGCATGCCCTATCTTGATTCAACAGCATTGCTTGCCGCTATGGCTCAAGGGAAGGACGATTCGCAGCGAGCTTTGACGGAAGCAACCCAATGCATGGCGACATGTCAGAACAAGCCCAATCCTATGCAATGCATGAACGCATGCACCACGGACACGATGCAGAGGGTGAGGCGATGTTCGCAGCTTGATTGGCTGCCGTTCTAAGCAGAGAAATGTGATTCAAAATAATGAGCCTATTCCAGCGCCGGTCAATTCCGGCAACAACATGCCTGCCACGTGAACCTACATTGGGGTCGACATGAAACTTCTTAGTGCTATCTACGGCAGTCCCGTAGAGCTGCTCGACAAGGCGAGGCGCGACGGCGAGGCCTTAACTCAAGCGCTGAGCATTTGCGATCAATCGGCGGTTCGCGACTCGCTGTTCAATTTTGCAATCAGTGCCTACCATCTTCTGGACTGGGTCAAGGCATTTCGCCCTGAGTTGAAGGGAACAGTTACCGCCCTACTCAATGGTTCGGATTCGCTCGGGGCATGTCGCGATCTCTGCAACGCCAGTAAGCACTTGATCCTTACCTTGGAGCGCGGTCCGTATCGGGAGCATCCTCCCATAGTTGCCAACGTCAATATTTCACCTACCGCGCAAACCAGCCGGCTCCATATAGCGGAGGTATCGGAACAGGCGGGCGAACAAGGAATTGCACCTACATCACAACCACCTTGGCGGCTGAAGATCCAAATGAAAGATGGCTCCAAAATCGCAGCAGAAGATCTTGTTTCGGAGGTCATTGGTGTTTGGGAGAGATTCTTTGCTGACAACCACATTCAATAGATCGATGCTCAACCTTTCCTTCTAGGGGATGTTGAATGTCTGCTATTTCAACTGAACAACTTCCGCTCTGGGTCGGCTGCGAGCCAT
The DNA here is from genome assembly GCF_001544975.2 of Caballeronia arationis. GTDB lineage: Bacteria > Pseudomonadota > Gammaproteobacteria > Burkholderiales > Burkholderiaceae > Caballeronia > Caballeronia arationis. Next base: position 46,487 of record NZ_FCOG02000028.1, on the reverse strand, counting down.
GCCACGAACAGTCGTGCACAAAACCTCGCGCAGAAGCCGCTGGAAGGGTGCGGTGGCCCTACCATCTGCACCCACCTTCACGAGCGGTTTCTAGTTCGCCGAGTGGACCCTTGTCGGGCCATTCCCGCTTCGCCCGCTACCCCGACCCGGCGCGGATTGGCTCAACCAGGCACCTGCTGAAAGATTCTTGCGGAAAGTTGGAATGGAATAATTTCGCGACGCGCGCGTGGCGGACGCAACGTACGCGAATCGAATTCTCCAAGGTGACAAGATGAGAGCAGCGTTCGCAGTATGCGCGGTTTCGCTTTCCTTTCTTTCGGGGCCTAGTTATTCATTTGATGTTGATGGAATTCGTTCAGGGATGTCCTTGAGCGAGTTGCGTGCAATCGCGGAGAGACGTGGCCTAATCATGTCAGGCGATGAATCGGACCATACCTATCGTTTCTTGAATCGAATCGGACCGTCCGTAGACGGAACCTTTGTCGTATGCCCGTCGCGGGGCGTAACGTCTTACTTGCGGATAATTGACTTCGATGCAGATTACACCGCTACTCTCGCACGATTTCTACGGCAGTACGGACAGCCCGTGATAAAGGTCTACCACTATCCTTGGCCGGTCGGCGGGAATATGAACGGCGTTATGATGACGTGGGTTCACAATGGCGAAGAAACCGCTATCGACATGAATACGGATGCGAGGAATGGGCAAGGGAAGCTGCTTTATTCGCGTGGCGCTAGCGTCCGGGACACAGTCCTGCCGCGAGGATGCTCAAAATGACTGCGCGCGCACTCTCGCGTACATTTTCGGAATTTTCGGGCAGCGGGTTTTTCGCATATTCCCAACAAGTTCATCAGGGGGGTAGAAATGGGGGTGAAAGAGGGTATTTTTCCGTGAAAACCCCGCCTGATAAGGTTTTACGGTCGATTCCTCGCTTTGCAGCAGCAAAGAAAGTGACTGCCGCCCCGCACAGGGGCAGAGCTAATAGACCAATAAAAATACAAGTTCCATAGAAGCACGTCAAAATCAAACGGTGCGACCGCGGCTCGCCCCAGCCCTACCGCCCCGCGCTCTGCAAGAACGAACTCGGCGTCATCCCGCAAAACCGCTTGAAGTGCCTTGCGAAATGACTCTGGTCGAAGAACCCGACCTCGGCCGCGACCACCGACCCCGGCACGCCTGCGAGCAAGAGCGTCTGCGCGCGCCGGATCCGCACGCCGCACAGATACCGATACGGCGACAACCCAATCTGCTGCCGGAACACGGTCGCAAACCGCGATACCGAAAGCGCCGAAAGCTCTGCAAGCTGCGCAAGCCGCACCGGCTCGTCGAAATGCGCTTCGATGAACGCGAGGACATCGTCGAGCGGTGCCGCTGTCTTGGTGGGAATCATGTCGAAAGCACCGGAGTAGACGGCGCGACGGCAAAACGCCGGATGGAAAACGAATCGAGCGGGATCGGCGTCGCACCGGTATCGACGAGTTCGGCCAGCGTCTCGCCCACGCCCGGCCCGATCTGAAAGCCCGAACCGCTGAAGCCGAACGCATAGAACAGGCCGTCGACCTTCGAACTGGGACCGATCACTGGCTCCGAGTCCGGCAGATAGCTCTCAACACCGCTCCACACGCGGATCACGTTGAGCGGCGCCATCGCGGGCACGAGGCGGCGCAACTGCGCAAGCTGGCCCACCGTGTTGTGCGGCAGCACCGACGCGCGGCGCGTGGCGGCATCGGCGGGACCGGGCGGCCCGCCGCCCAGGATGATGTTGCCGCGCGGAATCTGCCGGAAATAGATGCTCTCCGCCTTCACCGACGTGTACACGCCCATCGACGACCTGAACACGTACGGCACCGGCTCGGTAACCGCCATCTGCGGCCCGCGCGCGACGAGTGGCACCGGCTCGCCGAACTGCCGCGTAAGCGCGCTCGCCCACGCGCCCGCGCAGATCACGAGCTGCGCCGCGCGATAGACGTCGCCCGCCGAACTCTCGACGCGAAAGCCGCCACCCTCCTTCTCCACGCGCACGATCTCCGTATTCTCGACGATGCGCGCACCGAGCCGCGCGGCCGCGCGCGCGAACGCTGGCGCGGCAAGGCGCGGGTTCGCGTGGCCGTCGAGCGGCGAGATCGATGCGGCCAGCACCTCGCGTCCGAGAAACGGAAAACGCTCGAACATCGCGGCGCCATGCAGCACTTCGAGGTCGAGGCCATAGGCGCGGGCGTCGGCGGCGTAGCGATCGAAGTATTCGGCGTCGTGGGCGTGATAGCAGACGCGCGTATGGCTCGACGCGAGGAACTCGACGTTTTCTTTCAACAGTTCCTTCGAGCGCCGCCACGTATCGAGCGCGCGATTTGCCATCGCGAGTTGCGGCAGCGCGCGTCCCTGCCGGCGAATGCCGCCGAAGTTGACGCCGCTCGCCTGCTGACCCGTCAGGCCGCGCTCGAGCAGGATCACGGAACGCTTGCGGCGCCTCAGGAAGAACGCCGTCGACGCTCCCATGATGCCGCCGCCGATCACGATCACATCGGCCTGCTCGCTCATTGCGTGCTCTCCTCCGTTGCCTGCTCCTCGATGGCCACCGGCATCGGCTTGACGGGCGCCTGTCCGCGCAAGCGACCGACCGACGACAATGGCACACGCGCCTCCGCCGCGATCACTTCGGCGCCGGCGTGGGCGCAGAAACGCCCTTGGCAGCGTCCCATGCCGACGCGCGAGAACGCCTTCGCGCGATTTGCTTCGGCAGCGCCCGTCTCGCGCACGACGCGCCTCAGTTCTCCGGCCGTGATCGCTTCGCAGCGGCACACCATGGTGTCGTCCGGCAGGCTCGCCGCGAAGCGCGCAGGCCACGGAAACGCTGCGCGCAAGCCGGCGGCGAAGCGCGTGAAGCGCGCGAGGTCGGCGCGCAAGGTTGCGGGGCTTGCGGCCCGGATGCCGAGGTCGGCAAGCGCGGACAGCGCCGCCAGACGGCCGGAGCGTTCGGCCGCATCGGCGCCGCGCACGCGTGCGCCGTCGCCTGCGAGATACACGCCCTTCACGCTGCTCCGGCCGTCTTCGTCGATCTGCGGCAGCCACTGCTGCGCGGCGTCGTCGAAAGTGAACTCGCAGCCAGCGAGATCCGCGAGCTGCGTTTCGGGACGCAGGTGATAACCGAGCGCGACGGCGTCGCACGCAATGTCGAGCTTCGAGCCGTTGGCGAGCGCAACCTGCACGCCCGCGACACCATGTTCCGTCGTCCCGTCGATGCGCACCGGCGTCACACCGCGGTGGACCGGCACGCGCGAGCGCTTCAATACGCCGATCAGCGCGATGCCCTTCTTCAAGGCGGCAGGAATTGCGAGCAACTGCGGCAACGCGCGCAGACGTTGCATCGCGGTAGAAGTATCGAGGACCGCCGCGACCGTCGCGCCCGCCTTCACGTACTGTGCGGCGACGAGGTACAGCAACGGACCGCTGCCCATCATCACGACACGCTTCCCGATCGCGCAGCCCTGCGACTTCAGCGCGACCTGCGCGCCGCCGAGGCTATAGGTGCCGGCGAGGTGCCAGCCGGGCACGGGCATCAGGCGGTCGGTCGCGCCGCTGCAGACGATCAGCGCATCGAAGGCGAGTTCGCTGTACTGCGTGCCGCTGACGAGATGCAAGTGCTTCGCGCCAATGTTCCAGACGAGCGTATCCGCCCGATAGTCGATGCGGCCTTTGAGCGCGTCGAAGTCGCGATGCAACGCCGCAGCGCGCCCGGCTTCCGTGCCGTAGAGCGTTTCGTACGAACGCGAGAAGCCGTCCGGCTGCCGTCGATAGATCTGCCCGCCGTCACGCCGCCCTTCGTCGATGACGACCGGCGTCAGCCCCGCCTCCACGAGCGCCTGGGCCGCGCGCACGCCCGCGGGCCCCGCCCCGATCACGACTACCCGCGCGGCCATACACCCTCCCCGGCAGCAGAAAGCCGCGTCACGATCGACATGCCGGGCGCGGCCGGCGTCGTGCAGGCACGCATGCGGCTGCCGTCGGCCGTCCACACCCAGCAGTCCTGGCACGCGCCCATCAGGCAAAAGCCGGCCCGGCGGCCATCGCCGAATTCGGAATCACGCAAGGCGTCCTGCGCGGTGAGGAGCGCGACCATCAGCGTGTCGCCCTCGGCGGCCTGCGCCATCACGCCATCGATCTGGATCGCAAAGGTCTTGCGGCCCTGTTCCGCTACCCGCACGAAGCGTCCGCTCATGCGGCCACCGGATCGGCTGTCTGCATGCGGTTCAGTTCCGCGCCGGAGTGATGGCACAGGATCTCTGCGCCCGAAGGCAGCTTCTTCATCGATGGCGGCGTGACGTTGCACTTGCCGTCGATGCGCACCGGACAGCGCGCGCGGAAACTGCACAGTTCGCCGAGACCGCTGCTTGCGCCCATCGGCGGGAGCACGGCGCCCGCGATCTCGCGGCGCGCGTCGAGCCAGCCCGGCTGCAGCGCGGGCACCGAATCGACGAGCAGCCCCGTGTACGGGTGATACGGCGGCGCGGCGAGCACGTCGCGCTGGCCCGCTTCCACACGCTGGCCGGCATAGAGCACGATGACTTCGTCGCAGATCGCGCGCACCGTCGAGATGTCGTGGCTGATGAACATGTACGACACGCCCAGCTCGCGGCGCAATTCGGCGAGCAGTTCGAGGATCGCCGCGCCGACGACCGTATCGAGCGCCGACGTCACCTCGTCGCAAAGGATGAGCGCCGGATCGGCGGCGAGCGCGCGTGCGAGATTCACGCGCTGCTTCTGTCCGCCCGACAGGCCGCCCGGCTGACGCTTCGCAATCGATGCGGGCAGCTTGACCAGATCGAGCAGTTCGAGCATGCGCTTTTGCGCGGCGTTGCCCCGCAGGCCGTGATAGAAGTTCATCGGCCGCGCGAGGATGTCGGCGATCGTGCGGCTCGGGTTCAGCGCGGTATCGGCGTTCTGGAACACGATCTGGATGCGCCGGTACTGATCGAGCGTGCGTTTCGACAACTGCGCGGGCAGCGGCTTGCCATCGAGCAGCACGTCGCCGCGCGCGCGATCGACGAGACCCGCGACCACGCGCGCAAGTGTCGTCTTGCCCGAGCCCGATTCGCCGATCACGCCGAGCGTGCTGCCGCGCGCGATCTTCAGGCTGACGTCGTCAAGCACGCGCACGGCGGGCACGCCCTTGCTGTCGATGCGCCCGTAGCCCGCACTCAGCCCGCGGATTTCGAGGAGCGGCGGCACCGTGTCCTTCGACACCGCCACGGCTTCGGGCTCGGGACGGCGCGTGGCCGCCAGCAGCTGACGCGTGTAGGCATCGGCGGGGGCATCGAGCACTTGCGCCGTCGTGCCATTCTCGCGCACCGTGCCGCCGTTCAGCACGACGATGCGGTCCGCCATCTGCGCGACCACCGCGAGATCGTGCGACACATACACCGCTGTCGTGCCGAGTTCGCGGATCACCTTCTTGAACGCCGCGAGCACTTCGATCTGCGTGGTGACATCGAGCGCGGTCGTCGGTTCGTCGAACACGACGACGGCCGGATCGGTGATCAGGGCCATCGCCGCCATCAGGCGCTGCAATTGCCCGCCCGACACCTGATGCGGATAGCGCGCGCCGATCGTCTCCGGCGCCGGCAGCGCGAGCGAGCGAAACAGGCCGATGGCCTTCTCGCGCGCGGCGGCGGGCGTCGTCAGTTTGTGCAGGAGCGCGGGCTCGGTCACCTGATCCATGATCGTGCGCGCCGGGTTGAAGCCGGCAGAGGCGCTCTGCGCCACATACGCGACGGTGCGCGCACGCAGCGCGCGCCGGCCGCGCTCGTCGAGCGAGAGCACGTCGAGTTCGCCGACGCGCACCGAGCCGCCCGAAATCGAGCAACCCGAGCGTGCATGGCCGAGCAGCGACAGCGCGATGGTCGTCTTGCCCGAACCCGATTCGCCGATCAGCGCGAGCACTTCGCCTTTCTTCACCGTGAAATCGACGCCCTTCACGATCTCGACGACCGCGTCCGGCGCCACGCCGCCAGTCACGCGCAGGCCCTTCACTTCGATCATGTTCATCATGCGGCTCCCCCGCGCCCGCTCTTGCGGCGCAGATTGTCGATCAAGAGATTCACGCCGATGGTCAGCGTTGCAATCGCCACGGCCGGCATCAGCACGGCGGGCGCGCCTTCCGCGAGGCCGCCGATGTTCTCGCGCACGAGCGAGCCCCAGTCGGCGTTCGGCGGCTGCACGCCGAGCCCCAGGAAGCTGAGGCCGCTCAACAGCAGCACGATGAACACGAAGCGCAGGCCAAAGTCCGCGAGCATCGGGTGGATCATGTTCGGCAGCACTTCGACGCCCGCGATGTAGAACAGCCCTTCGCCGCGCGCCCGCGCCACCTGCACGTATTCGAGCGTCATCAGGTTGACCGCGAGCGAGCGCGAGATACGGAACGCGCCGGGAATGTAGGCGAGCGCGGCCACCATCGTGAGCATCGGAATCGACGAGCCGAACGCGGCGATCACGACGAGCGCGAGCACCTTGCTCGGAATCGAGATCAGCGCGTCGAAGAGGCGGCTCAGGATCTCGTCGACCCAGCGGCCCGACACGGCCGCAACCAGCCCGAAGAAGATGCCGATGCAACTCGCGAGGACGGCCGCCGCGAGCGCCAGCCCGACCGTATAGCGCGTGCCGTAGAGAATGCGGCTCAGCATGTCGCGGCCCAGGTAATCGGTGCCGAGCGGATAGGCGGCGCTGTAGGTGCCGAAGATTTCCGTCGAGGTCAGCACGCCGCCCTTGTACGGCGCGACGAGCGGCCCGATGAACGCGACGACGAGCCAGAACACGACGATCACGAGGCCGATCAGGCCGAGCACGGAGAAGCGGTGCGTCAGGCGGCGCAGCACGCCGGGCCGCACGGCGATCACTTCGGGCAGCGGTTCCTGCAGCGCGGGCGCGGCCACGTCGGCTTCGTTTTCCGAGACCGCGTATAGAACGGTGGTGGCGTGGGGAGTGGTGGCGGGTCGGATCATCGTTGACGCAGCCTCGGGTTGGATACGATTTGGCACAGGTCGGCAATCAGCACGAGCGTCAGGTACGCGACGCAGAACACCATCACGCAGCCCTGCACGAGCGGCATGTCGCGGTTGGTGACGGCATCGACCATCAGGCTCGCGAGCCCCGGATAGTTGAAGATCGACTCGACGATCACCACGCCGCCGAACAGATACGACAGCGAGAGCGCAACCGCGTTGGCAATCGGACCGATGGTGTTCGGCAGCACGTGGCGCAGCACGATGCGCATCGGCGAGGCGCCCTTGAGCAGCGCCATCTCCACATACGACGCGTTCAGCTGGTCGAGCACGGCGGCGCGCGTCATGCGCGCCATCTGCGCGACGATCACGCAGCACAGCGTCATCACGGGCATCGCGTAGATGCGCAGGAGCGCCCCGAACGACGACACCTCCGACAGATACGACAGCGCCGGCAGCCAGCGCAGCTTCACCGCGAAGATCAGCACCGCGACGGTCGCGATCAGGAACTCGGGCACGGCAACCGTCGAGAGCGTGAGCACGTTGAGCGCGCGGTCGAGGAGCGAGCCGCGGAACATCGCCGACGAGATGCCGATCACGAGCGCGATCGGCACGGAGACGAGCGCGGTCAGTCCGGCGAGCACGAGCGAATTCGGCAGGCGCGTGGCAATCAGTTCGCTGACCGGCAGGTTGTTCGACAGCGAGGTGCCGAAGTTGCCGCTCACGATATGAAAGAGCCACTGGAAGTAGCGCGAGAGCGCGGGCTGGTCGAGCCCGAACTGATGCCGCAGCGCAGCCACGGCTTCCGGCGTGGCCGCCTGGCCGAGCGCCTGCTGCGCGGCGTCGCCGGGAAGCAGGCCGGTGATCGCGAACACCACCGCCGACACCAGCAGCAGCGTGAGCAGCGCGAGTCCGAGGCGCGCGGCGATGAGTCGTTGCGCGTGTGCTTTCATCGGTATCGCCTCCTGGGTTGGGGGCGCACGCCGCATCGACGCGGCGTGCTTCGTACTTCGTGCGAGGGAAAGCCTCAGGCTTCGAGCCAGACGTTCTCCGCGAACGCGAAGCCCATCAGGCCCGCGAGCGGAACCGAACCGAGGCCCTTCAGCTTGGTCGTATGCGCATCGATCGAGCTCTGGAACAGCGGAATGCCGACGCCGCCCGTCTGGTTCACGAGCACCTGCATGTCGCCGTAGATCTTCTTGCGCTTCGCGTCGTCCGGCTCGCCGCGCGCGGCGACCAGCATCTGGTCGAACTGCGGGCTCTTCCAGTTCGCCTCGTTCCAGGGCGCGTCGGACTTGAAGAACTGCGTGAAGATCACGTCCGCGCTCGGGCGTCCATTCACCGACCCGAAGCCGAGCGGATGCTTCATCCAGTGATTCGACCAGTAGCCGTCGGCTGGAACGCGCGTCACCTGCAGGTTGAGGCCCGCCTGCGGCGCGACCTGTTGCAGCAACATCGCCATTTCGATGGAGCCGTCCGCCGCCGGCGACGCCACGATCTGCACCGGCGCGCTGCCGAGCTTGGCCTTCTGGAAGTGGAACTTGGCCTTGTCGGGATCGAAGCCGCGTTGCGGCAGGCCCGCCATGTAGTACTTGTTGGTCGGATCGATCGGCTGGTCGTTGCCGATCGCGCCATAGCCGCGGAACACCGCGCGGCGGATCTGCTCGCGGTCCATCAGGTACATCATGCCGCGGCGGAAATCCTCGGTGCCGGTGATGCCGCCCTCGTCGCGCACGATGAGGTCGGTGTAGGTGCCCGTCTTCGTCTCCAGGATCGTGTAGCCGCTCGTGCCCTTGATGCGCTCGGTCGAGCGCGGGCTCACCGCGTTGATCAATTGCACGTCGCCGGAGAGGAGCGCGTTCACGCGCGCGGGTTCGTCGCCGATGCCGATCAGTTCGATCTCGTCCAGATGCGGCATGCCCGGCTTCCAGTACTTCTCGTTTCTCACACCGACCGTGCGCACGCCCGGCGAGAATTCCTTGACCTTGAACGGGCCCGTGCCGATGGCCGTCTTGAAGTCCTTGGTGCCGTCCTTGATGATGAGGAAGTGCGACGTCGCGAGGATCACCGGCAGGTCGGCGTTCGCGCCTTCGAGCGTGATCGTCACTTCGTTCGGGCCGGTGGCCTTCACTTCCTTCACCTGGTCCGCGAGCGTCTTCGCCTTCGATGCCGTCGCCGGGTCCTTGTGGCGCATGATCGAATAGACGACGTCGGCGGGCGTGAGCGACTTGCCGTCGTGGAATTGCACGCCGCTTCGGAGCTTCACGACCCACACGGTCGCATCCTTCGTTTCGAGCGACTCGGCAAGCGCCATCCGCGCGCCGAGATGCGAATCGAGTTCGGTCAGGCCGTTGTAGAACATGTTGGCGCGCACGTAGTCGGTGCCGAGCGCGCCCTTTGCCGGATCGAGCGTATCGGCCGCGGACGCGGACTGCGTTGCGACGCGGATCCGGCCGCCCTGCTTCGGCTTCGCATCCTGGGCGAGCGCGGCGCCGCTCGCGGCGAGGAGGCCCGCACCGGTCATCGACATCAGGCCGCCCGCGGCCAGCGCGCGCAGGACGTCGCGGCGCGAGGCCCCGCGGCGAGTCAGCTCTTCGAGACGGATGCCAGCGTTGGCAACAGCGTCCAGCGATTTGTCCTTGGTCATGGAAACATCTCCGCGTGAGGGTGGCGTGGGGTGCGCAGTTCTGAATCTGCGATCGGGTCTTTAGGTCAGTCGGTCAATCAATAGAAAACATCTTTGATGCGGTAGTACGTGCCGACGAGCGGCAGGAACCAGGGCTTGCCGGTATGTCCGGGAATCGCGGGCCAGTCGAACTCGCGCCAAGGATTCGCCTCGCCGTTGCCGCCGATCACCTCGGCCATCATCTGGCCCATGTGCGTGGCCATTTGTGTGCCGTGGCCGCTGTAACCCATCGAAAAGTAGAGGCCGTCATGCTGGCCCGCGCGCGGCAGGCGGTCCGCCGTGATGTCGACGAGGCCGCCCCAGCAGTAGTCGATGCGGGCGCTCGCGAGACTCGGGAACATCTGTGCGAGATTCGCCTGCAGGATGCGGCCGCTCTTCTCGTCGGAGGGGCGCTCGGACGCGGTAAAGCGCGCGCGTCCGCCGAAGAGCAGCCGCGTATCCGGCGTCACGCGAAAATAGTTGTGCATCAAACGGCTCGTCGTGTACGAACGGCGCTTCGGCAAGAGACGCGCGAGTTCGGCCGGCGGCAGCGGCTCGGTCACGACGATGAACGAACCGACCGGCGCGAGCCTCCTGCGATACCAGCCGAACGGGCCATGCCGCGACGGCCCGGTCGCGATCAGCACCTGCTGCGCGCGCAGTTCGCCGCGCGCGGAAGCGATGCGATAAGCGCCGCCGTCCTTCTCGATCGACGTGACTTCGGCATGTTCGAAAAGCCGCGCGCCGTAGCGTGCGGCCGCGTTGGCGAGGCCGACGCCGAACTTGCCCATGTGCATCTGCCCGCCGTGCTTCTGCAACAGGCCGCCGTGGAAACGGTCCGAGCCGACTTCGCTCGCTATCCGGTCGCGTCCTATCAGTTCGATGTCGGGATCGACTTCGCGCCGGATCAGCTCGGCGGTCTTCTCCAGATGTTCGAAGTGATGCGGCTTCGAAGCGAGCTTGAGCTTGCCCGAGGCCAGGTAGTCGCAATCGATCGCTTCTTCGCGGATCAACCGCTCGACCGTTTCGACCGCCGACGCATACGCGCGATAACAGCCGCGCGCCCGCTCGGCGCCGAGTTGCGCGTAAAGCGCCGCATAGTCCTGCGCGACGCCCGTGTTGCACTGCCCGCCATTGCGGCCCGACGCGCCGCCCGCAAGACGCCCCGCATCGAGCACGACGACCGACGCGCCGCGCTTGGCGAGTGCGAGCGCCGCCGAAAGGCCGGTGAAGCCGCCGCCGATCACGGCGACGTCGGCATGACCTTCGACCAGCCCCTCGCTCGCGAACGAACAAATGGGCGCGGTGTCGAGCCAATAGGAATCGAGCTTCATCGGGTATCCTCGGGCGGTGGGCGTCTTACAGGCCGAGCAGCGTCGCGAGGCCGCCGATGTCGTCGACTTCGTAATAGTCGTAGTACGGCGTTGACGGCTCGTGCCCGCGCTTGACGAACGCCTTGTGCTTCACGCCCATGTCGTGCGCGGTCATCAGGTCGTAGCGCAGGCTCGACGACACGTGCAGCACGTCTTCCGGGTTGCAGTCCAGCTGGTCGAACATGTACTCGAAGCCCTGCATGCGCGGCTTGTACGACTGCGCCTGTTGCGCGGTGAAGACCTTGTGGAAAGGCGCGCCGAGCTTGTCGACGTTGCTCTGGATCTGATTGTCCGACGCATTCGACAGAATCGCGAGCTTGTACTTCTTCGCGAGGCGCGACAGGCCTTCCGGCACGTCCGGATGCGGGCCCCAGGTCGGCACGGCCGTGTAGTACTTCTCGGCTTCGGCTTCGTTGAACTCCACGCCCATGCGCTCGCACGTGCGGCGCACCGCGTTCACAATGACGTCGCGATACGGCTTCCAGGCGCCGAGCACCTCGTCGCGGCGATAGCCCGAGAAGAACGCGACGAACTTCTCCATATCCGCGCCCTGCAGGCGGTCCGCGTACATCTCGCGCGTCATGTCGGCCATGCGGAACTTGGTGAGCGTGCCGTAGCAGTCGAACGTGATGTACTTCGGCTCGAAATCGATCATGATGATGGTCCTATCGTTGATGTGAACTCCCGCGGAGTTCAGTGGCGAAAACAGGGAAGCTCATTCCTGTTGAAGATTTAAACAGCGCAAAAACCGGGGGTGTCGCTGATTAGGGGCGCTCAAAAACACAATCGCTGCGTTTTGAGGGGGCTTCACAGCAGAGTCTGCGGTGGCCACGATCAGTGCATCGGGCGCTTAAGACTGCAGGTCGATCAGCACGCTCTTGAAGCGCAGATTCGCCTCATACGCCTGCCGACCGAGGTCCTTGCCAATGCCCGAGCGTTTGTAGCCGCCGGTCGGGATCATGAAGTCGCTGGTGCGTCCGTAGCGGTTCACCCACACGGTGCCCGCCTCGATGCCGCGCACGAGCCGCAGCGCCCGCCCGATGTCAGCCGTATGCACGCCCGCCGCGAGCCCGTAGTCGGGATGCTGCGCGAGGGCGAGCGCTTCTTCTTCGGTATCGAAGGTCTGAACCGTCAGGACCGGGCCGAACACTTCCTCGCGCACCGCTTCGGATTGCGCAGTCACATTCGAAAGGATCGTCGGGGAATAGAAGGCGCCGGGCGCTCTGCCGTCGGCGCGCGTGCCGCCGCACTGGAGATGCGCGCCGCTCGCGACTGTCCTTTCCACGATGGCCTCGATGCGCGCTGCCTGCGGCTCGGAGATGATCGGCGGCAGCGTCGTGCCGGGCGTCCAGGTCGTGCCCGGCGTGAGTTCGGCGAAGATACGGCGAATGCGCGCCGTGAGATCGTCCGCGACCGAGCGTTCGACGATCAACCGTGAGCCCGCGTTGCACACCTGCCCCGCATTGCCCGCGATCGCGCCCGCGATGCGGCGCGCGACATCGTCGAGACGCGGCGCATCGGCAAAGACGAGTTGCGGGCTCTTGCCGCCAAGTTCGAGCGTGACGGGCTTCGTGCCGGTCTGGGCGCACGCGGCCATGATCGCGGCACCCGTTTTTGTCGATCCGGTGAAAGTGACCTTGCCGATGCGCGGATGGCGCACGAGCGCGTCCCCGGTCGTGCGACCGTCGCCCTGCACGACGTTGAAGATGCCCTTCGGCACGCCCGCCTCGACCGCCAGTTCGGCCAGGCGCAGCACCGAGAACGGCGTCATCTCCGAGGGTTTCAGCACGACCGCATTGCCTGCTGCGAGCGCGGGCGCGATCTTCCACGACGCCATCACAAGCGGAAAATTCCACGGAGCGATGGCACCGATCACGCCATAAGGCTCCGCGATCGTCATGCCGAGGTGATCGTGACTGGTCGCGATCACCTCGCCGCCAAGCTTGTCGGCGAACTCCGCGTAGAACCGGATACCCTCGGCCGTGTACGGGACGTCCCAGGCGAATGCATCGCGGACCGGCCGCGTCGAGCCGAGCGCTTCGAGCGGCGCGAGCGTCCCGGCATCGGCGGCGACGAGGTCGGCTAAGCGCCGCAGGATGCGCGCGCGTTCGCGCGGCGCCATGCCTGGCCAGCCGCTCGTTCGATACGCCGTCCAGGCGTTCTCCACTGCCCGGTCGATCATGGCGGCGTCGGCGATCGGCACCGATGCGTAGACGACGCCATCCGAAGGCCGCGCGACATCGATGCGCGCCGCATCATCGTCCACATACTCGCCGCCGATGAAATGCCCGCCGCGCACGACGATGCTGGCCGGATCGAAACTGTCCATTGCGTGGGTCCTTGACTCGTGTCGTGTGATGCCTCAAATCGTAGGCCTGCGGGGCCGGCATATGTCGCTGACAAAAAGGGGGATTCAGCACAACGCGCTCGTTGTGGACCCGCCGACTTCATGTTTTGCATCGATTCGCATCGTGCACGGCGAACGCGGATGCGATAGAAAGATCGTCCTAGTCAACGCTGCACTGCAATGCGAGAGTGACGGCGTGAGTCTTTAGACAAAGGAGGCCGGCGTGTCCGACCTGAGAGAGAAGCAAGCGCAACCCGAAGCGCCCACGTACAGACCGTTCACCGCCGACGACATCGGCGCCGCGCATGCGCTCACGACCGAACTGAACTGGCCGCATCGCGCGGACGACTGGCGTTTCGTCGTCGACGCGGGCAAGGGTTTCGTCGCCGAGGATGCGAGCGGGGTAGTCGGCACGGCGCTCTGCTGGAAGTACGGGCGCGATACGGCGTCGCTCGGCATGGTGATCGTGTCGCCCGCGCGGCAGGGAGCCGGGATCGGACGGCGGCTGATGGAACTGCTGCTCGAAGAACTCGGCGAGCGCACGACCATCCTGCACGCGACGCCCGCCGGCAAGCCGCTCTACGAGAGGCTCGGCTTTCGCGAGATCGGCACGATCCATCAGCATCAGGGCGCCGCGTTCCAGCCGCCGCTGGTTTCGCTGCCGCCCGGCGAGCGGCTGCGCCCGATCGGCGCGAACGACGCGCCGCGCCTGATCGAACTGGCTTCGCGCGCGAGCGGGCTGGATCGCAGCGCATTGTTGCCCGCGCTGCTCGACGTGGCGGGCAGCATCGCGCTCGACCGTGACGGCGAACTTCTCGGCTTCGCGCTGTTCCGCCGCTTCGGACGCGGTTATGCGATCGGGCCGGTGGTCGCGCCCGACTCCGCCGATTCGAGCCGCGCGAAAGCGCTTATCAGCCACTGGCTGGCGCTCAACGCGGGCGTGTTCGTGCGTATCGACACACCCGGTGACAGCGGACTTTCGGAGTGGCTGGAAGGACTCGGGCTCGCGCGCGTCGACACGGTGGTGAAGATGGCGAAGAACGGCGTGCTTGCGGTCGATCGTGAAGTCAGACAATTCGGCATCATCAACCAGGCGGTCTGTTGAACCATGACGTTCCTCTATAAAGCCGATCCCGCGCGCGGCGAACAATGGGCGCGGCTCTTTGCACAGAAGGCGCCGGAACTGGGTTTTCGGCTGTGGCCGGACGTCGGCGATCCCGCATCGGTCCGTTATCTTGCCGCGTGGATGCCGCCCGACGATCCGACGCGCACGCTGCCGAATCTCCAGGTGATCTTTTCGGTGGGCGCGGGCATCGATCAGTTCGACCTGTCGGGCGTGCCGGCGCATGTGCCGGTGGTGCGGATGATCGAACCGGGCATTGTCGAGGGGATGGTCGAGTATGTGACGCAGGCGGTGCTCACGATTCACCGCGATCTCTTCGACTACGCCGGGTTTCAGCAGAAGCGCGAGTGGCGCGAAATGCCGGTGCGCGCAGCGGCTTCACGGCGTATCGGCGTGCTCGGGCTTGGCGTACTGGGGACGGCGGTTCTTGAACGGCTGCGTCTGTTTGGGTTTCCCTGCGCGGGATGGAGCCGCTCGGGGCGGGCGATCGATGGCGTCGAGTGTTTTGCGGGTATCGATTCACTCGATGCGTTTCTCGGGCGCACGGACGTGCTGATCTGTCTTCTGCCGCTGACGGACGCTACGCGCGGGATGTTGAATGCGCGGGTTTTTTCTTCCTTGCCGAAGGGCGCTTCTGTTGTCAACGTCGGGCGCGGGCCGCATCTGAATCAGGAGGATTTGCTTGCGGCGCTTGCGAGCGGGCATCTCGATAGCGCGATTCTCGATGTTACCGAGCCGGAGCCTTTGCCTGCTGACCATCCTTTGTGGACGCATCCGCGCGTGCGCATCACGCCCCATATCGCCAGCGCCACCCGGCCCGAGACTGCCGTCGATGTCGTGCTTGAGAATATTCGACGGCATCGGGCGGGGTTGAACATGATTGGACAGGTTGATCGCTCGCGCGGGTATTGAATAGACGTGGGTTCTTGCGTCCGCTCGCGGGATAACACCGTCGGATGGTTTTGCGCTTCTATTGAACTTGCTTTCTTTGTGGTCTATTTGCTCTGCCCCTGTCCGGGGCGGGACTTACTTTCTTTGCTTCTGCAAACAAAGTAAGCAAAGAAAGCAGCTTTTCATGCAGCAGTCTTAGGACGGCAACGCTTTTGAAGGACTGAGTGGACATACCGCCTAAGTGTCGTCCTCAAAGAACTTAAGGGGCTTGGCGCGCGGCACGCACTGTGTCATAGCACAGCCAACAAATTGGCACAGCAGTCATTCATCCGTTTTCGCTTCGCTGGACAAGAGGTACATCCAGCCGCGCAGTTGAGCTTCGCGGTCGAGATTGCGATCCACTGGTTCTCGTTGTGCCCGTCGTCCGAGCGAAGCGTGGACGGACCGGAACGCAGTGCTTACCACTCTGTTGGACTGCGAGGGGTGTCAGTGCGTGCGCGCGCCAAGCCCGGTGGTCCTTTGGGGGCGACACTTAGGCGCTGGGCCACTCGGTACTGCTGGTGTGGTCACGTCCTAATACCGTTGGCCTCCTAGCTGCTTTCTTTGCTTACTTTCTTTGCAGCAGCAAAGAAAGTAAGTCCCGCCCCGGACAGGGGCAGTGCTAATAGACCACTAACAAAGCAAGTTCCATAGAAGCGCAGAACCATCAGACGGTGTTCAACAACACCCCACCCCCGCCCCCCAGCACAAAATGCTGTAGAGCAAGAAAAAACGCATCGTCCAAACGGTTTGGCCATTTTTTTACCACCACGCGCGAGCGAAGCAACCCCGTACCATGGAATGGTAAAAAACCCACCCCGTCCGAGGACCGTCCATGTCGACCCAATCGCTTATCGAAGCCGACCGCAAGCACCTGATCCACCCGGTAGTCAGCTACCGCGCCCACGAAGCCCGCGGTGTCACCGTGCTCGAATCGGCCCACGGCGTGTTCCTGCGCGACATCGACGGCAACGAACTGCTCGACGCCTTTTCGGGCCTCTGGTGCGTCAATACGGGCTACGGCCACGAGAGCATCGTCAAGGCCGCCACCGAGCAGATGACGCGGCTCCCCTACGCCACCAGCTATTTCCACTTCGGCTCGGAACCGGCCATCGAACTGGCCGCGAAGCTCGTCGAAAAAGCACCCGCTTCGTTGCAGCACGTCTACTTCACGCTGGGCGGCTCCGATGCGGTCGATTCCGCGCTGCGCTTCATCACGCACTATTTCAACGCGACCGGCCGCCCGTCGAAGAAGCACATCATCGCGCTCGAACGCGGCTATCACGGCTCGTCGTCGATCGGTGCCGGGCTCACCGCGCTGCCCGCCTTCCACCGCCACTTCGACCTGCCGCTGCCCCATCAGCATCACATCGCGTCGCCCTATGCGTACCGCAACACCTTCGCCGATGACAACGCCCTGATCGCCGCCTCCGTCGCCGCGCTCGAAGCAAAGGTGGCCGCGCTCGGCGCGGAAAACGTCGCGGCCTTCTTCTGCGAGCCGATCCAGGGCTCGGGCGGCGTCATCGTGCCGCCGGCCGGCTGGCTGAAAGCGATGCGCGAAGCCTGCCGCAAGCTCGACATTCTCTTCGTCGCCGATGAAGTCATCACGGGCTTCGGGCGCACCGGCCCGCTCTTCGCCTGCGAAGGCGAAGGCGTCGAGCCGGACCTGATGACCGTCGCGAAGGGTCTTACCGCAGGCTACGCGCCGATGGGCGCCGTCCTCATGTCCGACGCGATCTACCAGGGCATCGCCGATGGCGGAGATCCGGCCGCCGCGATCGGTCACGGGCACACGTATTCGGCGCATCCGGTCAGCGCCGCAATCGGCCTCGAAGTGATGCGCCTCTATCACGAGGGCTGCCTGCTCGCCAACGGCCAGGCACGCGCGCCGCGCTTTGCTCTCGGGCTCGACGCGCTCACGGCGCATCCGCTCGTCGGCGATTCGCGGCATCGCGGCCTGCTCGGCGCGCTCGAACTCGTCGCGGACAAGGAGAACAAGGCGGGCTTCGATCCGTCGCTCAAGCTCTCCGAGCGCATCGCGACCGCCGCCTATCAGAACCGGCTCGTGTTCCGCGCCTTCAACGACAACATCCTCGGCTTCGCGCCCGCGCTCTGCTATACGGAAAGCGAATTCGACATGCTGTTCGAACGCCTCGAAAAGACGCTCGACGACGTGCTCGCGCAAGCCGACGTGCGCGCCGCGCTCAACGCCGCAGGCAAGGCGCCCGCACGCGCGGCTGCGTGAGAAAAATCGCGTGATAAGATCGGCGGACGTTTTTCAAAGATGCCCTACGATCCAACACAATGAGCAACGACAGCAAGCTTGACCGTATCGACCTGCGGATCCTTTCGCAATTGCAAAAGAAAGGCCGCATCACCAACGTCGAGCTTGCCGATGCCGTCGGTCTGTCGCCGAGCCCCTGCCTCATCCGCGTGAAGCGCCTGGAGAAGGCGGGCTATATCATCGGCTACGGCGCGCAGATCGCGCTCGAAAAGCTCGGCGACGTGCAGATCGTCTTCACCGAAGTGACGCTCGCCGATCATCGCCGCGAAGACTTCATCAAGTTCGTCAACGCGATCAAGGATATCGACGAGATCGTCGAGTGTCATCTCGCGAGCGGCGGCTACGATTACCTGCTCAAGTTCGTGACGCGCAGCGTGAGCCACTATCAGAGCATCATCGAAGGGCTGCTCGAACGCGATATCGGCATCGAAAAGTACTTCAGCTACGTGATCATCAAGTCGCCGTTCGTGAAGTCGCACTATCCGCTCGAAACGCTCTTCTCGCAGCATCATCCCTGAATCGCGCGATGTGCCCGCTTCAGCCGGGCCAGCGCGCGAACTCCTCGCTCAGGAAATCCACGCACACCCTCACCTTCGCCGACGTCGCGAGCCGCTCCGGATAGACGGCCCACACGTTCGCGCTCTGCGTCGCCTCCGGCAGCACCTGCACGAGCGTGCCGTTCGCAAGCAATGGCCGCACGTCCCACATCGAACGCAGCACGATGCCGCGCCCCTCCACCGCCCATTGCACGGCCACTTCGCCGTGATTGGTCGAGAGCGGCCCCGTCACGCGGATCGAAGTGGTTTCGGCGCGCACGGAAAGCCGCCACACGCCGAACGGATGATCGCGTTCCTTGATTGCAAGGCACGGATGCGCCGCGAGATCGGCAAGCGCACGCGGCGCGCCGTGCCGCTCCAGATAAGCGGGCGATGCGCACAGGACCCGGTAATTTGACGCAAGGCGCTTCGCGATCAGATGCGGCGCGATCTCGTCGCCGATGCGCACATCGAGATCGAAGCCCTCGCCCGCCACATCGACGATGCGGTCGAACAGTTCGAACCGCACGCTCAGTTGCGGATAGCGCTCGGTCAGGCGCGAGAGCGCCGGCGCGACCACATGCCGCCCGAAGCCGAAGCTGCTCGACACGGAAAGCGTGCCGCGCGGAAGCCGCCGGGTAGTCGAAACGTCCTCGACGAGCTGGTCGACGTCGTCCAGAATCTTCTCGGCCCACGCGTAGACGCGCTCACCCGCCTCGGTGATCGCGACGCGGCGTGTCGAGCGATGCAAGAGGCGCGTGCCGAGATCGGCTTCGAGCACGCTCACGCGCTTGCTGACATACGCCGCCGATACCGCGAGCGCGTCCGCCGCCGCGCTGAAGCTGGCCTTGCGGGCGACGAGGCAGAACACGCGCAGGTCGTCGAGGTTCGGCGTGGGGTTCGGCGCTTTCTTCACGATTCGTGCATAGTGGCTTAACCAAAAGCCGAATTTTATGACGATCCAGCAGGAATAAACTAATCGTTATCGACATTTCGATCAGGAGACCCGCATGACCAGCAAAACGTATCGCATCGCCGTAATTCCCGGAGACGGCATCGGCCGTGAAGTGATGCCCCAAGGGCTGCGCGCGCTCGACGCTGTCGGCAAGCGCTTCGGCATCGCGCTGGAATACCAGCACATCGAGTGGGCGAGCTGCGATTACTACGCGAAGCACGGCCAGATGATGCCCGACGACTGGAAGGCGCAACTCGAAGGCGCGGATGCGATCCTGTTCGGCGCGGTCGGCTGGCCCGACACGGTGCCCGATCACATCTCGCTCTGGGGCTCGCTGCTCAAGTTCCGCCGCGAATTCGACCAGTACATCAACCTGCGCCCGGCGCGTCTCTTCGACGGCGTGCCTTCGCCGCTCGCGGGCCGCAAGGCGGGCGACATCGACATGATGATCGTGCGCGAGAACACCGAAGGCGAGTATTCGTCGGTGGGCGGCACGATGTTCGAGGGCACGGATCGCGAGTTCGTGACGCAGCAGTCGATCTTCACGCGCAAGGGCTCCGAGCGCGTGCTGAAGTTCGCATTCGATCTGGCCGAGCGTCGCGAGAAGAAGATCACGGTCGCGACGAAGAGCAACGGCATCTCGATCAGCATGCCTTGGTGGGATGCGCGTGCCGCCGAAGTCGCCGCGCTGCATCCGGACGTGAAGTGGGACAAGCAGCACATCGACATTCTCTGTGCGCGCTTCGTGCTGAATCCGGACCGCTTCGACGTCGTGGTCGCGACCAACCTCTTCGGCGACATTCTTTCCGACCTCGGCCCCGCCTGCACCGGCACGATCGGCATCGCGCCTTCGGGCAACCTGAATCCCGAACGCACGTTCCCGTCGCTCTTCGAGCCGGTGCACGGCTCGGCGCCGGACATCTCGGGCAAGAACATCGCCAATCCAATCGCGATGATCTGGTCGGCGGGCATGATGCTCGATTTCCTCGGCAACGGCCGGGGCCCGGAGCGCGAAGCGCACGACGCGATCCTCGCCGCGATCGAAGCGGTGCTGAAGGAAGGTCCGCATACCGGCGACCTCGGCGGCCGCGCCAGCACGACCGACGTCGGCAAGGCCATTGCCGAACGGCTCGCGTGATTCAAGGAGCATGGCGATGACAACCAAGTTCGAACTGAAAGACCTGATCCGCGCAGACAATTTCATCGACGGCAAATGGGTCGCCGCCGCAAGCGGCAAGCGCTTCGGCGTGACGAACCCGGCAACAGGCGAAGTGATCGCCGATGTCGCCGACAGCGGCGAAGCCGATGCCCGCGCCGCCACCGACGCCGCCGCGCGCGCCTTCCCCGCATGGCGCGATGCGCTACCGAAAGAGCGCGCGGCCGTGCTGCATCGCTGGCACGCGCTGATGCTGGACAACGCCGACGCGCTCGGCCGGCTGATCTCGCTCGAACAGGGCAAGCCGTTCGCGGAAGGACGCGGCGAAGTGCTGTACGGCGCATCGTATGTCGCGTGGTTCGCGGATGAAGCGACGCGCATCTACGGCGACATCATCCCGCAGCAGCAGCGCGGCAAGCGGATGAGCGCGATCAAGGAACCGATCGGCATCGTCGCGGCGATCACGCCGTGGAATTTTCCGCTCGCGATGATCGCGCGCAAGATCGCGCCTGCGCTCGCGGCTGGCTGCACGGTGGTTGGCAAGCCCGCCGAGGACACGCCGCTCACCGCGCTCGCGCTCGTGCTGCTCGCGCATGAAGCGGGCGTGCCGCCGGGCGTGCTGAACCTGATCTCGGCATCGCGCGAGAACGCGGTGCCAGCGGTTGCGGACTGGCTGCACGACGGCCGCGTGCGCAAGATCACCTTCACCGGTTCGACGCCGGTCGGCAAGTATCTCGCGCGCGAATCGGCGGAAACGCTCAAGAAGCTTTCGCTGGAACTCGGAGGCAACGCGCCCTTCATCGTCTTCGACGACGCCGATCTCGACGCCGCCGTGGCGGGCCTGCTCGCATCGAAGTTCCGCAACGGCGGGCAGACCTGCGTGTGCCCGAATCGCGTGTACGTGCAGTCGGGCGTGTATGAGAAGTTCGCGGACCTGCTCGCCACACGCGTCGCGGCGCTGAAAGTCGCGCCCGCCACCGACCCCGACGCGCAGATCGGCCCGATGATCAACGCCCGCGCGATCGACAAGATCGCGCGCCACGTCGACGACGCCGTGAACAAGGGCGCACGAGTGGTCGCCGGCGGCAAGCGACTGACCACGCTCGGACCGAACTACTACGCGCCGACCGTCCTCGCTGACGCAACAAGCGACATGCAACTGAGCTGCGAGGAAACCTTCGGCCCGGTGGTGCCGCTCTTTCGCTTCGACGACGAAGAGCAAGCGATCCGCGCAGCCAACGACACACCGTTCGGCCTTGCGTCGTATTTCTACAGCAACGACGTGCGCCGCATCGACCGGGTCGCACGGCAGCTCGAAGCGGGCATCGTCGGCATCAACGAAGGCGCGCTCGCAAGCGAGGCCGCGCCCTTCGGCGGCGTGAAGGAATCGGGCTACGGCCGCGAAGGCTCGAAGTACGGCCTCGACGATTACCTGTCGATCAAGTATCTCTGCCAGGGCGGACTGGAATGAGCAGCCAAGCCTATCCGATCGAGATCGCGTTCCCGGACATCGGCGCCCACGAAGCGAGCGACTCCGGCATCGCGTACGTGCACACGTTCGACTCGGGCGTGGCCGGCCCGCATGTGATGATCAACGCGCTCACGCATGGCAACGAAGTGTGCGGCGCGATCGTCGTCGATGCACTTCTGCGCGCGAAGCTGCGACCGCGGCGCGGCCGGCTCACGCTCGCGTTCGCGAACGTGGCGGCGTACGGGAGCTTCGATGCGACGAAGCCCGATGCCGCGCGCTTCGTCGATCAGGACTTCAATCGCGTGTGGACAGCGAAGACGCTCGACGACACCTCGCGCGTTTCGAGTGAACTCGAACGCGCGCGCGCGATGCGTCCCGTGATCGATACGGTCGACCTGCTGCTCGACCTGCATTCGATGCACGAGAAGAGCGCGCCGCTGATCGTCGCGGGACCGCTCGCGAAGGGCATCGAACTGGCCGCGAAGCTCGGCACGCCCGCGACGGTCATCTGCGACGAAGGCCATCCGGAAGGCCGCCGCATGCGCGATTACGAAGGTTTCGGCGATCCGTCGAGTCCGAAGAACGCGCTCCTGATCGAATGCGGGCAGCACTGGGAAGCGAGCGCCGTCGATGTCGCACGCGATGTCACCGCGCGTTTTCTCGCGCTCTCGGGCGTGGTCGATGCGGACGATCTGCCGCAAGACTGGTTCGCTCCGCTGCCCGACGAAATGCTCGTGGTGCGCGTGACGGAGCCGGTCGTCGCGGACAGCATGGACTTCAGGTTCGCTGGCGAATACACCGGCCTCGAAGTCTTCGACAAGGCGGGCAGCGTGATCGGCTGGTCGAATGGCGAAGCGGTTTCTACGCCCTACGACGACTGCATGCTCGTGATGCCGTCGCTCAGGCAATTGCGCCCGGGCGTGACGGTCGTGCGGCTCGGCAGGATCGAACAGCGCATCGCGGCTTCACGCTAATCCACTCATCACCATTCCTAGACGAGCGACATGAAAGTACAGCAGATCAGGCAGAGCATCGAATTGCAGGGACTGGAGGACTGGGGCACGGCCGGGCTTCCCGGCACGCCGGAGATCAGGGTGTCGGGCGTGCAGCGCGTGATACCGGGCAACGATTCCATCGACACCGGCGTGTTCGAATGCACGCCGGGCACCTATCGTCGCGCGGTGAAGCAGGCGGAAGTGATGCACATGCTCGCCGGACGAGGCCGCTTTACGCCCGACGGCGAAGAGACGATCCACTTCAAGGGCGGTGATACGCTGTTCTTCGAAGCGAATACAGAAGGCTTGTGGGAAGTCGAAGAGACGATGCGCAAGATCTATGTGATCCTCTGAAGGACGCAAATGCTCAAGCGGGGCGCATCGACGATGCGCCCCGCTTTTCATTTACGCTTCGAGTTGTTCCAGCACCTTGCCCTTCGTCTCGATGCCGAGGAAATGCACCGCGACGGCGGCCAGCATCGGCACGGCGGCGAGCGTGTAGAACGCCACGTCCAGATTGCCGCCGACCAGCGTCTTGCCGACGAGCGCCGGCGCGAAGATCGCCGCTACCTTGAGCCATGCGCCGCCGAGTCCGCAGCCGAAGGCACGGATGCTCGTTGGGTAAAGCTCGGGCGTATAGACGTAGGCAGTGATGAAGCCGCACGCCATGAAGCCCAGCGCCAGCGCGCAGAACGTCGCGACGACATACACCGACTGCGCATGGAACACGCCGGCCAGCACGAGCGACATCGCGCACAGCACGAACGACCAGTTGATCACCGGCTTGCGGCCAACCTTGTCGACGATCAGCGCGCAGGTCAGCGAACCGATCACGCCTAGCACCGATGCCGCGACGGCCAGGTTCAGCGCGAGTTGCAGCGGCGCGTGATAGACGGTCTTGTAGATCGTCGGGAGCCACGTCGAGAGGCCGTACTGGATCACGCCGCAAGTCATCCACAGGAACGCCACCGCCACCGTGCGCTTGATGTAGGCGCGGCCGAACAGGTCGAGCGTGCGGCGCTTCGGATGGCGATGCACCATCGCTTCGAATTCGGCGATGCTGCCGACGGGCGGCAACGGGCCCTTCACGCTCGCTTCGAACGCGCGGAGCGCGCGATCCGCTTCGGTCATGCGCTCGCGCTCGCCGAGCCAGCGCGGCGACTCGGGCACGAGCACGCGCAGCATGAAGAACAGCACGAGCGGCACGCCGCCGATGAAGTACATCGCTTCCCAGCCGAAGCGCGGCACGATCCACGCGCCGAGCGCATTCGATGCAAGCAGGCCGATCGGGAACACGATCTCGTAGAGCAGCACGAAGCGCCCGCGTCCGTGAGCGCGCGTGATCTCGTTGATGTAGGTCGCGGCCACCGGCAATTCGCCGCCGAGCCCGAGACCCTGCACGATGCGAAGCGCGACGAACACCGCGAAGCTCGGCGCGAAGCCGCACGCGATGCTCGTCAGACCGATGATGCCCGAGCTCCACGCAATCGCCCGCACGCGGCCGTAGCGTTCGGCAAGCGACGGAAACAGGAACGCGCCGATCAGTTGCCCGATCGAGCCCGACGCGATCAGGAAGCCGACCTGCCCCGGCGTCAATCCCCACTTCTGGATCAGGAGCGGCAGCGTGGCTGCGATGGTGATGACGTCGAAGCCGTCGAAGAAGGTCGCCGCGCCGATCAGGAGCCGCGCGCGCACCTGCATGGCGTTGGCCGGCAGGCGCTCGATGCGCGCGATGATCGAGCCACGGGTCACCGTGCCCGAGACACTGGCGCCGCCCTGCTCCGCGATGGTGTTGCCGATAGTTCTCATGCCTGTTCCCTGTCGTGTGCCTGTCTGCTGCATAGAGTTACGCGAGCGCCTTGCCCGCGTCGACGAGCGTCGCGACATCCACCGCGCGCCCCTGGCCCATCCATTTGCGCGCGAGCTTCAGGTCGCGCGGCGAATTGATCGCGATGACGCCGCGAATCATGTCGTGCTCGATGAAGAAGAGCGTCGCGCGCCGCGCCTGCAAGTCGCCGCGCACGGCCGGCTCGATGCCCGCGGGAATGTCGCCGAGAATCTGCAGGTTCACGTCGTACTGATCCGACCAGAACCACGGAATCTCCGCATACGGCGCGCGCACGCCCATCAAGGCCTTGGCGGTCGCGATCGCCTGGTTCTGAGCGTTCGCCCACGATTCGAGTCGCACGCGGCGCTTCAGCCACGCGTTCGGGTGATTCGCGACATCGCCGCATGCGAACACGTACGGGTCGGCGGTCGCGCCGAATTCGTCGACGACGATGCCGTCGTTCACTTCGATGCCCGCTGCTTCGACGATGTCCGTGTGCGGCGTGAGGCCGATGCCCGCGACCGCGAAGTCGGCGTCGAGCGTCGTGCCGTCCGCGAAGGTGGCGCGCACGCCGTCGCCGTGATCGGTCAGCGCGACGAGCGAAGCGTCGAGACGCACATCGACGCCGTTCGAGCGATGCAGATCAAGCAGGAAATCCGACACGCCCTGCGGCACCGAGCGCCCGCAAAGACGCGGCGCACCTTCGACGACCGTCACGTCCACGCCGAGCTTGCGCGCGGTCGCCGCCACTTCGAGCCCGATCCAGCCGCCGCCGATCACGAGCACACGGCGGCTTTGACGAAGCCGCGAACCGAGCGCGACCGCATCGTCGAGCGTACGCAGATAAGTGACGTGCGAAGTCCTGACGAGCGAATCGGGCAGGCGGCGCGCGGCGCCGCCCGTCGCGATCACTAGGCGGTCGTACTGCACCTCGCGGCCGCTTGCGGTGCGCACAATGCGCGCCTCGCGATCGATCGATACCGCGCGATCCGGCTGCCATGCTTCGACGTTCAGCGCATCGAAGTCGTCGGTCGTGACGAGGCGCACGGTGTCGATATCGGCATCGCCGGACAGCACGGCCTTGGACAGCGGCGGACGCTCGTAAGGCAGATGGATCTCGTCGGCGATCATCACGAGGCGCCCGTCGAAACCTTCCTTGCGCAAGGTCTTCACGATCCATCCCGCCGCCTGTCCGCCACCGATCACGACGATCGTGCGCGGCGCATCCTCAACGCGTTCATCAGTCATTTTTACGCTCCGTCATGAACTTGCCCTCCGGCGCCCTGGCGTTCTTCTGCCGCCGCGTATTGCCATCGAGCCCACCATCGACCGCCCATTCCGCGAACACGGTCGGACCCGGTTCGAAGTCGCGCGGCTGCCAGTCCGGCGTGAGGATGTCCTCGTCCGCGTAGTACTCGATCAGGCCGCCCGCCGGATTCTGGAAGTACCAGAAGTACGCCGACGACACCGGATGCCGGCCCGGCCCGAGTTGCGTCGTCCACCCGCAGCGGCTGATGTGCAGGCCGCCGCCGAACACTTCATGGATGTCCCGCACGGTGAACGCGACGTGGTTCAGGCCGCGCTTGCCGTCCGGCAGTTGCAGCAGGAACAGGTCGTGATGGCCGCCGTGCGGTGCGCAGCGCATGAATGCGCCTCGGCCCGGATAGCGGTCGGAGGTCTCGAAGCCGAGCAGGTCGTGATAGAACTTCTCCTGCTCCGCGACGCAGTTCGTGAAGAACACCACATGTCCCACTTCAACCGGCTGCGCACGTTCGTACACGGGGCTCGGCGTATCGATGCGAAGCGTCTGGCCCCAGACGTTCGAAGGCGAACCCTTCACGTCGATGGCACGCTTTCTTGTCACTTCGACGCGGATCGCCATGCCGTTCGGATCGATGCAGCCGACGGCCTCGTCGTTCTCGAAGTGGCCCGGCTGGCCCGCGAAGCGCCCGCGCAGCGCATCGAGTTCCGCGCGCGTCGCCACGCCCCATGTCACTTCACGCAAGGTCGGACCTGGTTCGAAAGCGGGCGGCAGCGACGGATCGTTCGCATCGACGGCGAGGATCGTACAGCCGTTGAGCGACTCGAAGCGCGCTTGCGTCTCGTCATGCGCGACTTCCGTCAGGCCCCAGTCGGCGAAGAAGCGCCGGCAGGTCGCGAGGTCGGTCACGCCGTAGGTAATCTGTTCAATGCCCAGAATCGTCATGAATGCTCCTTCAGTTCGCCCACGGCAGCGGCGCGTCATTGAGGCCCCAGTACATGCTCTTTTGCTGCATGTACTCGCAGATGCCGAGGCGCCCCTTCTCGCGGCCCATGCCGCTGTCCTTCCAGCCGCCGAAAGGCGTCGAAATCGAAAACTGCTTGTACGTGTTGATCCAGACCGTGCCCGTTTCGAGCGCGCGGCCGATGCGCCAGGCGCGCTTGTAGTCGGCGGTCCAGATGCCGGCGGCGAGGCCGAACACGCTGTCGTTCGCTTCCTTCAGCAGCGACGCTTCGTCGTCGAAAGGCAGCACGACCAGCACCGGTCCGAAGATCTCTTCCTGGCAGATGCGCGCGTCGTTGGTGAGGCCGTCGAGGATCGTCGGCAGATAGAAGAAGCCCTGCTCGCGGCCGTCGCCGGTCGGACGTTCGCCGCCGCACAGGAGCTTGCCGCCTTCTTCGAGACCGAGCGCGACATAGCGCTCCACCGATTCGCGATGCTGTCCCGTGATTAGCGGCCCCATCTGCGTGTCTTCGCGCGACGGATCGCCGACGCGCAGCTTGCGCGCGCCATCCGCGAGACGCGACACAAACTCCTTGTAGACCGAACGCTGCACGAAGAGCCGCGAGCCCGCGATGCACGATTCGCCCGACGAACTGAAGATGCCGTACAGCACGCCGTTCACCGCATGATCGAGATCGGCATCGGCGAAGACGATGGTCGGCGACTTGCCGCCGAGTTCCAGCGACACCGGCATCAACTTGTCAGCCGCTAACCGCGCGATGCCGCGCCCTACTTCGGTACCGCCCGTGAACGCAATCTTCCTGACGAGCGGATGACGCACGAGCGCATCGCCGACGATCGAGCCCTTGCCCGGCAGCACGCTGATCACGCCGCGCGGCACGCCCGCTTCCTCACAGATGCGAGCGAGTGCGAGCGACGCAAGCGGCGTCACTTCGGCGGGCTTCAGCACGACCGCGTTGCCGGCGGCAAGCGCGGGCGCGAGCTTCTGCGCGTCCGATGCAATCGGCGAATTCCACGGCGTGATCGCCGCGACAACGCCGAGCGGTTCGTGCACGCTCATCGTCATGAAGTCGCCGCGCGAGGGCGTCAGCGTCTCCTCGAAGGTCTCGACGCACGCCGCGAAATAGCGGAACGTGTTCGCCGCGCTCGTGACGAGTCCGCGGGTTTCGCTGATGGGCTTGCCGTTGTCGCGCCGCTGCAGTTGCGCGAGCGCTTCGTGACGCGAGCCGATCAGGTCCGCGATGCGATGAAGCACGGCCGCGCGCTGATGCGGCTTCAACCCCGACCAGTTCGGCTTGCGCCACGCGGCATCGGCGGCTTCGACGGCTTCGCGCGCGTCATCGGCGTTGGCCGCGGTAATCTCGGCGTTGATCGACTGATCGGCGGGATAGAGGCTCGCGTACGGCGTGCCCTTGCCCACACGCCACTCGCCGCCGATGAAGATGTCGCTCGATGCGAGCAGACTGGATTCGGGTTGATTCATCTCTCAGGTTCCTTCAATGCTCAGCTTGGTTCAGATCACGCAGCGCGCGGCGCGATTGCGCAGCGCCCGGATCGCGCTGAACGCGGTCAATGCGGAGGTCTTCGGGTTGTCGGGCAACGGCTTGCCGCTCATTTCCAGCGACATCTCGCCGAACGCGCCGCGCGCGACGATCCGGTGCACGTTGCGCTCGACAGCCGGGTCGGCGATCAGGCGCACGATGGTTTCATCGAGGCCGAGGCCCGCGAGCGCGATGGTCGCCGCGACGTTGGCGTTCTTCGGATAGAGCCGTGCCGCATCGCGCGCACTGCCTTCGAAGATCACGCGCGCTTCGGTCAGCGCGCGCAGGTCGCACACGTCTTCCGCAGGCGTGCCGAGCCAGCCGGTCGGCGGCTTTCGGCCCGTGTACAGCACTTCGTCCAGGCCGCCTTCTTTCGCTGCGGCAAGCGCGTCGACACCGCCGATCGCGCCCGACAGCAGCGTGAGCGTGGCCGCGCCTTCGCCCGCTGCGTTCGAGAGCGCGTCGAGCAGGCTCATGTCGGAGAGCGCGCCGATGGATGCCACCGCGCAGTCGGTGCCCGACTTGAGGAGCGGCACAACGTGATCGACGAGCGCACTGTGGCCCGCGCATTCGAGCGCGAACTGCGGATGGCTCGACAGCGCCGCCACCGACGACACGACGTCCACTTCCGCGCCGACAGTCGCGCGCACCTGCGCCATGTAGCGCTCCGGCACGATCACATGCGAGACGTGAACCTGCGGATCGGCCGCGACCGCGCGATACACCGCCGAGCCGATCGCGCCGAAGCCGATCATTGCGACGTCGATCGCCGCATGCGGCCGATGCTGTCCGTTATGCATATTCCGGCTCCTTCGGTTCTTCCTTCTTGACGGGCGGACCGGCGAACGCGGTCGCGAACGAGCCGACCGACAGCATGTCCACTTCGACGAGCACCGGGCCATCCACCGCGAGACCTTCGCGGATGATGTCGTCGGCGTGATCGAGCGACGCGATGCGCCGGTGCGCAAGGCCGAAGCTTGCGCAGAACTGCGCGAAATCCGGCTGGTGCAGGTCGACGAACATGCGGCGGCCGCCATATTGCGCGTCCTGAATGTTGCGGATCACGCCGTAGCATTGATCGTTCATCAGCACGATCATCACGTTGGCCTTTTCCTGCACGGCGGTGACGAGTTCGCCGACGTTCACCATCAACCCGCCATCGCCGACGAGACATACGGTCTTCGCAGCCGAATGCGCGAGCGCCGCGCCAATCGCCATCTGCATGCCCTGCCCGATGCCGCCGCCGAGCGCATGCACGCCCGCGCGCGGCTGGAACACCTTCAGCAGGCGATTGCCCCACGTGCTGTTCGAAATCGTGACGTCACGCACCCAGTTGTAGTCGCGGCCCACCGCGCGCTGCAGCGCTTCGACGAGGCGCTTGTACGGCCCGAGTCCCTTCGCGACATCGGCGCCGGCCGTCTCGCGCGCTGCGGCGAGATCGCCCGCGAACTTCGGGTCGACCTTCAGGCGCCCTTCGAGGCGCGTCGCAAGTTCATCGAGGGCCGATGCCGCGTCGCCATGCACGAAGAGTTCGTTGCGATAGCCGCGGCTGTCCGCGAGAGCGTCGGCGTCGATGCGATACAAAGGCTGCGGCAGCGCGAGCTTGTACTTCAGCGTCTCGTTGCCGCGCAAACGCGAGCCGACCACGAGCATCGCATCGCAGGTCTTGTAGAAGCTTTCCACCGACGGATGCACGTTGAACGCGCCGAGCGTCGCCGGATGGTCTTCCGGCAGCACGCCGCGTCCCTGCACGCTCGTCACCACGCCGAAGCCGAGCGCGACGAGCCGCTCGACCGCCGAACGCGCATGACGCGTGCCGCCGCCAAGCCACAGGAGCGGCCGCTTCGCACGCGCCAACGCTTCGGCAAGCTGCTCGATGCGCGCGCTGTCGTGCGTGAGGCGCGTGACGTGCGGCGCGGCCAGATCGGCGGGCCATTCGATTTGCGCCGCCTGAATGTCGATCGGAATCTCGACGCTCACCGGACCGCTCGGCGCGGCTTGCGCAGCGCGCACGGCTTCGCGGATCGTCGGCAGCGCGGTCTCGACCGAGCGCACGCGGAACGCGGCCTTCGATATCGACGAGAGCATCGACAGTTGATCCGGCGCTTCGTGGATGTAGGCGAGGTCCTGATCGAGGTATTCGGTTTCGATCTGCCCGGTGACGTGCAGGAGCGCGGTGCCGGCGGTCAGTGCCTCGACCATCGCGCCTGCCGCGTTGCCCGCGGCCGTGCCCGTCGACGTGAACGCGACGCCGAGACCGCCCGAGACACGGGCGAGGCCGTCGGCCATGTTGAGCGCGCCCGCTTCGCCGCGCGCGCCGACATAGCGGATGTTGCCGCGCCGGCCGATCGCGTCGAGGATCGGCATGTTGTGGATCGAGATCACGCCGAACGCCGTGCGCACGCCGCATTGTTCGAGGAAGGCGGCGATCAGTTCGCCGACGGTGGTGGTGTTAGACATGTCGAGCAACGCCTCCAGAGACATCGATATGGCTGCCGGTCGTGTAGGACGACAGGCTCGTGGCCAGATAAAAAAGCGCCTGCGCCGCTTCTTCGGGACGTCCGAAGCGGCCGAGCGGAATGTTTTTCTTGCGTGCGAGTTCGCTGGTCCAGTCTTCCCAGCTCTGGCCGGGCGCCGCCTGCGTCTCGAAGCGCCGCCGCCATTGCCCCGACTCGACGATGCCGATCAGAATCGAGTTCACGCGGATGCGCTCGGGCGCGAGTTCCACCGCCAGCGACTTCACTAGGCTCAGCGTGCCCGCGCGCGCCGACGAGGTCGCGACCATGTGCGGCTCGGGCTGCAACGCAAGCAGCGAATTCACGCAGACGATCGACGGCGTTTGCGATTCGCGCAGCATCGGCAGGAATGCGCGCGTCGGGCGGATGACGCTGAAGTACTTCAGCTCCAGTTCCTCGCGCCAGGCGTCGTCGGTGGTATCGGCGAAGGTCGAGACGCGGCCCTGGCCTGCGTTGTTCACCAGCATGTCGGTGCGGCCAAAGCGCTTCTGCACCTGCGCGGCAAATGCGGCGACATCGTCGGCATCGAGCACGTCGCAGCGCGCGGCGAGCAGTTGCGCCTCTGGAAACTTCGCCTTCAGCGCGGCCTCTGCCGCTTCGAGCCGTCCCGCGTCGCGACCGCATATCGCGACCGATGCGCCCGCGCGCAGAAACAGTTCGGCCGTTGCGAGACCGATGCCGGACGAGCCGCCCGTCACCACCGCCATCTGGCCTGAGAGATCGATCTGGATCATTGCAACCCCAAGGACTTCATGTATTTGCTTTCCGCGGCGGGCCGGTAGTTCAGGCGCCGCGAGAGTTCGGCCGCCGCATGGCGCACCTTGTCGACGAGACCGCTGTCGAAGAGCGTCGCGTCGATCTCGGGGCGCGGGATCGTCGTCGTGATGACGGCGACGATGCGTCCCGTGTCGTTGCGCACCGGCGCCGTGACGACCGAAATGCCACGTTCGAACGACGACTGGCTGATCGCATAGCCACGCTCGGCGTCCTCGCGCACGCGCTCGTAGAGTTCCTCGACCGTTTCCGGCGTGAGCTTCGTGAAGCGTTCCAGAGGCTTCTCGGGATACAACGCGCGAAGTTCATCGAGCGTGAGATCGCCCATCAGCACGTGGCCGTGAGTCGTCGCATGCGCGGGCAGGCGCGTGCCGACGTTCACCTTCACCGAACTGAAGATCGGCGCGTGGCTCTGCGCCTTCGCGACGAATACGACATCGCGGCCATCACGAATCAGAATGTGGCTCGTGAGTCCGGTCGAATCGCGCAGTCCTTCGATGATTGGCAGCCCAAGGTCGGTGAGTTCCAGCGAACTCAGGTACTCGAAGCCGAGCCGCAGCACCGCGACGCCGAGCCGGTAATTGCGGTCCTTGTCGGCGCGCTCCAGAAAGCCCAGCGATTCGAGCGTCTGCAAGAGGCGAAACACCGTCGTGCGAGGAATCTTCAGGCGCTTCGACAACTCGGGCGCGCCGAGCACCGGCTCGCGCGGCGAAAACTCGGTCAGGATTTTCAGACCGCGTTCGAGGCCCGGCACCATGTAGTTCGTGTCGGCTTTATCGGCATCGTCGGATGTCGCGCTGATCGTGTCGGGTGTCATTCAAATGCTCCGTGGTGCTCCGCTCGCCCGGCAGAACGCTTCGATCAGCGTCGTGTAGGCGGCGGGTGATTCGACGTAGCCCGCGTGTCCCGCATGCGGGATCACCCGCAGGCTCACACGCGCGGCTTCTGCAATGCGCTCGCACGCGGCGGGCGGCGTGATCGTGTCGTCGGCGCCGACGGCCACCGCGATGCGTCCGCGATAGCGCGCCAGGTCCGACGCGAGATCCGCGTTCGCTAGCAGATGGGTCGCCTGCGCGTAGCCGGCCGGGACGATGCGCGCCATGTTCCAGCGCACCCAGGCTCGGGCATCTTCGCTTGCGTGCGCCGAGAGCATGTTGGCGCTGCGCTTATCCGCGAGTCCTCGCGGACCGAGTTCGGCAAGCATCGCGAGACGTGCATCGCGCTTCTCTTCGCGCACCTCGATCGATGCCGCGCCGTATCCGCCCGCCGGCGACACGAGCATCAGGCCCGCGACGCGCGATGCATGCTCCGCCGCGAACGCGCCCGCGACGATTGCGCCGAGCGAATGCCCGACGATCAAGCAGCGTTCGAGATCGAGCGCATCGAGCCAGTCGACGAGCGCTGCCGCGTAGTCCGATGCAGCCGGCGACACCGGTTCGACCGGACTCGATGCGCCATACCCCGGCGCGTCCCATGCGAGCACGCGCCGTGTCGCGCCGAGCGATTCCATCTGCCGCACCCACGAAGCCGCGGTTGACCCGATCCCGTGCAGCAGCACGACCGGCATGGTGCGCAGATGCGCTGCACCTGCCTCGCGATAACCGATCGTGCGATGCGCAGTGTCGATGCGCGCTTCGGGGAACGAGGCGAGCGCGTCGGCGTGAGTGAGCGTAGGCGTGGACATGGCTTAGCGCTTGAGCCTGGCGAGGGGCGAATCGGGCGGATACGTCGGCGTGACCGGCTTCGGTGCGCCGAGCATCACGCACATCAGCGCGTCTTCCTCGCCGATGTTCACTTCCGTGCGATACACGCCCGGCGGCACGGAAATCAGGTCGCGCTCGCCGACGATCGTCTCCCACGTGTCGCCGTCTTTCTCGAGGATCACCTTCATCTTTCCGCGAATCACGAAGAAGATCTCTTCGACATCCATGTGGATGTGGCTCGGGCCGATGTTGCCGGCGGGGATGACCATCGTCGAGAACGTGAAGCCGCCGGCCGGGACCGTGTTCACATCCTTCGCGACGCCGGTGCCGCCCGTGCCGACATAGCGCATCTGCGCGCGGCGATATTTCGGATCGTAGTCGGCCTGGAACTTCAGTGCGTCCCAGTCGTACTTGCGGGTTTCGAGCCGCGCGACGCGCGATTCCATCCACTGCGCGAAGCTCGCGCCTGCGGGTTGATCCCACGACTTGCGTTCGATATCTGCATCCGCCATCTGTTTCTCCTAGTCAGCCAGACAAATTCAATTCATCACGAAGCCGCCGTTGACCGGCAACAACTGGCCGGTCACGAAGCGCGCCGCATCGGACAACAGGAACAGCACCGGGCCGTTCACGTCGTCGGGAACCTGCGCGCGGTTGAGCGCGCGGCCCTTCAGGTAGTACTCGTGGCGCTCGGCCGGGACATACGCCGTCGCTTCCACTTCGGTGAGGCCGGGCGCGATCGCATTGACCGTCACGCCGTACGCGCCGAACTCGCGCGCGAGCGAACGCGTCATCGCGATCACCGCACCCTTGCTCGCCACGTAGGCGAGCAGCTTCGGTGCGCCCCACAAAGCGGTATCGGAGGCGATGTTGACGATCGCGCCGCGCCCCGAGTCGCGCAGATGCGGCATGGCCGCCGTGCTCGCGAGCCAGGTGCCGCGCACGTTCACGTTCATCACGGCGTCCCACGTTTCGGTGGTCAGCTCGTCGGCGAACTTGCCGCCCGAGTTGGTGATCGCCGCGTTGTTGATGAGCCCGTCGAGGCCGCCGAGCTTCTCCACGCTCATCGCGATGCACGCTTCGATGCTGGCCGGATCGGCGAGATCGAGCGGGATGAAATGCGCGGCATGGCCCGCTTCGGTGAGCGTCGCGGCAAGCGCGCGGCCTTCGGCTTCGAGCACGTCGCCGAATGCGACCTTCGCGCCGCGCCCGGCTAACGTCGTCACGAACGCGACGCCGAGTCCGCGCGCCCCGCCCGTCACAAATACGCGTCGGCCTGCAAGCGCGTCATGCATGGGATTGCTCCGCTTGCGCCTTGGCCCTGGCTTGTTCCTCTCGGTGCGCTGCCAGCGCCGCGAGATGCTGCTGGCCGCGCTGCTTGAGCATGCGGCGCACGCGCGTCATGCCGACGTCGTGCTGATAGAGGAATTCGTGATCGCGCGCATGCGGCGCCATGCTTTCCAGAACGTAGCGGTCCTGTTCGAGCACGGCCCAGTGCAGGCCTTCCAGCCGGTTGCGGTACATGAAGCGCCATGCATCGCGCTGCCAGCCCGAAACCTTGCGCGTGCGCCAGAAGTAGACCTGGCAGTTGTCTTCATCGACGGGAACCGCAAAGCCGATGATCCCGAAGTTGCCGCCCGGACCAAACTTCTTCTTGTACGGAATCGCGAGGCGCATCCAGAGGCACCCTGTCTCGCCCAGTTCGACCCAGTCGAAGTTGACGTCGCGCTGGCCGACCTTTTCGAACATCAGACCCGTATCGGTCTTGCGCACTCGCATGTCGGCCTGCTTGTCGCCTTCTGCCATCGAATGCGAGGTGGCATGCAGATACGCGCCGTGCATCGGGTCCATCACGTTGTCGATCGCGTACTGGTAATTGCACTTCCAGTGCGACATGCAGAGAAAGCTCGCGTATTCGTCGCCGGCGAGTTCTACCGGCAGCACGAGCGGCGCCGGTTCCTTGTTCGCGTCGTCGCCGAACCAGAGGAAGATCGCGCCCGCGCGCTCTTCGACCGGATACGACTTCACGCACTTCTGCCCTTCGAGCGGACAGGCCGACACCGCCGGCACTTTCTGCACGGTACCGCTGCCATCGACTTCGATGCCGTGATACCAGCATGCGACGCTGCCGCCGAGATTCCAGCCGAGCGACAGGCGCGCGCCGCGATGCGGGCAGCGGTCTTCGAGCGCGTGGACTTTGCCTTCCTGATCGCGCCACAGCACGATCTGGTCGCCCAGACGCGTCAGGCCGATCGGCGCATTCGCGACCTGCCAGCTCGGCGCGACGGGATACCAGTAGTTGCGCAGACCGCGGTCGAGATAGGCCTGCACTTCATCGGCCGGGGCGGTATTCATAGTGGGGGACGTCATGAACAAACTCCGAATGCGTTTTCGTTGATGTGGCCGCGTTCATTCGGCAAGCGTGCGCAGTTCCGTCGCGAGCCGGTCGGACGTCCACGCGCTGCCCTCGGGCGTGCGAAAGCCGATGCGGTTCAGGCCTTCGACGACCTGCTCCAGCTCCAGCGCGCCCGCTTCGAACACCTGTTCGAGCGCATCGCCGAAGTCGTTCTCGTACTGCGTCGGCTCGGCACGGCGCGTCTGCCAGATGAAGTTTTCGGTTTCGCCCGGCTTCTCGATCACGCCCTTGCCGGCGACGTTGTTCGGCTGCGGCGCGAGCCACGGCTTGAGGAAGGGATTGAAGTTCACGACGACCTCTCTCATGTCATTCCACCTTGATCTGGATTTCTTCACCGGCGAGCCGCACCGAATACATCTTCAGGTCGCGGCCACCGGGCTCTTTCAGGCATTTGCCTGTCGGGATGTGGAACACGGCTTCGTGCAGCGGGCACTCGACCGTGTCGCCATCGACGAAGCCCTGCGTCAGCAGCGCATACGCGTGCGGACAGACGTTCTCGAGCCCATATACCTCGTCGCCCACCTTGTAGATCCCGACTTCCACTCCGTCACCGAGCTTGAACTCGATCGGAGCGTCTTCCGACAGGTCACCGGCATGTCCGGCGCAGCGCCATTGTTCAGACATCTTTCACCCTTTCTCTGGTTCGACTATGTTCCACATAAGGAACGATAGTTTATGTATGGTCATTATAGGAGCCGTTTTGCCGGGAGAAAATAAAAACTTGCCCGATAGGTGAAAACACCGACGCGACGTCCCAAAAATGTCCGCCATCGACACCAAC
Source organism: Caballeronia arationis (assembly GCF_001544975.2). Classification (GTDB taxonomy): domain Bacteria; phylum Pseudomonadota; class Gammaproteobacteria; order Burkholderiales; family Burkholderiaceae; genus Caballeronia; species Caballeronia arationis. The sequence continues at coordinate 9,873 of NZ_FCOG02000028.1, read as the reverse complement.
AGGTACCGGCAAAGTGCACCCAAAGGCTTTACCAATAAGGCAGTGACGCATATTGCGCGCCCACCGCAGGCCTCAAGGCCTCCCGTTTTCCCGTCTCAAAACTTTATTTTTTCCTGCTGCAAACTCACTATACTTTTCCATAGGCAGTACGTCGATCCATATATGGAACAGACGAAGAGACGACTGCCGCTGCGGACGGAAGTGGTCCCGGCAAGCGAACAGAAGAGCAAGACAGCGGCGGGAAACGGTCCCGCTCATGTACCACACGGTTAGGAGAGCGAAGGGTGAAGCACATCATTGCAGCCGGGCTGATCGGAGCCGCAGTCGCATCGGGCGCGTGGGCGCAAAGCAGCGTGACGCTGTACGGCAGTCTGGATGCCGGCATCGCGTACATCAACAACGCGGGCGGCCATCCGAAGTGGATCGAGGAACAGGGCAACATGCAGCCCGACCGCTGGGGTCTGCGGATCGTTGAGGATCTGGGCGGGAAGCTGAAGACCGTCGCGCAACTGGAGAACGGGTTCTATACGAACACCGGCATGATGGCGAAGAGCGGCGTGCTATGGAACCGGCAGGCGTACGTGGGCCTGAGCCACGACGATATCGGCACGGTGACCTTCGGCCATCAGACGCCCTTTAGCTTCGACATGCTCGGTCCGCTATCGACGGCCTATCAGGCCGCGAGCTGGTACGCGTTCCACCCGGGCAACATCGACGCGCTGGCGGACACCGGCGTCGTGCCCTACGACAACTCCGCCAAGTTCCGTTCGGCGAGCTTCGGCGGGTTCACGTTCGGCGCGATGATGGGACTCGGCAACACGACGAACTTTTCGTTCGGCAAGACGCTCGGCTTCGGTGTGAGCTATGCGAATGGTCCATTCAGGGCGGCCGCGACCTATTCCAACGAGCACAACCGCACGCCGGCGATCGCGACGACCGGCATCACCACGTTCCAGGGCCAGCCGGCCGCGACCTACGTCGCCGACAAGCTGCAGAACATGGGCGCAGGCCTCTCATACGAGATCGGCAACGTGCTCGTGCATGGGCTCTATACGCGTGTGAAGCTCGAATCGAACGGCTTCTCCGATACGTTCCAGAGCTAAGACGTCGGCGCGACCTGGAAGGTGATCCCGACGAACTGGATTGCGGGCGGCGCGGCCACGACAACCCTCGAAGGCAAGCGCTGGACGCAGTTCGAGATCGGCGATATCTACCTGCTCTCGAAGTCGACGCAGCTCTATGTGAACGCGCTCTACGAGCACGGCAGCTCGGGCGCGAAGGGCGCGTTCTTCACGGCCGGGGTGTCGAGCACGGCCAATCAGGTGATCGTGCTCGCGGGCATCCACCACTCGTTCTGAGCGGGGGCCGGGCTTTAGTGCGCGGCGGCCGCGTGACGGCGCGCGAGGCGGGCGGTCGGATCGTCGGCGTCCGGGCGATGATTGAGGCGCGCCGAGAGTTCGATCGCCGCGCCGCACACCGCTTCGATCAGCCGGTTTTTCTCGTCCTCCGTCGCGCCGATCTCGGAACGCGGCACGGTCGCCGTGATCGCCGCGACGATCGCGCCCGCGCCGTCGCGCACCGGCGCGGTCACGACGGAGATACCGCGTTCGAACGATGCCTCGCTCAGTCCGAAGCCAGCCGCCGCGCATTCGCGCACGCGCAGATCCAGTTCCTCGACCGTCGATGGCGTGCGCTCGGTGAACTGTTCGAGCTTGCCTTCGGGATAAAGCTGGCGCAGCGCGTCGAGCGTGAGGTCGCCCATCAGCACATGGCCGTGCACCGTCGCGTGCGCGGGCAGCCGAGTGCCGACGTGAACCTTCACCGAGCTGAACATCGGCTCGTGACTCTGCGCCTTCGCGACGAACACGACATCGCGTTGATCGCGGATCAGCAGATGCGTGGTGAGGCCGGTTACAGCGCGCAGGCGTTGGAGCACGGGCGTGCCGAAGTCGGTGAGTTCGAGCGAGCTCAGATATTCGAAGCCGAGCCGCAACACCGCGACGCCCAGCCGGAAGTTGCGGTCGCCGTTCACGCGTTCGAGAAAACCGAGCGCTTCGAGCGTCTGCAGCAGGCGAAACGTCGTCGTGCGCGGAATGCCGATACGCTTCGACAATTCCGGCGCGCCGAGCACGGGCTCGCGCGCGGAGAATTCAGCGAGGATGCGCAAGCCGCGTTCGAGCCCCGGCACGAGGTAGGTCGATGCGGACGCGCCCGCGTCGTCATCGGACGAATCGGTGATGCGGGTCCCCTCTTGCTGCTTGTCTTGCTTGGGCATGGCCAGTTGGTCGCGTTGGATCGATTAGCCGAATCATAGCGCGGCGGAGCGTGCGAGTGGGCGTCGGACGCCCCGGCCACCGGTCCCGTGCCGCTCACGCGTGATCGGTAGAGATCGCGACGTCGTGCCATGCCTTCAGTTCGGCATCGACAAAACGGTTCTTTTCCTCGATACGCGCAATTGTGTCGGTGCCGAGCGGCAGACGCACGGGCGGCTTCGGGCTGTCGGCGAGTTTCATCATCGCCGCCGCGAGCCGCGCCGGATCGCCCGGCTGCTGATGGTTCGCACCGGCCGCGAAATCCCGCATCGCGCCCACGGTTTCTGCGTAGTCGTCGATATGCAGTTTCGTCGAGACCAGCGAATTGTCGTTGAGGAAATCCGTACGGAAGAAGCCCGGCTCGACAACCGTCGCGAAGATGCCGAGTGGCGCCAGCTCGCGAGACAGCGCTTCACTCAGGCCTTCCACGGCGAACTTCGTCGCGCCGTAGACGCCCCAGCCCTGATACGACGAATAGCCGCCGATCGACGAAATGTTGATCACGTGACCGCTGCGTTGCGCGCGCATCTGCGGCAGCACGGCACGTGTCACGTTCAAGAGACCGAACACGTTCGTACCGAAGACCGCTCGCACTTCGCTGTCGCTCGATTCCTCGACGGCGCCGAGCAACCCATAGCCCGCGTTGTTGACGAGCACATCGATGCGTCCGAAGCGCTCGACCGCGTGCTGCACGGCCTGCTGCGCGTCGGCCTCGTTCGTGACGTCGAGTTTCACCGCGAGCAGGTTCGGCTGTTCGCCGAGGCGCTCGGTCACTGTCTGCGGCTTGCGCGCCGTCGCGACAACGCGATCGCCCCGGTCGAGCGCCTGTTTTGCGACGAGCGCGCCGAAGCCGCGCGAGGCACCCGTGATGAACCACACCTTGCCAGTATTCGATTGGGACATGATCGATGTCTCCTTCAGTTCGGTCAGTGAAAGGGACTCCGCAAAGGAGCCTGCAACTACTGCGGCGTAACAACCGCCGGCGCGCACACGCACTCGGGCGCGCCCGGCACCGCGCGAACCCGGGCGGGCGTGCGCGAGAGCCGGTAGGGAACCTTGAGGACGGGCCAGAACGCACCGTTCGCATCGCGTGCGACGCTCAGCACATCGGCGAGAAAGTCGCCGTCTTCGACCAGTTCGTTCACCCGCGCGACCGCCACCGCGCGTACCCCCGCTGCACGCAGGCTCGCGACGGCGCGCTGTCTCGTGAGAGCGCTGCACTTCGCTTCCATCGCGTGCGCCTTCAATGATTCTGGTGCGTGATGACTGTCGCATTCCAGCCAGACGTGACCATCCGCGCATGCGACGGCTACGCCTTGCGGCTCCGGATTGCCCGTCGCAAAGAGCGCACACCACGCGGCGACGTCCTGCATCGAAATCTCTATGAACGATCCCGCTTCACGCGATGCCTCGACGAGGCTCGCGACGATGGCGAAGAGCGCGGCCTGTCCGCCGAGAATGTCCGCGCCGGATGCGCCGAGCTTCACCGGCTCGCCCTCGCTGCGGGTGAGGTCCATGAGTCCGCCCATCGCCTGGATCACGGTGTCGAATGCGGGACGGCCCGGATATGCAGACTCGGTGCCGAAGCCCGAGATGGAGCAATAGATCAGCTTCGGGTTGATCGCAGCGAGCGCTGCGCGATCAAAGCCGAGCTTCGCAACCGCGCCGGGCCGAAGGTTTTCGACGAGCACGTCCGCCGAGGCGAGCAGCGTGCGCAGATACGCGCGGTCGCGCTCGTGCCTGAGGTCGAGCGAGAGGGTCTGCTTGTCCGTGTTGTTGAGCGCGAAGAAATAGCTCGTGCCGCCCTGACCCGGCACCCACGCCCGCGCGATCTCGCCATCGGGGGGCTCGATCTTGACGACCTGAGCACCGAGCGCGGCGAGATGCTTGCCGACGAGCGGCGCCGTCGTGTACTGGCCGATCTCGACGACCTTTACACCGGCGAGCGGTCCGGCATCGTCGTCACGCTCGACGTTCGACGACACAGCGGGAAGCGCGCCCGCTGCATCGGCCGTCAGCGGTTGCGTCCGGAACACGGAAACGTCGCGATAGGTGTCGCGCCCGATGCCATGCGCCTCGATCTGCTTCGCCGCGAACGCGTGGCGCAGGCGAAAGTTGGCCTCGCGCGACAGGTCCGCTACGCCGACGATCGGCCCGGCCGCCACGCCGATTCGCTCGCAAAGACGCGTGCATGCTTCGGTGGTGAGCGTCGTGGTCCATGCTTCGATCAGGCGGTCGAGTTCATCGACATGGCGAACCCGGTCGGCAAGGGTGGCGAAGCGCCCGTCGTCCAGTTGCGGCACGCCGGCGACGCTCCTGATCTTGCGCCATTGCTCTTCGGTGCTCGTGCAGATGAGTATCCAGCCGTCGAGCGTCCGGTAGGCGTTCCAGGGCGCGCAGGCCGGATGCCGGTTGCCGACGCGTCCCGCCGTGCCCTGCGTGAACGCGGCCGGCAGGAACGTGGTCAGCGCGCTCGCCGCGCAGCCGAACAGCGTCACGTCGATGTTCTGCCGGATGCCGCGCAGCCGCGCAACGCGAATCGCCGATGCGACCCCAGCGCACGCATACATCGCCGCCGACATCTCCGTGAACGGCACGCCGATGCGCACCGGCTGGCCGCTTGCGAATCCGGTCGTGTCCATGAGGCCGGTCATCGCCTGAATCTCTGCATCGGACCAGCGCACGCCGGCGCGCGATCCTTGTGCGCCGGTCGCGGTGATGTCGCAGATCACGTGCTCACCCGCCGCCTTCAGTTCGGCGATGACGCCTCGCTGCGCCGCCGTGCCCACATCCGATGAAACGACGATCGCGTCGTAGCCGAAATCGCCGATGTGCGCTGCATCGGTGACGTGGACCTCGGCGCCGGACCGTTCGAAGAGCGTCGCGCTCAGTTTCACCGCACTGCGTGCACCCCACGCGAGAATTCGCACACCGTCCAGCATTGCCGTCTCCTTGAGTATCGCGGGATGCGCCACGCTCGCGTTACTCACGCTGCTCGTTGCGCCCGACCCTTGAATCAACGATACGTCGCAAGGCAGCGCCGGACAAACGACATTTCCTCGGCACTCGATTGAGTTTTGCTCAAGCGACGCCGGCGGAGCATCCTGTTCGTTTCCCGGTCGCGGCGCACGACGCCCGTGCTACCATTTTCGAATGCGAACGCTCCCGTCCCTCAACGCGCTGCGCGCCTTCGAAGTCTGCGGGCGTCTCTTGAGCGTTCAGCTCGCGGCTGACGAGCTGAACGTCACGCCCGCTGCCGTCAGCCGGCAGATCAAGTTGCTGGAGGACCAGCTCGGCGTTATGCTCTTCGAGCGCGGACATCGGGCGATCACGCTGACGCCGATGGGCGAGCGCTATCTGACGGACATCGTGCGCGGCTTCGAAACGATGCGCACCGCGACCATCAATCTCACCGAGGCGCGCCGCCGCCGCACGCTGAAAATCCGCGCCTACACCACCTTTTCCATGAACTGGCTGCTGCCGCGGCTCTCGACGTTTCATCGCGATCATCCCGACATCGAAGTGAGCCTGACGACCTCGCTGCAACCGGTGGACTTCAACGTGGACCACGTCGACGCCGCGATCCGGCTTTCGCACGCGCCCTCGTCCGATGTGGGCGCGGACCGGCTCGTGCCGAACGAACTCGTGCCGGTGTGCAGCCCCGAGTTCCTGCGCGCCCATCCCGATCTCAACGATGCGACGCCCGAAAGCCTGCGCAAGGTGTCCCTGCTGCATTCGCTCGCGCGCCGCGAAGACTGGGCGAAATGGCTCGATGCCGCGGGCGTGCGCGGCGTCAATCCGCTCTCTGGCCTAAGCTACGAAAGCTCGATCCTCGCGTATTTCGCCGCGACGCAGGGACACGGCATCGCCATCGCGCAACGCGTGCTGGTCGCCGACCAGCTTGCGGCCGGCACGCTCGTGATGCCCTTTTCCTTCGTCCTGGATCTGGGCACGTACACTTACTACCTCGTCTATCCGCCCGCCCATCTCGCGAATCCCGAGTTCGCGGCGTTCCGCACCTGGCTGCTCTCGACCTGCGACCAGCGTTCGTGACGCTTTTCGCCGGTCGCTTCAACGCCCCTTGAAATGCGGCTTGCGCTTCTCCGCGAACGCCTTGCGTCCTTCGACCCGGTCTTCCGATTCGCGCATCGCACCCCAGGCAAGCTCGGTGAATTCGATCGCCTGCGTGAGCGGCACGTTGCTGCTCGTTTCCGCGATCTTCTTGATCATCTGCACCGCGAGCGGGCCGTTCGCCGCGATTGCCGCCGCCAGTTCGAGCGCCTTGTCCATCAGCGCTTCTGGCTCGGTCACGTCGGAGATCAGACCGATGCGCTCCGCGTAGGCCGCGTCGATCCTGCTGCCGCTGAGGAGCATCTTCATCGCGATGGCCGAAGGCACGGCTTTCTGCAGCGCCTGAATACCGCACACGGCCGGAATGCTCGCCACGACGGCCTCCGGCAATCCGAATACCGCGTTGCCCGACGCGATCCGCAAGTCGCACTGCAGCGCCAGTTCCAGTCCGCCGCCGAGGCAATAGCCGTTGATCGCGCCGATGACCGGCTTGAAAATGCGCAGCGAACTCAGGTCCATCATCCGGACATAGACGCCCTCGGCCGCCGCGCGATCGATCGATTTGACGAACGACGAACTGAAGCTCGTCGCGGGCGGCAGCGTGTTCTTCAGATCCGCGCCGACGCAGAATGACTTGTGTCCCGCGCCCGTGAGCACGATCACGCGCACGTCGTCATCGTCGCGGGCCGCCGAGAGTGCGGCGCGCAGTTCGCGCAGGCTGTCCAGATCGAGCGCGTTGAGCGCTTCCGGACGATCGAGCGCGATGGTGGCAATGTGATTCGATACCGCGTAGTGGATGGTCATCGTCGTCTCCCTCAAACGCTTGCCGAGGACAGCGACCGGCCGCCGCACACATAGAGCGTCTGCCCGGTGATGTACGACGCCTCCCGCTGCGCGAAGAACAGCACGGCCTGCGCGATGTCCTCGGGCGTGCCGATGCGCTGCACCGGCACGGATTTCTTGAGCCGCTCCTGAAGAGCGTCGTCGAATGCGCGAAAGAGCGGCGTGTCGACGATGCCCGGCGCAATCGCGTTGACCGTGACGCCGGCGCTCGCCCATTCCAGCGCCAGGCTGCGCGTGAGGCTCACCACGCCGCCCTTCGCCGCCGAATAGTTCGACTGCCCGGCGCCGCCGAGCCACGCACGCGACGAGATGTTCACGATGCGCCCGTAGCGCGCCTCGCTCATGTGTGCGAGCACCGCGCGGCAGCACAGGAACTGCGATTTCAGGTTCACGTCGATGACGGCCTCCCAGTCCTCGTCGCTCATCTTCGTGATGCGCTTGTCGCGCACGATCCCCGCGTTGTTCACGAGCAGGTCCGCGCGGCCAAAGCGCTCGACGACCGCCGCCACCGCCTGATTGACGGAGTCGCTCTTCGTCACGTCGACCGCCAGGCCAACGACCTCGCTGCCCGCCGCGGCGAGCGTGCTGCAGGCTTCGTCGAGGCTCGCGCGGTCCAGATCGAACAGTGCGATGCGGCGGCCCGTGCGCGCGAGCGCCGCGGCGATGCCCAGGCCGATGCCTTTTGCGCCCCCTGTGACGATGGCGACTTCGGCGGAACGATGCTGTTCGGACGTGTTCATGGCGTTTCCCGGTGGAATGAATGACTTGGACGCTTCGATGCTAGGGCGCCCTTGCCCGCCGCTCAAACGACTTTTTCGACGCGTTCGATTGACCTGTGCTCAATCGAAGGAACGCGCCCTAGTGCAGGAACGCGCCGCGCGATGACCGCATAAAAAATCAATCGAGAACGCAGAAAAAGTCGTTTGCGCGCGGGCCGTGTGCCTACCTACGATGCGTTCATGCAACGAGCTTCGCTTCATCTGCGCGTGTATTCGCGCCGGAGCACGCACACCGCCTCATGCATGACAAACACATACCGGAGACAGCAATGGAAAGCACCCTTGAAGGCATCGTCGAGGCATCGGCGACACCGCTCACGCGAGCGCAGCGAAAAGCCATCGTCGCGGCGACGCTCGGCACCATCGTCGAATTCACCGACTGGATCATTTACGCGACCTTCGCGTCCCTCTTCTCGCGCCACTTCTTTCCCGCTCACAACGACCGTGTCTCGCTGCTCTCCGCGTTCGCCGTGTTCGCGGTTGGCTTCGTGATGCGGCCGATCGGCGGTGCATTGCTTGGCGCCTACGCGGACCGGCACGGCCGCAAGAACGGCCTCGCGCTGTCGGTGGCGCTGATGGCGGGCAGCTCGCTCGTCATCGCGATGTGTCCCGGCTACGCGACGATCGGCATCGCGGCGCCGCTGATCCTGGTGCTCGCGCGGCTCGTGCAGGGTTTCGCAGCGGGTGGCGAGTTCGGCTCGGCCTCGACGTTCCTGATCGAATCGGCGGCGCCATCGCGGCGTGGTTTCGCCGGCTCATGGCAGCACTTCGCCGTGAATGCGGGCGTGCTCGTCGCCGCGTTGATCGGCTACATCCTGACCTCGACTATCGCCGCGCCGGACATGGCGAGCTGGGGCTGGCGCATTGCGTTCGCAGTGGCCGGGCTGATGGGCTTCGTCGCGCTGTGGGTGCGCCTCTCCGTCGCCGAGACCGATGCGTTCAAGCGCACTGCCGCGTCGCACCGGCAGGGCGGCCATCCGTTGCTCGTGATCCTGCGCGATCACCGGCGTGCAGCGCTGCGCGTGATCGGCATCGCTATGGCTGGCAATCTCTGCGTCTATCTCTGGCTCGTGCTGTTCCCGACCTTCGCTCACCTGCGTACGGGCATCGCATTGCGCGATGCGTTCAGCGCTAGCGTCATTTCGATCGTCGCATCGCTCGTTGCGATTCCGCTGATCGGGATGCTGTCGGACCGCATCGGACGCAAGCCGGTGCTGCTGGTGTTCGCGGGCGGCTCCGCGCTCTTCGCGTGGCCTGCACTGCACTTCCTCTCCAGCGACTTCTGGACCGCGACCGCCATCGTCACGATCGGCATGCTGCTCTCGTCGGGCTTCGCGGCGACCTGCGCGACCGTGATGGCCGAGCAGTTCCCGGCGCACGTGCGCGCGACCGGCGTGGCGTTGCCGTACGCGATATCGGCGGCGGTGTTCGGCGGCACGCTGCCCTACATCATGACGGCCATGTCGACGTCGGGCTTGTCGCAGTACGTGTGGGTCTATGTCGCTGCGGTGTGTGCGGTCGGCTTTGTGGTCTATGCACGGATGCCCGAGACTCGCGGCAAGACGCTCGATTAAGGTGCAGCTGGGCTGCACCGACCGATGTTCCTGACGCTTCTATAGAACTTGCTTTGCCTTGGTCTATTAGCTCGCCCCTGTGCGGGGCGGCAGTTACTTTCTTTGCTGCTGCAAAGAAAGTAACCAAAGAAAGCAGCTTTTTCAGGCAACAGTCTTAGGACGGCAACGCACTGGCAATAGCGATTGGCCCAGCGCCTAAGTGTTGCCCTCACAGAACTTTGGTTCGTCAGTAAAAACTGTGGGTCGACGGAGGCTCGGGTAGTTTTCCAAGTGCATGATAAAGCGCGATTTCTG
>NZ_FCOG02000360.1 GCF_001544975.2 Caballeronia arationis | reverse complement strand
AGCGGCGATCGCTTCTGCGTCCCCGGTTTCAAGCAACTGCAGCCGCTCCAGCAACGGCGCCGGATCGACGTCCGTGTGCTCGCACCAGCGCTCGAGCTTCCGATCAATCGACGTTTCGAGGCTGATGCCTTGGGCGCGTGAGCGGACAACGGGAAGAATGCGGCCTTCGACCTTCAGCTCTGCCGCATTGGCGAACAGCGCCGCGATCGCGTCACGGTCCACTGACTGTTTGTGCTCTTCGTCGACCTGCCAACGAACTCGCACGAACTTGTCGGTCGCATCGAGCGCGATTGCCGTCAGGCGTTGCATGTCGGGCGGTCCGTCAAAGTCGATGCAGATCGTCTGCCGCGAAGGCGTAACGACCAAATCAGCTTGGGCCCTTCCAACATCAACATTCCACATCAGAAAGCCCTTGTCACCTTCCTCACCGTAGTGGAATCGCCCGATGGAACCGGGATAGGCCACGACGCGGCCCGCTCGCTCCCACTGCTGCGCCTTGTGGATGTGTCCAAGCATGAAAGCATCGCATTCAGCCTCGAACAGACTGCCAAGCGAAAACTCGTGGTCGAACCCCGCCATCGTCACGCCGTGCTCGGTCGTACAGCCGTTGACCGTGCCGTGGGAGACCCCGACAGTACGGATGCCTGCGGCGCGAAGCTGCTGGTTGACGCGCCCGGCAGCAGCCAGATAGTCACCCAGCACGGCTTCAAGACCCGTCCCGGCTTCCTTGGCACCGACAGCGGCCGCCAATTGACCCTTGTTGACGGTGGGCAAGCAGGTGAACACGACATCGGCGCCGATCGCGAGCACCTCGCGTAGCTCCTCGTCGGAGTACACCGGGCCTCTCGAGGCGTAAAACCGCCCCTCGTGAAGGCTCACCTGCTGGACCCGTTCGGCCACATAGATCTGATGCGTCGTTGCCATCAGTTCAAAATTGCGCAGCGTGCCCGGCGGCTCATGTGAAAACGTACCCTGCAGCATCAAGACCGGCATACTGCCGCTCAGCCCATTGATGCGCCGTGCAAGGCGGTTTAATGAAGGCGCATGTGCGTCGAGACGATGGTCCGTCGCGTCGCCCGAGATCACCGCAACATCGGCGTGCGCGAGAACGGCGTGGTCGATTGCAAAGCCAAAGCAGCGGTCCGACTCTTCGAGGTTTCCCGGCGCGTAGTGCAAATCAGAAAAATGAGCGATTTTCAAAGTCGTCTCCTATAAATGAAAAAGGCCACCCGAAGGTAGCCAGTGAGTGTCGATGCGCCGGTATCGCGCGCTCGGTAAAAGGTTAGGAACTAAGCGTGTCGCGGACTTTCATCAGTGCTTGGCCCAGGAGGTTCTGGCCACGCCACTTCGATTTGTCCGTGATGTCAGGATGGTGCTCGCTTAAGCCCACGCCCCAGATCACATCGTAGGGACTGGCTTCGACAAGCTCCGTCGGTGCCGTCGCGAGCAACAGCGTGCGTAGGCCTGGATGCTGTGCGAACTTCTCGCGGCATCCGACGTAGACGATCGACTCGCGCTTTGCTTTCCACGTGTCGAGGTCGAAGCCCCTGACCTTGCGGCCGAGTGCTTTTTGTTCCTTCGGCAGATGGGTGGCTAGCACAGCTTCAGCAATGTCCTCGTCGCCGAACAGCTTGGCTTTCGAGAACATCATGAACTGTTCTACCGAGCGGAAATCGACGTCGTGATAGGAAAAGCGGCACAGATGCCAGTTGCTAAAAGCATCCTCCGCGCCGAAGAACAGCGTGAAGTTGCCGACTCTACGCATCGGAAGGTCCTTCGCGTGAACAAGTAGATGGGCCGCCGAAGCGGACGGGATTCGATGCGCAGGTACAGCGCGGTCGAAAACATTTGAGCAAGCGGTTCTTGCTGAAATGCTCTCATGCGCGAGCGTGGAAGAAGGTGCCAGTCTCGAAAGAAAGGACGCCAGCCCCCCAAAAGGGGGACTGGCCAAGGTTAGACGTAAGCAGCTTGCGCAATCGCGTCCTGAATCTCGACGTCAAGCGCAGCGGGATCGTCGAGCGCGGTTTTAAGGCGCGCGTTCATCGCATCGACATCAGCGATCCGTTCGATCCAGCCGCGACCGTACGTCTGGTGCGCGTATCTGCGAAAGCCGTTCTGTCGCTCCGGCTGACTCAGGCCCAGACGATGCAGCAGGTCCGACATGCGGTGACGCTTGTCCTCCAGCGTCTCGTTGGGATCGGGCAAGTCGTCGTCGCTGCTGCCATCGCGGTTATCTTCGTTGTGAACGACCGATGATGAGCCATCGCCTGCCCGTTCGTCCTCCGACTGCCGCTGCTCGGGCTGATGAAGCGGATCGCCGATTGACTGTACCGTCCCGTCCGACTCCAGCAGCGCGACTGCGCG
>NZ_FCOG02000134.1 GCF_001544975.2 Caballeronia arationis | reverse complement strand
TGCACGCCAGGCCCTCAACGTCGTGTAGCGCGCTGGGAGCACGAAGATGTTCTTGATGAGATGCAGGCACGACTCGATCATGCGCCCGAGATGATGCGCATCCGGCGACAGACTGTCGAGCACCCGTTCGGCACGATCAAGGCATGGATGGGCGCCACTCATTTCCTGACACGAACCATCGAGCGGGTGAGCACAGAGATGAGCTTGCACGTGCTGGCATACAACATAAAGCGGGTGATCAAACTACTCGGTTCCGAAGCGGTTATGAAAGCGATGCGGGCGTGAAGCCCATAGGGGTTGTTAAGCCTTCGCGATGAGTGCGGCTGTGATTTGACATTCGGTTTGCTGCAATCGACAAGCGGCGCCCGGCGCCGAGGCTGGTTTCGGCAATTCCCAGTGTCTACGCGTTTTGACACGGTCTGGGCCAGGAGGCGCCATTCATCAAGCGCCCAGGGTGGCCATTCGTAGGCCCGCTCCACCCCAGCAAGCGGCCGTCCGATCGACACGTCGACGGTTGCTTTAGGCAACCGGGTAATTCGATCTTACCGCCACCTCGCTGCTTTTGACTGGCCTCGGCGAACTCGAACTGGCGATCGAACGTCGGAAACCGTCGACAGGCGTCAGATGGTTCCGTCTCACCGACCGCTGTTTAGCTCCGGCAAGCGCCTCTAGCCCTCCTTCAGCAACAAGCCTTATCAGCACGTTGCCGTGCGGGCTCGGCCGGGCGGTGCGCCTTCATTTCCGCGCTTTCCAGGGAGTCCAGTCGATTTTGTTCTTTCGAGTCTAGCTAACTTGCGCTCCCTGGGCCGACGGAGCAGACAACGGGAATCGATTTGCATTTTCAAATGTAGGAGGAATGTAAAATGCAGCCAGTCCCTTATCAAGGTACGGAGCAGGAGCCCTGCAATGATTGTTCGCATAGCGCAGTATTCAGGCAAAAGGCGCCTTTTGCTGGGTGTCGCCTCTATCGCCGTCGTGCTTCTCGCGCAGCAGGCACTGACAATGGTCGCTCATGGGCGGCTGACCTTTCTTCTCATTGGCGCCTCGCTTCCACTCGTCACATTGTTATTCGGCGCATTGTCAGGAGCCTTGCTTCTCGGGTGCGGTGTTGCATTCGGCTCGCTATGGATGGAGCCTATTGGCAAGCTCCCGGTGAATGGACGTGAAGACCAGATTGTCCTTTTTGCCTTTCTGGTCGTCGGCGGGTTACTGGTTGCCGCTGGACATCAATTGGCGAAGGTCGCGAGACGCGCAGGAAAGGCGGAAGCTTCTGCTCACGATGCAGCCGCGCGCCTGCTCCGAGTAGAGCGCGACGCACGGCACCGTTTTGATGTGGCGTTGAACAGCGCTGGGGTGTCGTTCTTCATCTTGACGCCAGTCGTGCGCGACGGCAAGGTCGCCGAACTTCGATGGGACTACCTCAACGAGGCGGCCGCGCAGCTATTTAGTCAACCCGCGGCGGTCGTGATCGGGAGTTCGACTTCCTATCTACGTCCGGCAGGATGGGACGCTGATGTCCTATTCGACCGCCTGGCGCCGCTCGCTAGTGGGGGAGGCCGTGACGCCTTTGACGTGCGCGTCGAAGGAGACAACGGTGAACGTTGGTTTCATGTGGTCGCTGCCTCGCTGGAAGATTCGATAGTCGCGTGGTTTGGCGATATCACGCCGCGCGTGCGGGCAGAACAGGCGCTATCGAATGCCGACCGCCGCAAAGATGAGTTTCTCGCCACACTCGCACATGAACTGCGCAATCCGCTTGCGCCGATTAGACAAGTTGCAGAGATACTCGAACAAGCCGGCGTCACAGACGAACGCAGGCGTTGGTGCATTAACGTGCTGCGTCGCCAATCCGCCGCCATGGCGCTCCTATTGGACGACCTGCTCGATGTTTCACGCATCACGCGCGGCGCCCTGACATTGCGCAAGGGGGCCGTGGCCCTCCGTGACGTGGTCGATGACGCCGTCGAGATAGCAAGGCCAATACTGGAAGGCAAGGGCCACGAGTTGGTCCTCGATCTTCCGGCACGACGGGTGCATATCGACGTCGATCGGCTCCGACTGGCGCAGGTGCTGGCCAACCTATTGACGAACGCAGCGAAGTACACGCCACCGGGCGGGCACATTGGACTAAGCGCGAGAGCCGATGAACCGGAAATCGTACTTTCCATCACTGACAACGGGATCGGGATCGAACCCGACACGTTATCGGCCATCTTTTCGATGTTCTCGCAAGTTAATCGAGACCACCACCGCCAGGGCGGCCTGGGCATCGGCCTTGCCCTGTCGAAGTCGCTCATCGAGTTGCACGGTGGTCGGATTACCGCGTCAAGCGCCGGAAAAGATAAAGGAAGTTGCTTCGCGATCCATCTTCCGACGCACTGCAAGGTATTGCCATCACCGATGGTGACACGAGAGACTCCCGCGGCTTCCTGGACGACCAGGAAGCACCGGATCTTGGTTGTTGACGACAATGTCGATGCGGCCGACGCATTGACGGCGCTGCTCGAACTGGAGGGGCACGAGGTGCGCACGGTCTACTCGGGCGAGGAAGCCGTCGACATACTCAGCCACTACGGCCCCGAGGTAATCCTGCTCGACCTAGGCTTGCCTGGCATGAGCGGAATTGACGTCGCTCGCCGGATTCGCGAAACGCCGTCGACGAAGGATGTCACCGTCATCGCCATAACCGGGTGGGGGCAGCCTCAGGACCGGGCGCGTACCGCTCAGGCCGGATTCGACTTCCACTTCACGAAGCCCGTCGACGTGGTGCTGCTTAACGAGGCGATAGGCAGCGCATTTGCCGCCGCATAGGTCAAGCGGCGGGCACGCAGCGGCAAGTGCCACCCGGCGGCCGTGATTTGCTGCCTGACCGACAGGGAGACAGATAGCGAAGCGGCGTAGTCGTGCATTCACGATGATGAAGTGGGCCGCGTTGCCGCGAAGCCAACGTTCGACAGGCAGGTGGAGGAACCGTGGAGTTCATGTCGGACCCCGGCGCATTGGCGGTGCGCGGATCGGAGCGCTGCGCGCGAGGATGTCGATGACAATCATCGGTGAGCCGCAGTGCCTGCAAGATGAAGCGGGCGGGCTTGCGGTGCTCACGTCACATATACGCTGTCCCGATTGGCGGATGGGACGCTGGATGTCGGGCTGGTCGCGCTGCCTCAACCCACCGTGGCAGGACTCGTGATAAAGCCTTGGCGCTGTGACCCCGTGATGGCCTTCGTGCCAGCGCACTGGCGGTGCCCTGCCTATGTAACGCCTAATGGCTCGCCGCTCAGCGACGAACGGGCTCGAATCGGCCCACCATACAGGCTCTAGTCGGCCAGGTACAGACGTTGAACTAAGCTCTGTCGCGGGCATCCGAACGACTTCGATCTGGCTGCGGACGCTCCAAGTCCATGCATCGAGTCATTCTCCTCGTGAGGGCCGTTATTCGAAAAATTCCTCATCCACCTTTTTGAGGCGGACGGTCTCCTCAACTCGGCAGCCGACGTTGTACCGAATCATCAGACGGGCCAGTTGGCGACCGTCAACGAGAACGATACGTTTGCTCAGGAGCTCTGCTGTTTGGCGGGCTGAGGGGGAGAAGGCGGAGGTGGTCACAAAGAGGCCCTTAGCTGCTTTGAAGCGATCCAGTGATCCAAAGAAGTCGCGAATGGCGCCAGAACCGACATTGTTGCCGTCGGCATAGCGTTTAGCCTGCACGTAGATGCGGTCGAGGCCCAACGCATCCTGGTCGATTACGCCGTCAACCCCGCCGTCGCCGCTCTTGCCCAGCGCACGGCCCGCATTGGCCGCCGTGCCACCGTAGCCCATGGCGATGAGCAACTGGACGACGAGGCGCTCGAAAAACTCTGCGGGAGCCGCTATCACACGACTAAGTAAATCCTGCCCCAGTTCGTCTTCCAGCTGGCCGTGGGCTTTTCGGATCACTTCGTCAGGCGTCATACCGGTGGTCTCCACCACCTCGACTGCGGCCGGACCGTCGCCGGGTCTGTCATTTCTGCGACTAGCGTCCCGGAACAAGACGAACTCGGGAAACTGCTCCAGAAAATGAATGTCGATGCGTTCCGGCGCGTTCACCAACACTTTGCGCCCCCGGTTGCTGATGCAGAAGTGCGCGCGCTTGGTCAAATCGACCAAAGCCGCTTTGCCTAAATAGCTCTTCGCCCAGTGGACGCGGTTGGCGAAGGTGGTCTGTTTGCCGGACGGCAGCAGTTCTGAGCGCTCTTCTTCCGTCAGCTGGAACTCGTTTGCCAGCAGCTCCACCACGTCCGAAATTTTGACTTCTCCCGCCTCAGCGGTACGTAGGACGGGCAGCATCAGTGTTTGGAAATCGGGAATGGCCATCGCGGTAGGTGATTATATTGACGGCGAGGAGGAGCGTCCGACGGTAAAAGGACGCAGATTATCCACCCGATGACTATTCGTCAAAAGCAGATTATCGATTTATTCTACACAGGGTAATGCCAGCGATTGGGGGCGGACTCGGAGAACCGATCGCCGACGATCCGCGAACTTCCCGGGTGGGCCACGAAGCACCGCTCATCTGCAGCGACCCTTGCCCTTCAGACGGCCCGCTCGGCGCTGTGAGCGGTCGCCCAACGTCGATACTTCGTTTCAGACCGTCGCCTTGTGAGCACCGACTGCGCGAGCCCATCTTAGACGTTCTATACAAATGACGTTCGATATACAGTAAAAGGACGTGCGACATAAGAAATCGGTCGCTAATACAGATGGTCTATTTCCGTCGGCGATGCGAATTGCGCATAAGATGAGTCGATGCCGTCGATTAAAACCGATGGCGCATCAGTTGTATCTGTTGCAGGAGGAGCTATGCATACGCTCGAGCACCTTCCGGTGCCGACGCACAAGCCGGCGGCTGTTGTCATCGATTGTCGTGACACGCCGCGCTTCCGTGTTCTTTGCGCCATGCTGTGTGCCTTGAGCGTACATGGTACAAGTGCGCTTGCGGTCGGGCCGATGCCGAACGGGGGGCAGTTCGTCGCCGGCGCGGGCACTATTTCCTCGAACGGCACCAGGCTCACCATCACACAGAGCACGCCGCGCGCGATCATCGACTGGCGCTTCTTCTCGATCGGCAATGGAAACAGCGTGAGCGTGAACAATGGCACCGGTGCGACGCTGAGCCGCGTGACTGGTACCGCTCGCTCGGTGATAGACGGCAAGCTTAGTTCTACGGGCAGCTTCTACCTGCTCAACCCGCAAGGCGTGCTCATCGGCGCGAATGGTGTCGTGACTATGGGCGGCCGTTTCGTCGCGTCAACGCTTGATGTGGGCAACGACGCGTTTATGAGCGGCGGCCCGCTGACGCTCACCGGCTCCAGCGACGGCGTAGTGGTGAACCTCGGCAAGATCAGTTCGAGCGGCGGGGATGTATTCCTCATTTCGAGAAAGCTGACCGCGAACGGCGGTTCGATCCTCGCTCCGAACGGAACCGTAGAACTGGCCACCGGCGCGCAAGTCTTGTTGAAGGATTCGGCGAGCGGCCCACAAGTGTTCGTAGAAGCAGGATCGCAAGGCGACGTCGTCAACAACGGTACGATTCGTGCCGCGCAGATCGACCTCGAAGCGGCGGATGGCAACGTGTTTGCGCTCGCGGGCAAGCGAGGCGAACTGCGCGCAACGGGCACCGCCATGCGCGACGGCCACGTATGGCTGGTCGCCGAGAGCGGCGCGGTGCACCAGCAAGCTCTTGTTGTTGCTACGAACGCAGACGGAAGCGGCGGCACGGTTGATACAAACGCGAATGCACTGCAACTGGATGACGCTCGGGTAAGCGCGGCACAGTGGAACGTGAGAACGCCCGAGTTCAACGCGGATCGACACAACGCGCAGACGCTCTCGGCGAATCTGACGAACGGCACGTCGGTGACCGTGGACGCGACCGGTGCCAACGGCTCAAGCGGCGACATCAACATGCTCTCGACCCTGCGCTGGCGGGGTGATGCGTCGCTTACTCTGAACGCGAGCCGCTCGGTGACGCTTAGCCCCGTGACGACGATCGCGAACAAGGGCGCGGGCCGACTTACACTACGCGCGGACGCGATCGGCACCGACAACGGGGGCAGCATTACTAATCGCGGGACGATTGATTGGTCGAAAAGCACAGGCGTAGTATCCGCTCTCTATGACATGAATGGCACCTACGCGCCGGGCACTATTAGAAGCAATGCGACGTGGCTCGCCGCGCCCTACAGCGGCCTCAAAACTCAGGTGACCGCCTACCAGCTTGTGAACTCCATGGAGGATCTGAGCAAAGTGTCGCTAGACCTGTCGGGCATTTATGCGCTTGAGAGAGATTTGGACGCAAGTAGCCCAAGTACACCGTTCGAGCCGATAGGGTTACTAAGCCAAACGGGATTTGCGGGGCAATTTGACGGATTTGGGCACGCGATCAAAAACTTGGGTATTTCGCAATACCTCGAAGATGGGCTACCTAACGGACTTTTTGCAACGATTGGACAACTAGGGATTGTCCGCAATTTGCAGGTGTTGGACGCTTCCGTGGCCAGCCTATCCGGGCCGGTGGGAATCTTGACAGGTCGCTCGGACGGCCTGATCAGCTACGCATTCACAAGTGGTAGCGCCAGTGGGAGCAGCTTTTTTGGAAATACTGCTGGCGGACTCGTCGGGATTAACACCGGCATCATTTTAAGGTCTGGAAGCAGTGCATCAGCCGGCAGTAACAACATAATCGGAGGGTTGGCTGGGATCAATAGTGGGACGATTATTCAGTCATACGCCACGGGCTATGTTGGCGATGGATCGCGGTCTGCGGCAGGTGGGCTCGTCGGCGCCAACTCAGGACTGATTCGGCAATCGTATTCGGCCGGTCAGGTTGCCGCATTGGCATCTAATGGTGGCTTGGTCGAAAGTAATGAGGGCACGATACAAGAGTCTTTTGCCGCGGCACTTTTCAATACCTATATGCCCCCAATTCCCGGCGGAATAGCCTCGGTCAACACTGGCCGCATTGCAAACGACGTTTACTGGGACACGCAAAAGATCGGACAAACAATGGGGGTCATAACGGGCACCGCCGTGCCGAATGAGAATGGATTGACCACTGCACAAATGAGCATGAAAGCCAACTTCGCGCCGACTTGGAACTTTGGCGAGCATGGAACGTGGGTGATCCCTTCGGGCTATGACCATCCCATATTGCAATGGCAGTTGGCGAATTGATGACCCGACGTCGCAGCCCATGCCTAGGTCAGAAACTTGACGCACCCCTCAATGCGTGCGAGACGAAGGACCGCTTGAACTCCCCGCGTGGTTGGACTTAGCCGACGTTTCTGTTGTACAGGTCCAGGACAGATCCTGCGCGTTGATCCGTCCTTCCTAGTACTCGAACGACTGCGGGCCGACGATGAGGACTGTGGTTCGGCCGCACCATCCTGCGCGCCGTTACCGCCAACTCGAGAGACCGTTGCACCTTGATATCCGTCACTCAATGTGCGCGGGTTTGAGGGGCGGCTCAGGGTCGCAAAGCGACATCCGCGCGGATTCTTGTCAGGCGATGCCCTGCGTACGTATCATCATCAGTTTAGTTCGCATGTCTGATAGGTTTTATCATCGGGATGCGGATTGCGGGGTAAGATCGGCCAATTTGGATTTACCAGAGAGGGTAGTGGCCCGTGGCGCAGGGGGAAGACGGATTTGCCAGCCGGGTAGTTGCGCAATCCACGCTGGAGCTGGACGCGGCGGTCACGTGCTGGCGTCAAGCGAGTGACGAGCCTTCGCATTTGTCGTCCGGCACAGCGGCGCCATTACCGATGCTGCCTAGCCGTATTGAAATCGAGGTGCTCGCCGCGTTGGCGCGGACCTATGGCCGGGCGATCTTCGATGACCAGCGGTTTTTGCCGGTGGTCGATTGCGTGGCGGAATGCGGTGCCGTGGTCCTGGTGCAGTGCGTGTTGTAGGGCGAGCGGCGCGAGGACGTCTGGCCGGCGTCCCGGCTGCGCGAGGCGCGCGTGCCTTTGAGATACTGTGCAAAACCTGGCCCGAGGTGTTCATGGCGCCTGCGCATGTTGAGCTTGAGGGGTTCCGAAGGCAGCCACCGAAGTCGCCAATCGCATCAGACGGCGAGGAGGGCCGGGAGGACTGACCCGACTCCACCCCCGGAAAAGCTCACCGTCGAGCACGGTTATACGGCCAAGGATTTCACGGCGTTGCGCGCCCGATGTGCAGCGCATTCCGCCTGCAGTGATCGCGCGCGCACATTCAACGCCGGTCACCATTGTCGGCCAGCGAAAGAATGGCCTCAAGGGAGCCGCCGCGCAACAAACGCACCTGCCATCGACACTCTTTCCTGGACTATTCAGAAGCCGCGGCGATTTGTCTAAAGCGGTAAAGCGAAGTTCATATTCGGTATCAAGATCAGCACGAGCGAACGTCGGCTTCCTCATCCGAACCCGTCCTCATCCGCTCGCGCTGCGGTAGAAGCACACCGTGCCAGCCATGCTTCCGCCGTCGACTTTTCGAGCAGCGGCAATGCCTGATTGAAGTACTGCAATCCGCCCCACAGCGCAACGTCGCCGATCACAAAGAAGCGGTGTTGCGCGCGGGTCAGCGCCACGTTGAGCAAATTCGGCTTCGACGCCGCCCAATTCGCGGCGCCCTGGCTATCGATGTCCGCGCCGAGCACAAGGATCACGACCTTTTCTTCCTTGCCCTGAAACGTGTGGACGGTACCGATTCGGTCCCTGCACCATTTCCACCATGTCTTTCTGACAGGCCCGCGGTCGCCAATCCGGACTCGCCAGTCCACCTCCTGCAATCGATGCCGCAGTTCGTTTTTGACCGCTTTGAACGGCGAAATGACGTAGAGGCCGGGCAAGGTACCGTTATTCGCATATAGTGATGTCACCACAGCGATCACGACCTCGATCTGCCGATCCACAACCTGTTTGAACTTGGTCTTGCCGGGCACATTAATCCACGCGCTTTTGCCGAGGTTCAGCCCGCCTTCGGGCGGCTCGCGCGACTCCAAGCCGAACACCATCTTGCCGTGATACGCGATCCGGTTGGCGATTGAGAACATCGGATAAGCGCAGCGCCGATGCACGCGCAGAGGACTGCCGACCCACAATGCCTTGTCGGCATCGACTGGCACCAGAGTGCCGTACGGGTTCGCGTCGTCGGCGAGGCGCTGAACCGACGTGCGAGCTGGTGAGTATTGTCCGCGCGCGGTATGCGGAGAGTGGAGCGCAAGCGTATTGAGGAGCCGCGTCGGAACCGTAAAGACCGGCTCGATCTGCAACGGATCGCCGACCACCATCGCGCGCCGCGCGCGCCACAATGCACCCACGGCGGCTTGCGGAACGGCCTGCCCCGCCTCATCGATGAAGAGCCAGCCGATCGACCTCGCGCCCATATGGCAGAACTGGCTCGCGAACGACGCAAAGGTCGTCGATACGAGCGGCACAATCATGAAGAGGCTCTGCCAGATCAGCGCGACATGCTTCGGGTTGACGGGCCAGGCTCCGCTCAGTAATTTGCGGATCGCAAACAAGTTGACGGCGAAGCCTATTCCGCGTTCTTTCGCGACCTCGGCGAGCCACGCCTCATGCAGCGTCAGCCCCGCTGCGAAAAGCTTCGAGCGCAAGCGGGCAAACGCTTCGTCTTGCCACATGCCCTCTTTCTGGACTTCGTCGGTTTCCAATGCGTCGAGCGACGCGGGTAACACGATGCTGGGGAAACGCTCCTGAAACGCCGCGAGTGCCGCGCACTTGTCGCCCCATATCGCATGTGCTTCGCGCAGCGCGGCATGCGCGCGATCAAGTTGCGGGCCGGCTCGATGCACATCGTCCGCGCGCTCATTCGCCCGCGTTTGGAGCTGAGCCAGTTCACTTCGAATCTCGCGTTGTGCGTGAGCGTTGGCCGCGACGTCGGTCGCGTGTTGTCGTGCGGCGGCCGTACCAAACAACCTTTTGAAAAATCCCGGTGCTGTGCGATCGATCAGTCGCTCGTCTTCGCGCAGTTCGGCGAGCCGTGCTTCGTGGGCGTGCACGTCGGCGTTGGCCGTATCCAGCATGCGCGTCGCGTCACCAACAAGCGCTTCGGCAGCGGCGGCGTCCGCCAGCTGTCGGTGCAGGAACACGCTCTCGCTCGTCGCGGACAGTTCCGCGTGCAAATCCGCATAGCTCGCGCGTTCATCGAGCGCCGCGCGGACCGCGGCATCGGCGTCGAGGAACGCGCGTTTGGCGGCATCGAAGCTGATACCGTCATAGCGTGCGATCCAGTCACGAATGTGGCGTGGCTCATCGGTAGCATCGCGCATCGCATCGGGCGAGTCGTCGAAGTAAAAGCGTTGCACGAAGCGACGGCGATTCTGTTTGCGCCCGAGCACGCACGAGATGAGGCCCCAGGGCATATCGCCCGGCTCGAGTAGCGCCATGCCGCCTTCGTCAGTCTGCGCGGCGACCTTGTGCGCAACGGGCTGCAAGTAACGCGTCTCGAGCCATGCGTCGCCGAGCTGCCTGCGCCTTGGGAGGTCGTTCGAAATGTTCTCGACCGCCGCGTTGTTCGATGAAGCCACCACCATCTCGAACCCGGTCAATTCCCGGCGCAACGTGCGGATAGTCGCGCTCCTATCCGCGAACTGCACTGGCGTGCCCGTGCTGTCGAAGGCGTCTGCTGCATCCGACAAAGCGGCCAACACTCGCGCGCGCTGGACGATGTTTTCGCAGATCACGTCGCGCAGCAGCGTCGTCTTACCGGTGCCCGGCGGCCCGTTAACAGAAAAGAGGCCTTCGTCCCTGAGCAATTTGAGCGCCGAATTGATCGCAAACTGTTGCATTAGGCTCATCTTGCGCGACGCGTCTTCGAGCCAGTGTCCGACGTTGAAACGACGGGGATGCAATGTGGCGAGGATTGCTTCGCGGCCGCGCGCTGTGTACAGATCGACGCGCCGCGCCTTGTCGAGCGGCGTCAGATAGGCGCGCAGCGTGGCGGGCACGTCGCCGGCGCGCACGGCGTCCATGCAGCGCTCGATGTCCTCGATGTAGAAGCTGTTGAGAATGTCGATCTTAAGCCCTACATCGTCGGCGCCTTCGTCGTCGTCCGTCTCGTCCGCTGCTTCGGAAGATGCATGCGCGGCGGCGCTCGCCGGTGCGACCATCCTGGAGTCGGCTTCTTTGCGCTTCTTGGCAGCACGCGTCAGCACCTGGAGCAGCGCGACGGGCAATTCGGCGGATGGCTCGTAACCGGCCCAATCAACGAACAGTCGGAGCAACGCCTGGATTTCATCCGCGCTCAATGGCACGAGCAGATTGTCACCGGTATGCCCGACGCGTTGCCGCATGCGCGTCTGCTGAAAATTGAACAACGTATCGTTGAGCTGCTTGCGGGCCGCGTCGAACGCATCTGCGCTGAGTGCGGACAGCCCGTCCCGTTCGGCTTGCCCCAGCGCCCACGGCGCGGTCGAAACCGACACTCCCTCGAAGCTCGGCTGTCCGTGCGCGTCGAGCATAATGCGGGCAAGACAGGAGCGTCCGTCCAGTTCGGTTCGCTCGGCTTCGTCGAATGCATCGACATCGGGCGGTGCGGGCAAGCGTTGCGCGAAGCCGGCGATCGCGCTCATCTCAAACACGCCGAGAAAGAGCCTAAAGCCGCTGACAACTCGGTCTTGTGGAACATCCATCTGCCACAGGGGGCACGCGCGCGGCGACAAATCCTCCGAGCGAATCCATTTCAGGCTCCATTCGTCCGGCGTGTCGAGCACCTGCTTAAGGTCGAAGGGAATGAAGAATTCGACCTTGTGCCAGTAGTCGAGGATGTCAAGAAGCCGTTGTGCGGAATCGCTCATTCGTGCCTTCGACAGGAGATTGAAAACCCAGCGCGATCATAGCCCAAGCATATACGCGGGGTGTCTTGATTTTCGAGTTCAAGGCAGACAAAGCCTGCCGCGGAAGGTCGTCAAATGCATCTTACAATGGCTTTCGAACAACCGATCGCCGACGGGCCGCGAACTTCCCGGGCGCGGCCACGACCATCGCTCATTTGCATCGACGGATGGACGTTCACACGGGCGCTCCGCGCTGTGAGCGGTCGGCCAACGTCGATACCTGATTTCAGAGTGCCGGCCATGGAGCACCCATCGCGCGAGCCCAAATGAGATGTTCGCTCTAAAGAATTTGCAACATAAGTAAATCGGTCGCAAACATAGATGGTCACCACGGTGACAGGATGAGCATGACTCGTCGCGGAGGGTCGGGTGTGTCTCCATGCTTTTTACCGCGTCGGCGATGCGAATAGCGCATATGATGGGTTGGCGCCGTCGGTGAAGATCGATGCGCATCAGTTGTATCTGTTGGTAGGAGAAGGTATGCATACGTTCGAGCACCTTCCGGTGCCGATGCGCAACCCGGGGGCTGTTGTCATCGATTCGCGCCACACGCCCTGTTTCCGGATGCTTTCCGCCATCCTGTGCGCCTTGAGCGTACATGGCACAAGTGCGCTTGCGGCCGGGCCGATGCCAAACGGGGGGCAGTTCGTCGCCGGCGCGGGCACAATCTCCTCGAGCGGCGCCGGACTCAACATCACGCAGAGCACGCCGCGCGCGATCATTGACTGGCGCTCCTTCTCGATCGGCAATCGAAACAGCGTGAGCGTGAACAACAGTACGGGCGCGACGCTGAGCCGCGTCACAGGTACGACTCCCTCGGTGATCGAAGGCAGGCTCAGCGCGACGGGCAGCTTTTACCTGCTCAACCCACAAGGCGTGCTCATCGGCGCGAATGGTGTCGTTACCACAGGCGGCCGTTTCGTCGCGTCAACGCTTGATGTGGGCAACGACGCGTTCATGAGCGGCGGGCCGCTGACGCTCACCGGCTCCAGCGACGGCGCAGTGGTGAACCTCGGCAAGATTAATTCGAGCGGCGGGGATGTATTCCTCATTTCGCGAAAGCTGACCGCGAACGGCGGTTCGATCCTCGCTCCGAACGGAACCGTAGAATTGGCCACCGGCGCACAGGTCTTGTTGAAGGATTCGGCGAGCGGCCTACAAGTGTTCGTGCAAGCAGGATCGCAAGGCGACGTCGTCAACAACGGTACGATTCGTGCCGCGCAGATCGACCTCGAAGCGGCGGATGGCAACGTGTTTGCGCTCGCGGGCAAGCGAGGCGAACTGCGCGCAACCGGCACCGCCACGCGCGACGGCCACGTATGGCTGGTTGCAGAGAGTGGCGCGGTGCACCAGCAAGCTCTTGTTGTCGCTACGAACGCAGACGGAAGCGGCGGCACGGTTGATACAAACGCGAATGCACTGCAACTGGATGACGCTCGGGTAAGCGCGGCACAGTGGAACGTGAGAACGCCCGAGTTCAACGCGGATCGACATAACGCGCAGACGCTCTCGACGAATCTGACAAGCGGCACGTCGGTGACCGTGGACGCGACCGGTGCCAACGGCTCAAGCGGCGACATCAACATGCTCTCGACCCTGCGCTGGCGGGGTGATGCGTCGCTTACTCTGAACGCGAGCCGCTCGGTGACGCTCAGCCCCGTAACGACGATCGCGAACAAGGGCGCGGGCCGACTTACCCTGCGCGCGGACGCGATCGGCACTGACAACGGGGGCAGCATTACTAATCGCGGGACGATTGATTGGTCGAAAAGCACAGGCGTAGTATCCGCTCTCTATGACATGAATGGCACCTACGCGCCGGGCACTATTAGAAGCAATGCGACATGGCTCGCCGCGCCCTACAGCGGCTTCAAAACTCAGGTGACCGCCTACCAGCTGGTGAACTCCATGGAGGATCTGAGCAAAGTGTCGCTAAACCTGTCGGGCATTTATGCGCTTGGGAGAGATTTGGACGCAAGTCGCCCAAGTACACCGTTCGAGCCGATAGGGTTACTAAGCCAAACGGGATTTGTGGGGCAATTTGACGGATTTGGGCACGCGATCAAAAACTTGGATATTTCGCTAAACCTCGAAGATGGGCTACCACCTACCGGACTTTTTGCAACGATTGGACAACTAGGGACTGTCCGCAACTTGGAGGTGTTGGACGCTTCCGTGGCCGACCTATACGGGCCGGTGGGAATCTTGACAGGTCGCTCGGACGGCCTGATCAGTTATGCATTCACAAGTGGTAGTAGCAACAACTTTGGAAGTGGTGCTGGCGGACTCGTCGGGATTAACACCGGCGTCATTTTAAGGTCTGGAAGCAGTGCATCAGCCGGCAGCAACGGCACAAACGGAGGGTTGGCTGGGCTCAATAGTGGGACGATTATTCAGTCATACGCCACGGGCTATGTTGGCGATGGATCGCGGTCTTCGGCAGGTGGGCTTGTCGGCGACAACTCAGGACTGATTCGGCAGTCGTATTCGGCCGGTCAGGTTGCCGCATTGCAATCTAATGGCGGCTTGGTCGACAGTAATGAGGGCACGATACAAGAGTCTTTCGCCGCGACAGTTTTCAATACCTATATGCCCCCAATACCGGGCGGAATAGCTGCGTCCAACACCGGCCGCATTGCAAACGACGTTTATTGGGACACGCAAAAGATCGGACAAACAATGGGGGTCAGAACGGGCACCGCAGTGCCGAACGAGAACGGATTGACTACTGCACAAATGAGCATGAAAGCTAGCTTTGGACCGACGTGGAGCTTTGGTAAGCATGGGACGTGGGTGATTCCTTTAGGCTATGACCATCCCATATTGCAATGGCAGCTGGCCAATTGATGGCTCGACGTTACAGTTGCCCGTGCCTAGGTCAGACTTGACGCATCCCTTAAAGCGGCTTGCGAGACGAAGAAACCTCTTGAACTCCCCGCATGGCCATAGAGGCTGCGCTTGGTAACCGCCAACACAAGAGACCGTTGCACCTTGATAGCCGCCGCTCAATGTGCGCGGGGTCGAGGGGCGGCTCAGGGTCGATTGCGGCTAATCAGGTCCGGCACTGCCCTGGATTGCTGAGCTACGGCGCCGGACGCAAATATGCATCCAGCATGACGAGGTGCATCTCGCAGATGTTTTCTCGATCGGGCTGGCGCGCGTAGTCGCGGCCGGTGAATGCGCTGATCGTGAATCGGTTCGAGGCAATGTAGTAGCCCATTCCAACGAGCGTCACGTA
>NZ_FCOG02000031.1 GCF_001544975.2 Caballeronia arationis | reverse complement strand
TGCGTTTGGCTACGGTCATCGTCGCTCCTGTTACGGGCAGTCTCCTGCCAAATGACCGTTTACACAAAACTAATTACGCCCTCACAGAAGGCCGTGTCGACGTACGTCGAAACGGCCTTTTGCGTTTCAGGACGACGGTCGATGAACCATGCCGCACCGCCTCACACCCCGCAAACCACCCCATCCCGCCCTTCAACCTCCCGCGCGGCCTTGGCCCCTTCGACCTTCAACAGTTCCGGCAACGAAACCCCATTCTTCGCTGCAGTCACCTCGGCGAGAATGGACACCGCAATCTCCGGCGGCGTCCGGCTTCCGATATAAATCCCCACCGGCCCGTGCAACCGTGCCAACTCCGCCTCGGACAAATCGAATTCCTTCAGCCTTTCGCGCCGAGCCGCATTATTCCTCCGCGACCCCAGCGCGCCGACATAAAAGGCAGGCGTCTTCAACGCCTCCATCAACGCGAGATCATCCAGCTTCGGATCATGCGTCAAGGCAATCACCGCGCATCGTTCATCGAGATTCATCTCCATGACCGTATCGTCCGGCATGGTCCGCACGATGGTAGTCCCAGGGACGTCCCACTCCTCCGTGTACTCCTCACGCGGATCGCACACAGTGACCTGGTAATCCAGCCCCACCGCGATATTGCACAGATACCGCGACAACTGCCCTGCCCCGATCACGAGCATCCGATACCGCGGCCCGTGGATCGTGAGCAGCGTCGAATCGTCGAAGAGCACGCCATCGGTCGCCAGTGCCGGCTCCATCCGCACCTCGCCTGTCGTCATGTCCAAAGACCGCGCGACGAGTCTTCCCGCCTCCACTGCCTCGCACAATCCGGCGATCCCGCTTTGCAACGTCAACGGCTCCAGCACGAGCTGAATCGTCCCGCCGCAAGGCAGACCGAATCGATGCGCCTCTTCCGCCGTGATCCCGTACTTCACGGCCTCGGGCCGCGTCTGTTCGATCCCGCGCTGCCGCACGCGCTCGATCAGGTCGTCTTCGATACAGCCGCCCGACACCGAGCCGACCACATGCCCGTCGTCGCGCACGGCGAGCATCGCGCCCTCGGGCCGGGGCGACGAGCCCCACGTTTTCACCACCGTGACGAGCAGTACGCGATGCCCGTCTTCGAGCCACCGAGCGCTGTTCCTCAGGACTTCGAGATCCACGCTGTCCATGATTTCTTTCCTTTCTCCTCATCGTCACCCGGCGACGCCTCGCTGTCCCCCGCCTCCGGCGTGCCTTGCAACTGCGCGCTGAAGCGCTTGAAAAATTCCCCGGCTATCTTGCGCGCCGCCCCATCGACGAGCCGCGAGCCGATCTGCGCGAGCTTCCCGCCGACCTGTGCGTTCGCGCTGTATGAGAGCGTCGTCGTGTCGGCGTCGTCGCCGGGTTCGAGATTCACCTTCGCGCTGCCCTTGCTGAAACCCGCCGCGCCGCCCTGCCCTTCGAACACGATCGTGTAGGTGTGGGGCGCGTCGATCTCGGTGAGATTCATGCGCCCCTTGAAGCGCGCCTTCACGGGTCCGACCGATGCCGTCATCGCGACCGCATACTCGTTTACGCCGTCGGCTTCGATGCTCTCGCAGCCGGGAATGCACGCACGCAATATCTCCGTGTCGTTCAGCGCTTCCCACGCGCGCTCCTGCGGCACGGGCAACGTGTGAGTCTCGGTCAGTTCCATCGCATGTCTCCTGTATTGCGGGCCGCCGTGCGTCCGTTCATCGACGCCAGTTCCCGCCCGACAGCAGCAAGGCTGTCGAGGTTATGCGCCGCGAGCATCGCATCGACGTGCGGCAGGATCGCGCGCACGCCCCGCGCGCGCGGCGTGAATTCCGGATAACGCAACAGCGGATTGAGCCACACGAGCCGATGGGCGAAGCGCGCGAGCCGCGCCATCTCGGCATCGAGCACGTCGATCGCTTCGTGATCGAGGCCATCGGTCACGAACAGCACCGTCGCCCGGCCCGAGAGCACGCGGCGCGCCCAGCGCCGGTTGAACTCGGCGAGCGCGGCGCCGATACGCGTGCCGCCCGACCAGTCGACGACCTGCTCCGCCAGCCCGGCGATCGCAATATCGGGATCGCGTTCGCGCAGCGCGCGTGTCGCGTTCGTGAGCCGCGTGCCGAACAGGAAGACCTGCAGCCGTTCGCGCGATTGCAGGAGCGCATGGCAGAAGTAGAGCACAGCCCGCGAATACGCGCTCATCGAGCCCGAAATGTCGAGCAGCAGCACGAGCGGCGGACGACGCTCGACCGTCGCCCGGTACTTCCACACGGTCCAGTCGCCGCCGGATCGCACCGCATGGCGCGCACTCGCGCGCAGGTCGGCATGCGTGCCGCGCGACGCCGCCTTGAGACGCCGCGTCGGTTCGGTCGCGAGCGGCAACCGGTGCGAACGGATCTGATGCCGCAAGGTGCGCCATTCGTCCGCGGTGAGCGTGTCGAAGTCACGATGACTCAGGCGCTCTTCCGCGCTGAAGGTCATGCGCGCGTGCAGTTGCTCCGGCTCGCGCTCGTGCTCCGCGGGCCGCGGCGGCGCCGACGAAGCCGCACGCGCCGCAAGCGCATCGGCGAGACGGTTGTTGCGTTTGGGCGGCGGCGCGCCGCCTGTCACCTTCGGCAGCAGCATCGCGCGCAGCTTGCCTTCCCAATCGGGATCGCGCCAGAAAAGGTCGAACGCGGCATCGAAAATGTCGCGCTCGTCCGGCGCATGCACGACGAGCGATGCGAGCGTCGCGCGCACGTCATCGCGACGGGCGATGTCGATCCAGCGCAGCGCGTCGAGCGCATCGACCGCCTGCGCCGGCGACATGCCGAGCCCCGCGCCGCGCAAGAGGCGAATGAAATGCACGACGTTGCGCGCGAACGGTTCCATCGCGAATCAGGCCGGCGCGGCGAGACACTGCGCGATCGTCTCGCGATCGACGCGCGCCAGGTCGTCCTGATACTTCAGCAACACGCCGAGCGTGTCCTGCACCGATTGCGGATCGAGTTCGCTGACGGAAAGCGCGGCGAGCGCGCGGCACCAGTCGATCGTTTCCGCGACGCCCGGCGCCTTGAACAAATCGAGCGTGCGCAGCCGGTGAACGAACGCGACCGCGCGCGCCTGCAACTCGGCGCCCGCCTCGGGCGCGCGCGCCGCGACGATCGCCAGTTCGACGTCGCGTTCGGGATAACCGATCCACTGATAAAGACAGCGGCGCTTGAGCGCGTCGTGAACCTCGCGCGTGCGGTTCGACGTCATCACGACGAGCGGCGGCTGCTCAGCGCGCACCGTGCCGTACTCGGGAATCGACACCTGAAAATCCGAGAGCAGTTCGAGCAGGAAGGCTTCGAACGGCTCGTCGGCGCGATCGATTTCGTCGATCAGCAACACGCGCCGCGCAAGCGCGTTCAGCGGATCGGGCATCAGCGCCTGGAGGAGCGGGCGCTTGAGCAAGAACTCGCTTCGATAAAGCGAATCGTTCGACGGCTGCTCGCCCGACGCTTCCGCGAGCCGCAGCGCCATGATCTGGCGCGGGTAGTCCCACTCGTACAGGGCGCTCGCGGTGTCGAGTCCTTCATAGCATTGCAGGCGCAGCATCGACGTGCCGAGCAGCCCCGCCGCCGCCTTCGCCAGCTCGGTCTTGCCGACGCCCGGTTCGCCTTCGAGAAAGAGCGGACGCTGCATTTTCAGGGCGAGGAAGAGCGCAGTCGCGAGTTCGCGGCTGGCGAAGTACTTCTGCTCGCTGAGACGCACGAGCGTTTGGTCGATCGACGCGGGCTCCATGAAGCTCCTGAAGTAACGCTAGAACGCGTTGGCCCGCTCGATCGCACGGCCGGCGAGCACCGGAATCAGGTGCGCGCGGTAGGCCGCGCTCGCGTGCATGTCGTCGTTCAGGCCGCCCGGCGAGATCGTCACGCTGCGCGCCGACGCCACGGAGAAATCCTTCGACAACGCCGCCTCCAGTTCCTTCGCCCGGAACACGGAGGGCGCCGCGCCCGTCACCGCGACGCGCACGCCGTCCGCACGCCTGGCGACGAACACGCCGACTAGCGCGAAGTGCGAAGCCGGATTGCGAAACTTCTCGTAGGCGGCGCGCTCGGCGAGCGTGAATTCGACGGCGGTGATCAGTTCGTCGGGTTCGAGCGCGGTTTCGTACATGCCGAGAAAGAAGTCGTCGGCCGCGATGCGGCGGCGGTCCGTGACGACCGTCGCGTTCAGCGCGAGCACGGCGGACGGATAGCACGCCGCCGGGTCGTCGTTGGCAAGCGACCCGCCGATCGTGCCGCGCTCGCGAACCTGCCGGTCGCCGATGCGCCCGGCGAGGTCGGCGAGTCCCGGCAGCGCCTTCTTCACGTCCGCGCTCGCCGCGACCTGCGCGTGGCACACCGCGCCGCCGATCGTGACCGTGTCGCCGCTCACGCTGATCGCCTTCATCGACGCAATGCGCGTGACGTCGATGAGCGCCGACGGTTGCGCGAGGCGCAGGCGCATCGTCGGCAGAAGGCTTTGGCCGCCCGCGAGATACTTCGCTTCACCGTTCGCCGTGAGCGTCTTGACCGCTGCATCGGCCTGCTCGGGCCGCTGGTAATCGAATGTGTACATGTCGAAGTCCTCAGGCCTTAGCGTTGGAAGAAGCCGCGTGCATCGCCGACCACACGCGATGCGGCGTCGCGGGCATCTGCAAGTCCTTCACGCCGAGCGGAGCGAGCGCATCCAGAATCGCGTTGATGACGGCAGGCGGCGAGCCGATCGCGCCCGCCTCGCCGCAACCCTTCACGCCGAGCGGATTGTGCGTGCACGGCGTGCCCTTCGCGGTCTCCACCGTGAAGTTCGGCAAGTCGATCGCATGCGGCATCGCGTAATCCATGAACGAGCCGGACAGCAACTGGCCGCTCTCGTTGTCGTACACGCAGCGCTCAAGCATCGCCTGGCCGATACCCTGGCCGAGCCCGCCATGCACCTGCCCCTCGACGATCATCGGATTGATCACGTTGCCGAAATCGTCGACGGCGGTGAACTTCTGGATGCGCGTCTCGCCCGTGTCCTGATCGACTTCGACTTCGCAGATGTACGCGCCCGACGGATAGGTGAAATTGGTCGGATCGTAGAACGCGTTTTCGTTGAGGCCCGGCTCCAGATGTTCGAGCGGGAAGTTGTGCGGCACGTAGGCCGCGAGCGACACGTCGACGAAGGTCTTCGTGCGGTCCGTGCCCGCGACGCGGAAGATGCCGTCCTTGAACTCGATGTCCTCCGCCGACGCCTCCAGCAAATGCGCGGCGATCTTCTTCGCCTTCGCCTCGATCTTGTCGAGCGCCTTCATCAGCGCCGAGCCGCCGACCGCGATCGAACGCGAGCCATACGTGCCCATGCCGAACGGAATGCGACCGGTGTCGCCGTGAATGATCTCGACGTTGTCGATCGACACCCCGAGCCGGTCCGCGACCACCTGCGCGAAGGTCGTCTCGTGACCCTGTCCGTGGCTGTGCGAGCCCGTGAAGACAGTGACGGAGCCGGTCGGATGCACGCGCACTTCGCCCGCTTCGAACAGGCCCGCCCGCGCGCCGAGCGCCCCCGCGATGTTCGACGGCGCGAGTCCGCACGCCTCGATGTAGCACGAATAGCCAATGCCGCGCAGCTTGCCTTGCTTCTTCGCTTCGTCGCGGCGCGCCGGGAAGCCCTTCACGTCGGCGATTTCGAGCGCGCGGTCCAGGATCGTGTCGTAGTCGCCGGTGTCGTAGGTGAGGCCAACCGGCGTCGCATACGGAAACTCGCGGATGAAATTGCGCCGGCGAATCTCGGCAGGATCGATGTTCATCTCGCGCGCCGCCGTCTCGACCAGCCGCTCGACCACGTAAGTCGCCTCGGGGCGGCCCGCGCCGCGATAGGCATCGACCGGCACCGTGTTCGTGAAGACCGCCTTCACCTCGGCGTAGATCGCGGGCGTCGAGTACTGGCCGGCGAGCAGCGTCGCGTAAAGGATCGTCGGCACGGACGATGCGAACGTCGACAGGTAGGCGCCCATGTTCGCGGTCGTGTGGACGCGCATCCCGAGGAACTTGCCGTCCTCGTCCAACGCGAGTTCGGCCTTCGTCACGTGGTCGCGACCGTGGGCATCGGAGAGAAACGCTTCCGAGCGCTCGGCCGTCCACTTGATCGGCCGCCCGACTTTCTTCGACGCCCAGGTGAGCGCCACGTCCTCGGCGTACAGGAAGATCTTCGAGCCGAAGCCGCCGCCGACGTCCGGCGCGATCACCCTCAACTTCGATTCCGGCAGCGACAGCACGAACGCCGCCATCAACAGGCGCTCGACGTGCGGATTCTGGTTCGCGACGTAGACCGTGTAGCTCTCGTCGTGCTTCGAATAGCTCGCGTTCACCGCGCGCGGCTCGATTGCGTTCGGGATGAGCCGCTGGTTCACGATGTCGAGCGTCGTCACGTGCGCGGCCTGCGCGAACGCGGCGTCGGTCTTTGCCTTGTCGCCGTGGCCCCAGTTGTAGCAGACGTTGTCCGGCACGCCGTCGTGCACGAGCGGCTGGCCCGTATTCGACGCGCTGCCCGTATCGACGACGGCCGGCAGCACGTCGTAATCCACGTCGATCAGTTCGAGCGCGTCCTTCGCTTCCTTCACCGATTCCGCGACGACGAGCGCCACCTGATCGCCGACATGCCGCACCTTCTCGTGCGCAATGACAGGATGCGGCGGCTCGTGCATCGGCTTGCCATCGGTGCTATGGATCAGCCATCCGCACGGCAAGCCGCCGACATTCGCCGCCGCGAGATCGGCGCCGGTGAAGATGGCGATCACGCCGGGCGACGCCTTGGCTGCGGCCGTGTCGATGCTGCGGATCTTCGCGTGCGCGTGCGGCGAGCGCAGGAACACGCCGTGGCTTTGCTGCGGAAGGACGACATCGTCGGTGTACTGGCCCGCGCCCGTCAGGAAGCGATAGTCTTCTTTGCGTTTCACGGCGGCGCCAATCATGTGCTGTTGCTCAGGGGCATTCATCGCGGTCTCCCAAATAGGCGCGATTCATCGAATGGAATGAACTCGGGAAGCCTTGCGCGGCGTGGGATCAGCCGCTCGCCTTCATGGCCTCTGCGCCCTGCAGGACCGCTTTCACGATGTTGTGATAGCCGGTACAGCGGCAGAGATTGCCGTCGAGTTGCTCGCGCACTTCTTCTTCAGTGAGACCGGAGCTCTCTGCAGCGAGCGCGCTCGCGCTCATCACCATGCCCGGCGTACAGAAACCGCATTGCAGACCATGACAGTCCTTGAACGCCGCCTGCATCGGATGAAGCTCGCCGTCTTTCGTCATCCCTTCGATGGTGGTGACTTCAAGGCCGTCCGCCTGCACGGCGAGGATGTTGCATGACTTGATCGCGCGGCCGTCGAGATGGACAGTGCACGCGCCGCATTGCGCGGTATCGCAGCCGATGTGGGTGCCCGTGAGCCTCAACTGCTCGCGCAGGAACTGCACGAGCAGGATGTGAGGTTCGACGTCGGCGGTCACGGGTTTGCCGTTGACCGTCAGACTGATGCTGAGCGTCATTGCTGTGTCTCCTGTGGGGAATGGCCTGCCGGCCAGCCCAAACACATGCTCACGAGCTACACGTCCTTCACCTTCCTTGCTGCCGCTCTCGAGCGTCTGCTGGGTCCGGCTGGAACTTCGCGTGTCGTTGTTGTAACAAGGAGTAAAACACAAAAAAGCGGGCGTCGCCATCGGCTCCGAACGCGCGTTCGATGCGTCCGCTCTCGCTGCTTTGCAGCAATAATCCGAGGCGTCTGCGCGGAATGCGCAAAGCAAAGCGCCGCCCGGAAGGACGGCGCTTTGCCTGAAGAATGCGGTCGCGTGACCGGTGTTACTCGATGCCGCGCCCGAGCTTCGAATTCCCGCGCGCGAAGCCGAAGTAGATGGCGAGGCCGATCACGAGCCACACCACGAAAGCGATCCACGTCATCGCCCGGAGATTCGCCATCAGGAAGAGGCACGATGCCACCGCGAGAACCGGCACCACCGGCACGCCCGGGCAGCGAAACGCGCGCGGCAGTTCGGGATGCGTCCTGCGCAGGATCAGCACCGCGATCGACACCATCGAGAACGCCGCGAGTGTGCCGATGTTGATCAACTCGGCCAGCACGTTGAGCGGCACGAGCGCGCCGATCAGCCCGAAGAAGATGCCGACGAGCCAGGTCGTGAAATACGGCGTCGCGAAGCGCGGATGCACTTTGGAAAGCCGTGCGGGCAGGAGGCCGTCGCGCGACATCGCGTAGATCACGCGCGTCTGGCCGTAGCTCATCACGAGGATCACGGTCAGCATGCCGAGCACCGCGCCGAGATCGATGAAGCCCGCGACCCAGTTTTGTCCCGCCACTTGCAGCGCGTAGGACACCGGATGCGAGATGCTCGCGAACTGCGCCGACGGCACGATGCCGGTGACGACCGCCGCCACCGCCACGTACAGCACCGCGCACACGACGAGCGACGCAATGATGCCGATCGGCAGGTCGCGCTTCGGATTCTTCACTTCCTCCGCCGCCGACGACACCGAATCGAACCCGATGAACGCGAAGAACATCACGGCCGCCGCACCGAACACACCGGACCAGCCGTTCGGCATGAACGGATGCCAGTTCGCCGGCGTGACGTGGAACACGCCCACGCCGATCACGAGCAGCACGACCGTCACCTTGACCGCGACCATCAGGTTGTTCACGCGCGTCGATTCCTTCACGCCGACCGCGAGCAGGGCGGTGATCGCCATCATCACGAGGAACGCGGGCAGGTTGAAGAAGGTCTCGTGGCCGGGCAGCGCGCCGGGCGCGGCGGTGAGCGCGGTCGGCAGCGAGATGCCGAAGCCCGACAGCAGCGACTGCAGATACCCCGACCAGGCGACCGACACCGCCGAGCTCGCGAGCCCGTATTCGAGCATCAAGTCCCAGCCGATGATCCACGCGGCGAGTTCGCCGAGCGTCGCGTAGGAATAGGTGTAGATGGAGCCGGCGACGGGAATCGTCGAGGAGAATTCGGCGTAGGCGAGCGCCGCGAAGCAGCAGGCGATTGCCGCGACGACGAACGTCACCATCAGCGCAGGGCCGGCCTGCACGGCGCCGGTGCCGGTGAGCATGAAAATGCCGGTGCCGATGATGGCGCCGATGCCGAGGAACGTCAGGTCGAGCGCGCCGAGCGTTTTCTTGAGTCCGGCGCTTTGCGCGCCGGCGAGCATATGTTCGATATTTTTCTTGCGAAACAGCGACATGGGGCGGGAGTCTCCTTATTCGCGCGCTGGCGCGCGCCGACTACGGGAAAACCCGCAATTTTATCGGACAGAGACGACGGGGCTGGGCTCGGCGGAATTATTGAGACAAACGGAAATCGCACAATCGGCTTCCGTTTGAGAACAAGCCACGCGGCGCACGGCTTTCACGGCCAATTCGTCTGGAGAAAAGGGCGCAGGCGAGGAAGATCCGGTTAATGCACGCGAACGGTGCACACGATCAACTTGCGATAGCCGGATTCATATCGACGAGCCGGTTGCTCATCACGTAGAAGGTCAGTTCGGCGTTATTCGCGAGCTTCATCTTGTCGAGCAGCCTCGACCGGTACACGCTCACCGTCTTCACCGAAAGCGACAGCGCGTTCGCGATATCCGTCAGCCGCTTGCCCGACGCGAGCATGCAAAGCGTCTGGAATTCGCGGTCGGAGAGCTTTTCGTGCGGCATCTGCTCCGAATCCAGCGAGACGTAGTCCGCGAGCGCTTCCGCCATCGCCGGGCTCACATATTTGCGTCCCGCCGCGACCTGCTGGATCGCGGCGATCATCAGCGCGGGATCGGCCGATTTCGACAGGTAGCCCGCCGCGCCGGCCTTCAACGCACGCACGGCGTACTGATCCTCGCGATACATCGAGAACATCAGCACCGGCAAGCGCGGCACCTGCCGCTTCAGACGCTTGAGCACGTCGACGCCGTTCACGTCGGGTAGCGAGATGTCGAGCAGCGCGACGTCGAGCGGACACTGGCCGGCGAGGCTGATCGCCTGCGCCCCGGTGTCGGCCTCGACCACTTCGGACGCGATGCCGCGCTCCAGCAGCAGCTGCGAGACGCCCCGGCGAACGATGGCGTGGTCGTCGGCGAGCAGGATGCGCAGGCTCAATTCGATGCCCTCGCGAGCTGAGCGCGCGGCTCGACGGCGTGCAGCGCGGGGCGGATCGACGACACGGCGCCTGCAGCGGACGTCAGCGGAAAGCGCGCGCGAACCGTGGTGCCGCCTGTTTTCGATGCGCTCACACGCAGGCTGCCGCCGAGCGCGTCGCAGCGCGCCCGCATGCCCGCGAGGCCGAAACGGCCGAGCTTGCGGCGCGCGGCGGCAGGAATGCCGATGCCGTCATCGGCGATGACGAGCGTCACGAAGCGCGCATCGGCTGCGATGCGCACGGACGTCTCGCTGGCGCGCGCATGACGCGCGACGTTGTTCAGCGCCTCCTGCGCCACCCGGAACACGGCGAGCGCGACGGCTTCGGGCAACCGCGCGAGGCGGTTGTCATCGGCGCAACCGGCGACATGCACGGCGAGCGATGTGACGGCGGCGAAGCGCGCGGCCCAGTCGGCGAGCGCGTGTGCGACGCCGTCATCGAAACACGGCGCGTGGAGATCCGCGACCACGCGATGGGTGGCGTCGCAGGCGGCGTCGAGCGAGTGGCGGGCAGTCTGGAGCGCTTCGCCGCAAGGCGCGGGAGCGTCGGCCGGAAGCCAGGTTTCGATGCGCGCGAGGGCGAAACGCGCGGCGGTCAGCGCGGATCCGGCGTCGTCGTGCAGGTCCTGGGCGAGCGAGCGGCGAACGCGTTCGTCGACGGCTACGAGTTGCGCCGACAACTGCTGCACGCGAGCCGAGAGCCGCTGGATCTCACGATCGGCGGCGAGCCTGGCGTCGATCAGCGCCGAGAGCGCCGACTGCTCGCCGGTTGCGCGTGTCGAAGGTACTCCGGACGGGCTCGCCGCCGGCTGAGCCAAAGGCGCGCAAGCCGGCGGCACGGCGCACAGCGTGGCGCGCGGCGCCAGGCTGTGGTCGGTTACGGCAACGGTCGACGTCTTCATCTCACTCTCCTTGCGAGGAGCGCAGTCGGGTGGCGTCGCAGCCGGCGATCCGACATTGCGACGTAACGAAATTTACACTCTGTAACAAGGGGGGCGGACTGGGCGCCCTTGCCCGAGATCCGCTTTCACGTTCGCGGATCATATCTTAAAAATATTTAAAATCCATACACGACAAGGATTGCACGCCCAAACTTAATGCAATTTCACAACATTTTGTCGTTCTTGCGTGTCAGAAAAACACTTACACGCGACGTCTTGATCGAGCGGGAGTTGTAACCGCATCGATTCCATCGCCGTTCGACGGGCGAAAAAAACCGGAGCACTCGGCTCCGGTTTTTCGAATCCACATTCAGCAGCAAGATCAGCCGACGAATGCCTTCTCCACGACGTAGTGTCCCGGATGGTTGTTGCTGCCTTCATCGAAGCCCATTTCGTCGAGCAGCACGCGCGTGTCGCGCAGCATGTGCGGGCTGCCGCAGAGCATCACGCGGTCGTTTTCCTTCGAGAACGGCGCGACGTCGAGGTCGGCGAAGAGCTTCTTCGTTTCGATCAGGTCGGTGATGCGACCGCGGTTCGCGAACTCCTCGCGCGTCACGGTCGGGTAATAGACCAGCTTTTCCTGGATCAGGTCGCCCAGATGCTCGTGCGCCGGCAAGTGCTCCGTGATGAAGTCCTTGTACGCGAGTTCGTCGACGAAACGGCAAGTGTGCGTCAGCACGATCTTGTCGAACCGGTTATAGACGTCCGGGTCCTTGATGATCGACATGAAGGGCGCCAGGCCCGTGCCGGTCGAGAGCAGCCACAGCGTCTTGCCGGGCAGCAGGTTGTCGGCGACGAGCGTGCCGGTCGGCTTCTTGCCGATCAGCACCGAGTCGCCCACTTTCAGATGCTGCAGCCGCGACGTGAGCGGGCCGTCCTGAACCTTGATGCTCAGGAATTCGAGATGCTCTTCGTAGTTGGCGCTCGCGAGGCTGTAGGCACGCAAAAGCGGCTTGCCGTCGACTTCCAGGCCGACCATCGTGAACTGGCCGTTTTCGAAACGGAACGACGCATCGCGAGTGCAGGTAAAGCTGAAAAGCGAATCGGTCCAGTGATGGACGCTCAGGACGGTTTGAGAATTAAGGTTGCTCATGGCTTCGTGGATAGTGCGAAAACGGTGGCGTCAGCGGCACGCGGCCGTGCAGACCAGGAACGATGCGCTGCGCGACACGACCGCCGCCAAAGGCCGTCGATCGGGCTGCCCCGCGCAATTTCGATGCAAATTCAGTGCAATTCAGCGCATTTTGCGATTATTACGAACGCTCATGCGCCATATGCATGCGCCCATGTTTGGGTTCGCATTCGGCTTTCGTGCGGCTCATTTGCCGACGTCCGCCCGATCCGCAGCCCGGCGGAATCCGCTATTTTAGCGCGACGCGCATTTTGACGTGGCGCAATGCCCTGCGGCCGGTGTGGCGTGGAGGCGCAGGCCATCGTACGCAGACAACGCGCTATGACGATGCCAGCCCGGCCGCGAATGGGAAAACGCGCCGAGCCTGCATAATAACAATTCTCAACAAGTGCAACCAGGAATGTCCCTGCTGGCGTCAGGCTGGCGCGCGAAGCGCCAGCCGCCGCTCACCGGCTCAAATGCGCTGATCCGTCGAAGGCTTTTCCCACAGATTGATGCCGCCCTCGCGCGCATGCTGGTCGATCTGTGCGAGTTCGTCGCTGGTGAAGTCGAGATTCTTCAGCGCGCCGACGTTCTCCCGAACCTGTTCCGCGCGGCTCGCGCCGATCAGCACCGAAGTCACCCGGCCGCCGCGCAGCGCCCAGGCAAGGGCCATCTGCGCGAGACTCTGGCCGCGTCGCTCGGCGAGTTCGTTCAGCTTGCGCACGTGTTCGATGTTCTCGGCGCTCAGGTGCTCTTCCTTCAGCGATCCGCCTCCCGGCTTGTTGACGCGCGCGTCCTGCGGAATGCCGTTCAGGTATTTGCTGGTGAGCAGTCCCTGCGCGAGCGGCGTGAACGCGATGCTGCCCGCGCCGATGTCGTCGAGCGTGTCGAGCAATTCTTCCTCAATCCAGCGATTGAGCATGTTGTACGACGGCTGGTGGATCAAAAGCGGCACCTTGTGCTCGGCGAGCAGCTGCGCCATTTCGTGCGTCTTGCCCGGCGAATACGACGAAATGCCAACATACAGCGCCTTGCCCGAGTGCACGGCGGTCGCGAGCGCGCCGGCGGTTTCCTCGAGCGGCGTGTCAGCGTCGAAGCGATGCGAGTAGAAGATGTCGACGTAGTCGAGTCCCATGCGCTTCAGGCTCTGGTCGAGGCTCGCGAGCACGTACTTGCGCGAGCCGCCGCCCTGTCCGTACGGGCCCGGCCACATGTCCCAGCCCGCCTTCGACGAAATCAGCAGTTCGTCGCGATACGGCC
Source organism: Caballeronia arationis (assembly GCF_001544975.2). Lineage (GTDB taxonomy): Bacteria > Pseudomonadota > Gammaproteobacteria > Burkholderiales > Burkholderiaceae > Caballeronia > Caballeronia arationis. The sequence continues at coordinate 68,236 of NZ_FCOG02000031.1, read as the reverse complement.
GGAAATCGTCCTTGAACAGTCGCCCGAAGTTGGTCTCCGCGCTGCCGTACGGCGGGCCGTAGTTGTTTGCGAGATCGAAGTGCGTGATGCCGAGATCGAAAGCCGTGCGCAGGATGTCGCGCTGCGTGGAAATCGGCGTGCTGTCGCCGAAGTTGTGCCAGAGCCCCAGCGACAACGCCGGCAACTTCAAGCCGCTCTTGCCGCAGGTGCGGTAAGCCATCTGCGAATAGCGTTCGGAAGCTGCTTCATAAGCCATGACGGATTTCCTCGATCGATTTAAACGGATGACGAAAGCGCCGCTGCGGACATTGCCCGAGCGCGCAGCCTGCCATGGTAGCCAATTGCGCCGCACGACGCAGACCGCGCGGCGGCGTCCCGCTATTCGAGACCGGCCGTGAGACCGGCCGGATAGCCGATCCGCGCGGGCAAGGGGAACGAACCCGAGCGCCCGAAGCCCAATGCAAATCTTCAAGCAAGGAGCATCACCGATGGACCCAATCCAGAAACTTCGCCCCGCCTACGACCTGCTGCTGACAGCTAGCCTCAAATACGGTTTCGATATCCTGATGGCGCTGCTGATCGTCGTGATCGGCTGGTGGATCTCGAACCGCGTCGCGAATACGCTGAGGCGCGCGCTCGGCCGCACCAACGCCGACGCCACGCTCACGCCCGTGCTCGCGAGCCTCGCGCTCTGGGCGATCCGCGTCATCGCGATCGTTGCCGCGCTCGGAAAGTTCGGCATCGCGGCCGCGAGCATCCTGACCGTGCTCGGCGCCGCCGGCCTCGCCATCGGCCTCGCGCTGCAAGGCACGCTGCAGAACATCGCGGCGGGCCTGATGCTCCTGCTCTTGCGGCCGTTCCGCGTGGGCGACTACATCGAGGGCATCGGCACCACGGCCGGCACGGTGAACGAAATCGGCTTGTTCACGACGCGCCTCACCAAAGCCGACGGCGTCATCATGTTCGTGCCGAACAGCACGATCTGGGCGAATCCGGTGACGAACTTCAGCGCGAACGACCGGCGTCGCGTCGTGCTGACGTTCCACGTGCCGCACGCGCAGAGCGTCGAGCACGCGCTCGAACAGTTGCAAAAGCTGGTGGCGAGCGACCCGCGCATCGGCGACGTGCCGGCCAAGCCGTGGATCGCGGTAACGGATTACACGGATACCGGCGTCAAGATGAACGTGGGCGTGTGGACGCGAGCGAGTGATCACGCGAGCGTCCAGGCCGACCTGCTGCGGCAGATCCAGCCGCTGACGAAGCCCGAGCCGGAACCGAGACTGGACGCGCCCGCGAACGCCTAGTAATCTCTCGCGCCTTCGTCCATCTCAGAAAGAGGAACCCATGCTCAAGGCGATTTCCGCTGTTCTCCTGGTCGGCGGCATCGTGCTGCTTTACTTTGGCGGCACGTCGTTTCATTCGCTCAGCAACGACGTCGCGCGCTTTTTCACCGGCTCGCCGACCAACAAAACGATCTGGCTGATCGCAGGCGGCGTGGTCGCGACGCTCGTCGGGCTGATCGGCCTGACGATTCCTTCCCGGCGCTAAAGTCCGAGGCGAAAGGGTTCAGGCCAGCGCCACTTCCGGCTTGGCCGCCGAGCGCGTGCCGGGCAGCGGCGCGTTGCTCGCCCCGCGATAGGTGTAGACGAGCGAGAACTTCACCTGATCGGTGAGATTCTTGCCGGCCGAGTGCAGCGTGTTGCAGTGAAAGAACACGACATCGCCCGCCTTCAGTTCCGGCGACACGGCGGTGCGGATCAGTGCTTCGTTCTCGGGGATGTCGGAGCGGAAAAACTTGGCTTCGTCGAAGCGCTCCGAGGTGAATGGAAGCTTGTGAGACCCCGGCACGAACCAGAGCGCGCCGTTTTCAATCGTCTCTTTGCCGAGCGCAATCCACGCCGACACCAGATCGTCGCGTTCGAACGCCCAGTAGCGCACATCGCGATGCCAGCCCGTCAGGCTGCCGTACGCGGGATGCTTGGTCATCAGGCAGTTGTGGTGCGCGCGCGAAAGGAACGACTCCTCGCCGAAATACAACTCCATCCAGCCGCGAATTTCCGGCGACGTCGCGGTGTCGGCGAAGAGCGGATCACGCACGTAGGCGTCGAGCAGTCGGCGCACCGTGTGGCCGCCCGGCGCGTCTTTCGATTCCGGCGCGCCCGGATATTTCAAATCGGCTTCGAACTCGGCCGGAGGCGCGGCTTCGGCGAGTTGCCGGCGGGCGAGCGCGAGCAGCGCCTCGCGGCGCGCCGGCGGCACGAGCCCCGGAACGATCACATAGCCGGTCTCGCGCAGCTGGCGGACCTGTTCCTTCTTCGACTTCAACGACGATTGCTCAGACATTTCCAGCTCACATGTAAAGCGCGCTTGCGGTTTCGCGTCGACGGACGCTGACGGCAAATTAGGGGCGAATTCACAATTGTAAATCCGCAGACGCTTTCGAGCTTTTCGCTGCGGAAAGTTTGGAGTTCAAAACGTCGTGTATGAAGCGCTTCTTTCATAAAAACGCAGGGAAAACGCGTACTTACCGGGGTCACAATAGTCTTGTAATCTTCGCGCATCAAATCGGTGCAACTTTCGATGCCACCGCGCGCTCGAACTCTCACCGAACAATTGAACGACTTTTTTGAGACGACTATCGTCGAGTTGAAGCGCGACACTTCGCCGCTCAACCGACGCATATAGAGCCATGACCAACCGATTCGCCTCGAGTCTCACCCGCGTTACCCGCGTCGCCGCCCGTGCGGCGCGTCCCGCGCGACGCGGAGTCGTCCGCGCGCTGCGTCATCACTCCGCCCGAACGCAGGCCGTCACCGAGCAGTTGAAGTTCGTGCATCCCGTCGACGGCATTCGCTCCTGGTTTCGCGGATTCTTCCTCACGCTGCGCGTGCGCGCGGCGTCGCGGCGCGTTTCGCTGAAGGCGCTGCTGCGCCGTCCGGCACAGTTGCGCGCGCCGGTTCGCAAGGCCAAGGCCGCCGCGCAGACGAGCCGTCGTCCGCGCCGGCTGGCACCGAGCAGCGCCGGCTGGTTCGCGTTCGCGGCTTTCTGAGCGTCAGCGTCAGGTCCGGCGTTCGAGTTCGTCGAGCGTCGGATAATCGGTGTAGCCTTCCTCGCCGCCGCCGTAGAAAGTCGCCTCGATCGGCTCGTTGAGCTGCGCGCCGCGCCTGAAACGCTCGACGAGATCCGGATTCGCCAGAAACGCGCGGCCGAATGCCACGGCGTCCGCCTCGCCGCTTTCGATACGCATCTCCGCTTCCTCCACCGTATATTCGCCGCACGCGATGATCGCGCCGTCGTATGCATCGCGAAGCGCGCGGCGGAAATCATGCGACAGCGGCTCGCCGCCCGCCCAGTCCGGCTCGGCGACATGCAGGTACGCGATACCGATGCGCTTCAGTTCCTTCGCGAGATAGACCGACGACGCTTCGCTCTCCGTGTCCTTCAGGTCGAACCCGACGAAGTTCGGCGAGATGCGAATTCCCACGCGATCCGCGCCCATCACGCCCGCCACGGCCTCCAGCACCTCGACCGTCAGCCGCACCCGGTTTTTTACGCTGCCGCCGTATTCGTCGGTGCGCCGGTTCGTGTTCGTCGACATGAACTGCTGTAGCAGATAGCCGTTTGCCGCATGCACCTCGACCATGTCGAAACCGGCGCGCTTCGCCCGGTTGGTCGCATCGACGTATTGCAGGACGATGCCCGGCAACTCGTCCGTGTCGAGCGAACGCGGCTCGTCTACGTCGATGAAGCCGAGCGAACCGTCTTCCCTCTTCACGAACACCTGCGTGTTTTCCGCGCGGATCGCGGACGGCGCGACCGGCTGGCCGCCGTCCGCTTGCGCGAGCCGGTGCGATACGCGCCCGACGTGCCACAACTGCAGCGCGATGCGTCCCTGCTTGGCGTGCACCGCACCGGCGACCGCTTTCCAGCCGGCTTCCTGCGCATCGGAATAGATGCCGGGTGCGCCCCAGTAGCCTTGTCCCTGTTTCGAGATTTGCGTGGCTTCCGTCACGATCAGGCCCGCGCCCGCGCGCTGCGCGTAGTAGCGCGCGTTCATTTCGGCAGGCACGTCGCCCGGCTGTGACGCACGGTTGCGCGTGAGCGGCGCCATCACCACGCGATTCGGCAATTCGAGCGCGCCGACCCTGATCGGCGACAACAGTTTTTCCAGCGGCATGTGCGTTCCCTCCGGTCGATGCTGATCACGCAGGCGCAAGAAATGCACCGCATCGTCGGAAGTGCTTCGAAGGGCCGCATCCGGGCGACGGGCGAAAAAAAACCCGGCAGACTTGCCGGGTTTTTCGTGCAGCGCAAAGGCGCCGACAGAGCTTTAAGCGACTTGAACCACCGGTTCCGTGCCAGCGGCTTCCGCCAGCGCGAGCGCCTTGTCCGTGAATTCCCACGAGAATTCCGGCTCTTCGCGGCCGAAGTGGCCGTAAGCCGCGGTTTTTTCATAGATCGGACGCAGCAGGTCGAGCATCTGGATGATGCCCTTCGGACGCAGGTCGAAGTGCTCGAGCACGAGCTTCGTGATCTCCGCGTCCGACACGCGGCCGGTGCCGAACGTATTGACCATCACCGAAGTCGGGCGCGCCACGCCGATGGCGTACGACACCTGGATGAGCGCGCGCGAAGCGAGCCCCGCCGCGACGATGTTCTTCGCGACATAACGGCCGGCGTAGGCCGCCGAGCGGTCGACCTTCGACGGGTCCTTGCCCGAGAACGCGCCACCTCCGTGGGGCGCCGCGCCGCCGTAGGTGTCGACGATGATCTTGCGGCCCGTCAGGCCGCAATCGCCTTGCGGACCGCCGATCACGAAACGACCGGTCGGGTTCACCAGGAACTTGATGTCGCCCTTGATGAGTTCGGCCGGCAGCGTCGGCTTGATGATTTCCTCGATCACCGCCTCGCGCAGTTGCGTGAGTTCCATCTCCGGCGCGTGCTGCGTGGAGAGCACGACGGTGTCGATGGAATGCGCCTTGCCGTCGACGTAACGCACGGTGACTTGCGACTTCGCGTCCGGGCGCAGCCACGGCAGGCGGCCGTCACGACGCAGGTTCGCCTGACGCTCGACCAGACGGTGCGACAGGTGGATCGGCAGCGGCATGAGTTCGGGCGTTTCGTCGCAGGCGTAGCCGAACATCAGGCCCTGGTCGCCGGCGCCCTGGTCGAGGTTGTCGTCGTGGGCGGTGTTCACGCCCTGCGCGATGTCCGGCGACTGCTTGTCGTAAGCGACGAGCACCGCGCAGCCGCGGTAGTCGATGCCGTAGTCGGTGTTGTCGTAGCCGATGCGCTTGATGGTTTCGCGCGCGATCTGGATGTAGTCGACGTTGGCCGTGGTCGTGATTTCGCCCGCGAGGACGACGAGACCGGTGTTGCACAAGGTTTCGGCCGCGACGCGCGAATACTTGTCCTGAGCCAGGATGGCATCGAGGATGGCGTCGGAGATTTGATCGGCGACCTTGTCCGGGTGGCCTTCGGATACGGATTCGGAGGTAAACAGGTAATCGTTTGACACGCTTCAGACTCCATTAAGTACGGTTAGTTTGCTCACGTAGCCGACTTCTTTGGAGTCTGAAGCGGCGACGCTTTAGCGGATTACTGATTCCGACAGCACCTTTCGGCACCGTCCGGCTTCGCCCCGCAAGTTGTCCATTAACTCGGCGAAGGTTTTATTATAGCGTTTTCCGTCCTTTGTCACAGAGCCGAACGCTTGTCGCTATTCGCCCCTCTTACATTTTCGTCCCGCTCCGACCGGCCGTCCCCTCGCCGGAGCCCGTCATGCTAGGCCGCATCGGGATTGCGCTCGCGGTCGGCTTCCTGAAGTTTCTCGCGATTCTGCCCTACGGCATCACCGCCCGTTTCGGCGACGGCCTTGGCTGGCTGCTCTACCAGATTCCGAGCAGCAGAAAGCGCGTTGTCCATACCAATCTCTCGCTGTGCTTCCCCGACTGGACGCCCGAGCGTCGCGAGGAAGTCGCCCAGCTGCACTTCCGGCACGCGATCCGGAGCTACGTCGAACGCAGCGTCCAGTGGTTCGGATCGGCGAAAAAGCTCGAAAAGCTGATTCAGATCGACAGCGCGGTCGACCTGGCCGACCCCGACCTGCCGCCGACGCTCTTTCTCGGGCTGCACTTCGTCGGCATCGAAGCGGGCTCGATCTTCCTGAACTATTCGCTGCACCGGCAATGCGGTTCGCTCTATCAGCCGTTCTCGAACCCGCAGATCGAGGAACTCGCGAAGGCGCAGCGCGCGCGTTTCGGCGCCGACATGGCGAGCCGCGCCGACAGCGCGCGCGTCGTGCTGCGCTGGCTGCGCGATCGCAAGCCCGTGATGCTCGGCGCCGACATGGACTACGGCATGCGCAATTCGGCGTTCGTGCCGTTTTTCGGCATCCCGGCGTGCACGCTGACGGCCGTCGGACGGCTCGCGAAGGCGGGTCACGCGCAGGTCGTGCCGTTCATCGGCGAGGTGCTGCCCGGCTACAAGGGTTATCGGCTGAAGATCTTCAAACCTTGGGAAAATTATCCGACCGGCGACGATGTGGCCGACGCGCGTCGCATGAACGAATTCATCGAAAAGCAGATTCCGCGCATTCCCGAGCAGTATTACTGGGTCCACAAGCGCTTCAAGACGCGTCCGCCGGGCGGCCCGGGCTTCTATTAACGCCAGGCGTTAGCCATCCGGCCAGCGGTGCGCGACGCCCCGCTCACATACAATAGCGGCCATGAAACTCAAATTCACCAAGATGCACGGCGCGGGCAACGACTTCGTCGTGCTCGACGGCTACACGAAACCGCTGAATCTAAGCGCGGCGCAGGTGCGCGCGCTCGCGAACCGGCATTTCGGCGTCGGCGCGGACCAGTTGCTGCTTGTCGAGAAGCCGACCATCGACGGCGTCGACTTCAAATACCGCATCTTCAATTGCGACGGCGGCGAGGTCGAACATTGCGGCAACGGCGCGCGCTGCTTCGTGAAGTTCGTGCGCGATCGCGGGCTCACGGGCGCGTCGAGCGTGCGCGTGCAGGTGCAGCACGGCGTCATCACCCTGACGATGCTGGAAAACGGCGAAGTCGTCGTCGACATGGGCCAGCCGGTGTTCGATCCGCGGCGCGTGCCGTTCGATTCGAAAGGGCTCGAAGGCCGCCGCGAAGGCGCCGACACGCTCTGGCCGCTCGACCTCGACGGCCTTGAAGGCGGAAGGCGCTGGATTTCGGCGGTGTCGATGGGCAATCCGCACGCGGTGCAGGTCGTCGACGATGTCGAGGCTTATCCGGTGCTGGCCGAAGGCCCGCTCGTCGAAAAGCACGCGCGCTTTCCGAACAAGGTGAACGCGGGATTCATGCAGATCGTCGACCGGCATTCGGTGAAGCTGCGCGTCTACGAGCGCGGCGCGGGCGAAACGCTCGCGTGCGGCACGGGCGCCTGCGCGGCGGTCGCGGCGGGCATCCGGCGCGGCCTGCTCGACTCGCCGGTGCGCGTCGAAACGCACGGCGGCACGCTCACGATCACCTGGGCCGGCGCGTCGGACGAATCGGCGCCGCTTTTGATGGCCGGGCCCGCGACAACCGTCTTCGAAGGCGAGATCGATCTCGCCGATGTGCAATGACCGCCCTTTGAGCGCCACTCAGCCTGAATCCGCCTGAACAAGTCCGAAACCATGAACGAACGCGAAGTCGCCGATTATCTGCTCGACAACCCCGATTTCTTCGCCGAGCACGCTGAACTGCTCGGCACCATCCGGCTTTCGAATCCGCACGGGAAGGCGGCGGTGTCGCTGCAGGAACGCCAGATGGAAATGCTGCGCGACAAGAACAAGCAGCTCGAACGCCGGCTCGCCGAACTGCTGCGCTACGGGCACGAGAACGACAGCATCGCGTCGAAGTTCAACCGCTGGACGATCCGCGTGATCGCCGAGCGCGATCCGCACGCGCTGCCGAAAACCATCAGCGCGGGCCTGTGCGAAATCTTCGACATGCCGCAGGCCGCGCTGCGCGTGTGGGACGTCGCTGAGCCTTATTCGCAGGCCGATTTCGCGCGCCATGTCGGAGAAGAAGTGCGGTTGTTCACCGCCAGCCTTTCGACGCCCTATTGCGGCGCGAATACCGGCTTCGAGGCGGCGCAATGGCTGACGTCGGCGAGCTCGGTTTCGGTGGCGTCGGCGACGACCGATGGCGTCGTGGATGCCGCGAACGCCACCGAATCGATCGCGCTGCTCGCGTTGCGCGACCCGCTCGCCGGACCGGACGCGCCCGCGTTCGGCCTGCTCGTGATGGGTTCGCCCGACCCGCGCCGCTTCCACGACGGCATGGCAACCGACTTCCTCACGCAGATCGCGGCACTCGCGAGCGCGGCGTTGAGCCGCCTCTTGCCGCACTGAAGCGAACCAAGCGCGATGAACGCCGCCGACCCGATCGCCGCCTATCTGTCGATACTCGAACACGAGCGGCGGCTGTCGGAGCACACGCTGCGCGGCTACACCCACGAACTCGACGAACTGCAGAAACTCGCGAACGGCCGCGCGCTCGAAACGCTCACCGCGACGGACATGCGCGGCGCCGTATCGCGCGCGCACGCCGGTGGCCTCTCGGCGCGCTCGATCGCCCACCGGCTCTCGGCGTGGCGCGCGTTTTACCGCTGGCTCTCGGAACGCGTCGAAATGGCCGCGAATCCCGTCGCGACCGTGCGGGCGCCGAAACGCGCGAAGACGTTGCCAAAGGCACTTTCCGTCGACGACGCCAACGCGCTGATGGAAGCGCCGCAAGCCGGCACGCCCGAAGCGCTGCGCGACCACGCGATCCTCGAATTGTTCTATTCGTCGGGCTTGCGGCTCGCGGAACTCGTGAATCTCGACGTGTACTACGTCGAGACGGAGCATCACCGCTCGGTCGGCTGGCTCGATCTGCCGAACACCGAGGTGACAGTGCTCGGCAAGGGCGGCAAGCGCCGCTCGGTGCCGGTCGGCGCCAAGGCCATCCAGGCGCTGCGTGCCTGGATCGACGTGCGAGGCGAGTTCGTCAAGCACGATCCACATGCGCTCTTCCTGTCGGTGCGCGGCAACCGCATGGCGCCGGGCGTCGTGCGCGAGCGCGTGAAGCGCATGGCGCTCCTCGCCGGCATTCCGTCGAACGTGCATCCACACGTGTTGCGGCACTCGTTCGCCACGCACGTGCTGCAGTCGAGCGGCGACCTGCGCGCGGTGCAGGAACTGCTCGGCCACGCGAACATCACCGCGACGCAGGTCTACACGTCGCTCGATTTCCAGCACCTCGCTCGCGTCTACGATTCCGCGCATCCGCGCGCCAAGAAACGCGACTGATTTTTCCCGGGCGCGCCGATTCCATGCCGGCGGCCCCATCAAGGCATCAATGAACACCATCACGCTCAAACCGGCGAAGGACAAGTCGCTCGCGCGCCGCCATCCGTGGATTTACGCGAACGCGATCGACCGTGTCGACGGCAAGCCGGCGCCGGGCGCCACCGTCACCGTCCGCGCACACGACGGCCGCTTTCTCGCCCGCGCCGCGTACAGCCCGCAGTCGCAGATCCGCGCGCGCGTCTGGAGCTTCGACGAAGCCGAGCCGATCGACCATGCCTTCTTCAAGCGCCGCGTGCAGCGGGCGATCGCGCATCGTCAGGCGCTGGTGAAGAACACCGGCGCGACCCGGCTAATTTTCGGCGAGGCGGACGGCCTGCCCGGCCTGATCGTCGATTACTACGTCGCCGACGACGCGCAGCAACGCGGCCAGCTCGTCTGCCAGTTCATGGCGACGGGCGTCGAGGCCTGGAAGGGCGCGATCGTCGATGCACTCACCGGCGCGACCGGCTGCCCGAATGTGTACGAGCGCTCGGACGTGTCGATTCGCCAGAAAGAGGGCCTCGAACAAATTACCGGCGTGCTCGCGGGCGATCCGCCGCCTGCGACCGTCATCGCGAACGAATGCGGCGTGCGCTACCACGTCGACGTGATGAACGGCCACAAGACGGGCTTCTACGTCGATCAGCGCGACAACCGCATGCTCGTCGCCGAGCATGCGCGAGACCGCGACGTGCTGAACTGCTTCTGCTACACCGGCGGCTTTTCGCTGGCGGCGATGAAGGGCCGCGCGAAGCGCGTGGTGTCGATCGATTCGTCCGGCGAGGCGCTCGCGCTCGCACAGCAGAACGTGCTCGCGAACGGTTTCGACCCGGAGCGCGCCCAGTGGCTGGACGCCGACGCGTTCAAAACGCTGCGGCGTCTCTACGACGAAGGCGAGCGCTTCGACCTGATCGTGCTCGATCCACCGAAATTCGCGCCGTCGCGCGAACACGTGGACCGCGCCGCGCGCGCCTACAAGGACATCAATCTCACCGGATTCAAGCTGCTGCGCCCGGGCGGCCTGCTCTTCACCTATTCGTGCTCCGGGGCGATCGACGCCGAGTTGTTCCAGAAGATCGTCGCGGGCGCGGCAGCCGACGCCAAAATCGACGCGCGCATCCTCAAGCGCCTTTGTGCGGGCGTCGATCACCCGCTGCTCACGGCTTTTCCGGAAGGCGAATACCTGAAAGGCCTGTTGTTGCAAATCGGCTGAGCGGCCATAGTTTCTGATTCGGCAGCGGGCCGCCCAAAGCGCCCGCCCGGCAAATATGTTCCAATAATCGGCTGACTCGCCGCTTTCAGTGCGTGAAAACGCGGCGCGCTAACCCCTACGACCTCAAAGCACAGGCGACGACATGATCCCAGTAACCATCCTGACCGGCTTTCTGGGCAGCGGCAAAACCACGCTGCTCAAGCGCATCCTGAACGAGAAGCACGGCATGAAGATCGCCGTGATCGAGAACGAGTTCGGCGAAGAAAACATCGACAACGAAATCCTCGTTCAGGAAACGAACGAGCAGATCATCCAGATGAGCAACGGCTGCATCTGCTGCACGATCCGCGGCGACCTGGCCCGCGCGCTGGAGGACCTCGCGAACCGCAAGAAGGCGGGCACGCTCGACTTCGACCGCGTCGTGATCGAGACGACCGGCCTCGCGAACCCCGGTCCGGTCGCCCAGACGTTCTTCATGGACAACACCATCGCGGACGAATTCCTGCTCGACGCGATCATTACGCTCGTCGACGCGAAGCATGGCAATCATCAGCTGGACGAGCACGAAGTCGTGCAGCGCCAGGTCGGTTTCGCGGATCGCATGTTCATCACGAAGTCGGATCTCGTCGATGCCGCCGCGCTGGAGGATCTTAAGCACCGCCTCGTGCACATGAATCCGCGCGCGGCGATCCGCGTCGTGAATTTCGGCGAGGCGGACATCAAGGAAATCTTCGACCTGCGCGGCTTCAACCTGAATTCGAAGCTGGAAATCGACCCCGATTTCCTCGCTGAAGACGATCACGCGCATGACCACGCACACGACGACCACGATCACTCGACCTGCGGCCACGATCACAGCCACGACCACGAGCATCACCACCACCACGCGCACCACGACGACAAGATCAAGTCCTTCGTCTACCGCAGCGACAAGCCGTTCGACGCGAACCGCCTCGAAGACTTCCTCGGCGGCATTCTGCAGATTTATGGCGAGCGCCTCCTGCGCTACAAGGGCGTGCTGTACATGAAGGGTGTCGATCGCAAGGTCGTGTTTCAGGGCGTGCACCAGATGATGGGCAGCGACCTCGCGGGCAAGTGGCAGCCGATCGAAAAGAAGAACAGCAAGATGGTGTTCATCGGCATCGAACTGCCGCAGGACCTGATCACCGACGGCCTCAACGCCTGTCTGGTCAAGTGATCCGTGCACCGATGCGCGCCTTTGCCGACGCGCATCCGGCCCGTTCTTGACCGGCGAGCCGCCGGGAAACCGACCGGCAACCGACGAAACGCCGCCGCTTCACCGAGCGCGGCGTTTTTTTCGTGCGGCTTTCGCATGAAAACTGTGACCCCACACACGAACGTTGGTCGCTTTTTGACGTCTCAGGCGTTATATTTTTGAGATTCCGGCGGTAATTGACAGGGTTTTCCTAGGTTATCTTCGGAAATTGCGATTCAGTTACAATACAGCCCCGCTGAAGCAGGGCAACGGCCCGTGTGGCGGGTAAAGGCCGCCACACGGGCCGCACAAAAAACTGAAGAGACACCGAGAACGTACGCGTGTCGGATAGCCTGAGACCGAGCTAATTCGAGACAACGCGTTCGAGGTTGGAGGTGCGAAGGAAACCGTGCGGAAATCTTTTCGGCCGTTTTCCGGGCACTTCAAAATCGGTTTACAGAGGAGTTCGGCCCCGCGTCGACGCGAAACGCGTCACGACAGCATGTTTTTCCGTGCGAGAGATCCGCACCGGACGCTGTCAGCGGGCAACGCAGAAGTGCGGGCGACGCGAAAGAAGTCGCTCCACATTGAAGAAGCAAGCCAGATGACGACGAAACGACTCTTGACCGAAGCCGAAATCCTGAAGATGAGCGAGAAGGATTACATGAACGAGGATCAGCTCGCCTTCTTCAAGAACCGGCTCGAACAACTGCAGGCCGACATTCTGAAGAATGCCGGGCAGACGACCGAAAACCTGCGGGAAACGGTGATCGTGCCGGACCCGGCGGACCGTGCGACGATCGAGGAAGAACATGCCCTCGAACTGCGCACGCGCGATCGCGAACGCAAGCTGCTGAAGAAAGTGCAGCAGTCGCTCGCGCGGATCGAGTCCGGCGATTACGGCTGGTGCGAGGAAACGGGCGAGCCGATCGGCATTCCCCGTCTGATCGCGCGCCCCACCGCCACCCTGTCGCTCGAGGCGCAGGAGCGCCGCGAACTGCGCCAGAAGCTGTTCGGCGACTGACCGGCTGAACCGGCCCGGCCGGCGATCCGCCGGCACGCGTCGCGGGTCCGCCCGCAGCGGGAGAGTCGCCGCCTCCGCGGATATCGGCCAGCACGGCGCGGGGCAGCCCGCCACTTCGAAAGGCACACGTTCCACGTGTGCCTTTTTGTTTTGGCAGCGTGCTTCTGCAGCGCGCCGTTCCCGGCGCCCGATTTCTGCCTCCCGGCCGGCAAATCCCGACTTGATTATTGGGGCGCCGCCCTAAAATGCTCTGGACGCGCGCAGTCCGGGCGCGAGCGCGGCGCGACTCCAACGAGCGCGACGATGCGCGGAACCCCGCGCCGTGCACTCCATCGAATTCTCGACAGCGAGGCGGCTTTTTCGCAGCCGCCCGCGTCCTTCGCTTTCTAAAGGAACGCACATGGAACAATTTCACGGCACGACCATCGTCTCCGTGCGACGCGGCGGCAAGGTCGCCCTCGGCGGCGACGGCCAGGTGACGCTCGGCAACATCGTCATGAAGGGCGGCGCCAAGAAGGTGCGCCGCATCTATGGCGGCAAGGTGCTGGTCGGCTTCGCCGGCGGCACGGCCGACGCGTTCTCCCTGCTCGACCGCTTCGAAGCCAAGCTGGAAAAGCATCAGGGCAACCTCACGCGCGCCGCCGTCGAACTGGCGAAGGACTGGCGCACCGACCGCATGCTGCGCCGGCTGGAAGCCATGCTGATCGCCGCCGACGCGCAGGCCACGCTTGTCATCACCGGCAACGGCGACGTGCTCGACCCCGAAAACGGCATCTGTGCAATCGGCTCGGGCGGCGCGTACGCTCAGGCCGCGGCGCAGGCGCTCTCGGAAAACACCGACCTGTCCCCGCGCGACATCGTCGAGAAATCGCTCTCGATCGCGGGCGACATGTGCATCTACACGAACCACAATCGCGTCATCGAGACGATCGAGTAAGACCGGACACCAGGCAAAGGACCAAGCGATGACCACCATGACTCCCGCCGAGATCGTCTCGGAACTCGACAAGCACATCATCGGCCAGGGCCGCGCGAAGAAAGCGGTCGCCGTCGCACTGCGCAACCGCTGGCGCCGTCAGCAGGTCGCGGAACCGCTGCGCCAGGAAATCACGCCGAAGAACATCCTGATGATCGGACCGACCGGTGTCGGCAAGACCGAAATCGCGCGGCGTCTGGCCAAGCTCGCCGACGCGCCGTTCATCAAGATCGAAGCGACCAAGTTCACCGAGGTCGGCTATGTGGGCCGCGACGTCGACAGCATAGTGCGCGACCTGATCGAGATCTCGGTCAAGCAGACGCGTGAGTCGGAGATGAAGAAGGTCCGCACGAAGGCTGAAGACCGCGCCGAAGACCGCATCCTCGACATCCTGCTGCCGCCCGCGCGCACGGTCGGCTTCGGCGCATCGACGGCGGCCGAAACCGCCGACGACACCAACAACACCACGCGCCAGACTTTCCGCAAGCGTCTGCGCGAAGGCGCGCTGGATGAGAAGGAAGTCGAGCTCGATGTCGAGCAGCCGCAGGTTGGCATGGACATCATGGGGCCGCCGGGCATGGAAGACATGACCGAGCAGATCCGCTCGATGTTCGCGAACATCGGCGGCGGCAAGAAGACGCGCCGCAAGGTGAAGGTGAGGGAAGCGCTGAAGCTGCTCACCGACGAGGAAGCCGGCAAACTGCTCAACGACGAGGAAGTGAAGACGAAGGCAGTGCAGAACGTCGAGCAGAACGGTATCGTATTCCTCGACGAAATCGACAAGATCGCGTCGCGCAGCGAAACAGGCGGCGCCGAAGTTTCGCGCGCGGGCGTGCAGCGCGATTTGCTGCCGCTCGTCGAAGGCACCACGATCAACACGAAGTACGGGATGATCAAGACCGATCACATCCTGTTCATCGCGAGCGGCGCGTTTCACCTGGCGAAGCCGAGCGACCTGATTCCCGAGTTGCAGGGCCGCTTCCCGATTCGTGTCGAACTGGATTCGCTGTCGGTCGGCGACTTCGAATCGATCCTGAACACCACGGACGCCAGTCTCGTGAAGCAGTACAAGGCGCTGCTCGCGACGGAGGACGTCCAGCTCGATTTCGCCGACGACGGCATTCGCCGGCTCGCGGAGATCGCATACTCGGTCAACGAGAAGACCGAAAATATCGGCGCGCGGCGTCTCTATACGGTGATCGAAAAGCTGCTGGAGGAAGTGTCGTTCTCAGCGGGCAATCACACGGGCCAGCCGGTGAAGATCGACGCCGCTTACGTCAATCGCGCGTTGAGCGACGTGGCTGACGACGAAGACCTGTCGCGCTACGTGCTGTAAAAGCGCGCTCGAAAAACCAGCAAGGCGGCTCTAGCGAGCCGCCTTTTTTCATTGCCGCACCGGTTTCTTGGCCAGCTTTCGCTGCAGCGTCCGTCGATGCATGTTCAGCGCGCGCGCCGTCGCGGAAATGTTGCCGTTGTTCTCCGCGAGCACGCGCTGGATATGCTCCCATTCGAGCCGCGCCACGGAGAGGAGCGTCGGATGCTCGATCGCCTCCTCGGCCGTCTGCTCGCTCGCCTCTTCCTGCAACGCCGACAGGATCGTCTCGACGTTCGCCGGCTTCGCAAGATAGTTATCCGCACCATCCTTCACCGCCTGCACCGCAGTTGCGATGCTCGCGTACCCCGTCAGGACGAGAATGCGCGCGTCGGGCTGCAGGTCGCGCAGCGGCGCGACGAGCGTCAGTCCGGAATCGTTACCCAGATGCAAATCGACGGTGATCTGGTTGAACTTCTGCGAGTTCGCGAGCTTCAGCGCCTCATCCGCATTGTGCGCCTGGTGCGGTGTATAGCCGCGCCGCGTCAGTCCGCGCGCGAGAATGCCCGAGAACACCTCGTCGTCATCGATGATCAGAAAGTTCGTTTCGCTCATGCTTTTTTCTCCATGGTGGCGGACGCGTGGCCGCCCTGTTGCATCCTTGCTTCGCGCGCATTCGCCGTCGACGCGCCGTTCTCCGGCAGTCGCAGCACCGCGTGCGTGCCGCGCGGACTGGCCGCCGCGAGCTCAATCGAACCGCCGAGCCGCGCCGCTGAAGTGAACGCTAGATAGAGCCCGACGCCGTGGCCGCCCTCCGTGCTGTCGACAGGCATCGCGCCGAGCGAGCCGCGCAGCGCGGGCGGAATGCCCGGGCCGCGGTCGCAGATGTCGAACTGGATGACCGACTCGCCGGCATCGCGCGCCACCGACGTTTCGAGCGTCACCGAATCCTTGCTCGCTCGCGCCGCATTATCCAGCAGAATCGTGAGGATCTGGCCGACCGCGACGGCGTCGTCGATCGAAACATCGGCGGGCGTCGTGCCGAGGGGCTCGAAGCGCACATGCGGATGACGCAGCCGCCACTGCGCGACGAAGCTTTCGAGCCAGTCGTCGAGCGGCTGACGGTTCGACGGTCCGCTCGCGCGGCTGCGCAGCCGCGCGAGCGCGGACGTGCACAGGCTCATCTGCTGTTCAAGCAGTTCGAAGTCGGCGGCGTAGGGCGCGAGGTTCGTGTCGCTCGAAGCGGCATCGCGCAGTTCTTCGCTCAGCATCGCGATCGTCGAGAGCGGCGTGCCGATTTCATGCGCGACCGTCGCGGCCTGAACGCCGAGCGCGACCGCGCGCTCGTCGCGCAGGAGGCGCTGCTGGGCATCGGCGAGCGCGGCATCGCGCAGGCGCAGCGCGCGCGACATGCGCGCGACGAACCAGCCGATCAGCCCGACGCTCACCATGAAGTTCACCCACAGCCCCATGCGGAAATACTCGAAGAGGTTCGCCGGATTCTCGATGTTGAGCGGCACATAGTTATAGCTGAGGAGCGCGTAACAAATCACGGCGAAGAGCGCGAGGATCGCCATCATCGTCCACGGCAGCACGGCCGCCGCGATTGCCAGCGACGGAATGTAGAGCGTGACGAAGGGATTCGTCGCGCCGCCGGAGAGGAACAGCAACGCCGACAGCGCGCCGAGATCGACCCATAGTTGCCCGAACAGTTCGAGATTGGTCTCGGGCCGCGCGCGCGCGACGCGCAGCCACGTGAGCGCGTTGAAGATCACTTCGAGGCCGATGACGAGCAGCATCGCGGGCAACGGCAGATGCGCGCCGTAGAAAACCTGCACGACGGCGATCGTCACGAGCTGGCCAATGATCGCCAGGCTGCGCAGCCAGAACAGATGCCCGAGGTTGACGCGCCCCGTGTTCGTAATTCGATGCATCGCGATGAAATCCTGCGTGTATTTCGGAATTGTCTTGTGGTTGCAGATTACAGGTTGCCACACCATCGAAAGTTAATTTTCGAAAACCTGGCGCGGCCCGGCCGCCAACTTCAAAACGATGACCCGCAGCCCCAAAACCAGCCGAAACCCTTCCCCCGCAGCCCAGGACGACATTATCGCGCGCGTACTGCCTGTCTATCTCGCAAATGCTCAATCCGCCGCCGAGCGACAATTGGCCGCAGAACAATCGTTCTGGCTGCACGCAGCGCTGATCCTGCAACCGGAGCTCGTCGACGCCAGACTGCAACTCATCGACATCATGCTCAAGCGCGGCGCGATCGCGGATGCGATCACGCTGGCAGCGAACCTCGTCGAGCGCGAGCCGCAGCACGCGCTCGCGCTCTGGCATCTCGGCTATGCGCTGCAACGCGGCGGCCATCACGCCGAAGCCATCCCGTTCTATCAGCGCGCATATGCCATCGACGCTTCCGTGCCGACGCTGCGCAACAATCTCGCAGTCGCGCTGGAAATGACCGGACACGCCGACGAGACGCTGAAGCTGCTTGAAGAAGCCGTCGCGAGCAACGCGAACGACATCGAGGCCTGGACCAACCTGACGCGCCTGTATCCGCAGCGCCTCGAACTGGAGCATGCGCTCGCGGCCGGCCGGCGCGCCGTGCAGATCGATGCGTCGAATGCGCTCGCGCACTCGAACTACAGTCTCGCGCTGAAGGAAGCTCAACGCTGGGAAGACTCCACCGCCGCCGCCCTCGCCGCCGCCCAGGCCGCGCCGCAGACACCGCGGTTTCCGTTCAACCTGTCGCTGCTGGACCTGGTTCAGCGCAACTATGCACGTGGCTGGCAGAACTTCGAGGCGCGCTGGGACGGATCGTCGGAACTGGCGGGCACCTACCCCGGCTTCAGCGTCCCGCGCTGGAACGGCGAGCCGCTGCGCGGCAAGACGCTGCTCCTTTGGGGCGAGCAGGGTTTCGGCGATGTCCTGCAGTTCTGTCGCTTCGTGCCCCTGCTTGCGAAGCAGGTCCACGCGCAGGGCGGCAAGCTCGTGTGGGTGACGTTCAAGGGCCTGCATCCGCTGATGACGCGCATGGCGCCGAAGAGCGTCGAATGCATTCCGCACGACGCCGAGCTGCCTGAGCACGATTTCCACTTCCCGCTCCTGAGCCTGCCGCTGCATTTCAATATCGACGAGGAATCGATTCCCGCGAAGCGCGCCTATCTCGCCGCCGACGCAGAGCGCGCCGCGCCGTGGCGCGCCGAGGCGCAAGGCGGCAGGCAATTGCGCGTCGGCCTCGTATGGAGCGGCAGCACGACGCATCAACGCAATCCGTTCCGCAGTGTCAGCATCGAACGCTATGCGAAGGCGCTCGGCTCGCTCGAGAACGTCGCGTTCTTTTCGCTGCAAAAGGGCGCGCAAGACGACGTCGCTGCCGCGCGGGAATACGGCTTTGCGATCGCCGACCACACCGCCCAATTCGACACGTTCGACGACACCGCCGCCTTTATCGATTCGCTCGACCTCGTCATCACCGTGTGCACGAGCGTCGCGCATTTGTCCGCGGCGCTCGGCAAGCCGACGTGGGTGCTGCTCGACGTCAATCCGCACTGGGTCTGGCAACTGGAGCGCACCGACAGCCCGTGGTACCCGACCGCGACGCTTTATCGGCAGAAGCATTTCGCGCAGTGGGAACCGGTGCTGGACGACGTCACGCGCGACCTGAGGGCGCTCGCCACGAAGCACGCGAGTGCGGCAGCTCCGAAACGGCGCACGACGAAAAAGCTGGCCGAGTAAGCCGGGCCCAGCAAAAACGGCGACCTTGCCAAGGTCGCCGTTTTTTTATGCCTCCGATCCCGCGCGCCGGATTTCCTCCGCAAGACACGCCGGACACAGACATCCGGCGCCGCTTCTCAGGCGCGCGAGCGGCAGTTCGGGCATCGATGCGCACCAGCATCGGGCGTCGCCGGCGAGCGATCCGCAGCGAAACGCCGCCCCGCAGCGCGAACAGGTCTCGCCGCCGGCATCTTCCTTGCGAACGGGTTCGGTAGCCATCGTTGATTTGTCACGGAAATATCACGATCATCCCACGCCCGCGCGGCCGCGCAACTGCTGCGGCAAATCGCCCTGCTGCGATGCGTCAGTCCTGTACAATTCGGCGTGTTTAAACCGCTCCTCGCCTCATTTGCCGCCATGTCCGAGCTCCCCGACCTTACGCAGATCGCGCCGACCCTGAAAGCCGAAATCCTGGCCGAGGCGCTGCCCTACATTCGCCAGTACCACGGCAAGACGATCGTGATCAAGTACGGCGGCAACGCGATGACCGAAGAGCGCCTGAAACAAGGCTTCGCGCGCGACGTGATCCTGCTGAAACTGGTCGGCATCAATCCGGTGATCGTCCACGGCGGCGGGCCGCAGATCGACCAGGCGCTCAAGAAGATCGGCAAGCAGGGCACCTTCATCCAGGGCATGCGTGTCACCGACGAAGAGACGATGGAAGTCGTCGAATGGGTGCTCGGCGGCGAGGTGCAGCAGGACATCGTCACGCTGATCAACCATTTTGGCGGACAGGCGGTCGGCCTGACCGGCAAGGACGGCGGTCTCATCCACGCGCGCAAGCTGCAGATGCCGGATCGCGATAATCCGGGCCAGTTCATCGATATCGGCCAGGTCGGCGAGGTCGAGGCGATCAATCCGGCGGTCGTGAAGGCGCTGCAGGACGACGCGTTCATTCCGGTCATCTCGCCGATCGGCTTCGGCGAAGACGGTCTCTCGTACAACATCAACGCGGATCTGGTCGCGGGCAAGCTGGCGGTCGTGCTGAACGCCGAGAAGCTCGTGATGATGACCAACATCCCCGGCGTGATGGACAAGGAAGGCAACCTGCTCACGGACCTTTCCGCGCGCGAGATCGACGCCCTCTTCGCCGACGGCACGATCTCCGGCGGCATGCTGCCGAAGATTTCGTCGGCGCTCGATGCAGCGAAGAGCGGCGTGCGTTCGGTGCACATCATCGACGGGCGCATCGAGCATTCGGTGCTGCTCGAAATCCTGACCGAGCAGCCGTTCGGCACGATGATCCGCTCGCACTGAGCGCCTTCTCCTTGCATCACCGGCGCGGCCCACGCTGCGCCGTCTTCCTTCCCCGCGCATGAAACCCACTCGCACTCCGCGGCGGCGTCGCGTCAAACAGCGCGGTCCCGTCTGGCTCTTCGACCTCGACAACACGCTGCACCACGCGTCGCACGAAATCTTCCCGGCGATCAACAACGCGATGACGCAGTACATCATCGACACGCTGAACGTCGATCTCGATGAAGCGAACCGGCTGCGCGTCGGCTACACGGTGCGCTATGGCGCGACGCTGCTCGGGCTCGTGCGGCATCACGGCACCGACCCCGCCGATTTCCTGCGCGCCGTGCACACCTTCGCCGACCTGAAGTCAATGGTGCGCGCCGAACGCGGACTCGCGCGGATGCTGCGCGCATTGCCCGGACGCAAGATCGTGCTGACCAACGCGCCGACACTCTATGCGCGCGCGGTGCTCGCGGAACTCGGCATCGGCAAGCTGTTCGAGCGCGTGATCGCGATCGAGGACATGCGCGACGGACCGACCTGGCGCGCGAAGCCCGACGCGCAAATGCTGCGCCGCCTGATGCGCCGCGCCGACGTGCGCCTGTCGGACGCGATCCTCGTCGAGGATACGCGCGGGCATCTGAAGCGCTACAAGCGCCTGAAGATTCGCACGGTGTGGATCGTCGGCCATCTCCCGCATGCGCGCGACGCGAGCGGCAAGCTGTCGATGCGCCGCCCCGGCACGGGACGTCCGCATTACGTCGATCTGCGGGTGCGGTCGTTGCGCCAACTCGCTCTGGGCGTCTAAAGCCGATTTTCCGCTATACTTCTTCGCTATCTCGATTTACCTACGCGCCGATTTGCTGACTCGATTGCGGGCGCGCGAACCCTTCGCCGGGTTCACTATAAATGCGGCTAAAGAGGTCGTCAGCCGCGCAATCGCTTTCTCCCCGCGCATCGCCGACACCGTCTAGCCGCCCTTCTACTTACGGCGGAATGAATGGAATCGATCGGCATCGTCACTCCCCAGACACTGCATTTTTCCGAGCCGCTCGGCATGCAGAACGGCAGCCGTTTCGGCGACTACGATCTCGTCGTCGAAACGTATGGCGAACTGAACGCCGCGCGCTCGAACGCCGTGCTCGTCTGCCATGCGCTCAACGCGTCGCATCACGTCGCGGGCGTCTACGCCGACAACCCGAAGGACGTCGGCTGGTGGGACAACCTCGTCGGCCCGGGCAAGCCGCTCGACACCAATCGCTTTTTCGTGATCGGCGTAAACAATCTCGGCTCCTGCTTCGGCTCGACCGGCCCGATGAGCATCGACCCGTCGACGGGCAAGCCATACGGCGCGAGCTTTCCGGTCGTGACCGTCGAGGACTGGGTGCACGCACAGGCGCGCGTCGCGGACCGGTTCGGCGTCGAGCGCTTCGCCGCGGTGATGGGCGGCAGCCTCGGCGGCATGCAGGCGCTCGCGTGGAGCATGATGTATCCGGAGCGGCTCGGCCATTGCATCGTGGTCGCGTCGACGCCGAAGCTCTCCGCGCAGAACATCGCGTTCAACGAGACGGCGCGCTCGGCCATTCTCTCGGACCCCGACTTTCACGGCGGCGACTACTACGCGCACGGCGTGAAGCCGCGCCGCGGCTTGCGCGTGGCGCGCATGATCGGCCACATCACGTATCTCTCCGACGACGACATGGCGACCAAGTTCGGCCGTGCGCTGCGCCGGGCCGAAGGCGCGCTCGACGCGTACAACTTTAACTTCGACGTCGAGTTCGAAGTGGAGTCGTACCTGCGCTATCAGGCTGACAAATTCGCCGAATACTTCGACGCCAACACGTATCTGCTGATCACGCGGGCACTCGACTATTTCGATCCGGCAAAGGCCTTCGACGGCGACCTCACGAAAGCGCTCGCGCACACGAAGGCGAAGTATCTGATCGCGAGTTTCTCGACCGACTGGCGATTCGCACCGGCGCGCTCGCGGGAACTCGTGAAGGCGCTGCTCGACCACAAGCGCACGGTGAGCTACGCGGAAATCGACGCGCCGCACGGCCACGACGCCTTCCTGCTCGACGACGCGCGCTATCACAACCTGCTGCGCGCCTATTACGAACGCATTGCCGCCGAGGTGGGCGCATGAACCAGAACACACTCGATTACCTCGCGATGCGCTCCGACTTCCGCGCGATCGCGCGCTGGGTGGAGCCGCGCGCGACCGTCCTCGATCTGGGTTGCGGCGACGGATCGCTCCTGTCGCTGCTCGGCGAAGAACTCGACGTGAATGGCTATGGCATCGAAATCAACGATGCCGGCGTGCTGGCGTGCGCGCAAAAAGGCGTGAACGTGATCCAGCAGAACCTGGAAGACGGCCTGCGCCTCTTCGAAGACGACAGCTTCGACTTCGCGATCCTCTCGCAGACGCTCCAGACGATCCACCAGACCGCCGCGATCCTCCGCGAAACCGTGCGAGTCGGACGCGAGTGCATCGTGTCGTTCCCAAATTTCGGCTACTGGCCGCATCGGCTGGCGGTGATTCAGGGGCGCATGCCGGTGTCGAAAGCGCTGCCTTATCAGTGGCACAACACGCCGAACGTGCGTGTCCTGACCATAAAGGACTTCGAGGCGCTCGCGCCGGAAGTCGGCATCGAAATTCTCGATCGCGTCGTGCTGCACGGCGGGCAGTCGATCCGTTGGGGCGCGAACTGGCGTGGTAGTCTTGCGGTCTATCGCGTGAAGCGCGGCTGAATCGTCCGTCGATTCGGCAAATTCACGCATCGACAACCGCATTGCCTCCATCGACATGTCCAACTCGCCACACGAGGCGCCCGCTCTTACTGCTCACGAAGATCATCCCGGCTGGCGCGCTTTCCTGAACGCGCGCATCCTGACTTGCGTCTTTCTCGGCTTCACGTCGGGATTGCCGCTCTTCACGCTCGTCTATCTGGTGCAGGCGTGGCTGCGCAAGGAAGGCGTCGACCTGAAGGAAATCGGTCTCTTCGCGCTGATCCAGTTTCCCTATACGTGGAAGTTCGTCTGGGCACCGCTGATGGACCGCTACGTGCCGCGCCTGCCCGGCTGGCGGCCCGGCAGGCGGCGCGGCTGGATGCTCGTCACGCAGCTACTGGTCGCGGCGGCGATCGGCGCGCTCGGCTTCATATCGCCGTCGAAGGACATCTGGAGCGTGGCCACGCTCACGGCGCTCGTCGCGTTCTTCGGCGCGAGCCAGGACATCTCGATCGACGCCTATCGCCGCGAACTGCTCGCCGATACTGAGCAGGGCCTCGGCAACGCCGTTCACGTGAACGCGTACAAGATCGCAGCGCTGATTCCCGGCTCGCTCGCGCTGATCCTCGCCGATCACCTGCCGTGGACCACCGTCTTCATCATCACCGCCGCGTTCATGCTGCCGGGCATTGTGATGACGCTCGTCGTGAAGGAACCAGAAGTGCACGGCGCACCGCCGAAGAACCTGCGCGAGGCGATCGTCGAGCCGTTCCACGAGTTCATCTCGCGTGACGGCTGGCGCACGGCGATGCTCGTGCTCGGCTTCATCTTCCTCTACAAGCTCGGCGACACGATGGCGACGACGCTCTCGACGTCGTTCTTCCTCGACATCGGCTTCAACATGACGCAGATCGGCGTGATCGCGAAGACGGTCGCGTTCTGGGCGAGCCTCGCAGGCGGAATCATCGGCGGAATCTGGCTCGTGAAGATCGGCATCGCGCGCGGGCTGTGGATTTTCGGCGTGCTCCAGATCGTCTCGACGCTCGGCTTCGCGTGGCTCGCGAAACTCGGGCCGTCGCCGCTCGCGCTCGGCGGTCTCTACGGCTTCGAAACCTTCGCGACGGGCCTGACGATGGCCGCGTTCACCGCCTATATCGCTAGCACGACCGACCCGCGTTATACCGCCACGCAGTTCGCGCTCTTCACGAGCCTCGCTTCGGTGCCGCGCACGCTGGCGTCGGCGTCGAGCGGCTTCATCGTCGCGCAGACGGGCTGGTTCGAGTACTTCATGATCTGCACCGCGCTCTCGATTCCGGGCATGTTACTGTTGCCGAAGATCGCGCCCTGGAGAGCCCAACGATGACGGTGCACGTTCCGATCCGCGCCGCCCTGCTCGTCTTTTCCTCGCTGACGCTCGCGTCAGCGTCCTCTTTCGCCGCCGATGCGCCCGAAGCGCAGGACGCCCAGCGCGTCCCGCCGCCTTATACGGCGCCGGACAACCAGATCCGCTTCGGCAATGCCGCGCTCTTTCGCAACCTGATTCCCTCGGCGACGCTCGAGCAGCAGGCCGCGCAGGAATACGCGCAGATCGTGCGCGAGGCAGAGCACAACAAGACCCTGCTCGGCGACGACAATGCGCTCGTCAAGCGCACGCGCGACATCGTGAATCACGAGATTCCGTTCGCGCTGAAATGGAACGACCGCTCGAAGCACTGGAAGTGGGAGATCAACGTCGTCAAGTCGAACGAGATCCGCATGTATTGCCTGCCGGGCGGCAAGATCGTGATCTACAGCGGGCTGATCGACAAGCTGCGCCTGAACGACAATGAAATCGGCATGATGGCCGGCCACGAGATCGCGCACGCGCTGCGCGAGCATTCGCGCGAGCGGCTAGGCCGCCAGCAGGCCGCGCAGTTGGGCTCGGGCACGGTGCCGCAGCTCTTTGGTTTCGTCGATCTGGGTTCGACGCAACTGGGTATCGGCGAACAGTTGCTGGCGATGCGCTATTCACCCGCCGACGAAACCGAAGCCGACGTGATCGGCAGCGAGATCGCGTCGCGCGCGGGCTACGATCCGCGCGCCGCCATCACGCTGTGGAACAAGATCGACTCGGCGACGCGCCGCTCTGACAACGGCTTCATCTGGATGCATCCCTACGGGTCGGACCGCCGGCAGGACTTGTTGAAGCGCATGCCGGACATGATGCCGCTGTATGCCAAGGCCGTCGGCAAGACGATCGACCAGTTGCCGAACTACGCCGGACTCGGCCGGTTCAAAAAGACCGGCCGCTGATTCACTTCTTCACTGTCCAGTCGTAGTCGACCGTCAGCGGCGCGTGGTCGCTGAACTTGACTTCGCGATACACCGACGTCGACTTCGCCGTCGCGGCGACTTCGGCCGTCGCGATCTGATAGTCGATACGCCACCCGACGTTCTTCGCGTAGGCTTGTCCGCGATTGCTCCACCACGTGTACTGCTCGGGACGCGAGTCGAGTGTGCGAAACACGTCGACGTAGCCGACGTCGTCGAATAGCTTCGTCAGCCACTCGCGTTCCTCCGGCAGGCAACCCGAGTTCTTCTGGTTGCTCTTCCAGTTCTTGATATCGATTTCCTTGTGGACGATGTTGACGTCGCCGCACAGGATCACTTCACGCTCCTTCGATAGTTCCGCCAGATGCGGCATGAACTCGTCCATGAAGCGGTACTTGGCCTGCTGGCGCTCGTCGCCGCTCGAACCCGACGGCACATAAACCGACACCACCGAGAGCTTGCCGAAACGCGCTTCGACATAGCGCCCTTCCGGGTCGAACTCGTTGCTGCCGAAGCCGATGACCACGTCGTCCGGTTCGTGCCGCGTGTAGAGTCCGGCGCCGCTGTAGCCCTTCTTCACCGCGTGCTGGAAATAGCCCTGAAAGCCGTGCGGCGCGAGGAACTCGGGCGTGAGATCGTCCTGCGAGCACTTGATTTCCTGCACGCAGACGACGTCCGCGCTCTGTTCGCCGAACCAGTCGAAGAAGCCTTTCCGGGCGGCCGAGCGGATGCCGTTCAGATTGGCGGTAATCACGCGAAACATAGTCCTTCCTTTTGTTTTGATGGATTGCGGTTCATTCGACCTCGACGCCCTTGAGCGACTCCTTCGCCGGCGGAAATTCGAGCTCCAGCCCGTGCAGCGTGCGCAGCAGCAGTTCGGCGACCATCACGTTGCGATGTGTCTTCGAATCGCCCGGGATGATGTACCACGACGCGTATTCGGTCGATGTCGCGCCGAGCGCCACCGAATACGCCTGCTGATAGTCGTCCCATTGCTTGCGGGCTTCGAGGTCGGAGGCGTCGAACTTCCAGTGCTTGGTCGGATCGTCGATTCGCGCCTGCAGGCGCGCGCGCTGCTCGTCCTTCGAGATGTGCAGGAAGCATTTGACAATCGTCGTGCCGGTGTCCGCGAGCAGCGCTTCGAACTCGCGAATGTGCCGGTAACGGCGCTCACATTCGTCGCCGTCGATCAGCTTCAGCACGCGCGGCACGAGCACGTCTTCGTAATGGCTGCGGTTGAATACGCAGAGCTCGCCCGCCATCGGCGCCTGCGCGTGGATGCGCCAGAGGAAATCGTGCGCGGCTTCGCGCTCGCTCGGCGCCCTGAACGGCACGATCCGCAGGCCGAGCGGATCGACTTCGTGGAAGACGGCGCGGATCGTACCGTCCTTGCCGCTCGTATCCATGCCCTGCAGCACGAGCAGCACGCGCTGGCGCCGCTGCGCATGCAGTTTCTCCTGCAGTTCGTCGAGCGCGGCGCTGATCTCCGACAGCCGCACGCGATCCAGTTCCTTCGATCCAGCCGAGAACATCTTGGCGCCGGGATCGACCGAATTCAGGTCGAATGGCTTGAGCTTCTTGTCGCCGTCGAAGAACGGCACGCGGAAATCGTCGAGATCGGGTTTTTTTGCCACATCGCGCTCCAAAAGGAAACGGGCTGCTGCCAGGCTAGACCGGCAACAGCCCGTTCGTCACACACGCTCAGAAGGCTATCAGGATAGTTTCTTCTTCAAAAGCTCGTTGACCTGCTGCGGATTCGCCTTGCCCTTGGTCGCCTTCATGGCCTGGCCGATCAGCGCGTTGAACGCCTTTTCCTTGCCCGCGCGGAATTCCTCGACCGACTTCTGGTTCGCCGCGAGCACTTCGTCGATGATCGCTTCGAGCGCGCCGGTGTCCGAAATCTGCTTCAGCCCTTTCGCCTCGATGATGCGATCGGCGGCGCCTTCGTCCGTGGCCTTCTCTTCCCAGATCGCCTGGAAAATGTCCTTCGCGATCTTGTTGGAGATGGTGCCGTCCGCGATGCGCTGCACGATCAGGGCGAGTTGCGCCGCCGAAACCGGCGACTCCGCGATGTCGAGCGATTCGCGATTCAGTTGCGCGGAGACGTCGCCCATCAGCCAGTTCGCCGCGACCTTCGCCTGCGCCGCGCCGGCCTTCTGGACCAGCGCTTCATAGTAAGCCGCCATCGCCTTCGACGACGTGAGCCCCGCCGCGTCGTAGCGCGTGAGACCGTATTGCTCGACGAAGCGCGACTGCATTGCTTCCGGCAGTTCGGGCATCCCGCTCTTCACGCGGTTCACCCAGTCGTGATCGATGACGAGCGGCATCAGGTCGGGGTCGGGAAAATACCGGTAGTCGTGCGCATCTTCCTTGCTGCGCATCGAACGTGTTTCGCGCTTGTTCGGGTCGTAGAGACGCGTTTCCTGCACGACGGTTCCGCCGTCCTCGATCAGCTCGATCTGGCGGCGCACTTCGTACTGGATCGCCTCCTCGAGAAAGCGAAACGAGTTCAGGTTCTTGATCTCGGCGCGGGTGCCGAATTCCGCCTGCCCGACCGGCCGCACGGAGACGTTCGCGTCACAACGGAACGAGCCTTCCTGCATGTTGCCGTCGCAGATGCCGAGCCACACGACGAGCCCGTGCAGCGCCTTCGCATACGCGACCGCTTCGGCGGCAGAACGCATCTCCGGTTCGGTGACGATTTCGAGCAGCGGCGTGCCGGCGCGGTTCAGGTCGATGCCGGTCATGTTCGCGAAGTCTTCATGCAGCGACTTGCCGGCGTCTTCCTCGAGATGCGCGCGCGTCAGGTTGACGGTTTTCTCGTACGCTTCCTTGCCTGCCTTCTCGTTGGCCGGAACCTGAATCGTCAGCGTGCCGCCCTGCACGACCGGAATCTCGTACTGGCTGATCTGATAGCCCTTCGGCAGATCCGGATAGAAGTAGTTCTTGCGCGCGAAGACGCTGCGCGGCGCGATATGTGCGCCGATCGCGAGGCCGAAGCGGATCGCGCGCTCGACGGCGCCGCGGTTCGCCACCGGCAGCACGCCCGGCAGCGCGAGATCGACGGGGCACGCCTGCGTGTTCGGCGCAGCGCCGAATTGCGTGGCCGCGCCCGAGAAAATCTTGGAGACGGTCGACAACTGCGCGTGCGTCTCGAGACCGATTACGACTTCCCACTGCATGCTCATACCCCCGCCGGTGCTTTGCGATGCCAGTCGGTCGCGCGCTGGAACGCGTCGGCGACCTGGAGCATCCGGGCTTCGTTGAAATAGTTGCCGACAATCTGCAAGCCGACCGGCCGCTGCGCGTTCGCGCCGGCGCCGAAGCCGCACGGAATGCTCATGCCGGGCAGCCCCGCGAGGCTCGTGGAGAGCGTGTAGATATCGGCGAGATACATCTGGACCGGATCGTCGGCCTTCTCGCCGAGATTCCACGCGACCGTCGGCGCGACCGGTCCCATGATGACGTCGCAATGGCTGAAGGCTTCCTGGAAGTCGCGCGCGATGATGCGACGGATCTTCTGCGCCTGCAGGTAGTACGCGTCGTAGTAGCCGTGCGACAGCACGTACGTTCCGACCAGAATCCGGCGCTTCACTTCCGGGCCGAAGCCTTCCGCGCGCGACTTCTTGTACATGTCGAGCAGGTCGCCGTACTGCGCCGCCCGGTGGCCGTAGCGCACGCCATCGAAACGCGACAGGTTCGACGAAGCTTCCGCCGGCGCGATCACGTAGTACACAGGAATCGACAGTTCGGTCTTCGGCAGCGACACCTCGACGAGCGTCGCGCCGAGCGCTTCGTATTGCTTGAGCGCGGCGTCGATGGCAGCGCGCACGTCGCCGGCGAGGCCCGCGCCAAAGTATTCCTTCGGCATGCCGATGCGCAGCCCGGCGAGCGGCCTGGCCGCATCGTCGCCCGACCAGTGCTGGCCGAGATAGCGCGTGTAGTCTTCGTCGTCGCGTTGCAGGCTGGTGGAATCGCGCTCGTCGAACGAGGCGATCGCGTTGAGCAGCGTCGCGCAATCGGCGGCGGTCTGCGCCATCGGGCCGCCCTGATCGAGTGACGACGCGAACGCGATCATCCCGTAGCGCGACACGCGGCCGTAAGTCGGCTTGATGCCGGTGATGCCGGTGAACGACGCGGGCTGGCGAATCGAGCCGCCGGTGTCGGTGCCGGTCGCGACGGGCGCGAGGCGCGCGGCGACGGCCGCGGCCGATCCGCCCGACGAGCCGCCCGGAACGGCCTTCAGGTCCCACGGATTCTTCACCGCGCCGAAGTGCGAATTCTCGTTCGACGAACCCATCGCGAATTCGTCCATGTTGGTCTTGCCGAGGCAGACCATGCCCGCCCGGCTCAAGCGGTCGACGACGGTCGCATCGAACGGGCTCGCGTAGTTTTCGAGCATCTTCGATCCCGCCGTCGACGGCCAGCCGCGAGTGACAAACACGTCCTTGTGCGCGATCGGCAGGCCGGTGAGCGGGCCGGCATCGCCCTTCGCGAGGCGCTCGTCGGCGGCCTTCGCCTGGAGGAGCGTGAGATCGCGGTCGACGCTGATGAAGGCGTTCAGCTCCTTAGCGGCTTCGATGCGCTGCAGGTACACCTGCGCGAGTTCGACGGCGGAGATTTCCTTCGCGTCGAGCGCAGCGCGCAGTTCGGTCAAACTTTTCTGATGCATTGCAATTTCCTGATGGGCGCAGCGTCGTTTTCGACGCGCACCGTGACTTGTCTCGTGATCGGTGTTGCAACCTGAGCAGCGGTCGCGACGACAGCGCCTATTCGATCACCTTCGGCACGAGATAGAGCCCCTCCTGCACGGCGGGCGCAGAACGCTGGAACTCTTCGCGGTTTACCTGCTCTGTAACTGCGTCGTTTCGCAGACGCAGCGCCACCTCTTCGATCTGCTCGATCGGATGCGCGAGCGGCTCGATGCCGGCGGTATCGACGGCCTGCATCTGCTCGACGAGCCCGAAGAAATCGTTCAGACGCGCGAGCGTCGGCTCGGCCTCCTGCTCGGGCAATTCGAGGCGCGCGAGGTGCGCAATGCGTTTTACATCGGTCAGGGTCAAAGACATTCGATCACCGGAGAAAGCTTGAACTGTCACGAAAGCGAAAACATTCGACGGGACAGGGAGTTACGTCACGGAAAGGAGCCACCAAGGAGACCATGAAAACGGGTCTGATGACGGCAAAAAGTACCGTCCAAATCCTATAGATACTCCAAAATTATAAGGTATCATTACGCGTTCCAACCAACTCCGGATCGAGCGGCCGGCAAGCTTCTCCCGAAATCAGCTTTCGCGAGAAACGTTTGCGAGGTTTGTCCCTTTCCCCCGGTAGATTTCTTCGCAGTATTGCACTTCGCGGTGACACATCCTTCGCTGCCTGCAAACTGTTATTTTTCCGCTGCCGTCCCAGGCGCTCGAAGCGAGGCACGGCTCCCAGCGAGACAGGATTTTTGAATGTTCGGTTTTTTGCGCAGCTACTTTTCCAACGACCTGGCGATTGATCTCGGTACCGCCAACACGCTGATCTACATGCGCGGCAAGGGCATTGTCCTTGACGAGCCTTCAGTGGTATCCATTCGCCAGGAAGGCGGCCCGAACGGCAAGAAGACAATTCAGGCCGTCGGCAAGGAAGCAAAACAGATGCTCGGCAAGGTGCCGGGCAACATCGAGGCGATCCGCCCGATGAAGGACGGCGTGATCGCCGACTTCACCGTCACCGAGCAGATGATCAAGCAGTTCATCAAGACTGCGCACGAATCGCGGATGTTCTCGCCTTCGCCGCGCATCATCATCTGCGTGCCGTGCGGTTCGACGCAAGTCGAGCGCCGCGCGATCAAGGAAGCGGCGCACGGCGCCGGCGCCTCGCAGGTGTACCTGATCGAAGAGCCGATGGCTGCTGCGATCGGCGCGGGCCTGCCCGTGTCGGAAGCAACCGGCTCGATGGTCGTCGACATCGGCGGCGGCACGACGGAAGTCGGCGTGATCTCGCTCGGTGGCATCGTGTACAAGGGCTCGGTGCGCGTTGGCGGCGACAAGTTCGACGAAGCCATCGTCAACTACATCCGCCGCAACTACGGCATGCTGATCGGCGAACAGACGGCTGAAGCCATCAAGAAGGAAATCGGTTCGGCTTTCCCCGGCTCCGAGGTCAAGGAGATGGAAGTCAAGGGCCGTAATCTCTCCGAAGGCATTCCGCGCAGCTTCACCATTTCGAGCAATGAAATCCTCGAAGCGCTGACCGATCCGCTGAACCAGATCGTGTCGTCGGTGAAAATCGCGCTCGAACAGACGCCGCCGGAACTCGGCGCCGACATCGCCGAACGCGGCATGATGCTGACGGGCGGCGGCGCGCTCCTGCGCGACCTCGACCGCCTGCTCGCGGAAGAAACCGGCCTGCCGGTCCTCGTCGCAGAAGATCCGCTGACGTGCGTCGTGCGCGGTTCGGGCATGGCGCTCGAGCGCATGGACAAGCTCGGCAGCATCTTCTCCTACGAGTAAGGTCGCCGGGGCGCTTTTTTCCGCTCGCCCCGACGCACTGACGCAGCATCCGCGTCACGCGACGCTCGCACGGCCCGGCACTCGTTCGGGCCGTTGTCGAAACAGCGTAGGGCAGGCCGGGCCACAAGTCCGTAACCTGCAGCATCGATCCAACCGCTCACGCCCTCGGCGCCGACCATGGAATACAGTCCGCCGCCACTTTTCAAGCAAGGCCCGTCTGCGCTCGCGCGGCTGATCTTCTTCGTGGTGCTCGCACTCGCGCTGCTCATCTCCGATGCCCGCTTCAACACGCTCGAAATCGTCCGGGGCGTGCTTGGCGCGGGCCTTTATCCTTTGCAGCGCGCCGCACTCGTGCCGCGCGACATCTTCATGGGCGCGACCGATCTCGCGATCACCAGCGCGACCTTGCGCAGCGAGAACCAGAAGCTCGCCGACAAGAACCTCCAGCTTTCCATCAAGGCCGGCGACGCCGAGCAGCTGAGCATCGAGAACACGCACCTGCGGGCGCTGCTGCAACTGCAGTCGCGCGCCACGACGCAGACCACGCCGGCCGAAGTCCAGTACGACACGCGCGATCCGTTCACGCAGAAGGTCGTGATCGGCAAGGGCGCGCAACAGGGCATCCAGGACGGCGCGCCGGTCGTGAACGAAGACGGCGTGATCGGCCAGGTCACGCGCGTGTTCCCGCTCCAGTCGGAAGTCACGCTGCTGTCCGACAAGGACCAGGCGGTGCCGGTTCAGATCGTGCGCACCGGCCTGCGCAGCGTGATCTACGGCACGCCCAAGGGCGATACGCTCGACCTGCGCTTCGTGCCGATCAGCGCCGACGTACAGGCGGGCGACCAGCTCGTGACGAGCGGACTCGATGGCATCTATCCGCCGGGGCTGGCCGTGGCGAAGGTCGTGCGCGTCGACAAGCAGGCCGATACGGCGTTCGCGCGCGTCGTGTGCCTGCCGGTCGCGCCCGTGCGCGGTGCGCGTCAGTTGCTCGTGCTGCACTACAACGTGAACGTGCCACCGAATCCGGTCGAAATCGAAGCCGCCGCGGCCGCAAAGGAAGCGAAGGAATCCAAGGGCAAGAAGGGCAAGGCGTCGAAGGCCGCGGCTCCGGCAGCGGGAAGCGCGGCTTCCGCGGCCGTCCCCGCCGGCCCGGCTTCCGCTTCCGCGGCGCCCGCGGCTGTGGCAAAGCCCGCCACGCCTGCGTCCGCGACACCCGCCGCGCCCGCCAAGCCCGCGTCCGCGGCGACGCCGCACAAGAGCAGAAAAGCGCACTTGCCCCGCGCCGCATCGGGAGTCGCGCAATGAACCGGCCGCAATACATCCTGCAGCCGGTCAATCCGTATTTCATCACGTTCAGCCTGGCCGCCGCCTTCCTGCTGAACCTGATGCCGTGGGGCCGCATGATCGCGGTGCCGGACGTCGTCGCGCTCGTGCTGCTGTTCTGGAACGTCCACCAGCCGCGCAAGGTCGGCATGGGTATCGCGTTCATGCTCGGCCTTCTGATGGACGTGCACAACGCCAGCCTGCTCGGCGAACATGCGCTCGCCTACACGCTCCTGTCCTACGGCGCGATTACGATTCACCGCCGCGTCCTGTGGATGTCGATGCCGGTGCAGGCGTTCGTCGTGGCGCCGCTGCTGGTCGGGGCGCACCTCGTGCCGTTCGTGATCCGCCTTCTGACGGGCGCCGCCTTCCCCGGCTGGGGCTATCTGATCGATGGCTTCGTCGAAGCGCTCCTGTGGCCGGTGGCGAGCTTCCTGCTGCTGATTCCGCAACGCCGCGCCGCCGACCCCGACGATACCCGCCCCATCTGAACCCCGCCCTGCGCCATTCCTTTCGATGGCGCGCGGCGCGGGAGCTACACTGAAATCGCGTACTGACGCGACATTTGCATGACCGAGATCAAGAACGCCGAACAACTGTTGTCGAGATTCCGCCTGCGCGTCGCGGCGGCGGGTCTGTTCGTGTTCGTCTGCTTCGGGCTGATCGGCCTGCGCTTTCTGTATCTGCAGGTCTGGCATTTCAGCAAGTATTCGTTGCAAGCGAACGAAAACCGCATCTCAGTCGCGCCTATCGTGCCGAACCGCGGCATCATCACCGACCGCAACGGCATCATCCTCGCGAAAAACTACTCGGCTTACACGCTCGAAATCACGCCGTCGAAGATCAGCGGCACGCTCGACGAGGAAATCGACAACCTCGCGCAAGTCATTCCCGTCGACGCCCGCGACCGCCGGCGTTTCAAGAAGCTTCTCGAAGACTCGAAGAACTTCGAAAGCCTGCCGATCCGCACACGCCTGACCGACGAGGAAGTCGCGCGCTTCACCGCGCAGCGTTTTCGCTTTCCGGGCGTCGAGGTGCGTGCGCGGCTCTTCCGCCAATATCCGCTCGGTCCGACGGCGGCGCACGTAATCGGCTATATCGGGCGGATTTCGCAGCGCGACCAGGAACGCATCGATAACGCCAGCGACCAGAACGACGCCGATCCGGAACACTACGATCCACGGCTCGACGCGAACAACTACAAGGGTACTGACTATGTCGGCAAGATCGGCGTCGAGCAGAGCTACGAGACCGAGCTGCACGGCCTGACGGGCTTCGAGGAAGTCGAAGTGACCGCGGGCGGGCGCCCCGTGCGCACGATGTCGCGCACGCAGGCGACGCCGGGCAACAATCTCGTGTTGTCGCTGGATATCGGTTTGCAGCAGGTCGCCGAGCAGGCGTTCGCGGGCAAGAAGGGTGCGCTCGTCGCCATCGAACCTTCGACCGGCGACGTCCTCGCGTTCGTCTCGGCGCCAAGCTTCGATCCGAATTCCTTCGTCGACGGCATCGACCAGCAGACCTGGGACTCGCTCAACAATTCGCCCGAGCATCCGCTCCTGAACCGTCCGCTGCACGGCACGTATCCGCCGGGTTCCACCTACAAGCCGTTCATGGCGCTCGCGGCGCTCACGCTCAAGAAGCGCACGCCCGGCTGGGGCTTCCAGGACCCGGGCTACTTCACGTTCGGCGGCCACACCTTCCGCAACGACGTGCGCTCGGGCCAGGGCTGGGTCGACATGAACCGTGCGATCGTCGTGTCGAACGACACGTATTTCTACATGCTCGCGCGCGATCTCGGCGTGAACGCGATGGCCACCTTCATGAAGCCGTGGGGATTCGGCCAGATCACCGGCATCGACATTTCCGGCGAGGCACGCGGCATTCTTCCGTCGACGGAATGGAAGAAGAAGGCGTATCGCAAGCCCGAGCAGCAACGCTGGTACGAAGGCGAGACGATCAGCCTCGGCATCGGACAGGGCTACAACTCCTTCACGATTCTCCAGCTCGCGCACGCGACCGCGACCCTCGCGAACGACGGCGTCGTGATGAAGCCGCATCTCGTGCGTGACATCGAGAATCCGATCACCAAGGACATGCGGGCCACCGTGCGCGATCCGAGCGACAAGATCGCCGTGCGCCAGCAGGACATCGACGTCATCAAGCGCGCGATGGAAGGCGTCGTGACGAACGGGACGGCGTCGAAGGTGTTCATCGGCGCTCCGTATCTCGCGGCCGGCAAGACGGGCACCGCGCAGGTCTACTCGCTGCAGGGCGCGAACTACAAGGGTCACGCGCTCGCGGAACATCTGCGCGACCACGCGCTCTTTATCGCGTTCGCGCCGGCGGAGCAGCCGAAGATCGCACTCGCGCTCATCGTGGAGAACGGCGGCTGGGGTGCGGAATCGGCGGGCCCGATCGCGCGCAAGGTGCTCGACTATTACCTCGTCGACAAGCTGAAACCGGGCGCGGAGGCCGCGGCCGTCGCGGCGGCGGCATCGGCGACGGTGGATGCCGGCACGCCTGTCATCGGTGGCGGGCAATCGCCGGCCGAGGCGGCGTTGCCCGCGTCTGTGGCGAACGCTTCGCCGGCGTTTTCACCGGCGGCGGCATCGCGCGTCGTGGCGGTCGCGCAGGCGGCATCGCGCGTCGTGGCGGGCGGCAAGGCGGCGAGCGCCCCGCGCGCCGCCTCTGCTGCTGTCGCGCCCGCAACTCCCGCTGCTCGCCCGGCTTCGGCACCCGCTGCCCGCGCCGCCTCCGCGCCGGCCGCCGCATCAACCGCGACCGCGCCGAATCGCAAACGCGCGCCGAAGGGCCCGGGCGGCGCTTCGCAGCCGGCCATTCCGCGCAACGACACGGTCCAAACCCTGGCGCCTACGGGCGGCATCGACGAATAAGGGGAGAACAGGATGCAATTTGACAAGCGCGCCTGGATCGACCGGGCAAAGCGCATGTTCGCGGGCTTCGACCGCCCGCTCGCGCTGATCGTATTTCTGCTGCTGTGCGTCGGCATCGTCACGCTCTACAGCGCGAGTCTCGACATGCCCGGCCGCGTCGAGGACCAGCTGCGCAACATCATGCTGACCTTCGGCCTCATGTGGATCCTCGCGAACATTCCGCCGCCAACGCTCATGCGCTTCGCCGTGCCGCTCTATACGTTCGGCGTCGCGCTGCTGATCGCGGTCGCGAGCTTCGGACTCACGCGCAAGGGCGCCAAGCGCTGGCTGAACGTCGGCGTAGTGATCCAGCCGTCGGAGATCATGAAGATCGCAATGCCGCTGATGCTCGCGTGGTACTACCAGCGGCGCGAAGGCCAGATCCGCTGGTGGGATTACATCGTCGGGTTTCTCATTCTGATGGTGCCGGTCGGCCTGATCGCAAAGCAGCCCGATCTCGGCACGGCGGTGCTCGTGTTCGCGGCCGGCTTCTTCGTCATCTACTTCGCGGGATTGAGTTTCAAGCTGCTCGTGCCTGTGCTGGCGGCGGGTGTCGTCGTGGTGGCGTGCGTCGCCGTATTCCAGGATCGCATCTGCCAGCCCGAAGTGAACTGGCCGCTGATGCATGATTATCAGAAGCACCGCATCTGCACGCTGCTCGATCCGACTTCCGATCCGCTCGGCAAGGGCTTCCACACGATCCAGGCAGTCATCGCGATCGGCTCCGGCGGCACGCTCGGCAAAGGCTGGCTGAAGGGCACGCAGGCTCACCTGGAGTTCATCCCCGAGAAACATACCGACTTCATCTTCGCGGTCTTCTCGGAGGAATTTGGTCTTGCCGGCGGCCTCGTCCTGCTCTTCCTCTATATGGCGCTGATCGCGCGCGGACTGTATATCGCGGCGAACGGCTCGACCATGTTTGGACGGCTCCTCGCAGGATCGCTGACGCTCGCGTTCTTTACCTACGCTTTCGTCAATATCGGGATGGTGAGCGGCATTCTGCCTGTGGTCGGCGTTCCGCTGCCGTTCATGAGCTATGGCGGTACGGCATTGACGACGCTTGGCGTCGCGGTCGGGCTGATCATGAGCGTCGCGCGGCAGAAGCGATTGATGCAGAGCTAAAAGCTAAACTCCTTCGACCAGCAAGCAAAAGGCCGTTCCGGTTTATTTCGGAACGGCCTTTTCCATTGACTCAAAACGCCTCTGCCTCACTGCGGCTTGCTGCGTTCCAGTTCAGCGCTGAGTTGCTGGAATTTGAGCTTCGCTGCGGGATCGCCCTGCGCGGCTGCTGCCGCGTAATACGCCCGCGCGACGTTCAGGTTGCGCTCGACGCCATCCCCGCCGCGCTCATAAAACGATCCGGCCACGTACTGCGCCGTCATGTCACCGCCCTGCGCCGCCTTCTTGTACCAGTTGAACGCCTGCGTGTTGTCGCGCGCGGTCCCGCGTCCGTCGAGGAACTGGTTCGCGAGTGCGAGTTCCGCCTGCACATGTCCCTGGTTCGCGGCGCGCAGGAACCAGCGATGCGCCTCCGCCGGGTCCTTCTCGACGAACTCTCCGTCGTCGTACATCTTGCCGTAGACGTATTGCGCATGGGCCATGTTGGCGTCGGCGGCACGGCGGAGCCAAAGCTTGCCCTCGTCGATGTCGGCGGCGCCGCCCTCGCCGTTCAGCAGCATCATCGCGTAGTTGAATTCCGCGAGCCGGCTGCCCTGTTGCGCCGCGCGCCGGAACTCCGAGCGCGCCGCAACGAGATTGCCGGCGTTGTAATTGGCGACGGCATTCTGCGTCGCGACATCGGCCGATTTCAGTTGCGTCTGCGCATGTGCCTGTCCGCCGAACGCTACGACGAGCGCCATCGACGCCACCGCGGCTTTCCACCGCATTGCCGTCCTCATGTCCGAGCCTCCTGCAACGCCTGACGCGTTGCCTTCAACAGCCACATCCCGTCCGATGCCAGCGCGATCACCTTGATGCCCGCCTGCGCGTACTGGCGCGCACTCGCGACGTCGAGCACGAAGATGCCGCTCGCGATGCCCGCACGCCTCGTCGCCGCGACGACGCGTTCGATCGCTGCCTGCACGTCGGGATGCTTCGCGTCGCCGAGATGGCCGAGGCTCGCTGCAAGATCAGCCGGCCCGATGAACAGGCAATCGATGCCGGGCGTCGCGGCGATCGCGTCGACGGCTTCGAGCGCCGCCAGCGATTCGATCTGCACGATCGTAGCGATTTGCGCGTTGGCGGTCGTCATGTAGTCGCGGCGCATGCCGTAGGCCGCGGCGCGCACGGCGCCCGCCGCGCCGCGCAGACCGTCGCGCGCGTCGGCCGTCGGATATTGGGTGAGCCGTGCGATGCGCGCCGCCTCGTCCGCGGATTCGACGTTCGGAAACATCAGCGTGCGCGCGCCTGCATCAAGCACGCGCTTGACGAGCCAGCCTTCCGCGGCGGGGACGCGCACCACCGGCTCGCTCGGCAGATGCGCGGCGGCGATCGCGCGCAACTGATCGACGACATCGCGGCTGTCGTTCGCCGAATGTTCCATGTCGATGCACAGCCAGTCGAAGCCGGCATGCGCGAGTGCCTCGGCCGCATCGGCGCTGCCGAGCGACAGCCACAGGCCGAACAGGGTGCCTGACTCGGCGAAGCGCTGCTTGAGAGGATTGGTGAAGGTGCTCATCGCGCGGCTCCGTGGCGGGCCGCGGCGATCAGCCAGGGGACGAAGAATGACGGCATGGGTCTCGCTCCGTGTTCGCGCCGCCCGGTCAGAAGCGGCTTATCGAGCGATCATACCGTGACAATAACGGCGGCGCCGGAGCGCGCCGGATCAGGCGCGTTCGACGTCGGCCCAGCAGTTCGGCGTTTCGTAGAGACGCACGCGCTTGAGCTTGAGATTGACGCCGTAGTGCGCATCGTAGACCTCGGCGAGGATGCCGAATGCCACCGCCGCCATGTTCTCGACGGTCGGAATGCGGTCGAGCACGACGGTCTTGTGGCCCGCCATCGAATCGAGAAATTCGCGCACTTTCACGTCGCCCTCGTAGACGAGAAACGCGTGATCCCACTTGTTCACGAGGTGCTCCATCGCGAGCGATTTCACGTCGGCGAAATCCATCACCATGCCGCGATCCGGCGCGCCTTCCGTATCGACGAGGTCGCCCTGCAGCGTGATCTCCAGCACGTAGCGATGCCCGTGCAGGTTACGGCACTGACTGCGGTGATCGGGGATGCGGTGGCCCGCGTCGAATTCGAGTTTTCGGGTAATCGTCTGCACGTCGGCTCAATCTTCTTGAATCAGGGGATGTTCAGGTACTTGTGGGTCTGCATCGACAGGCGCCACTTCGGATGACGCTTGCACCAGTCGATCGCGAGCTTCGTATTGATGTTGCGCGACGGACCGTCCATCGGCTGCACGAGGAAATACTCGAAGTCGAGCTTCGCGTAGTCGGCGAGACGCTGGTTGTCCTGCGGCACGACCACTTTCAATTCGTTGCCCTTCGTCACGACGAGCGGCGCATCGGCCTTCGGGCTCACGCAAATCCAGTCGATCGTATCGAGCACCGGCAGCGAGCCGTTCGTCTCGATCGCGATTTCGAAGCCGGCTTCGTGCAGCGCATCGACGATTGGCTGGTCGATCTGCAGCATCGGCTCGCCGCCCGTGCACACGACGAACCTGTGCGCCTCGCCTTCGGGCCACAGCGACGCGATCACCGCGACGAGATCAGCCGGCGTGCGGTACTTGCCGCCGTTCTCGCCATCGGTGCCGACGAAGTCGGTGTCGCAAAACTGGCAGACGGCGTCGGCGCGGTCTTCCTCGCGGCCCGACCACAGATTGCATCCGGCGAAGCGGCAGAACACCGCCGGGCGCCCGGCGTTTGCGCCCTCGCCCTGCAACGTATAGAAGATTTCCTTTACCGCGTACGTCATGACTGCTCTGTCGTTCCCAAAAATGTCAGACCGGTTCGGTCGTCACCTGCTCGCCCGCGCGATACGCCTCGAAGCCCCGCTTGCGCAGCTTGCACGCCGGGCACTGGCCGCAGCCGAAGCCCCATTCGTGCAACTCGGCGCGCTCGCCGACGTAGCACGTATGCGTTTCGACGCGAACCAGTTCGACGAGCTTCTCGCCGCCGAGCGTTTCGGCCAGACGCCACGTATCGGCCTTGTCGAGCCACATCAGCGGCGTCTCCAGCGCGTAGCGCGTTTCCATGCCGAGATTCAGCGCGACCTGCAGCGCCTTCATCGTGTCGTCGCGGCAGTCGGGGTAGCCGGAGAAATCCGTCTCGCACATGCCGCCGACGAGCACCTTCAATCCCCGCCGATACGCGATCGCCGCGGCGATCGTCATGAACATCAGGTTGCGGCCCGGCACGAATGTGTTCGGCAACCCATTGGTCGTCGCTTCGATTTCGATTTCGCGGGTCATCGCGGTCTCGCTGATCGCGCCGAGCACCGACAGGTCGATCATGTGATCGTCGCCGAGCCGGTCCACCCACTGCGGAAACTCCCGCGCGATGGCCGCGCGAAAACCGTCGCGGCATTCCAGTTCTACGCGATGCCGCTGGCCGTAATCGAAGCCGAGCGTCTCGACCGTCCTGTAGCGTTCGAGTGCCCAGGCAAGGCACGTGGCCGAGTCCTGGCCGCCGGAAAACAGCACGAGCGCGCTGTCCTTAGCGTCTGTCCGAGTCACCGTGAAACTCCGTGAATGTGGCTGATGTGGCGCGCGATGCCGCGGTGTGCAACCCGCCTTCGCGCGACCGGCGCGGGCCGGCCAGTTCAGTATAGAAGCCCTCGATTCGCCGGAGCGCGCGTGGGCCTTATACCGCCCTTTCGTCATCGTCCCGATCGCCGACACTCACTCGCCACGCTGGGCCACGATGCGCGCATTACCGCGAAAACGACAAAGGACTTGCCGGCCGAATGCTGCAAGTCCTTGAGCGGACACGAATTTTAGCACGCGGGACGGAAGCTTCGCCGGGCGCCGCGCTAAGCGCGTCAGCAGCGACCGAGCGTAATAGAAAAGGCCCGGAAATCTTGCGATTTCCGGGCCTTCTTGCAACTGTGGTGGCCTGGGGCGGAATCGAACCACCGACACGCGGATTTTCAATCCGCTGCTCTACCAACTGAGCTACCGGGCCAACGAAGAACGAAAGTATATCAAAGGGGTTTCACTGCCTCAAGCCCTTTTGAGCAATTTTCTTAAAACGACGGCCCGTCGCTCGACGGCCGTTGACCGCCACTCACGCCTCGCTCTTGTTCTTGCCGAGATCGACGCCGAGCTGCTTGAGCTTGCGGTACAAGTGCGTGCGTTCGAGCCCGGTCTTCTCCGCGACGCGCGTCATGCTGCCATTCTCGCGCGCGAGGTGATATTCGAAGTACGCGCGCTCGAACGCGTCGCGTGCGTCGCGCAGCGGAATGTCGAAGGAGATCGATGCCGTCTGGCCCGTCTGCGCCTGCGGCGTGCCCGCCGCGCCCGCATCGCCCGTCGCGCCCATAGCGGAAGCGCTCGGCAATGCCGCCGCCGCCGGCACGCTCGACAGTCCTGCGGGCACAAGCGGCTTCGCCGTCGCGGACAGGATCGGCGGCGCCGCCGTTCCATGCGCGAGCCCCTGCTCCACCGCCTTCAGCAGCTTTTGCAGCGCGATCGGCTTCTCGAGGAAGTTGAGCGCGCCGATCTTCGTCGCTTCGACGGCCGTGTCGATGGTCGCATGGCCGGACATCATGATGACCGGCATAGTGAGCTTGCCCTGCGCGGCCCACTCCTTGAGCAAGGTCACGCCGTCGGTATCGGGCATCCAGATGTCGAGCAGGACGAGATCGGGTGCCATCCGGAGACGGTAGTCGCGCGCATGCTGCGCGTTCTCAGCCGTCTCCACGACATGCCCCTCGTCGCTCAGGATTTCCGAGAGCAATTCCCGGATACCCATTTCGTCGTCTACCACCAGGATGGTTGCCATTTACGCTGCCCTTGTCTGCACTGTTGCTTTTGTCGTTCCGTGGCCTGGCGCCGCGCTCGCTGCCGGCGGCGTCGCACCCGGCTGAGCGGCGTCGTCCGCGAGTTGGAGAAACAGGATCGATATCTGCGCACCTTCGATCACTTCGGCCGCCTTCAGCCGATTGCGAATGTCGATGCGCGCGCCGTGCTCGTCGACGATCTTCTTCACCGTTGCAAGACCCAGGCCCGTGCCCTTCGCCTTCGTCGTGACGTAAGGTTCGAACGCGCGCGAAAGAATGCGCGCCGAGAAGCCCGGACCGTTGTCCGATACCGTCAGCCGCACCGCAACACGAGCGTGGCCCGACGGATCGGGGTCGCCATATTCTACTGTTCTCGTTTCGAGCAGCACGCGCGGTTCCGCAACATCCGCCACCGCGTCCTGCGCATTTTGCAGCAGGTTGTGGATCACTTGCCGAAGCTGGGTGGCGTCCCCGCGGATCACCGGCAGCTTTGCGAGATCGATCGCGATCGGGCTCTTGCCCTCTTCGATGCCATAGAGCGTCAGCACTTCCGCAACGAGATCGTTCAGTTGCAGATTGCCGAGCACCGCGGGCGGCGTGCGCGCGTATTCGCGGAAATCGTCGACCATCTGCTTCATCGCCTGCACCTGGTTCACGATGGTCGTCGCGCCGCGCTTCAACACGTCGGCGTCGTGCGGCCCGAGCTTGTCGGCGAGCTTCATCTGCAGGCGCTCGGCGGAAAGCTGGATCGGCGTGAGCGGGTTCTTGATCTCGTGCGCGAGCCGCCGCGCAACTTCACCCCACGCGACCGAGCGCTGCGCCGAAATCACGTCGGAGATGTCATCGAACACGACGACGTAGCCGGCCGTCTCGGCGTCCTCGGTGTCGCTTTCGGTCGCACTCAGCAACTGCGTGCCGCGCACGAGCAAGGTGAGCGGATCGTTCTCGCCCGGCACCGTCACCGCGATCTGCTGCTGCCAGTGCCCGCGATCGCCGACCGGCTTGCCGCTGCCGCTCGATGCCGCATCCCGTTCGGCGAACGCCTTGCGCACCATCGCGCCGAACTCCGCGAGCACGTCGATCTGCTCGAGCGGCTGGTTCAGCGACGCGCTGAACGGCTGGCGGAAGATCCGCTCCGCGCCGCGATTGGCGGTGGTCAGCCGGAACTGG
Organism: Caballeronia arationis; assembly: GCF_001544975.2. GTDB lineage: Bacteria > Pseudomonadota > Gammaproteobacteria > Burkholderiales > Burkholderiaceae > Caballeronia > Caballeronia arationis. The sequence continues at coordinate 25,200 of NZ_FCOG02000031.1, read as the reverse complement.
CGGTCGAACACGAACACGCCCGCAGTGAGGTTCGCGAGGATGCTTTCGAGATACGCCTTCGAATGTTCGAGCGCGACGCGATTCGCCTCGACCGCGGCGCGCGCCTCCGACAACTGCCGGGTCATCGCGTTGAACGACTGCGTGAGAAAGCCGAGTTCGTCGCGCGACTTCACCTCGCGCTTGGGCGTGTAGTCACCCTCGGCGACTTCCTTCGTCCCTTGCGCGAGCAAAAAGAGCGGCCGCGCGAGCTGATTGCCGAGCGCGAGCGCGAGCATCATCGCGATGAAGGTCGCGAGGAACAGCGCGAGCGTCAGCGTGCCGATGTACATCTTGCGCAAGCCGGTGCGCCCGAGCCGCTTCTCCTGATATTCGCGATACGCGCGCTGCACGGCGTCGGCGTTGTGCGCGAGCGCCTGGCTCACCGGCTGCTCGATCTGCAGGAAACGTTCGGCGGGCTGCAGTTCCGTCGTGGTCGAGTCGGGAATTTTCACGATCACGCGCAGACGCAGCGCGCCCTTCGGCCCTGTCACGCCGGGTTCGCCGTCGACTTCGCCCTCGATCGCGCCATACGGACGATCGCGCGACTGCGTGATCATCAAGGGCGTCGGCAGGTTGTCCGGCACGAGCGCCGAGAAGTTGCTCGACGCCTGAGCGACCACGCGCACATCGGGCGCGGTTCCGCCGCCGCCTCGCATCGGTTCGACGATGGTCGCGTCCTGCACGTTGAACTGGTCGCGCAGGCGCAGGAGCGCGAGTGTGAGGCTCGCGGGATCGGCGCTCGAAAGCTGGTCGCTCATCAACCGGCCCTTGTTCTGCAGGTCGGAAAGCGACGCGTCGAGCATCCCGCGGCCGAGGTTGAGCCCCGAGGTCAGCGCGGTCTCGACGTTGACGTCGAACCACGATTCGATGCTGCGCGACACGAATTGATACGACACGACGTAGATGATGCCGCCCGGCACGACCCCCACCAGCGCGAAAATGAACGCGAGCTTCGCGAGGAGCCGCGTGCCGAACTTGCCCTGCCGCACCCGTGAAACGATGATGAGCACGAGCCCCGCGACTATCGCGAGAAAGGTCAGCGCGACGGCCACGTTTGCGGCGTAGAGCCACGAGTAGTATCGGTCGAAGAACTCGGTGTTCGCACTGGCGAGCGCGAGCATCACGAGCAGCAGCACTGCCGTGATGGCGACCGTCGAGACCAGCAGGCGAACGACAAAACTCTTCATGTTCGTGCGACGCCGGCGCAGTTTATTTAGCACGCTCTGCCGCCGTAAAGGTAAAACGCTTCCAGTCGGATGCGAGGTTCCAGTCGCGGTTGTTTACCGCGTCGATCTGGAAGGGTTTGGGCATCAGCGCGATGTCGAGCTGCATGCGCACCGATGCGTTGTAGGTCTCGCCCGGCCTCACCTGATTGCGATCGATCACATGCCACGAGGTCACGTGCTTGATCACGTCGAGCGCTTCATTGAGCGAACTGAAGCCGAGCTGCAAGCCGCCCGTCGATACGCGGTACTCGCGCGTCAGTGGCTGAAACGATAACCGAATGCTCTGCGACACGTTCACCGGCTCTTCATCGAACCAGTACCAGCGCGGGCGCGACAGGTTGAAATCGGTCGTGAAGTAGAGCGGCACGCCCTTGTTGACGGCGTCTTCGAGACTGCTGTTGAGATCGAAGTCGAAACGCGCGTCGATGCTCCAGCCGCTGCCGTCCGCCTGCAGCGAGGCCCGCTGCACGGCGATCGTGTCGGCGAGTGCGGGTTCGGCCGCGGCGAGGCTCAACAGCAGCGCCAGGACGGTCCAGACCACGGCCACGAGCCGAAGCGGAAAAAAGCGTTTGATCGTCACCGTTTCTGAAAGCGCGCGTAGAAGAATCCGTCGTGGTCCGCGATGGGTTCCGCGTCCTGGTTCGAGATGGAGCGGGTACGATGCGCCTCGCCCTGACCGGGTTCCGCGTCCTGTGCACCGTCCGGTGAATCCTGCGAAGGAACGGCACTCGTGTGGGCGCTGGCCGGCCGGGCAGTCGGCAATATCTGCCCGGGCGCGCCCAATCGTACCGCATCTTCGTGCACGGCTCCAAACCAGCGGGCCTGCTCCTCGCCCTCTTCCGGGAAGATCGAACACGTCACGTAGAGCAGTTCCCCGCCCTTCGCGACCAGCGGCCACAGCGCCGACACAATGCGCCGCTGCTCTTCGACGAGCGCCGCGATGTCGGATGGCCGGCGCAGCCAGCGGATATCCGGATGACGCCGCACGATGCCCGACGCCGAGCACGGCACGTCGGCGAGGATGCGATCGAAGGGATCGCCGTCGGACCAGCCCGACGGATCGCCCGCATCGCCGACGCGAATCTCCGCTTCGAGCTTCAGCCGGTCGAGGTTCTGTTTGATGCGGTTCGCGCGCTGTGCGTCGCTTTCGAGCGCGATGAGTTCGACGTCGGCGAGTTCCAGGATGTGGCCCGTCTTGCCGCCGGGCGCGGCGCACGCGTCGAGCACGCGCATGCCGTCCTTCGCTCCCAGCAACTGCGCGGCGAGCTGCGCGCCCGCGTCCTGCACGGAGACGACGCCGTCGTCGAAGCCCGGAATCCGGTCGACCGGCATCGGCGTTTGCAGGCGAACTGCATGTTCACCCGCAGCGTCGGCTTCGATGTTCGCGGCCTTCAGCGTGTCGAGATACTCGGCGACCGTGGTGCGGCGCGTGTTCACGCGCAGCGTGAGCGGACCCTGCCGGTTGCCCGCGTCGAGGATGCTTTCCCATGCGTCGGGCTGGCCGCGCTTCACCGCGTCGATCCACCAGGACGGATAGTTCCAGCGCGCGACGGGATCCTGTCGCGTCACTTCGAGCAAGCTTTCCCGCTCGCGCAGGAAGTTGCGCAGCACGGCGTTGACCAGCCCCTTCGCGAATGCAAGCTCGCGGCGTGCGGCAATCGCGTTCACCGCCTGATCGACCACGGTGAACGGTGCGTAGGCGGCGTGCGCTTCATCGTCGACGAGCAGCGCGAACGCGCACGCGAGCACGTTCGCGACGTGCGGCGGCGGCGCCTTGCGCACCAGCTTGTGCAGGAGCGCATCGGCAAGCGCGAGACGGCGCATCGTGCGATACGCGATGTCCTGCGTCGCACCGCGCGCCGTGGACTGGCTGCCTGCGAGCACGCTCTGCAGCACCGCGGGCAAAGCCGCCCCGGCGCGCACGGCACCGACCGCCTGCGCGGCGCCGTCGAGCGCGTACGCGAGCGAATCGGGTGCGAGGTGCAGCGTGCTGAGAAGGGCGTCGGACGGCGCTCTTGCCTGATCGGCCAGGGAGGGCGCGCGTCGTCGGGAAGGCTTGTCGGTCATGTGGGAGCCAGGACGTGGAGCGGCGACATGCCGGCTCGCACAAACGAGGCATTGTAACTTGTGGGAAAGGCGAGGCAGAAAGGCCAGGACCGTGCGCCGCGCCGCAATGCAAAAGGGCCGCTTCTGAGCGGCCCTTCCGTCGACTCACGTCGCGATCAAATCCTGCCGGTGCGCGCCATCTCCATCAGTCTGGCAACGCGCTCCTCGGTGGCCGGATGGGTCGAGAACAGATTCGCGATCCCGCCGCCCGACAGCGGATTCATGATCATCATCTGCGCGGTGGCCGGGTGCGCTTCGGCCGTCGCGAACGGCACGCCCGTCGCATACGCGTGGATCTTTTCCAGCGCGCTCGCAAGCGCTTGCGGATCGCCCGAAATCTGCGCGCCGCCGCGGTCGGCCTCGAACTCGCGCGCCCGCGAGATCGCCATCTGGATCAAAGCGCCCGCGATCGGCGCGAGAATCGCCACCGCGATGCTCGCAATGAAGTTCGTCGGACGGCCTTCCTCGTCGCGGCCGCCGAAGAACATCGCGAAGTTCGCGAGCGCGGAGATCGCGCCGGCCATCGTCGCCGATACCGTCGAAATCAGGATGTCGCGATGCTTCACGTGCGCGAGTTCGTGCGCCATCACGCCGCGCAATTCACGCTCGGAGAGCACGCGCAAAATGCCGGTCGTCGCCGCGACGGCCGCGTGCTGCGGATTGCGGCCGGTCGCGAACGCGTTCGGCGCGTCCTCGTTGATCAGATAGACGCGCGGCATCGGGAGTTCGGCCCGCGCCGCGAGATCGCGCACCATCCGATAGAACTGCGGCGCGCTGGCTTCGTCGACTTCCTGCGCGTTGTACATGCGCAGGACCATCTTGTCCGAGAACCAGTACGAAAAGAAATTCATACCGAGCGCGACGATCAGCGCGAGCATCATGCCCTTCGTTCCGCCGATCATGCCGCCGATGACGACAAAAAGGGCCGTGATCGCTGCCATCAGCATCGCGGTTTTGACCCAGTTGAACATGTCTGAACTCCTCACCCTTATTCAAATGCGCGTCTCGCGCGAATGGTCCGAGGCACGATTGCCCGGCCCACGATTGTAAGCAAAACGTTAGATAGGGGCATCGTTCGATAATTCAATTACCTGTGCGAAGTCGCGAGTTTGATTCCAAGTCCGACGAATGCGCTGCCGACACCGCGATCGAGCCACCGTTTCACGCCGGGCTTGCCGGAGAATCGCTGGGTGACGCTGCCCGCGATCCACGCGACGAAGCCGTTCCAGACGGTGCTCATCAGGATGAAGACGAGGCCGAGCGCGAGGAAGGCGAGGACCTTGTGCGGACTGTCGGCGGCGACGAATTGCGGGAAGAACGACACGAAAAAGAGCACGACCTTCGGATTCAGCACGTTCGTGACGAATCCTTGCGCGAAAAGCTGACGCAGCGATTTGGGTGCGGTTTTGAGCTTTTGCGCCGCGCCTTCGTCGTTCATGGCTTCCGGTTTGGCGAAAATCAGGCGCACACCGAGATAGATCAGATAGATCGCGCCGGCGAATTTGACGACGGTGAACGCAGTCGCCGATGCCGCGAGAAGCGCGGTCAGGCCGAACGCGCAAGCGAGCGTATGAACGATGCAGCCGGCCGAAATGCCGAGCGCCGACACGATGCCCGCGCCGCGCCCTTGCGCGACGCTCCGGCCGACGATGTAAGCGGTATCGGGCCCGGGCGTGACGTTCAGCAGGAAAACCGCGACGAGAAAGAGGGTGAAACTGGTAATGCCGAGCATTTTCGGGCTCCGGGAGGCTCGTGATTCGAACCTCCGATTCTAGCCCCAGTGACTCTTGATTTACGCATCGGAGGGAGCCGGCGCGAACCGCTGGCCTTGGGCGAGCGGGAACCCGGCGAGAAACTCGCGCACCGGCAGGCGCTTGCCGCCTGGCTTCTGAAGCTGGGTGAGCCGCAGCGCGCCTTCGCCGCACGCCACGACGACACCTTCCGCCGAAACATCGACGATCGCGCCTGGCTCCGGGTTCGCCGGCATCTCCAGCACCTCGGCGGCCCAGATCTTGACCGCGGCGCCGTCGAGCGTACCGGACGCGCCGGGGAACGGATCGAACGCGCGGATCTGCCGCGCAAGCGCATCGGCGGGACGGCGCCAGTCGAGCGCGGCTTCATGCTTCGCGATCTTCGCGGCGTAGGTGGCGCCTTCGTCCGGTTGCTTCGTGGCGGGTAGCGTGCCTTCACGTTCGAGATCGCGCAGCGCCTGAACGACCAGATCCGCGCCGAGTTGCGCGAGACGGTCGTGGAGCGTTCCGGTCGTATCGTTCGGAAGAATGACGGTGCGCGCCTCGCGGATCATCGCGCCGGTGTCGAGCCCGGCGTCCATCTGCATCAGCGTGATGCCGGTTTCCGCGTCACCCGCTTCGATTGCGCGGTGGATCGGCGCGGCGCCGCGCCAGCGCGGCAAAAGCGACGCGTGAATGTTGATCGAGCCGTGCGGCGCGATGTCGAGCACTTCCTGAGGCAGGATCAGCCCGTAAGCGGCGACCACCATCACGTCGTGTGGCGTGGCGCGCAGCAGATCAATGGCCGCCGACGCTTCCTCGGGATACTTGCCGCTACGACGCAGCGACGTCGGCTGCGCGACCTTCAGCCCCTGTTCCACCGCATATCGCTTCACCGGACTGGCGGTGAGCTTCATGCCGCGCCCGGCCGGCCGGTCGGGCTGTGTTAGCACGAGCGGCACGGCGAATCCGGCTGCGTGGATCGCCGCGAGCGCGGCGGCGGCAAACTCCGGGGTTCCGGCAAAAACGACACGCAGCGATTGAGTCATCGATCAGGCAGCCTGCTGGTACGGTGGAACAAACGAAATAACGACAAACCGGCGCGTCACAGCGCCTTTTCGAGCTTCTTCATCTTGCCGCGGATGCGCGTCTGCTTGAGCTGCGACAGGTACTCGACGAACACGTGGCCCTCCAGGTGATCCATTTCATGCTGGATGCACACGGCGAGCAGCCCGTCGCAGTCGATCTCGTACGATTCGCCCTTTTCGTTGAGCGCTTTCACGCGCACTTTTTCGGGGCGCTCGACGAAGTCATAGATTCCGGGCACCGACAGGCAGCCCTCTTCCCATTCCTTGTTCGTGTCGCTCGACCAGACGATCTCCGGGTTGATGAAGACCTGGAGATCGTCGTGCGCGTCGGACACGTCGATCACGATCACGCGTTCGTGCACGTCCACCTGCGTGGCCGCGAGGCCGACGCCGGGCGCGGCGTACATCGTCTCGGCCATGTCGGCGACGAGCTTGCGAATGCGGTCGTCGACGACGGCGACGGGCTTCGCCACCTTGTTCAGCCGCTTGTCGGGGTAGTTGAGTATCTTGAGCAGAGCCATGTTTCGAAGTATCGGCGCGCGGCGCGGCGCGCGGAAGTCGGCCATTCGGCCAGGTTGCGGACGGGTGCCGGGGTGCGGAAGATTGGCGGCTGAATCTCGCCGGTTTCAACGCGGCCAACTGACGGCTGCACCGCGCATCGTGCATGCGAGCGCGGCCGGGCGGCGACCCTTTGTGTGTTTCGGAATATGAAAATCTTAACATGACGACCGCCGCCCTGCTGACCGCGCGAGCCGCGCCGGAACTGGCTCACGCGCCTCCCGACGACCTGCCGGCGTGGCTTCGGCTTGCCCACGCGCGGGGTCTGCGTCCCGCCGCGCTGCGCGCGTTGCTCGGCGCGTTCGGCGGCCCGCAGGCGGTGCTCGCGCAGTCGTTCGCCGCCCTGGCAGGCGTCGCCGGCGAGGATGCGGCGAAAGCCGTGCTCGCGCCGCCGCCGGATTCGCGCGCAGATTTTGACGAGCGTGTGCAGCGCACCGTCGACTGGGCGTCGGAGGCGGGCAATCACGTCGTGACGCTCGCCGACGCTGCGTATCCGCAGGCGCTCCTCACGATGCCCGATCCGCCGCCGCTTCTATATGTAAAGGGACGGCTGGACTTGTTGCAGGCTCGCGCGGTCGCGATTGTCGGCAGCCGGAGCGCCACGCCGCAAGGCATCGAGGACGCGCGTCGCTTCGCCCGCGCGCTGTCGGACGCGGGGCTTGCCGTGGTGTCGGGGCTCGCGCTCGGTATCGACGCCGCTGCGCATCGCGGCGCGCTCCAGGGCGCGGCGAGCACTCTTGCCGTGATCGGCACGGGTGCGGATCTGGTCTATCCATCGCAGCATCACGCGCTCGCTCACGAAATCGCGGAAGGCGGCGCCATCGTCTCGGAATGGCCGCTCGGCACGCCCGCGCGCTCGGAGAATTTCCCGCAGCGCAACCGGTTGATCGCGGGGCTCGTGGGCGGGGTGCTGATCGTCGCGGCGGCGATGCGCTCCGGCTCGCTCATCACGGCGCGGCTCGCCAACGAAATGGGGCGCGACGTGTTCGCGATACCCGGATCGATCCACGCGCCGCTTGCGCGCGGATGTCACCGGATGATCAAGCAAGGGGCGAAGCTCGTCGAGACGCCGGAGGATGTGCTGGAGGAGTTCGGGATGATTCCCGCGGCCCCGCCCCCGACCGCGAAGGCGCCCCGCAAGCGCACGGGCGTCACGGCGACCGAAGAACGGTCATGCGGCAACGAAGCCCCGCCTCCCGCCACCGTCTCCTGGGCGCGTGCCCGCGCCACACCACCGCAAGCAACCGCGAACGCAACTCCGGACGAGGATCGCGTGCTCGCCGCGCTCGGTCACTCGCCCGCGACGCTTGAAATTCTCGCCTCGCGCACCGACCTGACTGGCTCGACGCTGCAAGGCCTGCTGCTGCGGCTCGAACTGAAGGGCCGCATCGAATCGTTGCCGGGAGGACGCTTCATGCGCATCGAGCGCTCTTGACGCTGGCTCATGCTACATTCGCGAAAATACCGGCCAGAAACCGCCCAGCCGACCCCGGCGGTAAAAAGAATCGCCTGTCGAACCACCAAGGATTACCAAGGACCACCATGCCCGCGCTGAATCTCGACACCGACGCCGAGCAGATCGCTGAACGTATCGCCGAACCGGATACGCTCTTCGTCGCCTGCCTGTGCGCGGACTGGTGCGGGACTTGCCGCGAATATCGCGAGGGTTTCGACCGGCTGGCCGACGCTCACCCGGATATCTGCTTCGCCTGGATCGACATCGAGAACCAGGCGGATCGTTTCGACGATCTCGACGTCGAGAATTTCCCGACGATCCTGATCGAGGACGCGATCACGACGCGCTTTTTCGGCACGGTGCTGCCGCAGGCGTCGATTGTCGAGCGCATGCTAGTCGACCTGACCGCGTTGCCGGGCGTCGTGGGCGCGCCGAAACTGCGTCCCGCGCTCGCGGAAGCCTAGCGTCGGGGGCGCCGAAAACGGCCTCCGGTCGCCCTCGCGCCGCAGCCGAAAACCGGCGGCAGTGCGGTTCGTGCAACGTTCGGGCGCACCGTTCGACGGGCCGCTTTTATATGACATGGGCGTCGCGTTGCGCGAACCGTGTGCTATAAAGCGGCGTTAACGGGTCCAAAACCGGAACCCATGCCAGTCCCCAACCAAATCGAGTCATGTCCAAAGCCCTGATCATCGCCGAGAAGCCTTCTGTCGCGAACGACATCGCGCGCGCGCTGGGCGGCTTCACCAAGCATGACGAATACTACGAAAGCGACGACTACGTGCTGTCGTCCGCCGTCGGCCACCTGCTGGAGATCGCGGCGCCGGAGGAATACGACGTCAAGCGCGGCAAGTGGAGTTTCGCCAATCTGCCCGTCATTCCGCCGCATTTCGACCTGAATCCGATCGCGAAGAGCGAATCGCGCCTGAAGGTGCTGACAAAGCTGCTCAAGCGCAAGGACATCGACCGCCTGATCAACGCCTGCGACGCGGGGCGCGAGGGCGAACTGATCTTCCGCCTGATCGCGCAGCACGCGAAGGCGAAGCAGCCGGTCCAGCGCCTCTGGCTCCAGTCGATGACCGCCGGCTCGATCCGCGAAGGCTTCGCCAACCTGCGCAGCGACGCCGACATGCAGCCGCTCGCCGACGCTGCACGCTGCCGCTCGGAAGCGGACTGGCTCGTCGGCATCAACGGCACGCGCGCGATGACGGCGTTCAACAGCAAGGGGGGCGGTTTCTTCCTGACGACCGTCGGCCGCGTTCAGACGCCGACGTTGTCGATCGTCGTCGAACGCGAGGAGAAGATCCGCCGCTTCGTGCCACGCGACTACTGGGAAGTGCGCGCCGAGTTCATCGCAGCGAAGGGCCTGTACGAAGGCCGCTGGTTCGACCCGAAATTCAAGCGCGTCGAGGGCGATCCCGAGCAGCGCGACTCGCGGCTCTGGAGCCTCGCGGCGGCGGAATCGATCGTCGCGGCCTGTCGCGGCAAGACCGGCACGGTGACGGAAGAATCGAAGCCGTCGACGCAGATGTCGCCGATGCTCTTCGACCTGACGAGCCTCCAGCGCGAAGCCAATGGCCGCTTCGGCTTTTCGGCGAAGAACACGCTCGGTCTCGCGCAGGCTCTGTATGAAAAGCACAAGGTCCTGACCTACCCGCGTACCGACGCGCGCGCCCTGCCCGAGGACTACATCGCCACGGTGAAGGACACGCTCTCGATGTTGAAGGAGAGCAACAACTATCTGCCGCACGCGAAGCAGGTGCTCGACAAGGGTTGGGTCAAGCCGAACAAGCGCATCTTCGACAACTCGAAGATCAGCGACCACTTCGCCATCATCCCGACGCTGCAGGCGCCCAAAGCGCTGTCCGAGCCGGAGCAGAAGCTCTACGACCTCGTCGTGAAGCGCTTTCTCGCCGTGTTCTTCCCGCCGGCCGAATATCTCGTGACGACGCGCATCACCGAAGTCGCCGGCCATCATTTCAAGACCGAAGGCAAGGTGCTGGTCGAGCCGGGCTGGCTGCAGGTCTACGGCAAGGAAATCTCCGGCGAGGACGCCAACCTCGTGCCGGTGCAGAAAGACGAAAAGGTCGATGTCGAGAAGGTCGCGGCGCACGGCCTCGTGACCAAGCCTCCCGCGCGCTACAACGAGGCGTCGCTGCTTTCGGCGATGGAAGGCGCGGGCAAGCTTGTCGAAGACGAGGAACTGCGCGAAGCGATGGCCGCGAAGGGTCTCGGCACGCCGGCGACGCGCGCGGCGATCATCGAAGGGCTGCTCGGCGAGAAGTACATGGTGCGCGAAGGGCGCGAGCTGATTCCGACCGCGAAAGCGTTCCAGCTGATGACGCTTTTGCGCGGCCTCGGCGTCGAGGAACTGACGGCGCCGGAACTGACCGGCGAGTGGGAGCACAAGCTTTCGCAGATGGAGCGCGGCAACCTGCATCGCGATGCGTTCATGCAGGAAATCGCGCGCATGACGCAAACCATCGTCAAGCGCGCGAAGGAGTACGACTCCGACACGATCCCCGGCGACTACGCGACGCTCGAAACGCCGTGTCCGAATTGCGGCGGCCAGGTGAAGGAAAACTACCGCCGCTTCGCGTGCAGCAAGTGCGAGTTCTCGATTTCGAAGATTCCGGGCGGACGCCAGTTCGAGATTCCGGAAGTCGAGGAATTGCTGAAGGAAAAGACGATCGGGCCGCTGTCGGGATTTCGCAGCAAGATGGGCCGTCCGTTTTCGGCGATCCTCAAGCTCTCCTTCGACGATGAGATCAAGAACTACAAGCTCGAATTCGACTTCGGGCAGGACTCCGGCGGCGAAGACGGCGAACCGCCCGATTTCTCGGAGCAGACGCCGGTCGGCCATTGTCCGAAATGCCAGTCGCGCGTGTACGAGCACGGCATGAGCTATGTCTGCGAAAACTCGGTTTCGAATCCGAAAACGTGCGATTTCCGCTCCGGCAAGGTGATCCTGCAGCAGGAAATCGCGCGCGATCAGATGGCGAAGCTGCTCGAGGAAGGCCGCACCGATCTGCTGACGAACTTCAAGTCGTCGCGGACCGGCCGCAACTTCAAGGCGTTCCTCGTGAAGCAGCCGGACGGTAAGATCGGCTTCGAATTCGAGAAGAAGGAGCCGAAGCCCGGCGCGAAAACGGCGGCGGTCAAGCGCGGCGCGGCGGCATCGCCTGCCGATGGCGGCGAGGATGAAGGCGACGGCGATGTCGCGGTAGCCGCCACCAGGACGGCAAAGGCGCCTGCCAAGACCGCGGCGAAGAAAGCGCCGGCCAAGAAGGCGGCCGCGAAAAAGACGACTGCGCGCAAGACCGGTTGATTCCGCCGGTTCTCCGCCCATAGAAAACGGCCCGCGAAGCGATTCGCGGGCCGTTTTCTATTTGAGCTTCGGCTGGAGCGCTCTCAGTTCAATAAGGCGAGTGCGCCGGCATCCGCGCGCGCGAACGCGACGGCTTCGCGAGTTTTGAACCGAGTTCGCCATCGACCGGACGCGCGGCGGTCGCGGTCGCGCGGTGCTCGTCGGCGCCATTGTGCGCATAGGCCGCGTGCGCGACGAGCGGCGCAGACTCCTTGCCGTCCAGGGCGGGCGCGCCCGGCTTCGCGAAACCGTCCTTCGCCCACTGCTCGCCAAGCTGATGATTCGGCGTCTGGCTGAAATGCTCGACGAGATGATCGATGAACGTGCGCACCTTCGCCGGTAGATGGCGGCGGCTCGGATACGCGACGTTGATCTCGACCTGCGGCAGCCGATAGTCGGACAGCAGCCGGACGAAGCGCCCGCTCGTCGTATCGTTGCCGATCAGATAGCTCGGCAGGATCGCGATGCCCATGCCGAGCAGCGCGAACTGCCGCAGCATCTCCGTGTTGTTCGCGACGATCACGTTCGACGGCCGCACGCGCACCTCGCCTTCCGGACCGGTGAACACGCGTTCGTCGCCCCAGTATTCCGACGGCAGGCTGAGGCACGGATGCGCGAGCAGTTCCTCGGGACGCGTCGGCGTGCCGTGCGTCGCCAGATAATCCGGGGTCGCGCAGACGGTCATGCAGCCGGTCGTCAGGCGCCGCGTGACGACGCTCGCGCTTCTCACCTGGCGCGCGATCACGATGCCGACATCGAACCCTTCTTCGACGAGATCGACCTGCCGGTCGACGAGCGTCACATCAGGCACGACCTTGGGATACCGCTGCGCATAGGTCTGCAGGACCGGCGCAAGATTGTGCAGCCCGAACACGACGGGCGCGACGATGCGCAGCGAGCCGACCGGTTCGTGATTGCGCGCGACCACCATCTGCTCGACGTCATCGAGTTCGTCGAGGATCTGCCGCGCGCGTTCCAGATAGACCTGACCCGATTCGGTGAGCGACAGGCTGCGCGTCGTGCGGTTGAGCAGGCGCGTACCGAGCCGCCCTTCCAGGTCCGCGATGTGGCGCGTCGCCACCGCGTTCGAAATATCCATCGAGTTGGCTGCGCGGGCGAAACTGCCCAGGTCCGCAACACGGACAAACACCTTCATCGACTGCAAATGATCCATGGGGACAACTCCTGCCGCAAATACGGCTTTCCTATTTCTTTGTGCAACGCAATTGCGAATTATCCTAGGACTCGCGAAATCGTGCAGAAGTTGCCGATTCCCGGCCTTTTTTTGGCGAAAGCTTGCGGGTTAGCGCCCCAAAAACGTGAAAAATCGCGGGTTGTTGCGCATCCAGCAACATTTGCGTGGGGTGTATGTAAGCACAGGGGAAATTGGAAAGCTGGCCGCGCCAATTTTGGCGGGATAAGACGCCCCAATATCCGGCTTCGGGATGCGAAGCCGGTATTGGGGATTGATTCAGAAGATCACGCTAATCTGCTCGCAGATTTCAGGCAGCGAGACGCTTCTCGATCCCTGCCTTCGCCTCCGGCAGTTGTTCAGGCAGGCCTTGCTGGAGCTTGTTGAACAGTTCGTCGTGTAATGCGAGTTCCTCGCGCCACGCGGTATCGTTGACGGAAATCACCTGCTCGAACTGCTCGCGGGTGAACGGCAGACCGCCCCAGTCGATGTCCTCGTAGCGCGGCGAGATGCCGAAAGCGTGCTCGTCGCCGGCTGCCGTGCCTTCGATCCGGCCCACCATCCAGTTCAGCACCCGCATGTTCTCGCCGAAGCCAGGCCACACGAATTTGCCGTCGTCGCCCTTTCGGAACCAGTTGACGCAGAAGAACTTCGGCGCCTTCGCGTTCATCGCGTCGAGCCGTTCGCCCATCTTGAGCCAGTGGCCGAAGTAGTCGCTCATGTTGTAGCCGCAGAAGGGCAGCATCGCGAACGGGTCGCGGCGCACGACGCCCTGCTGGCCCGCCGCGGCCGCCGTGGTCTCGGAGCCCATCGTCGCGGCCATGTAGACGCCTTCCTTCCAGTCGCGCGCCTCGGTCACAAGCGGCACCGTGTTCGAGCGTCGTCCGCCGAAGATGAACGCGTCGATCGGCACGCCGGCGGGATTCTCCCAGTCCGGATCGATCGACGGGCATTGCGACGCCGGCGCCGTGAAGCGCGCGTTCGGGTGCGCCGCCTTTGCGCCGGTTTCCTTCGCGATTTCCGGCGTCCAGTCGCGGCCCTGCCAGTCGATCAGGTGCGCGGGCGGCGTGTCGGTCATGCCTTCCCACCAGACGTCGCCGTCGTCGGTCAGCGCGACGTTCGTGAAGATTACGTTTTCCTTCAGCGTCGCCATCGCGTTGAAGTTGGTCTTTTCGCTCGTGCCCGGCGCCACGCCGAAATAGCCGGCTTCCGGGTTGATCGCGTAAAGACGGCCGTCGCGGCCCGGCTTGATCCAGGCGATGTCGTCGCCGATGGTCGTCACCTTCCAGCCGTTCATGTCCGACGGCGGAATCAGCATCGCGAAGTTGGTCTTGCCGCACGCCGACGGGAACGCAGCCGCGACGTGATACTTGCGCCCTTGCGGCGACGTGACGCCCAGAATCAGCATGTGCTCGGCGAGCCAGCCTTCGTCGCGCCCCATCGTCGAGGCGATGCGCAGCGCGAAACACTTCTTGCCGAGCAGCGCGTTACCGCCGTAGCCCGAGCCGAAGCTCCAGATTTCACGCGATTCGGGGAAATGCACGATGTACTTCGTGTCGTTGCACGGCCACGGCACGTCCTTCTTGCCTTCAACGAGCGGCGCGCCGACCGAATGCACGCACGGCACGAACGCGCCGTCAGTGCCGAGCACGTCGTACACCGCGCGGCCCATGCGCGTCATGATGCGCATGTTCGTCACGACATACGGGCTGTCCGACAACTCCACGCCGATATGCGCGATCGGCGAACCGAGCGGGCCCATCGAGAACGGCACGACGTACATCGTGCGGCCGCGCATCGAGCCTTCGAAGAGGCCGTCGAGCGTCGTGCGCATTTCCTGCGGGTCGATCCAGTTGTTGGTCGGTCCAGCGTCTTCCGGACGCTCGGAGCAAATGAAGGTGCGATCCTCGACGCGGGCGACGTCGGATGCATCGGAACAGGCAAGGAAGGAGTTGGGACGTTTGGCGGGGTTGAGCTTCTTGAGCGTGCCGGCGGAAACCATCTGTTCGCATAGACGGTCGTATTCCGCCTGGCTGCCGTCGCACCAGACGACGCGCTCGGGCTTCGTCAGCGCGGCGACGCGCTGAACCCAGTCGATGAGTTTTCGGTGCCTGACATACGCTGGCGCATCGATTTCGACGGCGTTGTTCTGTTCGACTACTGCGGGCTGATTCATCGAGCTGTCTCCGTTCCTAAGGGCTATAAAACGGTAGGCGCTCATCGGACGCTGCCTGGCGAGAGGCGCATTCTGCACGGCGGCGGCGTTCGGACTGCGGCATTTCGCGGTCGTCTTCACGCGAAAGCCGGTTGCCGCCACTGCGCAAATGGGCACATAAGGGCACGACGCGACGAGCCGAAACAGTTTGCCGGCCGCGGCCGTCTGGAATCGCGGCTTGCGTCGGCACGGAACAAACTGTTAAAAAGAGATACTAAGTTGCCTTGCCTCCTCGCTGATTTCCGGCTTTGCCGGCATTTTTATATATTCGGACGACGTTTCGACGCGTCCGTTCACTGTCCGAAAAAATGGAGTTCAAGCATAGCACTCGACAGCTTGAATTTCTTGACGCGGTGCAATAAACGGCAAATCACCGATTTTCTCGGTATTTACCCGAAGTTAGCCCCTCTATTTTCTTCCATAGATCGTTCGCAGCACGTTTGATGCCTAACAAAAGCCAATCGACTCTCATGAAAATCGCCATCCTCGACGACTATCAGGACGCGGTCCGCAAGCTGGATTGCTTCCATTTGCTCGACGACCACGAGGTCAAGGTCTTCAATAACACGGTACGCGGTCTCGGACAGTTGGCTAGCAGACTGTCGGAAATCGATGCGCTCGTCCTCATTCGCGAGCGCACGCGGATCAGTTCCCAACTGCTCGACAAGCTGCCGCGTCTGCGCATGATCAGCCAGACGGGCAAGGCGGGCGGCGGGCATATCGACATCGACGCGTGTACAGAGCGCGGCATTGCAGTGCTGGAGGGAACCGGTTCGCCGATCGCGCCGGCCGAGCTGACCTGGGCGTTGATCATGGCGGCGCAGCGCCGCATTCCGCAGTACGTCGCGAACCTGAAACAGGGCGCATGGCAGCAGTCGGGGCTGAAGACGTCCGCGCTGCCGCCGAATTTCGGTCTCGGACAGGTGCTGCGCGGCCAGACGCTCGGCATCTGGGGCTACGGGAAGATCGGCCGGCTCGTCGCAGGTTACGGGAAGGCGTTCGGCATGAACGTGCTGATCCACGGGCGCGAGCATTCGCTCGAACTCGCGCGCGAGCACGGCTACGACATTGCGGAGAATCGCGAGGCGCTGTTCGAACAGAGCGACGTGCTGACGCTGCATCTGCGCCTGCACGACGACACGCGCGGCATCGTGACGCAGCAGGATTTGCTGCGTATGAAGCCGACGGCGCTTTTCGTCAACACGAGCCGCGCCGAACTGCTCGAGGAAAACGCGCTGCTGAACGCACTGCACCACAATCGGCCGGGGATGGTCGCCATCGACGTGTACGAAAGCGAACCGATCCTGCAGGGTTACGGATTGCTGCGCATGGAGAACGTGATCTGCACGCCGCACATCGGCTATGTGGAGCACGAGAGCTACGAGCTTTATTTCAGTGCGGCGTTCAAGAACATTCTCGCGTTCGACGCGGGCGACACGTCGAGCGTGTCGAACCCGGACGCGCTCGTCGGCGGCCGCCGGCGTGCGTAAAAGCTAGAGCGTCGACACGTCCGTCGACGGCTCGCAGCGCACCGGGAAATTCACCGAGTTCGCGATAAAGCAGAAGTGGTGTGCATCGTCGTGCAGCCGCTTCGCGAGTTCGACGTCCCCGCCCGCGCCGATCGTCACGCGCGGGCGCAGCAGGACATCGGTGAAGCGCCCGTCTCCTTTCGCGCTTTCTTCCATCGTGCCGAGCGCATCGTCGACGTAACCCGTCACGACGATGCCCTTCGTCGAGCACAGATGCAGATACCACAGCATGTGGCACGACGACAGCGACGCCACGAACAGCTCTTCCGGATTGTGCCGCGCAGGATCGCCGCGGAAAGACGGGTCGCTCGACGCCTCGATTGCCGCCTTGCCGGGCACGCGCACGAGATGGTCGCGCGAGTAGGCGTCGTAGCGCGAGGTGCCGGAGCCCTGATCGCCCGTCCAGGCGACTTCCACCGTGTAGTGATGCTTCTTCGACATATCCGGCTCCTTCAGAGGTGCGCTGCTGCGTCCATCGGTCGAGGAACGCGTACAAGAAACTGCTCGCCGTCGGCGCGGCCGAGGTCATAAGCATGCTGCATCTGCGACGGGCTCGTGTAGTCCCAGCTCGAAATCGGCACCTTGCGAGACGGCTGCACGTAGACGCGCTGCTGGTCGCCGTGCGGCACGACGAACATCTGCGGACGCGGATAAAGGCGAGTCACCATCACGAGAACCATGCCGGCCGAGGGGTCGAGCGCGCCGACCGGCACGTTGTCGACCATGCCGCCGTCGAGCACGGGACGGCCGTTGCGCCGAAGCACAGGCGTGAATGGCGGCGTGCTCGATGACTGCAGGATCAGGTCGGCGAGATCCTCGACGGTAGCGCATTCCTGCGCCGTCACGAATTCGGGATGAAAGCCGAGCGCCTGTCCGAGCGTCGGATGAAGCGTCTTCCTAACGTACTTTTCGATGTTGTACGCGATGAGACCCGCCACAACAGCACTGCGTGCGCCCAGCCAGCGCGGCAGATGCGACACGCCGATGCGGATTTCCGGCGCGGATTGCAGCGACGGGAACTGGTCGCTGAAGATGTCGAGCAGCGCCTGACGGTAGATCCGGTAGTGCGGAAACACGGACTGACCGCGCAGCACGTTGCCCCAGTAGGCGTTCTTTTTGTTGTCGCGCAGGGCGTGCGCGTAGTAGTCCATCACCCAATGCGCGTGGTTCGTATAGAGCATGCAGGCTGTCGCGGCGCCCGCCGAGATGCCCGTGATGACGCGCGGACGCAGGTTCAATTCCGGCTGAACGACGTCCCAGAATCCGGCTTGCCACCAGCAGCGGTTGCCGCCGCCCGCGAAGACGACTTGATCGAACATGTTGTTTTGCGGTTCTTTGCTGTTTTTGCCGTTAGCCGAGGAGCGCGTAGGTCGTGGTCGCGTGCGCAGCGAGTTCGCCTTCGGCGTCATGCAGTTCGATCTCGCCGAATACCAGGTTGCGGCCGCGGCGCAGGACTCTTGCCGTGACAAGGATGTCGCCGGTTTTCACCGGGCGCAGGAAGCTTGTGTTGAGCGAGACGGTAGTCATCGGCTTGAAGCCGCCGAGGACATGCGAAATCGCGACGACCATCGCGGTGTCGGCTGCCGCCATGAAGACCTGGCCGCAGATGACGCCGCCGGCGTGGCGGAGCGCTTCGGAAAACGGGAGGCGCAGGGTGACGGAATCGGCGGTCGTGGCCGCAGGCGCCAGCGACAGTTCGCGCACCCAAGGCGCCAGAATGCTGTCGAGAAGATCGCGGATGGCGGTTTCGTCCATGGTGTGCTGGGCCTGTTTAAGGCGGGAAGTTGTGCTGGAAGTGAATCGAACGACGGTTCGATTGTGTTTGCAAGCATACCTGCTGAGGCGTTTTTGAGACTGACGGGCCGGCGGTGAAGCAGCCGAGCCGGGATTTCGAGCGAATTTTGTTGGCAGGGGCTTGCGCCGTTAGGAAAAGTGTCGCTATAATTCGGATTCAGTTTTCGGGGCGTTAGCTCAGTTGGTAGAGCAGCGGACTCTTAATCCGTAGGTCGAGTGTTCGAGTCACTCACGCCCCACCATAGATATCAAGCACTTAGCCCGGTCCTCGTGACTGGGCTTTTTGCTATCCAGCTTCCATGTAACCGCTGTGTAACCAGATTCAGGGAATACGCAGGAGTATTCCGGACGATCCATCGAGGGGTTGTCCGAAATACGATAGCGGCTGTGAGGTCCGCTGTCGGCCAGTCACACGACCAATGCCGACGGGGCTTCTTTCCACGCAAGAGCGAATCCAACTTCGCCGGTATCGAGGGGTAACGTGGCAAAAGCAAAACGCATCCAAAAACAGCTTTTCTATAAGCACGCGTGTTTTTTGAACCCAGGCGCGCTGACCCTCCAAGACCTTTTTCACAAAGCAATTCTTGCTCTACCGATTACGCAACGGGACGAGTCCGTCGCAGCAGGAGGCATTCCGAGCGGGAACAGTTGGGTTCGTCTCATAAATTCACCACGAGTTTATTCGGGCTTTAATTTTGGCGTTATGGTGCTTTACTCCCCCGGGTACCACCACATGGTGATCGACTTGGCGGCGGCCGAAGGCAAGGATGAACTTGACGTTTCTAAGCTGCCTGCACCTGCCGGAAAGCAATTCATGGAGACGCCGCTCTATTTCGCAATACGCGACAATCATATTGCTTTGATACAGTCCAAAGCACTGCGGGCTGCTGACCTTGAGAATCATCTTAATTGGCTTTGCACCACTGCCGGCGCGATCGATGGTGGGCAGAGGATCGAATTGTCGGATGCGATTCCGGAAGTAACGCGCAAGCGGATCGAAAAGGAGCCGGTAAAAAGCATTCGAATCGGCGTGCCATTGGTTGACAGCCCGGCTGAGTCAACGATCGGCGACAAAGTATCGAGTGCTGTTAGCAGAGCGGCATCCGGGCTTGGCCTGTCTGCTCTGCGTGGCTTGCTGTCCGAGTCGGAGTACGCCGGACTGAAGCTCGAAGACCTGACCGAAACGCCAGACATCGAAGTGAACGTTGAGATCAAAGTTACAGGTCGAAGACGAAAAGCAGCCAACGACGACAAGCTAGGAAAGGTAGAGGCCGCTGAACACGAACTGATGAGCAGTTTGATGCGCGAACTTCGACACGTTGAGGATGTTTCGTTCTTGCAGGTGCGCACAAAGGGGGGCGGCCGACTAGATGGGAACGATCTTCGGGTGCAAAATGAGAAAACGATCGCAAGCTACGATGGCGTGTTAGACACGTCTGACGCGTTCGAAACGATGCGTAAATGGCTGGAGTCGCTGGTGGATAGCGGAGCAGTCGCAATCAACGGGTAACCATGAAACTGATCGGTGCGTTGCTAGGAATTGCGGTGGCCTGGACGCTCTATAAGTTTGCCCCAGACGTTGCCGCACTATTCTTTTTGCCCACAAATATCCTGCCCGCAGTGTCAGGCGTGGCCCTCGTACTGACGGCCGCATGGGCGGTATGTTTGAACCGCTTGTCAGTGTTCGAGAAGCTCGATGACTTGCGTGCAGCGCAAAGCGCAGTCGCGCAGCGCAAATCTCGCGATATGCGCCGATTCATCATCCGCAGCATCGTCGTCAACGGACTATCGCTCGTCGCGTGCATCGTTGCGCTCACTTTCACTCCGAAGTCTGCGACCACCCTGTATCTGGTTTGTAGCGCATCCGTCATGTGGCTTGTTGGATTTTTCCAGGCATACCGCTGCTGGGTAGCAGCAGAGGAAAGCCGCATCGCAATAGCGGCCGCACAATCGCTCGAAAAGAGTCGGAAGAAGTATTTGGAAACTATGCGCGCAGATGATCGCAAATCGCCTGTGGACCGGAAGGATGACCATCTGAACGGTTATCGCGAAAGCTACCGCGGGTAGCGCGCGCCGACTTCCTCCGAACAACAACTGGCGAACAACCATGAGCGTCGCTCCCCTTCGGGAGTCTCCTGCGAAACACTGTGCGTCGTCGGGCAGCTTACGTGGCAGCCGCGGCGCGGCATTCGTCTAGCCTGACTTAGCGATCTTGCCCCGTTCGATGCTTGATTGCGGCTCCCTCACAAGCGCGCACTCACGCGGACATAGTAATTCGTGCCATCTGGGTTTCGTGGGTGTCCGCGTGGAGAGCTCAATTCTTCCGACAGCCCGATATTCGAGCACCTTGCCGGCAAACGCGTGCGTGTTCATTGGGCCGCGCTCTGCGTTAATGACAGCACAGCAGGCGCATGCGCTTCAGAAGACATCAAAGGGGGCATCTCGACAGCGCAACTCGCGCGAATACGAGACGACCCGTCAAACGATCATGCGTGTAAGGGACGAAGCGGAAAGCGTTAAGGAGATAGCTTCGCCAATTTTGACCTCGTAACGAAGGCTCCCGCGTGAAACCTTGTTTTCGAGACAGACGTCACCTAGGCTTGGATAGAAACCAACCAGACGGACCGGTTAACCGTGATGCGGCATCGATCTATTTGGACCCATGTCGTACCACAGGGCTTCTTTCTCGCTTTAGTAAGCTTCGAGCTGTCGTCGCCTACGCAACTTGACAAGGGTGTTTCGATGCACGCCTTTAAGTCGAAGAGGATGACGAGTCGATATTTTGTTGCGGTTTTTCGCAGGAATGGGAGCGGCGGTATTATCGATAGTGGTACCGATCAGCCGAGCGACCCCCGAATTTCAGATCATCTCAATTAGCTCGGGTCAAACAGTTGACGCATACCTAGAGATCAACGCTTCAGGAACGGTTTTTGTGTCCATTAGGAACAGCTCGCAGGACCAGGCATGCGCCGACTTTTGGTGGATAACTTGGCCGTTTGGATCCGTTAAAAACCTGGGCCGGCAGTGTGGTAGTGCCGATTTCGAAATACCGGGAATTTCTGCGCTCGCACTCTCTGCGAAACTCCGGGTTGGCGGCGTGATACGGTCAACTAAGATTGTAGTTGCGGATAACGCAACTGTGGCTAGATCAGTTACGGTTAGCTTCCCGTGATACAGCTGCGAATTCATATTGGGAGATGACCGGTGACGTACAGTCCAGCAAATATCCTCTCTGCATGTGCTCTTGCTGCAACGATGAGTATCTGCACTCCTGCTGGAGCAGCTGAAGTTGATTTCGGATTATCCGCGCTATTTGGATTGCAAGTTACCGCAGGATTGGATCAGCAGACCCTTGATGTCCTAAGGCTCCTCCCACAACAATTGAGAGAGCAGGCGCTTCTGCTCATCAAGCAGGCCTTGCCGCTTATAGATGAAAGCGTCAACTCTTATCTAGATAGAGTCAGCTCGATTCTCGACGACACCATTAATCATTTCCAATGTGCCGGCGTTGGAGTGAGCGAATCATTTTGGGAAGGTCTTCCGGCCCTTCTCGGGTATTCTCCTGAGCCGGTAACAGAGGCAAAGAAACTGTCTACGAAGACACGGACGCATATCTCGCTGCGCTCTTCCCCGGCTCAAAATTCTGAAGACTATGGGAATCTTTCTTATAATCTCAGCAAAATAGCTTGTAAGTCTCAAATTTCACCAGCGACATATATCCAAGTGAAACTCGTACAAGACGACATATTCCCTCGTTTCGTTTCCTGGTGGCGCCTGAAAGGAAAATGCGCTGATGCTGCTACCTGCCTTGGTTACATGTCAACGCGTGTACATCGTGATATAGACGATGCCGACTTGCGCGACATCATAGAAGTCGGTGCGACAGAGCGCTTACATAGTATTGACCCGCCAGGATCGGGTGGAAAAAATTCACTTAATGACGTAGAGAACTCGCTTGAGGGATTATGGTTTATCGAAGACAGCCTTCGTCTTGCTCGTTACCGACGATGGAAATTGGCAAAAGAAGCGGTTGCCAAGGCTGATGCAATTTTAAAAGAGGCTAAGGCGCTGTATCAAAATGGCAGGTCGAACCTTTCCAATACGAGCGCCTCAGACGACGATGCCGCTGCAGCCAACGCCAAGGCCGCATTAGCAAAATGCGACCAAGCGGACGAAGCATTGGGGCAAGGAAAAGCAATCTGGGGCATTGAACAAGACCCGTTGTTCACAACTTCAATAGCCGAACTCGGAAAATTGAGAACTGATAGCGCGTCGATCCTGTCAACAGCGAATTAGCTCAAGAGCAGCATAGCGAACAGAGAGGCCAGAAGCCTTAGCTATGAAATCCGTCACCGGCACGATCAGAGATAATAGTCGAACCTCAAGGAGGCTTTGACGCAATTAGCTGGCGCATGTGCATGTGCGACTCAGAACGTCACTTCCGAGTCAACGTAGATGAGTCGGTGTGGCACAACTTTCCCGACAGACCGGCTTGGACGTGTCTACTAGCTGCGCCATGCGCTCCCTTACCTCGGCAAGTCCTGCCACGCGTCCCGTCCGAAACGTCACTTCGAATCTGTAGAGAAATCTGCGAAGCTGATTCACCTGCATCGTCCGAAACTTGATAAGTTGCGAGCGCATCCGATGCAAGCTGAGCATCGCTTGTTGATCCTCTGTCTTCGCAGAACCGTGCGCATTCCAGGCAGTTGCACAGCAGTCCAGGTTGCTTTGGCATCCGCTGCGTCGGTCTTATTCGTTTGCACGAATGGTCGGATAAACTGTGCATGCAAAAGCACCACTTCGTGCCCAAGCGCCCGAATCTTGCGTGCCCACCAGTTGCGCGCTTCCGCAAGCTTCTAACGCCACTCGACCAGCAGGACGTTGGGCTAGAAACGCAATTAAATCGCCGCGTCCAATCCGGCGATTGGCTATCTCACCGGTCTGTGCGTCGACGCAGTACACTGGAACACCCGCTTTGCAATACCCAGTCGATATGTCGTAGCATTCATTTAGGGACTCCGTTCCTCAAGTGGTTGTGTCCCAACTCCATAGATTTGGCACCTTCGGTCACGTCCCCTCATACTGGCGACAGTCGGCCATGAACGGCCATTCGACCAGCGACTCGGCCGGACATTCGAAGGTCCGCTTCACTGAGCTAAGGGTCGTTCCGTGCACGAATTTGTTTGTCGCATCATCGGTTTGCAGCGTGCGGTTGCCCGTCGGCGTGGAGCGACCGCTAGCGATACCTTACGTGCGTTGACGCGCGAGGTGCGCCTTGGAGTCCGCGCTTCTCCGAGGTCTTCCCGCTTAGCGCTCCCCAAGTCCGTCAGCCCTGTAACCGACACTCGAAATGATCCATAGAGTACTTCGCTGCGGATGTATTATCTTAGTCGAGAGCTGGCAGGTGTGCAGCTGCCGAAGGAGGGCCGTCGTATGCCAATATTCCGAAGCGCTGATACAAAAATTTTTCGGCGAGAGACCACCCGATTTGGTGGTCCCCTAATCAGGAAAGACGTGCCTCCGCGCGGGCGAGCCGCGTACAATGACATCGCTGAGCGAGCGGATGACCTTATCGCTCAGGCTAGGCGCGCCGTCAAAAGGCTACCGCCAATTTACTTCGACTTCATCCACAATCCTCAGATCAACGCCGTTGCTTTTCGCGCCGACGGCCGATATTTTATCGGTTTGTATACGGGACTCGTTTTTATGTTACGGCTGGTGATTGGACGCATGCTCGCGGATGCTAATGCGTTCCCGTCAGTTGGAGATCCCGCGCAAGAACGGAGCGATATCGAACTTCTACAAGGTTATATTCCCAACGCTGAATCGATGAGTCAGAAGGCCAATCTCTCCTCGCCACAAAACGATCTACGCCGGGCGTATGCGGAGTTTCTTACGGATCAAGCGATCATGTTCTATGTTGGTCACGAAATTACGCACATCTCGCATGGACATGTCGATTACTTGTTGGAGAAGCGCGATATTCGCCATTCCTTCGAATCCTCAGGCACCAAACCGGATCGCGACGAGCTTCGGTTTGAACGCCAATGTCTGGAGCAGGATGCGGATCGCCGTTCCATCATTTCTCGGATCGACTCGCTGCGTGTAACGCTGGCGCGTCCCGAGAATTCGCACATGCCGTGGGCTCCTAAAGCCGATGGAGTTAGTCGCTTGCTGCGCGACTGGAATGCTTCACTCAGCATCTTATTTCGGCTGTTCGGAGACGTGAGATTTTCTCGCACTGAATTGACCGAGGCGCACTACCCCCCCCTGGCGATGCGGCGTATTTATTCCGAAGCAGTCGCGAGTTGGGAAGTTCATCATGTTTGGGATGGCGGACCGGCTATTCCGATAGTAAAGGCCTTCAACGAAGGACGGACCGAAGCAGAGGAGGCGTTCGCAACGATCCTTGGCGAGCCAGTAACAATGGTTGGAATCGAGTTGGCTAAAACCAAATCTGCAAGAGAACATACGATGGCTCTCCAAGACTATTGGAACTCGACGGTCATAGAGAGGGTTCGTCCGTATTCCTACGAATTCTGACCGTTTTTCTTAACCGATTGAATAACAGTCTGCGAGTACCTTAGCTGCAGTTATTTTGCACAATCTGGAGGTTCTACATGGAAGATGGGAAAGCTGTCGGACTGGATTTGTCGGGACTGACTTCTGAATCGCTTTATCAGATTGCGAGCGAAAACGCTAACTATGGAGAGGTCCACGGTCACGGGTTTATTTTGAGTTTATCGCCTGAAGCGACGGTGGAAGATGTCGGTGCTCAAATTAACCAGGGTGAAGTTGGCGCGGCATATTTTACGAACCCTATGTAGTCGGTCTTGCAGAATCGCGCGAAGCCAAGCGCAGCGTGCGGATAGGTGCAGATAAGCAGTTGCGAAACTCCCAGTT
>NZ_FCOG02000394.1 GCF_001544975.2 Caballeronia arationis | reverse complement strand
CAAATCCTCAACGAGACATTCGATTCGATATGGGACGAGCCAGAGGAGTTCGGCTTCGTTCGTCAGGCCGAGATTCCATCATGGGCGACTAAAGCATGGCCGTGGCCGCCGTTGCCTGAGGTCGAACAGGTCGAGAGGCTGCTCGACAATCCCGACGTCCCGCTAGAGCGCGACGAATCCGGCTGCATTATCTTTCCACCGCGCTTCTCCGTCGACGAGCACAAGTAGTTGAAGAGAGTGCAGCGGCCGCAGCGACGCCCCGTCAGTCGAGTTACCGGTGCCGCGCTAGTAACACGCCGCTCTTCGCTCGATCGATTGCAGGCGGCGGCCCTGTTTAGTCTCGAACTTCCAGCGGCGGGATATAGGGGGCCTGCCAGCCATGGGTTTCACGCATGCCGGCGATGAAATGACGCACCGTCTCCTGAGCCAGCCCCCAATCGCACACTAGCTGAGGGTGCAGATAAACCGGCGGCGTCGCGTCTTCCCCTGTCAACGAAAGACACATCAAGAGGCTGTTGCGCCCGAGCTCTGCCTTCTCGCGTTCCATCCGGTCGATCAGTTCGAACTGCGCCTTGAAGTCCGTGCCCCGATCTATCCTGTCCGGCGGCATCATGGCGCGGATCGATTCATCCTGAAGTTCCTTCCAGCGCTTGCCTTCGTCGGGCGTATATGTGCGCGAAGGGAGATAGGGCGCGATGCGGTGCGCCGTCGAGTCGCGATAAAGCGTCCCATATTCATGAAACCAACGGGTCGTTTCGGGTTCGTCGAGATATGCCGCAAGGTTCGGCGGAATGAAGGGGCGGCACGCTTTCTTGAACAGTCCGATACTTTTGGGCGCAAGGGACTGCTTGGCTTCGAGCAAGCACACCCAGGTCACGTTATCGAACAGCGCATAGACGTTCATGGCAAAGGCCTGAAACTGGATGCCGACATCGCAGCATTCGTCGTGGCTCAGAAATTCACGGCGGCCCGGCGGATAGAGCGCGAAGATATTGACGACGCATCGCTCGATCGACTGCAGGCGGCGGCCGAGCCCCTGGTTCGCGAACGTCTGAGCACGCGGCATGGTGAGCTGCCCGGCAAGATGACCGAGGTCGAATTTAAGGCGCGCGTTCTCGTTGCGCAGCTTGCGGATTTGGCCTTCGAAATCGCGGACCTGCTCCGCCGAGTACCCGTATTGTTCGTTTTTCTGCCCTACAGCTTCTGTCACGCCCAATCTCCTTTCGCCCCCTCTTCGCCCTGGACGACCTCCCAAGCCGAGGCCGCGCCTATGTCAATTAACGAAAGAGGATGCCATCAGCTTCCCTCAGATGAAAGGCTGCGTAGCCTGGGTGGGAGGCGGGCGGATTTCGAAGGGGCGATTCCGTAAAGTCCTCGGCGCAGCTGCCGTGACCGAAAATCTCTCTATAGGCGGTCAGGCGGCCTGTGCTTGCAGCGCGGCGTCGCGCTCGAGCGCTGCTTTCGCGGCTGCCTTCGTCTTGCCGGCGCGCGACGGCGGCTGGCAAATGCCGCACACCATCGAGTGCGATGGGTCGTGTGCATGCGCGACGAACTTGCCGCGGCAGCGTGTGCAGCCCGCGAGCCGAAGAATCCCGGCGTCCCTAAAGCGGACAAACGTCCAGGCGCGGGTCAGGTCCATCTGCAACGGCTCGCCGTTCATCTCGAAGTGCTCCGCATAAAGCGCGTAGGCGCGGCTGAGCAGGTCGACGCGATCCAGACCTTCGCTGTTCGCTTCGAGGAAGGCATAGACGTTGGCAAACATCGACGTATGGATGTTCGGCGCCCACGTCAGATACCAGTCCTCCGAGAACGGGAGCAT
>NZ_FCOG02000160.1 GCF_001544975.2 Caballeronia arationis | reverse complement strand
CGACAGAAATCGCGCTTTATCATGCACTTGGAAAACTACCCGAGCCTCCGTCGACCCACAGTTTTTACTGACGAACCCTTTTTTTATTCCGTCGACAAATAACATAGAAACCACGAAATGAAAAAGATTCTGGCCACTCTCTCGATTCTGTCGTTGATGTTCTTCGGCTGCGCAGCATACGCACAGACGTCGAGCGGCACTTCAGCAGCGAACGCATCCACGCAGGCAGCAGCACAAGGTGGCACGGTAGTGTTTGCACCGGTCAGCAATCCCGGTGGCATTCAGTATTCGGCGAGCAGCGCGATTCCCGCGGGTCTCGTCGCTGGCCTGCAAACCTGCTCGGGCTCTAGCTCTATCGGCGGCTCCGGCCGGATGATTAGCTTGTCCTTCGGTTCCACCTGGAAAGACGAGGACTGCCAGGCCGGTAACTTCGGTCAGCTTCTCTGGAATCAAGGTCAGCGCGGAGCAGCCATCGGTGTCCTGTGCTCGCGTGAGGTTATCCGTTACGCAATTGCGACCACGGGCGGCATCGCCTATCAACGTAAGGATGGTGTGACGGTGCACCGTGCTTGCCCGATGCGTCCGGAGGAATGGAAGAAAGCTGGCGAGCCGCTCCTCGATCCGATTTCGGGTACCCCGATGTCGGACGAAGAACTGAACCCGCCGGTTCGTGTGGTGGCCGCACCTGACACGGTTGGCCCGTTGACTGACGACCAGCAGAAGAAGCTGCTCGACAAGCTCTCGGCAGACCAGAAGTCGCAGCTCGCAAAGATGGCTCGCATCGAGTCCATCGAGCAAACGGCTCAACAACTGGGCGCGGCGCAGACCGTCGCCACGAAGTAATGGTAAGGGCGGGGAGGCAGACGCTTCTCCACTCTTTTTTTCTTAGGGAGAGGGATGCTGCCACACCCCAAACTCGTGATCCTCGATCTGGGGGAAGTCAGGAAGTGCTTCAACGATTTCATCGGTGACGCGCAAATCGATGCAGACTTCAATGAAGCATTTTCAGTGCCCCCACCTACCCCTATCAGTAACGCGTGGAGCTTGACATGACTGTTTTGAAATGGACCGGGGTCATTTACTTGATCCTGAGCGCTGTGTCTCTGTTGGGTACGTTCTTTGTGCTGCTCTACGAGGATTACAAGCTATACCGTGATCCACTGCGACGAGCGACCAGTAAGATCGGCTACAACTTGAAGTGGAATGGAATCGGATGGATGCTGCTGCTCGGATGTCTTCCGATCCTCAACCTGATCGTCCTGTTCTTTTTCTCCCTGCCGATCTGGGTGGATGCGCTCACCGAATGGTTTCACAATCGCTGCGCAAGTCAGAGCGCGTCGAATAAATAGTCTTTACTCGGAAAACAAGATGGATACACCCTGCAAAGCCAATCGCGGCAAACATGGCTGCGAACAAATCGTGACAGACGGCGGTGTCGAAAACTCCGGATTCTGTGGCGACTGCTTTTACCCGACGATCGTCGAAGACCACGAGAAGTTCCACCAACTCACGAAGGAAGGCTACTCTCGCACGCAAGCCGCCCTGATGTCTGGACTCTCCGATCCGGAAGAGTTCGCTGAGAACCATGCGCATCGCATGGGAACCGCCCCCATCACGTCGGTCACTCAGGACGAGGACGGATGTGAGGAAGAGCTCCAGGACGAGCTCACAAGCGAAATCCTCGATCGCATGGAAGACGATTCACAGGAGCCGGCATGAGTCAAGAACGAAAGGAGTGCGCGGACTGCTGTGGTTGGGCAAGGCGCGCGCGCCAAATGCCCGGGAAAGACCGCTGCCCCTTCCACCACTACAAGCCAGCGAAGTAAGTCAAATACAATTACAGGAGAGGCGAGTCAAAGAAACTCGCCCGATAAAAAATGGCTTCTCCGACCTACCCTTACAACATGCGAGTGTCGGTCACGCTCTCGACCGGCACCCGTGAATTGCTCCGCGAATACTTTCAGTTTAACTCGGAGCACTTCGATCGTGAGGCTGTACTCAACGATGGGCGTCAACAGTTCTTGGCTTTGCTCCAGGAACGTCTCAAACGCGATGCGGGCTTGAATCAGCGAATCGGACACGTTCGTTATCGAATCCGCGGCTCTGATCTCCGTGCTCTGTAATTCGTCTGGCTTCTGCGGATAGGCGCGCCCTGTCTGCTTTATGCCGTCTTGTATCGACAACACTAAGGATAACGAAACATGAAGGCCTTTGCTTTTGCAATCGCGGTGCTGCTCATGGTGGCATCGATTTCGGCTCGTGCCGACGGTCCGCTGGACGGCTACGATGATGGTGCCCCGCCTGCAATCGCTCGCACGCTCTCCCCCAACGAGTACGTGATCAATGCGGACGGCGCGTCGGAAGATCCCGACCACCGCATGAGTGACGTGGCGCGTGCCTATCGCAATGGCGTGATCGCAGGCCGGCAGGAAGAAGTCGCGAGACAGCGACGCATCATCGCTGAGCAGAACGCGCGCAACGACGCAACCACGGACTATGTGCAGGCTAATCCGCCGTTGCCTCTGTACCAGCAACCGTCCGTTCAGTACGTGCAACAACAACCTCAACCGATGTATGTTCCGGTGCCTTCCCAACAGTACGTCTACGCACCGCCTCCCGCGCCGCGCATCGTAGTGAGCGTGGGTATCCCATTCTATCGGGCGCTGCCAACCGGTCAGTGGCCGCAAGGCTACCGACCCGTGTGGCCGCATCGACAAGATCGTGGATGGTGAAAACGAGAGAGTCAGCGCGCAAGCCTGACTCTTTTTTTTGTCCGTTCTACCGGTTCAGGGAAGTTCTTACGCACCCCAGTAATCGTCTGGTTGTACCCAACAAGGGTTACGAAGACTGGTGCCAAATCTGAGGAAATAACAATGAATATAGCAGTAGACGGGAAGTACCCCGATTCGCAGTACTTGGAGCTATCCCCCATCCTCGCCGCGATCCTCGAAGACATCGAGAACCGCAACATCCCGTACTTCGCCCCGACTGTGACCGTTCCGGATGCTACCGATCCGGGCTCGGCCTATGCCCTCGCTGTCTACGATCGTTTCGCGCGCATGATCCTGCACCGCATCGATGTTGAAGCCGGCATGCTGGAGTTGCGCTTCGGCGTCGGCGGCCGTCAGTACGGTCCCGCTCGCATCTTCGGCCGAATGGTCGTCCCCGCCAATCAGACTGCCCTTCTTTCCTTCCTCGCGACCCAGTTCATCAACAAGCAACTGAACGAGCTGAACCTCACTGGCTGGAGTTTGAACAGGTTCAACACATTCTATCCGGAAGTGGTCGAGGACGACTCCTACGCAGACGTGCTGCGCGTGTTCGCGCGCGATGTGCTGCGCATCCCCGAGTTTTCGTTTGTGTCAGGTCAGAACGTGGTGAACGCGCACTAGACGCGTCAATGCACACATACAGGCCAATACGAGGCTGCTTGATTCTTACTGAACAGAAGGAGCGCAGCATGAACTCGATTCAACTGGATCTCGACCACATATCACGTACTTGGACAGCGGAGGATCGTCAACGGCTCATGGACTAACGGAGGTAGTCATGCCAGACGAAAAAGACAAGATCCGCCATCCCGACGCCTTCATTCTGGATATAGGCGAGGCCGTTGCCGCGTACGAGAAGCAGGTAAAGCCGATCGGAGATTCGGTCCAGACAGATGTCAGCAAGGTCGTGAACTACATCACGGATCAGATCTCGTCCAGAGATTACGACGAGACCGAACTGTATGACGGCGTCTCCGAGATCGAGTACCGAATGCAAGACGCAGGCGTTCGGTCCAATGTCATCACCTGCTTCACCGATGCCGCGATGAAGTTGGGCACGACGATCGTCAAACAGCTCAACAACTTCGGACTCTACGACCCGAACGATGGTCGGTTCGACTTCTACTTTGCAGGCTGGGCGACTGAGAAGTCGGCCGTCTTCCGACGTCGGGAAGAACCAGAGGGAATGATGATGTGGATGTACCGAGACGGACCGCCTCCGCAGCAGGGTCAGCCAACCGACGAAGAAGAAGACAGCGACGAAGAAGACGACGAATCCGAGAAAAACTAACCACCCATCAACACGGGGGCGCTCTGGCCAGCGCCCCTTTTCTTTTCAAGCTACGAGGACAACGATGTCTAAGCGAGTAACGCCCGGCGCGTTGTGCCGGATCATTGGCTCGGCCAACGGGCCCAGGGGTGTTTCGGTTGGTCGCATCTGTCGTGCGAAGTTTCTTTACACGGATCGCCCGCCGCATTCGCTGTGGGGCGAGATCTGGCGTGTGGTGTCAGCCGATGGCGGAGAGTTAATCTCCGAGCACGGCGGAATCGGGATGGAAGTGGATTGTGCAGAGGACTGGTTGGAGCTCGTCGATGAGGATCCGAATGACAGCCTGCGCGAAACGGAAAAGGAGCTCGTGCATGAATGAGCGACACCTGTTCCGCATCAGGATCGCGCGCGCGGATGCACCCGATCTTTTCTTCATCAACGTGATGAGCCCGTCGAGGGCGCTCACCACGGTAGCGGAGGACGCGCAGCTCTTTTCGAGCGAGACCTCCGCAATGACGATGGCGCACGGGATCGTCACGGCACAAGGCGGCGACGGAAGCTTCTTCTTTCGTCTGCGTCCGATGCTTTTCACGTTCGGCGCCCAGCGCGAGTGCGAACGCGCTGACGTCACGGTGGAATTCGCCCGGAAGTTCTCAAACGGGAAGGTCGGCGCATGGAACACGAATCGGCGCGGCGGTCTGATCGTCAAGAACCCCCGCCTGGCCATGGCGGCGTAACAGTCAACAACTTAAACAACTCTAACAAGCAGTACGAGGACAAGCATGAGCATTAAGAGCGATGCGTGGATCAAGCGCATGTGCAGCGCACCCGATGGTGTGATTCTGAACGGGTTCACTTCGATTTACCTTCACAAGACGGATGATGGAGAATGGGTGACGCGCGATAACGGCGTGGCAGCCGAGCACTACAGCGGTGAGCTTGTGCTGCTGACGCCGGACGAGAAGAAGACCTGGATGCAGGTTCACGGTGCGATGATCGAGCCGTTCGAGTCGGGACAAGTGCGAAGCAAGGTCACGTCCACTCCGGGACTGGTCGGTAGCGATGCGTCGATCGTCACGCACGTCGAGTCGAAGATCATCAGCTATGGGACCAGCAGTTACGGCTACGACGTGCGCCTGGGAACGAAATTCAAGATCTTCTCGAACATCAACAGTGCCGTCATCGACCCTCTCGCGATGAGTGACGCATGCTACGTCGACTATGAAGGGGAGACTTGCGTGATTCCCCCCAACAGTTACGTGCTTGGTCACACGGTTGAGACATTTCGTCTTCCGCGCGATGTGCTCGCGATCTGTGTGGGCAAATCCACTTACGCTCGCGCGGGATGCGCGATTAATGTCACTCCAATCGAGCCGGGCTTTGTTGGCCAGGTTGTCATCGAAATTGCCAACCAGACGCCGCTACCGATGAAAGTGCATGGAAACCAGGGAATCGCACAGTTCTTGTTTCTGCAAAGCGACGAGCAATGTGACGTTTCCTACGAGGACCGCGCTGGCAAGTATCAGAACCAGAGAGGCATAACAACGGCCAAAGTCTGAAATGAACAGCAAACACGGGTTGTCAAAGTCTCAGGAGTACAATGCATGGAGTTCGATGAAAGCTCGGTGCAATAATCCGAAAGAACCCGGCTACCCTCGCTACGGTGGCCGTGGAATCCGTGTCTGTTTACGGTGGCTTCTGTCGTTCGAGAACTTCTACACGGACATGGGGCCAAAACCCGGCCCCGAATACTCGCTCGATCGCCGCGATGTAAATGGTGACTATGACAAATTCAACTGTCGATGGGCAACAGCTGAAGTGCAGGCGAACAATCGAAGGGTCAACGTCTATTACGGTTTTAATGGCCAGCGTATGACTGCCCCGCAGATTGCGCGTGAAGTCGGAATGAACAAGCACACGCTCAAGGATCGGCTCGATAGCGGACTTCCTGTTACTGAAGCCATTTCAAAGCAGCTTAAGGAAACTCCGCGTCTCGTCACCCATAACGGAAAGACCCAGAGCATCTTGGCGTGGTCGACAGAAACTGGTTTGCCGTATGGCACCCTGAAGCGTCGCTTTAGTGAATACGGGATGTCACCGGAGGAAGCCCTGAGCCTACCTGTCAACAGTCCGGAACGGATTTTCTATACGCACAACGGTCTGAGTCGGTCGGTAGCTGATTGGTCGAGGCAATCAGGCGTGCCGTTCAGCGTACTTAATCAGCGCCTGAAAACCCACAACTGGCCGATCGATAGAGCTCTCGAAACTCCCGTGGCACCTCGAACGAAGCGCGAGCCGATCGTGTACGACTTCCCGGATGCTGACGAGGAAGCAGTGTCTTTTGATTTAATTTAATGCATCGTGACTAGACAACACTTCTATCAATCGCGGAAGCCTGCACCGCGCCTGCCTTCGATTATTCGGCACTCGAAAGCGGACGAACTGAAACTGAAGCTGATTCCTCACCAACATCTGCAAGCCATCATCGATGGTCGGGGCGGAAAGCCGGAGTTTGCATCCATCGCGTTCCGTGTAGTGGTCGGCGCTGCATTGACGGAGTTTGCTGACAATCGAGGACCGCTGGATGAGGTGTTCAAGGCAGCGATCGATAGTCTCATCCTGGTCGGGGAGCGATACCAGCGACTGGCGACGTTCGGCACGAGCGGTGACGAACTGCAAACCCTGAAGGCAGCGCTGAACCTTGCGGACGACCTGCAGGAAGTCTGCACTCGCCGCCAGCAGGCGGAGATGTACACGACCGTGCGTCAGTTCATCGGCAGTTTCGATCTCACGATGCGCAACCTGCAGGGCGTGAGAAAGAATTATGGAGAACGCGATGTGGCGGTATGACGTTGAAGAAAAGATGCCGTAATACGACGCCCCTTGCTGGGCGTTTCGCTACTTCCAGACAAAATGTAATCCATCGTTGCAGTGGTCGACCGACTGAAGATAGGCCGCGAAACGAGGTCCGCGAGCTTACAAAGCAATCAGAACCCTTTAGTATCATTCGAGGGACTTGAGGCTGCTTTGGGAGCCGGCACACTGACAGGCATCACCTTGCTCGGTGATTGATCGGGCGATGAGGACGCATTGGCCTTTCCAGAATGGCCAGCGCCCCATTTCTGAAGATCTGCTCGATCCTCGGCATCACCTTGTTCAGCATGCACTGGCGGCGCAAGGAGGGCGACAAGAAACAATGATGTAAGTAGCTTCATATTGGCCGCCGTTGATATCAATCCAGCTCATTCTTTATAGCTCGAATAAGCAATTAGTGCGAGCCCGAAATGCGCCAAGGCCGGGGTGCATAAAAGTACGTCCCGAGATTACCTCAGCAGGCTTCGTAGATGACCGTCGGCGTCGCGGCGGCTGCTCGAAGAAAACAGGAAACTGAAGGAAGAAAAAGCAAAATGAAATACATCGTTGCAGTGGTCGACGGGGCTGAGTCGATCTTCGTGTTCCCGCGCGACGTGGACCACGATCGCATGAAGGAAGCCATTGAATGCATTCGCTTCGGCTCTGAACGTAACTGGCGTCGCAAGTTCCGCGACGGCGAAGTCATCTCGGCGGGCTTCGTCGATGACGGTCGCTGTCACGGCCGCAGCGAAACGCTGGACCTCGACTCCCGCAAGGATCTGGACACAGTCCTCCTTCGGGGCATCAAGACCAAAGGTCCCGGCTCGTTCACACCAATCGGCAAGGTCGTGCACAGCGCACCGAACGACAACCACGAGCGGAGTGCGTCCGTCGATACGTACGGCCCCTCCGATCTGGAACATGTCGCGGCCGGCACGGTTCTCTTCACCAACGGATTGATCGACAGCGATCAGCAAACTGCTTGACTCTCGGCCTTCGACTCCGCATCGAGTCGAAGGCTCCTATTCCGTCCGTTATTTACGACGAGGAGCAAAGCTATGGCAGTGCGTTACCCCGACGCAGTGATTCTCGATTTGCGGCAGCCGATTAGTGAATACGAAAAGGAAGTCAAGAACCTCGATGCCTTGCTGGACACCGACCCCGCCTCGATGGTGAGTTGGCTGTCCTGCTACATCGATGATTGTGCCCACGCCGACGATCAGGTCGACAACGCAGTGATGGACATCATCAACTCGGACACCGAGGTCCCTGAGAAGGTCATGGGGCAGTTCTCAGACGCGGCATTAGGCCTCGGTTTAGCGATGGTCGACGAGCTGCGACAAAAAGGAATCTTCACGCCCGAGGAAGGCAGATTCCCGTACAGCTACGTGGGTCTGATTGGGAAGTCAGTGATCTTTCGGAGAATCAAGGAGGAAGGGTGAGTTATTTCGCGAAGGAAGAGAAGGAGCCGAAGAAGCTCGAGTGGGGCGAGTCCCCGTTCGACAACATGACGCGCGAGGAGCTGATCCGTCACTGCCAGCGTCTCTACATGGCGACGCAACGTCTGCATGACGTCGCGGATGTCTTTCGCACGAATCACACTGAGAACCCATTCTGGGTGAGTGGTCGAGGCGCGCGTGCGTTCGAGATGGGGCAACAGGCGCTCGGCGCGGTAACGACCGGGTTTGATGGGGAGAGCTGGCGCGTGCGAAATCAGTTTCGCTTGATTGAGTTGTAGTTCCTTTACGGCCCACCGTCTCGGTGGGCCGTTTTCTTGCCTCAGCTACGTGCAAAGGACGGACCTGCTGTCCGCCCCAGACGACGGTCCGCGGAGAGGTGTGATGGTCGGGACGCCAACGGCTATTGCGCCGCGGTACTCACCCGAGCATCTGCACGATACCATCTGGTGGATCCATCTGGAGGTGCGGAATTGAGCCTTGCCTCGAACTCGGGAGTGCAGCCATCTCTGTCGAACATCGAATTCTTGACGAGTTCCGTGTGCCCCGCATGCGTCATGAGCACACGACAAGCGGAGTCTGTGTTTGGGTTAAACGCCGTGTCGGTCATCATTCCGTTGCTCTTTTTGTGAAAGCAACTGTAGAGTTTTATTAATTTGTTACCTCCCGTGAAAATGTGTCCATCGCTGCACCAAAGCGGTCCGTTCCGGCGTTCGAGTGCGATAACGGTGTAGTCCTTTTCCTCAGAAAGACTCACCGCGCTGTCAACCACTCGCGCCGCGTTGATCGCAGTCTCAGTCTTACTTGGAGGGCGTTCACAACACTGTCCGACGAGGGTTCCGTTAAGCGATTTCTCCACGGCTGTGTCATCCAGCTTCTCGAAAACCGGCGCCGTGGTCCCCACATAGGTCAACACGATGGCCGGAAGGATCGACGCCTTAACCATTGCGTCCGACTTCCAATCTACCGTCCAGGTGTCATGGAAGATGGCCATGGCTTGCATGCCGGGAATCTTTGAAACACCCACCATTGCTGGATTTGATTCGTTAAAAAATGCCGTGTTGTCCTTGAGTCCAACCGCCGGAATCCTAGGATCAACCTTGGCCATATCGACTACAAAGTTGCCCTTGTCATCCGTTCCAAGGATTGCACCCTCGGGCAGCGGCACGCAGTGGGTTGCAGTGGCGCTTATGCAATATGCTTCGGTCCCTTCGGAGGCTCTCGGATCTAATTCATGCTTCGTGTACTCCTTGAAGCCATCTTGGACGACGACCATAGCGCCCGCCATCAAGAAAGCCTCCTTAACGGCTTTTTCGTCGCCACCCGCAGCCGCAACAGCGAGCCCGCCAATGGCTCCGGTTACCACTGCCTTTTTAGCTGTATCAGTAATTGCTCCGGCCGCTCCGTAGGCACTCGCAGTTGCTCCCGAAAGAATGCCCACACGAAGCGCGAGGCTCGGGTCGCCTGTTTGATGATATGCCAGCCAAGTCGCGTACGCGGCCGCACCACCGGGCCCACCATAAGTGTTAGCCGCGATTTGCCCGACACCTCTGAGATAGGCGCTTTCGAGCACCGCCTCTGAGGCGCTGTGCTCGGAGACCTGCACGGGGCTTAAGGCCAAGTGCCATACCGCGTCCACTACTTTGCCTTCGCGGAATCTCCGCTCCGCCGCACGAGCGCTGTCGAGCGCACCTTCGGCTTCGTGTTGGACCGCATGTTCGATTGCGTGGACAGTATTGCCCAACTCACGCCCGAACCGACCACGTTCGTCGTTCGCGTCTTTGGTTGCTTTCGTAATATTCGCCACTCCGTCCTTTATGGCGATATCCAACGTATTTTTCGTGTCGTCAAAGGCTTTGTGGATTGTATTCCCTATGTCGGAGACTGCTGTTTCGAACGTCGTCACGACGAGTCTTGGCGCGTCTCCCACTGCCTTGCCGAAATCCTTGATCGCCGGAGGGAGAACGCATTGATCTTTCGGCATGCACCAACAGCCGACGATGCAAAACTCATATTGGCAGTCAGGGCAAGCCAGGACGGTAAATGGCAGGAATATCCCACCAAAAAACGACGCGAGCTTAATTGCCGTCTTTCTCACTGAGGCCATGACGATTTCCTCAAAGAGCTGCGTGAAATCAATGCTCGGCACGCAGTGCATCGTATTCTTTCATGCGATTCGGCAACGTTTCTTTAACCTGCTAAAACACGAACGCCCCGGCGTCCGGCGTGTCACCCGCCGTGACTTGCACGCCCTCTTTGCTCTTCGACGATTCCGGACGACTACTGCCTTCTTTTGCTTGCGAAGAGGTGCTGGCAAGCGCAAGACCAAAAACCAGCGTGTACAAAAGGAAAGACGTGGTCAGATATCTCATATCAGTCGCTCCGGCCGAAGGACTCGGAATTTGATAATTCTAGGAGGCGGGCACTCTAACTGCATAGAATTTTTGAAGCACGCTCCTAAGCCCGCGAACTTTATGATCAGAAGAAAGATCACAGAGCCAACAAAGCACGAAGGCGCCGCAGACTGTCGGAGGATCGCCTTTCTTGCATTGGCGTCATTCTTAAAGGCAGCTCAAGAAACAATTGCTTTGGGCAATACGACAGTGGTACGCGTGAACATGTTCCGCAACTTCTTCCGGTTTGCTGGGGATCTGCTGTTCGAGGATCGACCCGGCCTGGAGATTCACTCGCGCTGGGTCGCCTGCCCGAAGTGCGGTCACGTTCTGGGTGCCGGCCAAGGAGTCGCTGCGCTTCGACGGAGTGGAGTGCAAGGAGGTCATTCCGAACACCACCTGCGACGGGATGCTCAGACCGATAGAATGGGCGGATCTCACTCCGGTAGTCAAGAAGGTGCAGCACGCCGATCAATCGATTTTGGTTTTCTTATAGGGTCGCATCCCTATTAGTTTCACGGGAAACGCTTACTAACTACGCAAAAGAAATAAAAGGGACGGAGCATTGACCGCCCTCTTTCGATCGAGTAATGTCGTAAAATCAGCAAGTTACAGGGAGATCAAACCATGGCAACCCCAACTGTGGAAGACGTCTCGATCGACACGCTGGGTGCACCGATGCGTGACCTCGTTGACGGAATGCACACCGGCAACGTCAAGGTGCTTCGGGAGAAGGACGGCACCCCGCGCGCGGTTGTCATAGACGCCGAGATGTTCGAGAAGCTCACGCATCGGGAGGCCTACGTCAGTCCGTTCACGGTGGACGACGTCATCGCGGCCCTGGAGTCGATTCGCGATCACGGGACCGTCTCGGAAGAGGAAGTGCGCCGCAGCTCTGACGCTCGGATGGAGCGGCTTCGAAAACGGTCTGCAGAGGCGCTCGCTAAGGGATGAGAAAGATTGATTTCGCTTTAACGTACGTCCCATCCCTAGACGAAATTGCGGAGTTCCTGTTGGACCAAGACCCGGTGTCTGCACCCGATAGAATGCTCGCACTGGAAACCGAGATCGAAGAATTCAAACCGCTCGTACTCGACCGACCGCACTTGGTGAAAGCGTACGAACCCCCTTCTTCGAGAAAGAAGGAGATACGCGAAAAGAACCAGAAGCAGAAGGAACTCCTCGATCAACTGAACTTCGACAGCGTGCGAGAAAACGTGATGGAACATCACTCGCTTCTCTACGGTGTGTCGGAGACAAAGATCACGTTCATCGCGGTCAAGCACCATCGGCAGGCGCACTATTCGCTAACCGTACCGGAAGTTTAAAATCTGCAACGCCATAAATCAGGGGACCCGATGGTCCCCTTTTTTTATTCCAGATCATCTCAGACGCATATCACCAACACGGTACATCGACCTCGATGTTTCGTGAACACGCACAGACGGCATAAAAGCAAAGGGGACTTGCGCCCCCTATGCCAAAAGCTACTGCATCAGCTCGAGAGTGCCGAGTTCTTGCGCCTTTCTTACGGTCTCGTCTTGGCGTTCGTGAGCGCCGATCCAGTTCTCGGTAATCCGATCCGGCTCGCTTAGTTGGCTTCGCGCGCCAGTCTC
>NZ_FCOG02000162.1 GCF_001544975.2 Caballeronia arationis | reverse complement strand
AAATGTCGTATGGGCGGAAGTTAACATCACGCGTCGCAGTTTACAAGTCAACCCGCCAAAGATGTGGGTAAAGACCAGATCTCAGCTACTGGTTCCCCGCGCGTCATCGCGCAGGAGTGACCGCTTTCTTTATGGCTGCGGCTCCGATCTCGACTGCCCTCGGGTCGCCGCTCTCCGCCGCGTTGCTCGAAATGGACGGCGTCATGGGTCTTCACGGCTGGCAATGGATGTTTGTTCTCGAAGCAATCCCGGCGTTGATCTTGGGTGTTGTCGTCTTTTTCTATGTGACCGACAGACCGGAAAAAGCGAAATGGCTCAAGGAAGACGAGCGCGACTGGCTTGTCGGGGTGATGAACGAGGAAACCGCAAGGAGAAGCTCGAGCGGCGCAAAGCACGGGATTATCAGCGGGCTGACGAACCCTCGTGTGCTGGCATTGTCTCTAATTTACTTCGGTACCTCAGCTGGGTTGTACACGCTCGGAATCTGGGCGCCCCAGATCATTAAGCAGTTGGGCGTCTCGTCGATGACGGTCGGCTTGCTCAATGCGATCCCTCCGACTGTGTCCGTGGTCGCCATGGTCTTATGGTCGCGCCACTCTGACCGTACTGGCGAACGCACTTGGCACGTCGTGCTCGCATGCGTGGCGGCGGCAATCGGGCTTGCGGTTGCGGCGGTTTCGAACAGTGTTGTGGGTTTGATTGCCTCCCTGACGCTCGTCAATATCGGAATCAGCTGCGCGAAGCCTCCTCTGTGGACCATGCCGACCATGTTCCTCTCCGGTGCTGCAGCCGCAACCGGTATCGCCACGATCAATTCAATCGGCAATCTTGGTGGCTTTGCCGGCCCAGTGATGATTGGGTGGGTCAAGGACAAGACCGGCAGCTATGCTGGCGGGCTCTATTTTGTTGCCGGCCTACTCTTGCTCTCCGCGGTTGTAACGCTGCTGCTTGCTCGCTCGCAGAAATCGACAGTCACGCCTGGCAGGGCGGCGGCGCATTGAAACAAGACGCCCCCTATCCGTAGCTGCGATTGCCTCTAGACGTCGGAATGCCCGCGAACCCGAAGCGGAAGCGGCTCAGCTAGGGTCGTCCGTTCACGATTCTCATGCTTGGGCGTAACCGCTCTCGATGGAGACTTCCGGGTAGCAGCCTTGAGCCACCGGGGTCGCTCGCCCGGGCTGCGGATTCCGAATCGCAGGAAGGGACGTCGTCGACGCACACGTTGAGGTTCACTACGTGTTCCACTTCGGCTGACCTAGCAAACGCCCACGGGTACCAGCCGATCTGGACGCAGAATGAAATCCGTAAGTGTCGCTGCCTCAACTGCATTCGCCATGGGCACATCAGAACCACCGCAACCGGCCAGCAAGCGCCATTCACGGTTGGTGGCCGATGGTCATCTGAACGGCCGCCTTGAGTGCGGGAAGCGACATGGAATGAAGACGCGATGAGCGAGCGTATCGCGGGTGGGTTTCACCAGTCGTCTATAACAGGAGCAGTCAGCGGCGCGATTTGCGTCGCCTGCGACCGCCTATTCGGCCCCAAGGCTCAGTGCGATGAGACGTACTCGGCGTCATGGAAAACGGGGGGGATCGAACAACTTTCTCGCATTCGCTTTGTCTCCGCCGCGGGGGTCAAGCCAAAAAGTCTTCTAAATTCTCGGCTGAACTGTGATGGACTCGTATAACCCACGGCACGGCCAGCCGCCTCTGCGGTCAGGTCTTGACGCACCATCAACAGGCGAGCCTGATGCAGGCGCGTCGACTTTAGATACTGCATGGGTGACGTCTGTGTGATCGCCTTAAAGTGGCTGTGAAAACTGGGAATACTCATGCCGGCTTCCAGTGCGAGTTGAGACAAGTCGAGCGGTTCCGCGTAGCAGGCGTGAATGCGGCGCAGGGCCCGGCCGATCTTTCCATACTGACCTTTCATCGCAAGCGCCTCTCGCATGGAGCTTCCTTGGTCCCCGGTGAGTACCCGGAAATAGAGTTCGCGCAGCAGACCGGGACCCAGCACCGCAGCCTCAAGCGGTCGGTTCATCGCCTCGAGGAAGCGCAACACCGATGCGCGCATGTCCGCATCCATTGGGCTTGACATCATGCTCTGCGGCGGCTGCGCACGCTCGGCCAGCGACTGACGGTCGATCTGCAACATCAGCTCGGCGGCGACCGCAAAATCAAGGTGCAAATAAATCGCGAGAAGCGGGTGTGTCGGCGTCGCGTCCGTCTCCATGTCGAACGGAACGGGAACGGACACAGCGAGGTAGTGCTGCGCGTCGTAGACGTACAGCTTGTCACCGAAGTAACCGCGCTTGCGGCCCTGGCAAACAATGACGATTCCCGGGTCGTAAAGAACCGGAGTACGCGACAACGCCCGATCGGAGCGCAGTATTCGGACGCCGGGGAGCGCCGTGAGGTTGTATCCCTCGTTGTGCGCCAACGCGCCGAGCAGATCGACCAAGCGTCGTTGCCCGCGGTCTGACGAACCCGAATGTTTGCTTTCGGCACTCTGGAAGGCCATAGTTTTAGGCAAGAAAAACAGGAGATTTGCGCTTATATAACCAATCTTTGCAGAATAACATGCGCTCTTCAGTCTACCGAACGAAGAAGCCCAAATGGAATCCAGCAAACTCTTACTCATCACCGGCGTCAGCAGCGGCTTCGGCCGTGCGCTCGCTCAAGAGGCACTGGCAGTC
Source organism: Caballeronia arationis (assembly GCF_001544975.2). Classification (GTDB taxonomy): domain Bacteria; phylum Pseudomonadota; class Gammaproteobacteria; order Burkholderiales; family Burkholderiaceae; genus Caballeronia; species Caballeronia arationis. The sequence continues at coordinate 9,542 of NZ_FCOG02000162.1, read as the reverse complement.
GGCCACCGCGTGGTCGGCACGGTGAGAAACGCGCAGGCAAAGCAAGACTTCGAAGCGCTATCCACCGAGAGAGCCTTCGCCCGCATACTCGACGTGACCGAATTCGACTCCATCGACGGCGTCGTCGCGGAGATCGAAGCGAACGTCGGCCCTGTCGATGTCCTCGTCAACAACGCGGGCTATGGGCATGAAGGTATTCTGGAAGAGTCGACTTTGTCCGAGATGCGCCGGCAGTTCGACGTGAACGTGTTCGGTGCAGTCGCCATGATGAAGGCCGTGCTGCCTTTCATGCGTGAACGCCGGTGCGGTCATGTTCTTAACATTACGTCAATGGGCGGCTACATCACAATGCCCGGTATCGCTTACTACTGCGGGAGCAAGTTCGCTCTGGAAGGCATCTCAGACGCGCTTGCCAAGGAAGTGCAGCCCTTCGGTATTGCGGTTACCGCAGTCGCACCGGGCTCATTTCGCACCGACTGGGCAGGTCGATCGATGAGCCGCACGCCTCGCTCAATCCCTGACTACGACGCTATCTTCGAACCGGTTCGCAAGGCACGTATGGAGAAAAGCGGAAAGCAGTTGGGAGATCCCGGAAAGGCAGCACGTGCGATGCTCGCCGTGATCGACGCAGATCATCCGCCCGTGCATCTTCTGCTCGGTAGCGACGCGCTCCAACTGGTACGAAGCAACCTGTCTACCGTGGCAAGCGACCTCTGCGCCTGGGAACACGTCACAGTTTCGACCGACGGTTGAAGGCGGCATTGCGGGCGGCCCATCAGAGTCAATCGCGGCGCATCTCGAAGCGCCGCACAGCAATAGCCTCGATAGTCGAGCAAGTCAGCGGCTACGTTGATCGGTACCTTGCTGTATCGATTCGCTGCGAGCCATCCGCCTATGCATGGCGGTGGCCAGCGTGCTGCGGACATTCCGGGTCCGCGTGAACAGGCAAGCAACTGTTGCATTGGGAACGGGCAACGGAAAGAGTCCGAGCCGAGTGACGTTGCAACCGTTGACCGGCGACGACAATGCGCAGCAAAATGAAAGATATGTTCAGCACATTGCAACCTCAGGGGACGCTAATGGAAGCGACGTCGAGATTCGGTCCTTTACAGTAAGCAAAGTCTCGATGGAGACACTGTTGGGTGCCCTGCCTAATTGAATCGAGGGTTCTCGGGAGCGACATAAGATCAAACAAAATGATTAAGGACCGCGTTCTGCCAGTTGATCTCAGGTTGGACACAAAATTCTCAGCGCAAGCGATTTTGCGTCAGAATTCCGAATGCCGATTTCTTCTCCGATGTTCATGAACCGTCCCGCGCCGCTGCCCTCCCTTAATTCCCTACGCGCTTTTGAAGCAACGGGGCGTCTGCTGAGCGTATCGAAAGCGGCGAACGAACTCGCCGTGACACCGGCGGCTGTGAGCAGACAGGTGAAGACACTGGAAAGCTTTCTCGGCGTGGGATTGTTCGAGCGCGTCAAAGGACGACTCGAGCTGACTTCGGCGGGTGCGCGCTATCTCGCCGAGCTGATGCCGTTCTTTGCGGGCCTGAGACAGGCAACCGACAGCATTCGTACCGCAGGGCGACGCTCCCAGGTACTCAAGATCCGTTGCCCCGCCACGTTCGCGGTCCGCTGGCTCATACCGCGGCTCGCAAGTTTTCATCGGCAGCATGAGGACGTCGATGTGCAACTCACCACATCGTCGGCGCCGCTCAACTTCGAGCGCGAGGATATCGACGGCGGAATCCAGCTCGGCGATGGTAACTGGCCCGGTCTCTCCGCTCAAAGGCTCATTCCCAATGAACTCGTACCCGTCGCCGCGCCATCACGCAAAATCCGGGCGCGAAGCAGGCTGCAGGGGGAGACGCTCTTGCACTCGCTCGCGCGCGCCGACGACTGGGCGCTGTGGATGAAGGCGGCGGGGTTCGCGTTCGACGGGCGTCGTCGCGAAATGCGCTATGAGACCTCGCTGCTGGCGTATCAGGCCGCCATCGAGGGACATGGCGTGGCGATCGCGCAAAAGGCGTTGGTACGAGCAGAACTCGATAGCGGGCAGCTGGTCGCGCCATTTCGCTTCGAGCTCGACCGTGGCGCCTATACGTATTACTTCGCATGGCCCGCCACGCGTCGTCCGTCCGCGGCATTGACGACGTTCCGCGACTGGCTGATCTCACTCGTGCAGACCGTCGGCACCTTTTAACAAAAAATCAAAGCCCCATTTCGAAAAAGTCGATTGTTCCTGTGATGGCGCGAATCTAATCTCTGCGCATGGTTCGACGCAACGTCGGACCCGGACACAGGACCACGACAAATGATTCGAGACAGTTTGAAAGGCGTGCGCGTGCTCGACTTTTCGCACGTGCTGGCGGGACCGGTGTGTTCGATGACGCTTGCCGACCTTGGCGCCCACGTCGTCAAGATCGAGGCGCCAGGCGGTGAAATCGGCAGGCAGATCGGGCCGCCGTGGCTGAACGGCGTGAGCGCGGCGTTCATGAGCGTCAATCGCGGCAAGTACAGTCTCGCCATTGATCTGAAGACCGATGCCGGACGGCGGACTATCGCGACGATGGTGCGCAAGGCGGACGTGCTCATCGAGAACTTCCGGCCGGGGGTCATGGCCGCGATGGGACTCAGTTACGAGGCGCTTCACGCCGTCAATCCGAAGCTCGTCTATTGCTCGATTTCGGCGTTCGGGCAACGCGGCGAGAGCACCAGGCGGCCCGGGGTCGATGGCGTGATACAGGCCGTCAGCGGACTCATGAGCACGCTCGGTACGGCGCACGGCGATCCGCTGAAGGTGCCGGTGCCAGTCGCCGACATGATGGGCGGCTATCTTGCCACGATCGCCGTGCTCGGTGCGCTGCACACCGTGCGCACGAGAGGAATGGGGCAGCACCTCGACGTGAGCCTCTACAACTCGACGCTGATGCTGCAGCAGATCGGGTTCGCGGCGTTTTTCGCGTCGGGGGCCGATCCGGAGAAGGTCGGGAGCGCGGCGCCCTATGCTTGTCCGAACGAAGCCTTCCGCACCCGAGACGGATGGATGATGGTCGTGGCCTACCATCCAGGCCGCTGGAGCGCGTTGTGCGAGTTGCTTGAGGCGCCCGGTCTCGAAACCGACGCGCGCTTCGTCACGAACGACGCCCGCGTGCATCACCGTGCGCAACTGCACGACATTCTGGACGCGCATTTCGCCAGGCGCAGCACCGCCGACTGGATCGACATGCTGTCGGCGCGAGATATTCTCTGCGCCCCCGTGACGACCTATCACGAGGTCATCGAAACGACTGAGTATCGCGAGAGCGGCATCGCCCGTACTGTCGCGCATCCGGTGGCGGGCCGCGTAAGAACACATGGCTTCGCGCTCGGGCCTTCCGATGCACCTGCGCCGGACGAAACACCGGCTCCGATGACCGGGCAGCATACGCTCGAAATGCTCGGCTTCTATGGGATAGACGAAGACGAAGTCGCGGCGCTGCTGAACGCCGGTGTGATACGCGCAAGCGCGGCTCACGTCGGGACGGCGTAGGAGAACCAGCATGGAACGACAACTCATACGAAGCGAGCGGCGTGGAAAGGTCGCGCTCGTACGGCTCGCGTCCGACAACACGTTGAACCCCCTCACGGACGCGATGATCGACGCACTCGTCATGGAGATGCAACACATCGAGTCGGATCCCGCCGTGCACGCGACCGTGCTGACGGGGTCGGACAGGGCGTTCGCGGCGGGCGCCGATATCGTCGCCATGTCGAAGCTCGACTACGCCACGGCATTCTCCGAAGACTATATCGGCCGCAACTGGGATCGCTTTCGCGCGCTGCGCAAGCCTGTCGTCGCGGCGGTCAGGGGTTACGCGCTCGGCGGCGGATGCGAGCTTGCGATGATGTGCGACATCGTGATCGCGGCGCGCAATGCGACGTTTGGTCAGCCCGAAATCAAGCTCGGGATTGTGCCTGGTGCGGGCGGCACGCAACGCCTGCCGCGCGCGGCGGGCAAGTCGACGGCGATGCTCGCCTGTCTGACTGGCGAATCGCTGTCGGCAAGCGAGGCGCTCGCGTGCGGACTGGTGTCGAAAGTGGTCGAGCCGGAAGTGCTGATCGATGAAGCGTTGCGGATCGGCGAGCAACTCGCCCGGCATTCGCTGCCCGTCCTTCTTGCCGTCAAGGAAGCCGTCAATCGCTCGTTCGAATCGTCGCTGGCAGAGGGACTGTTGTTCGAACGAAGGCTCTTTCATGCCGGTTTCGCGCTCGCCGACCAGAAGGAAGGAATGACCGCGTTTCTCGACCGGCGCAACACAGCGTTTTCCAACCGATGAAGCGTCACAAAACGGATTTAGCTCAGGAGGCAGACTGTGCGGGAAATGGAACTGGAACTGGATGAAGCGCCGCTCGTGCGCCAGTCAGTGGAAGCAGGTGTGATGACACTCACGCTTGATGGCGCCGCGAATGGCAATGCGCTTACGGTGGCAATGACTGAGGCGTTATCGGACGTGCTCGAAAGCGTCAATCGCAGGGATGACGTGCACTGTCTCTTGTTGCGATCGTCGTCGAAGCATTTCTGCACGGGCGGAAACGTCAAGGACATGCAGAGCGGCAAGGATCTGATGGACGGCGGCATTGAACATGTGCGTGAGCGCTTGCGCACGAGTCTGCACCGGATCACGCGTGCGCTCAACGAACTGGAAGTGCCTTCGATCTGCGCGGTCAACGGCGCCGCGGTTGGCGCAGGCTGCGACCTCGCGCTGATGTGCGATATCCGGCTCGCGGGAACGCAGGCTGTCTTCGCGGAAAGCTTTCTTCGGCTCGGTCTTGTGTCCGGCATCGGTGGCGCATGGTTTCTGTCGCGCATCGTGGGGCCGGCGAAGGCGCTTGAAATGACGCTGACCAGCGAATTCGTCGATGCCGAAGCGGCAAAGCGGCTCGGCATTGTCACCAGCGTCCATCCCGATGACGCGCTGGACCGCGAAGCGCTCGCGCTTGCGCAGCGCATCGCCGGCAGTCCGCCGCTCGCGCTGCGAATGGCGAAAAAGCTGGTGCGCGAGTCGTCGCACTGTACGTTGTCCGCCGCGCTCGAAATGGCGGCGAACATGCAGGCCATTTTGCTTTGCGGGAGCGAGCACAAACAGGCGGTTTCCGGCTTCCTTGAAGAGCAGGCTCGACAGAAATCGCTGCGGACCGAATGCGGCGCCGCCTGACACATTCATTGGAGGAGACAAACATGATCACCGGACCGTCCAAGGTTCATCGTCGTCCCGGCATGTTGCGGATCATCGTGACATCCAGTCTGGGAACAATGCTCGAGTACTACGACTTCTTCGTCTACGTCGCATTGACGGCGACTTTAACGCATCTGTTCCTTCCATCCACCGACAAGTCCGTGGCCGCACTCGCCGGCGTCGCCACCTTCGGCATCGCCTATGTGGCACGCCCGATTGGAACCGTGATCTTCAGTCCGATGGCCGACCGGATCGGCCGCAAGAAGACCTTCGTCATCACGCTCGCGATCATGGGAATGGCCACCGTCGGCATCGGTTGTCTGCCGACCTACGCAGTCGCCGGCATGGCTGCGCCGGCCGCACTGCTCACGCTGCGGGTCGTGCAGGGCATCGCGCTCGGCGGTGAATACGGCTCGGCCGTCGTCTACGTGATGGAACATGCGCCCGAAGGCCGCAAGGGTATGGCGACCAGCGTCCTGCAGAGCACGGCGAGCATCGGCTTGCTGCTTGCGCTCGTCATCGTGTCGGCGCTGAAAGTCTCGCTCGATGCGGCCAGCTTCCTGTCCTGGGGATGGCGTGTTCCTTTCCTGCTCTCGGCGCCGATCGTGGCCGTCGCCACATGGATACGGCTGGGCATGACGGAGACGCCGGTCTTCGCGGAGATGCGGGACGCGGGACGCCTGTCGAAGCGGCCCTTGCTGGAGACGCTGTCGAGCAGAACTTCCTGGAAAGCCATTCTGGTTGCGATGTTCGGCGCGCAAGGCGGCACGTCGGTGTCGCTCTACACGTCAATCGTCTATATGCTCTATTTTCTGCAAACCGTCCTCAAGGTCGAGCCGATGCAGGCAAACCTGTGCCTTGGTGTCGGCATCCTGATTGCCGCGCCGCTGTATCCGGTGTTCGGCAAGTTGTCGGATATCTTCGGGCGAGCGCGCGTGATGTTGATCGGCATCGTCATGTGGATCGCGGCGGCTTTTCCCGCGTTCGTTGGCATTAAGGCAGGCGTGGCGTCGGCACAGTGGATATCCGTCTCGCTGCTGATCGCCTTGCTCGCCGTGCTGACCGCAATGATCATGGCGCCGTTGCCGGCGTTCGTCGCCGAAAGCTTTCCGCCGCAGGCCCGGACGACCGGGTTTGGCCTCGCGCAACAACTCGGCAACGTGATGTTCGGTGGGTTCCTGCCCTTGATCAGTCTGTCGCTCGTCAATCTGACGGGCAATCCGCTCGCGGGCGTCGGGTATTCGATCGCCTCGCTGCTGCCTTGTCTCGTCGTGACATGGATCTGGGGCCTGAAGCAGGACGCGCGGATGAGAAACGTGTATGGCGGCGGGATGCCGGCGCATCCCGCCGCTGAGACGATGACCACCCGCTGAGCCAGGCGCGAGCCGGGGTCGCCTGACGGACGCTCAAGCCAGCCCGGCCATCAGCGTGTATTTGACAAGCACATATTCCTCGATTCCGTAATGGCTGTCGTCACGACCGTAGCACGATTGCTTGACACCGTCGAACGGCACCGAAGCCGAGTTAGCGTCCAAGCTTAGGCGACAAGGCCGTACTCCGTGTCGTCCGCGCGCGATGACTTCATCTTCGGTGTCGTTAGACGGGAAAGACAGGTCCGAAGATTTCAGTCGAGCGGAGCTGCATGTGGTCGTTCAGTTCCGTCAGGATCGTCGGTGCGTAGAAAAGTCCGCCGCTGGCGTGCGCGTTGCCGCTGAGCGCAACCTTCGCGACATGCGCTTTCGTGTCGTCGAGGAGCTCGGCAACCTTGTCGACCGCTCGGCGATTGTTCAGCACACCCGCGACGAAACTCTCCTGCAAGCCCTGCTCGACGGGGCTCTCCTCGACCAACTCTCGACTGACATGCACGTAACCTCGATGAGTTGGCTACCAAGCGAAACCGGTCAAGCTTCCTTCGTCAGCGCGATTAGCTTGGTTTCACCCCAGCCACTAATGGGGGGCTTCTTTGCGCCGACCTGCTCGCGCCAGAATCCATCGTCATCGAATACCGAGAGCACCAGCGGTACGTGGCCGTCTTGCGAATACAATTTGCCACCTGGAACGAGAAGCGGGTAAAGGTACTTGAGGCACGTGGACGTGGACGACGCGAGATCCACGTCCAGGTAAATAGCAGCAATGGGTTCGTGGAAATGGGGCATCGTTTCGTCGAACCAGCCTTTAACGAACCGGCAAACCTCGATCCTTCCATACGCGCGCACATTGGACGTCACCTCCTCAAAGGTGCCGCACCAATCGCCCCTGCTGAACTTGCACTCCCCACCGAATATATTCTTGTCGTGCGGCTCGTCATTCTCGGGGATGCCTTCGAATGAATCGAAAACGACAAGGGTTCGTTTGGCAAGGTGTGCAGCGAGGCTGAACTTTGCCGTGCTGCCTCCCTTGAAGCATCCCGCTTCGACCACGACCCCTTGCGTTTTCGGCGGCAAGCTGAGGATGGTTTCGACGAACCGGAGGATCTCGACTTGCGTGTGAGGACTTTCGACTCGATCGCTGATGGCATACATCCGCCGCACGATGCCGATTCTCTCCTTGACCGATGTAGGGGATCGGCTCGTCAAGACAAACGACGTCGCGGCCGCCAGATCCTCCCACCGGTACAGCGTGCGCAGGAATCTAAAGGTAGGGCCGGGAAGCGCGCCTTTGAGGAATTTCTTGATGCGATCGCGCATACTCTTTCCTCCCGCTAGTTCAATGCCGGACCCCGTGAGCAAAGCCATGGTGAACCCGCTGTCGAACAGCGGCCGCATCGCCCCTCATCGAGTTCTTCTTTCAGAATACGCTGCAAGTTTTATACAAGACGGAGATCGGGAAATCAATGATTCGAAGAAAAGAAGAATAATAGCTTTGCAAGCGACTCTCCTGATGACCTGCTTAAAACAATTGAGTTAGGCACCCGATTCAGGGCATGTGTCGCGGCGCGGGCGAAGAATTGGTCCCGGCGTCGGATCTGAACGAACGCTGAAGCGAATCAGGAAACTTAAACGACTGCTTGGAAGATCGGGCGCCGATGAGCCATGGGGCAGAAGTGACCGGAGTTGCCAGCAATCCCGGCGTTTCGGCCGACAGGGGGGACGAGTCAGACGGTCGATGTCGGCGAGGGATCGTAAGTGGTGCGCCAGTCTACGCAATAAGCATATAGTCGTGCTCCGTTCGCGGGCAATCAATCAGCAAGTCCGCCCCTTGCCAATGGAACGACTAACTCAAAGTTTCTCACTTCACCAAAATCGCTTTCAATAAGTCAAAACTCGGTGCGTCGTGCGGACGCAGCATCGATTGTCGTCCTGTCCCTTGACGTTTGTTCTAGACTCCTTGACTGAATTGATCTTGTAGCAGTCGAGTCAAGTTTTCTACGCGGCGATTTTGACCTGATCGCACCAGGTGTTGACGGCCTGCTCGGCGGTGCGGAAGCTGCGTTGCAGAGACGCTGGCGACTCGGCAGGCGCCTGAGGGCTAACCAATGCAAGGCCCGGGCGCAAGATGCGTGAGTACACACGCGTATAGAACAGTGCCGTATGCAGCCCAAGATTTGTGAGCCGATAGCGGTGGGTCTTGGGCACTCGCTCGATCAGGCCATGCAAGCGCAGGCGTCGTAGCTCGTAGCTCATGCGCCCGGGACCGATTTCGCCGGGACGCAGGCCCAGCAGCACGGCGTAGGCCTGCCGCAGGTCTTGATTGGTAAAGCCGCGTGCGATGAAGACGAACATCACCAGCGCCTGCAGCAGCGACTGGACCTTCGGGTCGGCAAAGCGCAGCGCCGGTGCGCGCTGCCCGTCAACATGGCGCGGACGCTGCAGGTCCTGAAACGCGTCTTCGCCCAATGCACAGTCGTGGCTGATCTGCTCGATTTCGAGCATGCGCCGATTCGCTGCAAAGCCGATTCGGCGTAGCTCGGGCAAGTTGCGCAGCAGCCGTCCGACACCAAAGTCGCGGGTGTCGTTGATGGTGGTCTCGGTACGTAGAGCCTGACCCTCCTTGTGGTACTGCTTGATGCGTGAACGTTTGTAGTCCACATGCAGCGAAGGGGTGACCCCTTCGGTAATCACCCGGGTGCGAAAGCGCCCCGGGGTGCGCCGATTGACGCGGCGATCGAAGATCAGTTGCACCTGGCCCGGGCGTCCGATGTCCAGGTTCTCGCGGATGACCTGCTCGAAGAAGATGCGCCCCGTCACCGGTCGATCGAGCACCTGGGTCAGCGCGAACTCGGCCTGCAAGATCGACAGCGCGTAGCGGAAACCGGCGGCCCGGTCGCGCCGATCAAACGGATGCGGTAGTCGTGCCAGCCATTTGCGCAGCAGCCGATCAATCTTG
>NZ_FCOG02000341.1 GCF_001544975.2 Caballeronia arationis | reverse complement strand
CCATTCTCACGAAAGAAATACGTTCCCACTCGAGGGGTGCCAAAAATCCGCATTTATGCTCGCCCAAATTGGGAAAGTCCTGTAGTTGCCTTAGGCAATGCTGACTAAATATCGAATTCACGGCATCGGCCACGTAGCCATGAGGCTTTGTGGGGTGCGAAAAAGACTAATCAGCGCTGCCTTAGGTCACCGGCGCGGGATTAAACAGAACCAGCGCGTTATGCAGCTGCAGCTTCTCCGCACAGGTCTCTCTCCGGCCGCTCGCAACTTCGAGCATCATCCTGAACAACTCCCAACCTACATCTTCGATGGAAGACTCGCCGGTCGCGATCGTCCCGGCGTTGATGTCCATCAGATCGTGCCAGCGGCGCGCCAGATCGGAACGCGTCGCGACCTTGATCACCGGCACTTCCGCGAGGCTGTACGGCGTGCCGCGACCGGTCGTGAATACATGCAGGTTGATCCCCGCCGCCACCTGCAGCGTGCCGCAAATAAAATCGCTGGCGGGCGTGGCCGCGTAAATCAACCCCTTTTGCCTGACCTTCTCACCCGGCGACAACACACCCGAAATCGCCGAGTTACCCGACTTGATGATCGACCCCATCGCCTTCTCGACGATATTCGACAATCCGCCCTTCTTGTTCCCCGGCGTCGTGTTCGCGCTGCGATCGGCGCTGCCGCGTTTCAGGTAATCGTCATACCACTGCATTTCGCGGATGATCGCTGCCGCCACCTCCGGATTCGCCGCGCGGCTCGTCAGCTGATCGACGCCGTCGCGCACTTCTGTCACCTCGGAGAACATCACGGTCGCGCCCGCGCGCACGAGCAGATCGGTAGCGAATCCGACCGCCGGATTCGCCGTCAACCCGGAAAACGCATCGCTGCCGCCGCACTGCACGCCGATCACGAGGTCGGAGGCCGGGCACGTCTCGCGACGCCGGTTGTTCAATCGGCTGAGGTGATGCTCGGCCATCTTCATGATCGACTCGATCATCGACTGGAAGCCGACGTGCTCCTCGTCCTGCAGCACGACGACATCGCCGTTCGCATCCGCGCCGGAATCGCCGATGTCGGCGACGTCGTCCGCAGCAGTCGTCGCGATCGGGATCGTGCCCGGCGGCATCAGGCGTTCGGGCTGCAGCTTTTCGCAGCCGAGGCTTACCATCATCACCTCGCCGCCGAAGTTCGGATTCAGGCTGATATTGCGCACGGTGCGGATCGGCACCATTGCGTCGGGCGCGTCGATCGCGACGCCGCACCCGTAGGTATGGCCGAGGCTCACGACATCGTCGACATTCGGAAAGCGCGGCAGCAGTTCCGCCTTGATGCGCGCGACCGCGTGCTGAACGACGTCGGCGACGCATTGAACGGTCGTCGTGATCGCGAGGATGTTGCGCGAGCCGACCGTGCCGTCCGCGTTGCGATAGCCCCTCGAACGTGAAGCCTTCGAGCGGCGCCATCTCCGGCGGCTTGACAGTCGCGATCGGCAGGCCTTCCAGTCCCGGCGGGCTCGGCATGCGGATCACGTGCTCGTTGATCCAGCTTCCCTTCGGCAAATTCTTGAGCGCATAGCCGATCACCACGTTATAGCGGATGACTTCGTCGCCCTCGGCAAGATCCTTCAGCGCGACCTTGTGGCCCTGCGGCACGCGCTCGCGCAGCGTCAGACCGTCGGCGAACGTGGCGCCTTCGGGCAAGCCGCCGTCGTTGACGACGATCGCGACGTTGTCCTGCGGGTGAACGCGAATGTAAAGGGGCAACTGGCTCATTTCATCCTCGGAGCGGCAGGTGGAGAAGTACATGGGTAATCATGTGCGATCCTATGATCGACCAAAACTCGAGCAGTCTAGGACGTGGTGAGTAACAGTTCATACACCCGCAGTCGCTATGAAAACCGAATCGGCGCCGGTGGGCGCCGCCTGACAAGCTAGCCGACATCCTGAGATGCCGGACCTAACCCCTCGTCTTACTTGACCCCAGGGCTCACTGCCACCAATTGCGGTTCGAGCATCCGGTCGCCGCTTCTCGCCAGCCAGCACACTACACACGCGGCGATGATATCGAACACTGCGAGGACGACAAACAGCGGGCTGTAACCGACCTGTGTGACCAATACGCCGAACAGCGCCGTGAACGCCGCAGCTCCCAGGTAACCCGCCATGCCGCCCATGCCCGTGGCGGTCGCAACTTCGTTCTTGCCGAACACGTCGGACGTAATCGCATACAACGCACCCGACAAGGTCTGATGGGCGAACCCGCCGACACACAGCAGTGCAATAGCCGCGTAAGGGCTGGCCACCAGTCCGACGCATGCCGGCCCGACCATGCACAGTGCGCCGAACACGAAGACCATCTTGCGCGACGTGAACAGCGAGACTTTCGCGTACTTATGGAACAGCGGACTGAGGTAGCCGCCGAGCACGCAACCAATGTCCGCAGCCAGAAAAGGCATCCACGCAAACAGCGCAATTTCCTTCAGGTTCATGTGCCGCTCGGTCATCATGTAGAGCGGAATCCAGGCATTAAAAGTCTGCCAGGCCGGCTCGGACAGTATCCGGGGGATGCCGATCGCCCAAAAATTGCGGCTGCCGATCATTTCGGTCCACTTTCGCTTGGAGACGCCCACGTCGCTGTGCTTGGCCTCCTGCCCACTGAGGATGT
>NZ_FCOG02000517.1 GCF_001544975.2 Caballeronia arationis | reverse complement strand
GGTTGCTTCCGGCTGGAGCATTTGCCGGGTGGGACTTACACCCACTGGAAAGCGCCACCTTTTCACGGCGCACACCCAAAGCCGTCATTCAAGATCTGGGGTTACCGAACCGAGTCGTGTGGGAGCCAGTGCGACTTGCACGACAAACGTGTTGGTTCATATATGGCTGCCTGTTTACGAACCGTGGACCGCGGCTTGCAGCGGCCGCCAAAGGATCAGATTAATTGGAGAGCCATGCTGGTGGCGATGCGAGTCCATAGCACTGCCCCCCACGCGAATGCAAACGCCACCGGTAGCAAAACCTCACTGGATATGAATACGCTAAGCGGCGCACGGGTCGGAAAGAAACCCGACACGCCGGGACCTTGATGATCCTGCGGCCGCTGTTCATTCCAGTACTTTTGGAGGCTCAGAATCGCAAGTGCGGTGCTGATCGTAGCGACAAAGACCAAGAGCGCCACCGTAAGTCCGAGCATCGAAATGGTCACAACTAGCGATCCCTCCTTGTCCCAAGCAAACCCCAACGCAGCGAACAAAAATCCTTCCAAGGAGCCGAGCCATGAAAGACGCCGGTGCATTTGCTCGTCCTCGTGCAATATCATCTGGCGTATCGTTCCTATGAGTTTATCAATGGCTTGAGCATCTTCTGGTTTGGATGGGTAATCGCTCCGCGCAACGTCCCTTTCCTCGCACCACTGTTCCGCCCACGTTCGGGCGAAGACGACTGCATCGTGCTCGGTGGTGAAGGCCGCTAGTGGTATGCGTCAAACGGATTGCATCTTATTCAGCTTGGCCCTGGCACGCGTCACTTTCGCGAGGATGTCAGAGGCCTTTGCTGTCCAGATGAACGGTTTCGGATGACGGTTATGTTTCTGCACGTACTG
>NZ_FCOG02000131.1 GCF_001544975.2 Caballeronia arationis | reverse complement strand
CGGTATTCCCTTCACTCGTCTGGAGTTCCTTTGGATCCTGGCTGCGCACCATCCGTCCCGGCATCCCTCCATCGGAGTTGGTTGTCGCCAGTGCACTACGACAATGCCTGCCCGAATTTCTCGTGAATAGCGCCAAAACCAATTTCTTCGCGAAATTCATCGCCGAAAGGCAGGACCCTGACACCTTCGAGATGTTCCGACTGGCCACATAACCCCAAGACTGTGCCGAACTCGGCACTCTTGAGTGAAGTAGTCTGCGGCGTCTCGTGCGTTACGGGCCATTGAGGCATACAAGGCTTCGCGCCACAGTGCCATGCCAGCTTTTGGAGTGGCAAGCACTGTCTGGCGGGCGATGAAGAAGGAGGTCTGCATAGGGTCAATCTGCAATCCAACCTGATTACATCGCTCCAAAGCGCGTGGTATGTCGCGCTCGTCCGAAAAACCATAGTGCACGTTGAGCTGATAGCAATTGTGGCCAAGCTGCACAATCTTGATCCGCTCTCCGTCAGGAATTCTTGGGATATCGGCCGCGTGTACTGTCAAGAATATGGTTCGTTCATGCAGTACCTTGTTATGCAGCAGGTTATGCAATAGCGCGTGTGGCACTCCTTCGCCTTCGGCGCGGAAAAATATGGCAGTGCCTGCAACGCGCAGCGGCGGATTGATGAACAATGACTGCAGGAAGACATCGATGGGAATTAGATGTCGCTGGAGGCTTTGAAATACCAGCTCCCGTCCCGTCCTCCACGTCATCATGACGGTAACCATGAACGCGCTGATACTCAAGGTGAACCAGCCGCCGCTGATGATTTTCAACTCGTCGAGGAGAACAGCGCCACGTCAATCGTCAAAAAAGCGCCTGTCGCTGCCACGGAAAGAAACACCGGATATTTCCAGCCGAAACGAACGACAAAAAAGGTCAGCAACGTCGTTGTCAGCATGGTGGCGGTAGCCGCAATTCCATAAGCCGAAGCCAGATTCGACGAGGAGCCGAAGCCGATTACGGCCAATACGACAGCTGCGAGTTGCAACCAATTTATGAGTGGGATGTAGATTTGTCCCTTTTCGCTTTCGGACGTCTGGCGAATGCGCATACGAGGCAGAAAGCCCAGCGAAATCGCTTGCTGCGTAACGGAGAAAGCTCCTGAGATTGTTGCCTGTGACGCAATGACAGTCGCCATGGTCGAGAGCACAACCAGCGGGTAAACGCTCCAGGAGCCCAGTTGCTGGAAAAACGGATTGGCAACTGCTGCCGGATTGGATAACAGCAAGGCACCCTGACCAAGATAATTAAGGGCTAGCGCGGGAAAGACAATAGAGAACCACGCCAACCGGACTGACTTTTTCCCGAAATGACCCATGTCGGCATATAGCGCCTCCGCACCGGTGAGCGCTAGCACCACCGCACCGAGTGCTACGAAAGCCAGCCAACCATTGCGAATCAGAAAGCCCAAGGCATGTAGCGGGTTAAACGCGGCCAGGACGACGGGGTTCCGAGAAATATTGACGACGCCCATTACGGCAAGTGTAATGAACCAGACAAGCACAATCGGACCGAAACATTTGCCGATGCCGCCCGTGCCCCGGCGTTGCGCCACATATAGGGCTACGAGCACGGCCAAGGTCGCGGGAATGACGTACGGCCGGAGAGCAGGGGTCGCCTCCTCCAGCCCCTCGATAGCCGATAAGACGGAGATGGCCGGGGTAATCACGCCGTCACCGAAGAACAGGCCAGCACCGACCATACCCAGCAGCATCACCGGGTAATGCCAGCGAGATTGCTTGGTGACCGAAGATAGGGCCAGCGCCGTCATCGCCATGATGCCGCCCTCGCCGCGATTGTCTGCCCGTAAAACCAGGGTCACGTATTTGAGTGAAATGACAAATATCAACCCCCACAGAATCAACGACACAACGCCCAGCACGTTAGCGTGGTTCGGCGCGATGCCGTGATGCTTGGCGAATACCTCCTTCATCGTGTATAGCGGACTGGTCCCAATGTCTCCATAGACAATGCCGATGGCGCCTAGCGTTAGCGCCGCAACGCTACTTTTGGCCGAGTCCTTAGTCAAGACGATACCTCGCGAATCGTGCTGCGCAGGATAGGTACTAACCGATGTATAGCTCACAAAAGCAACGTAGTGCCAGTAACGGGCCGCCACGTTCTGGGAATTTCGAATGCAACAGGCTTACCTCAAGGAACTGGTGCGCGATGGAGTTCACGTTCCAACGATTGTACGGAGGCGTTCCAGCACGCCGAGACGGCTCCCGAAAAGCTGATGTCACTTGCTGATGCACGTCGATGATATGTGGGCGTCGGAAGTCGACGCGGTCGGCCCTCCACCAAGGCCCTCAGATGCGTGGCGAAAGAGCGCGGCGCGCTTTCGATGCAAGCGTGCGAGCCGCACGATCCTGTCTGTCAAAACCCATCACTCGCCGGTCGCGATGTCGAAAACAGCTCTCGATTGTCCCACCTTTGACCGCGCTAACGAGGCCGTGCAGCCTCTCTGGCGGGTACAAGGATATCTTGAATAGCCCGGCGTTGGCCCATCTGCCGCCATTTGTTCGCGCGATTCGTCGTGATTCGGATGTCGGCTTGGCCCCGACAGGGAACCTAAACTGCGCGAAACGTGGCGCGAACGGACGCGCCGCGAAAACTGGCACCGTCGAGAACATTGCGTGCAGTTTGCCGCCGGAGAGAACTCTCGGCACTCGTCGCGGCCTTGCTCTGCAGAGAAAGGATGTCGCGCAAATTGAATCTTGTGAACTGATCTCGACGGTCGCGTTGGCTTGTTATTCATTGACTTGTTAATAGCGTGCACGCGGAGTCAGGATGCGAACTCATCAAGCGTCCCAGTGCAGGAACGTCGATGCATCATCGAAATCTGCCGGCCCGTCGTTGCTTTCCAGTTCCTCGTTTCCTAATCTGATCGGAGAGGCTCAGGTCGATGAAAGTGGGCGAGCCGTCATGCACGCCATTGGAGGGCCGAAGTGTCCTTTGATCGAACTGAGACAGTTGTGATTTAATCGACCCGCAAGTCGATGTCTTAAGTAAGAGTTACAAGAACTGGGTGCGGCGGAGCCGCGAATCTTCAAGACGGCAAAAAAGGCAAAGTTTGCGGTGTTTGTATCGCCAATTTACTTTTTCCCGACCGATCGCAGATGGAGAAGAATGCCGCCGGGTGCATCCACGCATATGGTATTAATCATGGGCACGTTGACACGAAGGCATCAAGGAAAGGGTCTGTCCTTAGCATACTGATAATGGAGCTGGCAATGAACGCGATCGGAAGACTCAGGCTGGTTGGTGTTGTGTTGGTTGTCGTCGCATCCTGCAATGCCTGGTCACAGAGCAGCGAATCCCCTGCCGCATCGACGGCAACGCAAAACACCTCCAAGGCGGCGGTCAGGAAGGCGAATCGGGCACTCAGCGATAAAGTTCTCAAGGCACTTTCAAAGGGTGGAGTCGATACCACGGGCATCAACGTGCTCGCAAAAAATGGAGCAGTGACGCTCGCTGGAGGCGTCATGGATGCTTCCCAGATCGAGAAGGCAGGCTCGATAGCGAAGGGGGTTTCTGGTGTCACGTCCGTGAAGAACGCGCTGACGATTCACGAGGGGGGGCAGTGATAGGATAGGCGGTCAGCTTTCGTGCAGATCGCAAGCACCCCAGGACGCAGTTAGACCGGCGCGCTGTCGATTTGTCGACAGCGCCCGCTCAAGAATTACCGTGGCCGCACGGTCGGTTTATTTCGTGAGGCTTTCGGCGAAAGCGCCGCAGTACGCCGCCTGTCTCGCAGAATCGCCAGCGTGAGCGCCGCCATGCCGCAGGCGCCGATGAGCGTCGGCAATGCACCTTCATCGATGTGGACCAGCACTCAGCTGCCAATCATCAGAAAATAGGACGCGACGAACCAAACGGCCTGCGCCTGGAACATGGGATAGACGCTCGCCGTCGCAGCGGCCGCGACGGCCCATCAAAGAAGGATCGAAGTCGCTTTGTCCGGTCCGCGATTCAAGTGAGTGGTTGCGTAGCGCCGGGCGCACTTCGATCAGCATCCGCATCGACGCGACATGCATGCCTGAGCGATGACGCGAAGTACAGCCACAACGCAAGCGACCCTACCGATACCGCACCCAGCACGAGAAACGCGGACGAGTAACCGAATCGATGCGCCAGCACACCACCGAGCGCCGGACTCAGCGCGGCACCGATGCCCTGCACCGTCATCACCACGCCCTGCGCCACGTTCACGCGGCCCGTCCCCTGCATTAGCCGCACGACCAGCGCCGGCACCGCGACGCTTTGCAATCCCGCGCCGATGCCGTCGAGCGCCTGCACCGGCCAAACGCCCCATGGCGTGATGAGCGTCGCCGCGATCACGCCGCGCAGCGGCAGCGCGAGAAAGGTCGCGAGAATCACCCACCAGTAGCCGCGCCAGCGGATCAGCCGGCTCGCGACAAGCGCCGCCCCGACCATCACCCCTTGCGCGATGACGATCGTCTCGGCCGTGAACGCGCTCGGATCGGCCTGATGCGAGGCAACGATCGCCATGCCGTAGAGCGGCAGCATCGCGGCATTGCCGAGGTGGAACAGCAGCAGCGAGGCGGCCAGCAGCAGAAGCGGCCGGCAGTGCAGCAGGATGCGCAGTCCCTTGGTGTCGGGGTCGTCGCGAACAGCAGATTGAGCGCCTGAATCGAGGCCGCGCGCACTGTCGTGATCGATGGCGTCGCGCCGGATCGTCAATACCGCGATCACCGTCAGCAAGCCGAAAACCGCGCTCAACGCGAACACCGCGCCGAAGCCGAAGCGCCAGCCGAGCCAGCCCGAAAGCGCCGCGCCCGCCACGTTGCCGGCGTGATTGGCGACCTGATTGCGGCCGAACTGCCGGTCGAAGCCGCGCTGGCGCACGATGCCGAGCGTAATGCCCGCCATCGCGGGCCCGAGCGCGGCACCCGTTACCGCCGTCGCCACTTGCGAGGCCGCGACCGTCCAGTACGCGTGCGAGATCCAGAGCAACCCCGAAGCAAGCGTCGTCAGCCCGCCGGTGAACTCGCGAACACGCCGGCAATGCCGCCGATCGTCATGACCGTGCCGATCGCGTCCGTGCCCCAGCCGCGCGCTTGCAGGAAGACGCCGAGAAACGGTCCGATGCCCGCCTGAACGTCGGCCATGAAGAAGTTGAGCAGTTCGAGCGCGCGGGCGGGTTTCATTCGACACGACCATCAGTCGGGAGCGCGGAGGCATCGGGCGATATCACGTCGGCTCCCTCGCTACACAGTTTCTTCAGCGTCGACGAGTTCGGCGATCTCGTGGACTTCGATCGTGCGTCCATGCCGCGTCTTCACGCCGTGTCCCCACGCCTGCACGTGCGCACCGGGGCTCAGGTACTCGGTAAGCTCGGCGGCCGCGTGCGGCGGCATGCGCAGCGACGTGCCATCGTCGAGCAGCGCGCCGCGCAACTCGCCTTTCGGACCATGGAGCGACAGCACGACCGCGCCCTGCACGTCCATCGGGCGGCCTTCCGGCTTCTCGCGCTTCGGCGCGTCGTGATCCGGACCCTGATCGAGTATCTCGACGCCCTGCTTCGACGTCAGCAACACAGCCGCGATCAGGTCCGCATCGCGCGGCTTCACGCCCCGCACACGGATCGCGTCGCCAGGCGCGATGTGCTTCGCAACCTGCTTCGACAGATGCGGCGGGAAATGGACTTGCCGCTTGTGATCGAGGATCAGGCCGTCGAGATCGCCGTGCGAATTCAGCAGGAAGCAGGTGACGCGGCCGCGTGTTTCGGGCAGGCAGGCGGGATCGATCCAATGCATGCTTTTGACTCCGTGTAGAGGTGGTTGTGGATAAAAGTGCTTAGTCGACGGACGTGCCGTAGAGCGACGTGAGATGGCCCGGTGTACCGAACGACGTCGCCTGCAGCGCCGCGCCATAGCGGTTGCGCGTGCCATAGCCGCGCGCGGCGATCGTCGCGCCCGCTTGCAGCAGATTCGGAAACTGCAACGCGACAGGTGGCGTCAGCTTGACGATGGTGCCGTCGGCGAGCAGCACGCCGTCGGGTTCGCCACGCGGCGCTGTTGTCGCGCGCAGCACGCGGCCGCTTACGTCGAGCTTAACAAGGCCCACGCCGCGCAGCGCCTTCGGCAGCCGCGGGGTATCCGCGGGAGGCGGTTGATCGATGACGGTCCGCCCGCTCGCAGCGTTGGCGATCTGCTGGGCGCGCAGGCTGCCGGCCGAGGCCGAGAAGCCGGTCGCGCGGACGCTCTCGCCCGGGGCGACCGTCGCCGCCACTTGCCCGCCGAGATGCGGCGGGAAATTGATCAGCGTGTCGTCGGCAAGCAAGAGGCCGTCGATATCGCCTTCGGGGTTGATGGTGTAGCGCTTCACAACGCCCGCCGCGCTCGAAACGACCGCGCTGTCGGGAATCTTGCGGGGCAGAACCGCGCGCGGCGGAGGCGCTGCGTCATTCGCCAAGGCGGGAGGCGACGGTGGCGCTTCGGTATTCGCGGCGCCGGGATTCTGCGCGGCGCATCCGACAGCGCCCGCGATCAGCGCCAACCCGACGGCGCTCCGGATGAGAGAGACGGTTGCATGCATGGTTTGCTCGACGTGTCCGCAGTGAGGGTGCGGTGACAGGGGCAAGTGACATGCCATGTGCGCGAGCCTTGCGCGACGGGCCTGAGCGGTCGTCGCGACAAATGTAGGTGTCCATCTTCCTGACAGCGGGTGTCAGGAAGATGGACACCTTTCAGCCCAATCCGTAGGCCGCGAGTTTCGTATAGAGCGACTGCCGGCTGATACCGAGTCTGCGCGCTGCTTCCGCGCGATTGCCCGACGAAGCGACAAGCGCTCGCTCGATCGCTGCGCGTTCGAGTCGTTCGACGGCCTCGGGCAGCGGCAAGTCCAGAAGCGCATCGTGCAACGCGACCGCTTGCGCCGGTACCGCCGACGCATCGAGAAAAGCGAGGTCGTCTTCCGTCACAAGCGCACCGCGCGCAAGCGCCTGCACGCGCTCCATCGCGTTCTTCAATTCGCGAACGTTGCCGGGCCACGTGTGGCCCAGAAGCTGCCGTTCGGCGCCCGCACTCAGCGTGCGTGCCGCGCTTCCTGCTGAAACCGCCAACGCGAGAAAACGCCGCGCGAGCGGCAGGATATCGACCGGCCGGTCGCGCAGCGGCGGCAAGTGGACCGGTATCACGTTGAGCCGGTAGAACAGGTCCTCGCGAAAGGTCCGCGCGACGACTTCAGCTTGCAGGTCGCGATGCGTCGCGGCGACGATCCGCACATCGATATCGACTGGACGGTTCGCGCCAAGCGGCATCACGGCGCGCTCCTGGATCGCGCGCAAGAGTTTCGCCTGCATCGAGAGCGGCATGTCGCCGATTTCATCGAGAAAGAGCGTCCCGCCCCGCGCCTCGACGAAGCGTCCCGCTCGCTCCGCTACCGCGCCGGTGAACGCGCCCTTCGTGTGGCCGAAGAGCTCGCTTTCGAGCAGCTCTGCAGGAATCGCCGCGCAATTGATCGCGACGAACGGCCCGCCATGACGCTTCGACGCATCGTGCAGCACGCGCGCCGCGACTTCCTTGCCGGTGCCGGTTTCGCCGGTAATCAGCACGGTCGAATCGCTGGCGGCCGCGCGGCCGATCTGCTTCTGCACTTCGCGCAGCGCATCGCTCGCGCCGATCAGACGCGGCTCGCCACTGTCCTCTTCAATACGAGGCGCGTCGCCGCGCGGGTCGGGTTCGCTGCTTTCGTCGATGTTGGCGAGGAGCGCGGCGATCGCGTCGCGCCCGACCGGCTTCGTCAGATGCTCGAACGCGCCGAGGCGCATCGCGTGGATGGTGTTGTCGCTCGTCGCGAAGGCGGTCAGCACGACCACCGGCAGCGTGCTGCGCGAAGGCATCTCGCGCAGCCGCTCGAGGACGTCGATGCCACTCATGTCGGTCATGCGGAAGTCGAGGAACGCGCAATCGAGCGGCGCGTCCGTCGCGAAGATGCGCAGCGCGTCGTGGCCATTCGACGCCTCGATCGTCTCGTGGCCGAGGTCGGTCAGCGTTTCGGCGAGGCTTTCGCGAAAGGCGTCGTCATCGTCGACGATCAGGATGCGGGTCATGGAATCTCGATTATGAAGCGCGCGCCGGGTTCATTCTCGTCGCCGGACGCGGCGCAGTACGCGCGGCCGCCATGCGCTGCTGCGATCTCGCGCACGACCGCCAGCCCAAGCCCGGACCCGAGCGCGTGGCCCGTCACGAACGGCTCGAAGATACGCTCGCGTTCGGCCGCCGGCACGCCCGGGCCGTTGTCGGCGACTTCGATTTTGAGGCTTTCGGCGCTGCGTGTGGCGCTCAGCGTGACGCGACCGCCGTGCGGCGCATGACGTATCGCGTTGAGCAGAAGATTGTCGAGCGAGCGCGCGAGCTGCTGCGCGTCGAAGCGCGCCGGGCCTTGCGGCGCGGCACCCACTTCGAGCGTCACGCCCGCGCGTTGCGCCGCGTCGCGATTCACCTCGATACGTTCGGCAAGCCACGCTGCGAGCGGGACGTCATGCGCATCGATACGGATCGGTTGCGTCAGCACGAGCAGTCCCGAAAGCTGCGACTCTACGCGCTCGATCTGTTCGAGAATCGCACTCAGCGCGCGTTCGCGGCGCTCCGGTTCTCCGGCGAGGGCATTCTCGGCCTTCAGCCGCATCGCGCCGATCGGGTTGCGGATCTCATGCGCGACCTGCGCCGCGAGTTGCCCGAGCATCGCGAAGCGCTCGGCGTGGGCAAGCCGCGCGTTCAGCTCGCCCGCTTCCTGTTGCAACGCGGTCGTACGGGTAAGGTGCGAGTTGAAGGCGGCGACGATTTTGTCGAGATCAGGCTCGCCGGTCGGAGCGATCGGTTGAAGCGTACCGGCGTTTCGCGCAAGACTTTCCCCGATGTGCGCCAGATTCGCGCGCCAGCGCCGCAGCACGATGCCCAGCGCGATTGCAATCGCGACGATCACCGCCAGCAGCACCGCCAGCCCGGTCACCAATGGGCGTCCGTAAGGCCCGAGCGGCGGGTGCGTGCGCGTGAGCGTCCAGGCGAGCAATGCCGGGCGATGCGGCACCTCGCAAGCGGCGACGATGACCGCATCCTCGTCGCTGACGACGAATTCCGTCGTCGCGGCGTGCGTCGATGCAACCTGGCGCAGTGTGCGCAGGATCAGCGGCGTTTCGGCTTCGGGCACGTCGCGCTTGATGCCGCTGCCGCGATAGGTCGGGAACGCATACGCAGTGAACGTACCACGTGCGTTCGCCGACGCAATCCAGAAACCGCCTTCGACGCCCTGCATCTGCGCAAGCACGACATCGAGAATCGCGTGCATCAGGTCGATGTTGGGCGGAGCGTCTGCCGTCGCATCGACGGACACGTCGTAGCGCGACGCCACTGCTTCGCAGCCTGCGAGACTTTGCGCGCGGGCGAGATCGATCTGCCGGCCACCGTTCGCCTGCGCCATGAACCACACGAGCCCGATCAGGACCGCGCACATGACGGCGACCAGTGCCCAGAACACGGCAAGCTGGCTTGCGAACGAAAGACGCCGGGGTGCGACTTGCATGGACGTGGGCAGAGAGAGCAGACCCGTCACTTAGCAAGAAGCTTGCCGCGACGTAACAGAAGTGCCGACATTCCTCACGGATTGGGCCTCCGGTTGAACCAGTCTTGCTCGGCAACATGGATGCTGAGCGCATCTTGATGCGGTCACATCTTCTTCAGCACGTGGTATTCCGGCCATAGCGTCTTGACCAATTCACGCGACGCGCCGTACGCATGGCAGCTATCGACCTTGCGAGGCTTCCCGCGGACGTCGCGCTCGTCCAATGCGGATGGGCGTTCGGTGACCATGGTCTGATATGCGGTGCTCGCGAGCGGGCCGAGCAATTCCTTCAGCTGCGTGCAAGTATCGCTTGGTGGCAGACGCTTGCGCACTTCACTGTTCCAGCCTGGGCCAATACGCATGCCGACCAAAGCCTCTAGCGTGTCGCCGCCACCCTGGCACGATGCGTACGGATGAGATCGGACGAACGTCTGAACCTCGCGAACGATCATGTCTTTGTCGAACAACAGTGTGACGCCCAAATCGTGAATGGGTGATCGGGCGTTTATCAGGCGTGCACCGCCGGGCAGCGTGAAGTCGCCAGTCTTGGAATCGGCAAGGCTGGCGCTTACTTCGAACAAGCCATCGCTGCGGCGATAGCCGTGCATCTCGATCTGCCGGTGATGAATCTCCTCGCGCGTGATCGGTTCGGCGGCGATATCGTGTTTGCAGGCCATCCCTTCACTCTCGATGATCGCTCCGAGAATATTGGTGTACGCATACATGCCGGCGGCGATATCCGCGATCGAGCAGCCTGCTTTGGCAGGTTCGTCTTCCGATCCCGTGACGCTCAGAAAACCCGATTCGCTCTAGATCAGCAAGTCGTACGCTTTCTTGTCGCGCATCGGGCCATCCGCGCCGTAGCCGGATATGTCGCAGACGATCAGACGGGGATAGCGCGCGCTCAATGCGGCAAAGTCCAGCCCCAGACGTTGCGTTGCGCCTGGCGCGAGATTCTGCACGAACACGTCGGCATCGGCGAGCAGCTTGTGGATGATGTCGAGCGCCGATGACTGCTTCACATCGAGCGTGATGCTTTCCTTCGACCGGTTCGTCCATACGAAATGCGACGACGGGCCCGACACGCGCTCGTCGTTGCCACGTGCGAAGTCGCCCGCGCCGGGACGTTCGATCTTGATCACGCGCGCGCCCATGTCGGCGAGCTGACGCGTGCAGAAGGGCGCGGCGATCGCCTGTTCCAGCGTGACGACCTTGATTCCTTGCAGCGGACGCATGGCGATGCCCCTTCAGAACGAACGCGGCAAGCCGAGAATATGTTCGGCCACGTACGACAGAATGAGATTGGTCGAGATGGGCGCGACCTGATAGAGACGGGTCTCCCGGAACTTGCGCTCCACGTCGTATTCCGCTGCGAAGCCGAAGCCGCCGTGAAACTGCAGGCAGGCGTTGGCCGCTTCCCACGATGCATCGGCGGCAAGCAGCTTCGCCATGTTGGCTTGCGCGCCGCAGGGCTTGTGCCCGTCGAAGAGTTCACACGCCTTGAAGCGCATCAGATTGGCCGCTTCGACATTGACGTATGACCGTGCAATCGGAAACTGCACGCCCTGGTTCTGTCCGATGGGCCGTCCGAACACGACGCGCTCCTTCACGTATTCGCTCACCTTGTCGATGAACCAGTAACCATCGCCGATACATTCCGCCGCGATCAGCGTGCGTTCCGCGTTCAATCCGTCGAGAATGTATTTGAAGCCCATCCCCTCTTCGCCAATGAGGTTCGCGGCAGGAATTTCCAGATTGTCGAAGAACAGTTCGTTGGTCTCATGGTTCACCATGTTGATGATCGGCTGGACCGTGAGACCGTGGCCGACGGCGTCGCGCAGATCGACGATGAAGATCGACATGCCTTCGCTCTTCTTCTTCACGTCCGCGAGCGGCGTCGTGCGTGCGAGCAGGATCATCAGATCGGAATGCTGCACGCGCGAGATCCAGACCTTCTGGCCGTTGATGACATAACGGTCGCCCTTCCTTTCGGCAGTGGTCTTGATCTTCGTGGTGTCGGTGCCGGTGGTCGGCTCGGTCACGCCCATCGACTGCAGACGCAGTTCGCCCGATGCGATCTTTGGCAGATAGCGTTTCTTCTGCTCGGCCGAGCCGTGCCGAAGCAGGGTGCCCATGTTATACATCTGGCCGTGACACGCGCCCGAGTTGCCCCCCGAACGATTGATTTCCTCCATGATGACGGACGCTTCCGTGAGACCCAGACCCGAGCCGCCGTACTCCTGCGGTATCAGGGCGGCGAGCCAACCCGCTTTCGTGAGCGCATCGACGAAGGCTTCGGGATAGCCGCGCACTTCGTCGACCTTGCGGAAGTATTCACTGGAGAACTGCTTGCAGAGATCGCGCACGGCGTCGCGAATGTCCTGATAGGCGTCGGTGGTTTCGATCATGACGTGTCGTATTGGTTAGTCGAGCATGGCGCGCGCGGTCATGCCGAGCCAGCCTTCGTGATCCTTCGACCACAATTCGATGGACTTGCCATCGGCCGAGGGCTGGCCGCACAAATGCAACGGGTTTCCGGCGAAGCAGGGGCGCAGCGCCTTGAAGGAGAATTCGCGCACGGTAGCGTCGGGAAGCCGACGCCTGAGCAGGTCCATCAACAGCGTCGCGATCAAGGGGCCATGCACGACGAGTCCGGGATAGCCTTCCGTCTGCGTGACATAGGGCGTGTCGTAATGGATGCGATGCGCGTTGAAGGTCAGGGCGGAATAGCGGAACAGAAGCGTTTCTTCGGGTATCAGTGTGCGATGCCATGCTTGATCGGCAGGCGCGGCGGTGGGCGCCGATGCCGGCGTGCCCGCTTCGCGGTACACGATGTCGTGCTCTTCCTCGATCGCAAGCGTCCCGCCGCACGCGATGCGATGCCCTACCGTCACGAAGCCGAGCCTGCCGGTTCGTCCCTGCTTCTCGCTTGTCTTGAGAACGCGCGATTCACGCGTGATGCGCTCGCCGACGATCACCGGCGCGGGAAAGCGCAACCGGCCGCCGGCCCACATGCGGCGCGGCAGGCCGAGGTCGGGAAGAAAGCCGCCTTTCTGCGGGTGACCGTCCGCGGCGATCAGCGATTGCCTCACAGTCGGCCGGAAGAAGATCCAGTGCCATAGCGGCGGCAAGGCTTCGCGCTCGGCAGGCGCGGCGTCGTAGTCGAGCGTGGCGGCGAGGGCGGCCACGGAAGTCGGCGCGACGATGTCGACGGCGCTTTCCAGGTTCATTCGAATCCTCCATGCGTGCTTGCAGCGCGTCAGTCGCTATCGGTTGTCGATACCCCAAGTTTAAAACTCCGCCCGCCCGATGTGGAAATACCGATTTGATTTGCCCGCAATAGGATCAGCCTATGTCTGCCGGCTTCGGCGAATCCTTTCAAAGTACGGGACTGGCGGTCCACACCGATTGCCAGATGTTCGACGCGGTCATTCAATGGACCGATGGAGAGACAGGGAGAGCTGCATGGACATGAACATAGGGGGCCGGCGCGTGCTGATCACCGGCGCGTCGCAGGGCATTGGCGAGGGCCTTGCACGCGCGTTCGCCCGGGAAGGCTGTCGCGTGTCGCTCGTCGCCCCAACGGCTGACCGGCTCGCTACGCTCGCTCACGAACTGCGCTCCACGTATGACGTGAACGTGGATACGTTCGCGCTCGACATGACGACGCCCGGTGCGATAACCGACATCGTCGGGTTCGCGCGCGATGCCGACATCTTCGTGAACAATGCGGGCGCCATTCCCGGCGGAACGCTATGGGACGTGAACGAAGACGAGTGGCGTCGAGGCTGGCAGCTTGAGGTCTTCGGTTACATCAATCTGACGCGGGCGATGTACACCGAGATGAAGTCGCGCGGACGGGGTGTGATTCTGAACAATATCGGAAGCGGCGGGCAGAACTTCGACTTCAACTATATCGCCGGCTCGACGGGCAATGCGGCGTTGATGGCGTTCACATGCGCGCGCGGCGGCCGCAGTCTGGAGGACGGCATTCGCGTGGTCGGCGTCAACCCGGAACCGGTGGCAACGGAGCGCATCGCGAAGGTGCTCAAGGGCCACGCCGCCCGTTTGCTGGGCGACGAAGCGCGCTCGGACGAGCTGCTTTCGAATTATCCCCTGGGACGCGCCGCGACCGTCGAGGAGATCGCCAATCTGTTCGTCTATCTCGCGTCGCCGCATTCGAGCTATACGACGGGCACGGTCATCACCGTGGACGGCGGTATCACGTCCAAACGATCGGTTGCGTGATGCCCGCGGTGCCGCGAATCCTCGCCATGTGAGAACCGGGGAACGTACAGGTTTGAGGGCGGGTTGTCGCCGGTCCGCACCGGCTCGGTGGAGATACCGAAACCGAATGGCGTCGTGAGAACGGCGCATGCCACGTAGTTTTCGGGCGAATACATCAACGACGATCTGATCGCGTACCACCTCAAGCGCGCGAAGGGCGGCGCGGGGCTGTCGATCATCGAAAGGGCGCCCGTGCACGGCACCGGGTTTCCGGCCTTCGTCGTGCTGGTCGTCGGAGTGCTGTTGCTCGCGCTGTTTGCGATCGAAAACTCGCAGTTCGGCAAGTTGCTGATCGCCGTTCGCGACAACGAGAACGTCGTGCGCTCGGTCGGTATCCGCGTGCATCTGGTGAAAGATCGCGTGCTTTTGCATCTCGTGCTTCGTGACGGGCATTGCGGGTTCGCTGCATGCGTTCGCCAACAACGTCATCAGCCCGCCCGATTTCGGCTTTCTGCTGTCGACGCTGGCGCTGGCGTATCTGAAGGTCGGCGGAGAGCATCATCCGCTCGGGCCGGTTTCGGGTGCGGTGCTGCTCGTGTTGCTCGGCAGCGTGACGCTCAGCTTCGGCGCGAGCGAACATATCTTCTACGGCGCGGCCATCGTGCTGGCGATGCTGCTCCTTCCGGGCGGCATCATAGGACTTGGCACGGCCGCATGACGAGCGCGAAGGCGCGCCTCGCAACGCTCATGCGCTCGAACGGAGGCGCATGATGCAGACATCCGTAACAAGGCCGCTGCTCGAAGCACGGGATATCTCATGGCGTTTCGGGGGATTGCTCGCCGTATCCGATCTGAGCTTCGAGATTCGTAGCGGGACTCGTCACGGCGCAGGCGGGCAGCGTGACGCTGAACGGGGAGGCGATGGATTCGGCATCGGCGGATACGCGCGTGCGGCGCGGATGTCCCTCGTGCCGGAAGGACGACGGCTGTTCGGCAGCATGACGGTGCACGAAAACCTGGCGCTTGGCGCCTATTGCCGCAACGACGCGCGCGCGATAAGCGTCGATCTCGAGCGCTGTCTTGGCTACTTTCCCGATCTAGTTTCAAAACTCGGCGCGCCCGCCGGGACACTGAGCGGCGGCCAGCAGCAGATGGTGGCGGTCGCGCGCGCGCTGATGGCCGCACCACGTGTGTTGCTGCTCGACGAGCCGACCATCGGACTCGCGCCAGCCGTGGTCGAGAAAATCGCGCGAGTGATTCATGTGATTCGCGATACGGGCGTCGATGTGCTGCTGGTCGAGCAGAACGCGGAAGTTACGCTGCGGATCGCGGATTACGCGTACGTGCTGGAGGGCGGCGCGGTTGTGCAACACGGCGACGCGCGGGCACTCGCCGACGAGCGCGTTCAGCGCGCTTATCTAGTCGGTCTTGCAGAATCGCGCGAAGCCAAGCGCAGCGTGCGGATAGGTGCAGATAAGCAGTTGCGAAACTCCCAGTT